>CAYFXZ010000005.1:0-102328 GCA_964347245.1 uncultured Candidatus Bathyarchaeia archaeon | reverse complement strand
ATTACTTTTCGATTATACCATTGAATATGTTCTATTTCTTTTAATCTTCTATTAATAAAATATCCCAAGACTCCTACAGTAGTTATAGGAATTATTATACTAACTACGAGTTTTGCAATTTCAATATAAGTCTGCGTAACCGTTGACATGGTTTTATTTACAAATTTTTTTATTATTAAATTTTTATGTGAAGAAAGTACAAGAGTGATTTGTTAAAGAATTAAAGATAATACTAATAACACCTAGATAGGAATTGCATCCCATGCATGTGGAGATATCTCCCTCAAAAATCCCTTTTTGAATTTGTGCTTGATTATATCCAAAAATAGGATTTTGGGGATAGAGAAATCAGAAGTATTTTTCTGGAAATTTGCAGTTTATTCATTATCCATTTTACTCTTTTTATGTTTGAAACCTTCACATTGTAGTATTGGTTTCCTCTAACAATCCCAATCATTAGATCAGCGCCTGATTGGAGAAGTTTGCATATGCTTTTTAATTTCAGCTTATTTCCATTGTCAAACTCTACTGCAATTCTCTTATTTTCAAAGGTTACCCAAAAATCAATGAACCCTCTTTTCCTGGCAATTTTTCCATTTGCTGAAACATTGTCAAAGAAAAGCTCATATTCCTCAATGACATCACAACCTTCTTTCTGCAGAAAACTGATGAAATCAGCTTTGAATCTCTCATGATTAATGCCAAACGGTTCTTCATAACCATAACAAAATTCTTCTATCAAACTTATCAAATATCTAATGCTCATCAGTACTCCAATGATAATGGATGCTTATTTAGCTAACCTCCTATAAAACAGAGTTATGAAAGAAGAAAGAAAGAGGCATTTCAGATATGGTTCAAACATTTCAGCCACAAAAAAGCGATATGGTTAATACTGCAACTATTAACCACTTTCCATTAATTTACTCTCTCTCTTTTGAGTAATTACTCAAAAATGCAGCCCTTTATTTATCATATGATATACTATATACGCACACACACAAACAGAACACTCTCAAAAGCTATATAACTGAGCTCAGAGAGAGCTTTTTTTGGTTAATGGAGGCTCAAAATGGACAGGAACACTGTAGACAGGGAGGAAAAGGGTTCTAAGGTTCTCTCAGCCAGATTGACACAACAGGAATGGAAACACTTTCAGGAGATTCTTAAGAACTACGGAATACGCAAAGGTTCGGTTTCTGAAGGTTTGAGGGCTCAGCTGAGGTTGGAACTGCACAGATCCAGGAGATGGAGAAGATCCCAGGAACAACATAGAAGGGAGCACGGGCTCTTTAATCAGCCTTGACCAAGTTGGAACCTCATATGAAACCAGAAGTTGACAGAATCTCGACATATTTTTCAATAAGAGCCTGATAACTTGGTTCTTTTTGAAAGCCTTCGTCAGAGAACGTCGGCCTAATTGATCCATATGGGATGAAAATAAAACCATTAAAACAAAGACCCTGGGCAACTGCGTTGTTCATATCTTCCGCAAACCTAACCCTATATTCTTCATTCTCCAGCCACAGTTTCCACAAAGCGGTAAGATACTCTTGACGCCTTTCCTCTCCTCCTTTTTGCATGACCCTTATTTCACTCCTGTGGAATTGATTCACCAGTTGTCCCATTTCAATCATTTTATCCTTATCTCGAGTTGGTATTCTTGATCGATAGAGTTTAAACATAATCCCTTCAGGGTGGTTTTAGCATAGCATTTAATTGAGAAAGGAGATAAGCTTTCTACAAATAGTTTTTCAAATTACCTCTATCTTAAATCTTAATATACGTTTTTAAGTTTGAAATGACATAATATTTATGGTGAACTGGATGCTGGAAACACTGATGCAGTTGATATTTATGGCATTAGTGCTTGTTGTTCCAGTTTTCTTTTTGGTAATGATAGGCTTTGGATTATTTTCTCTGGCTTTTAATTATGAGTACATGGCAGATGAAAAGCTCATCATTAGGTTGCTTGTGGAAAGATCTTTTGATTCTGATAAGATTAAGCAAATTTTGGGTTTCTATCTTTAACCTTATTCTGTGATTAGGGGTTCAAATTTCTCTAGTTTCTTTGTATCTCTAAGTACCTCAACAATCTGTCTGAAAAAAGCTCAGGTTTCTTTCCATCTGTAGAATAGACTCCAGTGTGTCTTTTATCTTTAATCAGGGTTTCTGAGGGTTATAGTTACTCCTGTGGATAGGCTCAGGATCCAGGAAGAGGAGGAATGCACTTAATGATGTATGGCAGAGATTTCACTGTTAAGGTGTGGGATCCCAGGCATTTGAGGAGACTGTGCTCTGAGTGTGGAAAGCAGATTAAAACAAAGGGAGCCAGGTGTTGTGCTGAGTGTCACTGTCGGAAAGTTGGCAGAATGCATCATTAGCTTGTGAGCTGGCTAACTACTCTTCTTTAGAGGCTGTTTCCTTTCCCTGTTTCAGTTTCTGAACATCCTCATACAATTCCTGGGCTGTTTTTAGTTGAATATACCTGATAATTAAGCCCAATGAGGTTCTTTCCTCATCTTCACTTAATCCCTCCAGGATTTTCTCAACACTGTTCATCTCTTTCAGCACTTTAAGTGGTTCTGCCAATTGATCCAGCCTAGCAGATAACTTTTCATTTTGAGCTCTGAGCTCCTGGATTTCCCTATCTTTCTGTTGCAGTTTATCTGCTATCTCTGTGAGTTGTGTTGGCGTTACTGGCTCCAGAATCCTCAGCTGTTCATACCCTTTTGCATATACCTTTCTGTGTTTTTCTGGATCATGGGTTATGTAATATTCATCTGAACTGCTTATTGTGTGCCCCATCCAGAAATCTCTGTATTCTTTTGGTGCTATCATGTTGTTGAAAAAGTATTTTCTGAGCCCATGCATCCTGTAGTGTCCTGGTTTTCCAGGTGAATATCCTTTCTCCAATTTCAGAGCATTGATTGTCTTTCTGAAAGTAGCTGATATGCTGGCTACTGTAAATTGTCCCCCTCTAACTTTCTCTGGTTTTTCTGAGCTGAAAACAAAATCATCATCTTTTAGGGGCATACTGGGTTCCAGGTATTCTTTGAGAGCTTTGAAACCATCTTCTCCAACGAAACTCCATCTATCATTTACATGATATTTTATCTGTGAGGCTGGAGTAAGGATCCTCATTGGAACTGTTCCTTTTTCAAAATCATCCTTTATCTGCCAATATTTCAGATTGATCATAGTATGTGCTCTGAGCCCTGATTCACTCATGGAGAGCCAAATTGTTCTATTTCTCTGAGTTGCTTTGGAGAGAATCTGTCTAATGATCTCTTTTGTGAGATCTCTGTTATGATAAAACACACAAGTGCGTTTAGGCAAACGAACATCCAAAGGAATTCTATAACAACTGAAAAACGATTTGGGAACTGAAAGATAGGTTTTGAGGCTGAGTGGTGTATATTTGCCTCCTCTTTGGTTTATTCTATTTTTCAGAAAAGTTGCATATCTTTTAATCAAATCATTCCAATTATCCAGGAACTTCTGTTCCTCTCTGGCTCCAGCATACTTTGCGGATCTATAATCTGCTACAATATTCAGAAAATCTATGCCTCTTTCCTGGCAGTATTCAATAAAGGTTTTGAGAATTGCCAAATACTCTTTTTTGTTCTTTTCTTTTTCAATGCGTTCAGAAAGCCAATCCTCAATCCAGTGATTATTTTCTTGCATCTCCCTTTCCTCTAATTCCTGAACTGAGAATCTATATTCTGAATTCATATTTTTAAATATTTATTTAATTTTCATAAGTTAGTTAAATATCATGAACCTATTCCGATTACAAAATGGAGGAAAATACTTGAAGCAAAACATTACTAATAAAGGCAGAAAAAAATTAGAAGCAAAAATGGCGACGATTTTCGAGGAAAAAATTAAAGGACTCTCGACAGAATTGCAACAAATCTTACTAGATGATATGGTTACTGCTTTCGAAAATAGATTAAATGTGTTAAACGTTGCACAAATGAAAGACTATTGCTAAATCCAAGCAATGAAAAAAATGTTTACTACTGATACATAAAAGCTTTATATAAAAACGGCGAATATGGCAAAAAAGAGGTCTATAAATGCGACGTTCCAAACTTGAGATGTATGTTGATATTTTAAGGGTATTGGCTCATAGAGGTCCACTTAAGCTAACTCATGTTATGTACAAAGCGAACGTTAACTGTAGCGTTCTCAAAGAATATTTGGAATTTTTAATCAAGCAAGAACTAGTGGAAGAGAGGACTGCAGGAAAGCGACGTGTAGTTTATGCCATTACGCAAAGAGGCATAACGGTTCTTAAATACTTCCGAGAACTGAAACAAGTGCTGCCTATTGTGGAAGAGTCTAGAAATCAAGCGCCAGTACCATTCTAAACTCCCCATTTCCACCTTTTAATCTAATTATTAATTTATTTTCAGTTTTAAAATCTTTAAGACGGCCTATCGCATTTTAGTACAGTGTTTAGTTTGCTTATTTTATTGTGATGTGATTTCGATGGTTGTTTGTTGTAAGTAGCGGGTGTAATTGTTGTGAATAATTACCAGTGTGTCGTAAGACTTAATAAACCGTCCATGTTTAGTTCTAAAGCAATACACGTGAAAAAATACTCGGGGAAAGACTTTGACTAGGGAAGAAATGCTAAGAAAAAAACCTTTACACGTGCTCGAAAAAATAAGAGAAAACCTCGAAAAGCTTAACCAAAAAATGGAAGTTATGATTGAGATACAAAAGCATGGTCATAAAGATGTTCAACCTCTTCCCGATACTCCATTGGACGTAATGACTTTGCTCTCAATGCCAGATCATCTCCGAAAAACGGCTATGACTATCTGCAGATGCGGTCGAGCAACAGCAGATGAAGTCGCCCAGCAAACAAGCAGAGCCCGGGCTGTTGAAAGCGCGTATTTAAATCAACTGGTAATAATGGGATATCTCAAAAAAGAACGTGTAGGAAGAAAAGCTTACTTTTACGCTGACAGAGATAGTCAAGGGTGAATACAAGAATGGGCAGAATTGTAGCGGTACATTCATATAAAGGTGGAACAGGCAAAACCCTAATTTCCGTTAACTTGGCAGCAACCTTTGCGAAACACGGAAAAAAAGTCTGTCTCTTCGACCTTGATTTTAGAGCACCTAGTTTATTCTCAATACTCAAGACTAATAACTCAGAATATTGGCTTAACGATTATCTGAACGGAAAATGCGACATTGATAAAGTTGTAGTGGATCTAAGCAATAGAATTCAAGAAAACTCCAACTTTTATGCTGCTTTGGCAAATCCAGCAACTGAAGCAATTCGAGACATGTCTGCAAAAGATAGAAAATGGGAAATGCGCGCTCTGGGAAAACTTCTCTCTTTAAGGAACTCATTACTAGAGGATCAGAAATTCGATTATCTAGTTTTTGACACAAGCCCTGGACTCCAATACTCGTCAATAAACGCAATTGTAACTGCTGATTTAGTAGTAGTAGCAACAACTGGAGACAGATCTGACGTGGATGGAACAAGACGAATGCTCCTAGAGTTATATAGCCTATTTGAAAAGAAAACAGGTTTGGTTCTTAACAAGGTTCTTGATTCCACCTCATTGTCAAGCAAAGGCGAAATGAGCGCAAGGGTTAAAAACATTTATCAAGTCCCAATGTTAGGGCTGGTTCCGTGCTTCTGTGAGGTTCTCAGAGCGGAAGGCGATTTAATATTCGCTCAAGACAAGCCAAATCATCCTTTTACTAAAATCTTAGAAAGAATAGCGAACAAAATTGAGGTTAATGAGGTTAACTAAAAGCTTCATTATTCTTTTCATTTAATCTTTAACCAAGTTATAGTGCAAACAAAGCTAATATAGTTTAATACTTAACGCAAAACTAGAGTATGGATTCCTTTTCGCTTTTGCATAGCGTCTTATTTTCCTGTTTTTAACTTGTATTTTGCATGCGTTAATGAAAAAACATAATTTATTTTTCAAAGAACTGTCTTAAATAGTGCTTAATGGCGATCTCCAATTTTGCTATATTATTCTTTATTAATTTGCACTTCAAGAATAACTGAAAAAGATTTATGCAATATAGTTCACAGACGCAATAATAATTCACAAGTTACTTCCTTTTTTTTGCCTTTCGCCTCAGTTCATGTTTATAGCCAAATCTTTTCGTTGATTCACTATTAAATTGAAAATAAATATGTTAGAATGATTAGTTTTTCTGAATTAGGCATAAAAACTTTTATCTTTAAAATGACCAGCAAAAGAAAAGAAGGTTTAAAACATGAGTTGTGAATACTGTGGCAAACCTGTGAAACCATCTGAAGATTTTATTTTAGTTGGCAAATACCCTACGCGGGGACAAATGTGGAAATGGTCAGAAGCTAGTTATTACGTTACACCTGAAAACTATGGTAAGGTATATCATAAAAATTGCTACATCACAGCAGTGAACAGTGAAAAGTGAAGCAATAACCAACAATTATTAGAAATTCCTATTGAATAATTACTCTTACTGAATTATTAATGGTGCAGAGGGTGGGATTTGAACCCACGAACCCCTACGGGATAGGCTCCTGAAGCCTACGCCTTTGACCTGGCTCGGCGACCTCTGCATAAAAACATCAACTTGCATCAATGAAAACAACTCCTACTGATAAATACATTGTCGCTTCCAATCAATTCTCACACAAAGTCGTTATCCCAGAACGCTTGACTTTGAACTGCTAATAATTGCTATTTCATAGGTGCATAGAGAAGAAATTACGCAATAGTCATACGAGATTTCAGATAAAAGTTTAAGAGTTACATATATGTTTTCTTTCTATTCGGTGTAATAATGCCAACTCATGGTTCGCTATCTAAGGCTGGAAAAGTAAGGTCACAAACCCCTAAAATTGAGGCTAAAGAAAGAAGTAAACTTGGCCCGAAGACTCGAAGCAGGCGTAACTATCAAAAACGAATCATTCTGCAGAGGAAAGCTGGGCAAAACTGGACTTAACCAGCCGAAAGAACGTAGATTTTTTTCAAGTCAAACTTGGATCATCATTCAGCGCAATTTATCTACAACTTCTATAAATCTTAGCATGGTAAATAAAAGTTGAATGTGGAAACGGCAACGAGAGAAATAATAGAAGCTTTAATGCTTTTGCAGTCGCCCACTCACAACGATTTGAACCGCCTCAAAACCCAAGCAGCCGCAAAATATCAGCTGAATCGGATACCTTCTAACGCTGAAATAATTGCAGCTATGAACTCAAAGGAAAAACTCCATCTTTTAACGCTTCTTCGTAGGAAAAAAACGCGCACAATTTCTGGTGTTACCGTTGTAGCTGTTATGACAAAGCCGCATCCTTGCCCACAAGTCGAAGCCTGCGCCTACTGTCCTGGGGGTCCCGCTCAAGGTGTTCCACAAAGTTATACAGGTTACGAACCAGCAGCCATGCGAGGCAGCCAAAACAATTACGATCCTTTCAAGCAAATACAGAGGCGCATTAGCCAACTCGAAACCATAGGACATCGAGTTGACAAAATTGAACTCATCGTAATGGGTGGAACCTTCCCAGCCACACCACTGAAATACCAGAAACGCTTCATTCAACGGAGTCTAGACGCCATCACAGGAAAGAAATCAGCAAGCCTTGAAGAAGCAAAGGCAAACGCCGAAACAAGCCAAATCCGAAACGTCGGAATAACCGTAGAAACCAGACCCGATTGGTGCAAAAGACCACACATTGATGCCATGTTGAATTTAGGCGTAACCCGCGTTGAGATTGGCGTGCAAAACCCTGACAACAAACTCTACAATTTGGTAGGCAGAACTCATACAGTTGCCGATGTCATAGAATCAACACGAGTTGCCAAAGACGCCGGCTTAAAAATAGTCTATCATCTAATGCCTGGAATGCCAGGCTCAAACCCAACAAGGGATTTGACAGCCTTCAAACGTATTTTCAGAGACTCCACTTTCAAACCCGACATGATAAAAATCTACCCTTGTTTGGTCATAGCTGACACAAAAATGTATGACTGGTACCGAGAGGGCGTTTATAAACCATACACAAACGAAGAAGCTGCAGCTCTAATCGCCAAAATCAAGAAAACAATTCCGCTATGGGTACGAGTAATGCGTGTGCAACGCGACATCCCAGCTCATTTGATTGTGGCAGGCGTGGATAAAAGCAACCTTCGCCAACTCGTCAGACAAAAACTATTTGAACAAAGCGGTAAATGCAATTGCATCCGATGCAGAGAAGTAGGACATCGAAAGGCAATGGACAACATAACCCCAAATATTGACAACATCCAAATCTTAACTACACGCTACCTTGCCTCTGAAGGACAGGAAATCTTCATTTCAGCTGAAGATCCAGAAAACAAAGTATTAATTGGCTATTTGCGACTGCGTGTTCCCTCCACTAAAGCTCATAGACCCGAAATCACCGTTAAGCCTTCGGCTATAGTTCGTGAACTTCACGTTTACGGTCTCGTAGTTCCAGTAGGAAAATACTCCTCTAAAGCGTGGCAACATAAAGGTTATGGATCAATTCTCTTAAGAGAAGCCGAACGCGTGGCAAAAGAAGAATATGATTCAAAAAAGATTTTAGTTATAAGTGCCTTAGGCACAAAACAGTATTACAAGCGTTTTGGTTACAGCCGTGACGGAGTGTACGTTTCAAAACGATTGGAGAACTAAAAAAATGAGTCAGGAAGCGAATTCAGGTTACAGGGGCAAAGCTTTAAGTGCCCTTAAAAAGGCGGAGTGTAGTGTTGGCGATGTTATTCGCGTTAAAAGCAAAAAGGTGATATATGAAGGAATCCTCATTCCACGCTTAGAGACAGACGACGACAAATACGTTGTGGTCAAGTTGAAAAGCGGCTACAATGTCGGTGTTCACATTACATCAAATGTCAAAATTGAAAAAGTTGGTGAGGGAATTAAGCCCTCATTTTCCTCGCCTTCTCTTCCAGAACAAAAATCAGATCTTCCAAATGCCGTCATTTTGAGTACTGGCGGAACTATAGCCAGCCGCGTGGACTACCGCACAGGAGCCGTGCGCTCAGCACTTTCAGCAAGCGACCTTTATGGCGTAGTTCCTGAACTAGCTGATATTGCACGGGTAAAAACCGAAATCGTGTTCAGCCTTTATAGTGAAAACCTAACTCAGAAACACTGGAGCCAGCTGGCCCAAACAGTTGCAGAAAAGGTAAAACAAGGTGCCGATGGTGTGGTGATAGCCCACGGCACGGATACAATGGCTTACACTTCTGCAGCCCTGAGTTTTGCGTTACAAAATCTGCCAGTACCAGTTATTATTGTTGGCGCTCAGCGTTCTTCTGATCGCCCAAGCTCTGATGCTGCAACAAATCTTATTGCCGCGGTTCAAGCTGCAACCCAGGGGCCATTCGCGGAAGTTTGCCTAGCAATGCATGAAACACTTTCCGACACAGCAATAGCTATTAGCAGGGGAACAAAAGTTAGAAAGTGTCACACCAGCAGAAGGGATACATTCAAGCCTGTGAACGCGACGCCAATCGCCAGAGTAGAAAAAAACAAAATCATTATGCTAACAGGTGACTATAATAAGCGTAATGCCTCAAGAAATTTGGTTTTGAAGCCCGAATTTAGCGAGGCGGTAGCGCTGGTAAAGTTTCATCCCGGGCTTGACCCTGCAGTCATCAATTGGTACGTTGAACGCGGTTATAAGGGTATACTTCTCGAGGGAAGCGGTTTAGGTCACGTCAGTGAATACTGCTTTGAAGCTATCGACAACGCGGTTACACGTGGTGTGTTGGTTGCGTTAGCCTCCCAGTGTATTTGGGGACGCGTGAACATGAACGTATATGACACAGGGCGCGACTTGCTAAATTTAGGCGTGGTTCCATTACAAGACATGTTCCCTGAAACAGCGTTGGTTAAGATCATGTGGGTTCTTGGTCAAACCAGTGCTCCCAATGAAGTCAAACAACTCCTTAAAACTAACATTGCTGGTGAATTTTCGCCGCGAACTTTGCCCGAAGAAATCTGTGGTGAAGGAGAAAATTCAGATGAAAGTTGACTACGCCAAAATAGGGCTAAAAGTCGGCTTGGAAATCCACCAACAGCTTAATACTCAAACGAAGCTGTTTTGTGGATGTCCACCTACCTTGTTCAAGGAAAATCCCGAAATTACTTTTCTACGCAGGCTTAGACCTACACAAAGCGAGTTAGGTCAGGTTGATCCCGCTGCTTTTTTTGAGTTTCAGAAGGGCGTCAAGATCCGGTACGAAGCCAATAAGGCTACGTCCTGCCTTGTGGAGATGGATGAGGAACCACCTCACCCGCTTAACATCAATGCTGTAGAAGTAGTTTTAACTGCAGGGCTAATGATGAATATGCAGCCTGTTGATGAAGTGTATGTTATGCGTAAAACCGTCATTGACGGCTCAAATACTACTGGTTTCCAAAGAACTTGTATTATTGCTTCCGATGGATGGATTAAACTTGAAGGAAAAACTATTCCGATTCAGGCTGCAAGCTTAGAAGAGGATGCGGCGCGTAAAACAGGAACTATAGACGACGGCAAAACAATTTTTTACCGCATCGACCGCTTGGGAATACCGCTTATTGAAGTTGCTACTGCGCCTGTGATTTACTCGCCGATGGAAGCGCAAAAGGCTGCTTTTGCTATTGGCCAGATACTTCGTGATACAGGCAGGGTTAAGCGCGGTTTAGGCACGATACGGCAGGACTTGAACGTGTCTTTGCCAAATGGTGCTGTGATTGAGATCAAGGGTATTCAGGAGCTTGAGTTGATTTCAAAAGTTGTTGAGTATGAGGTTCAGCGCCAGCTTGGGCTTATACAAGTTAAAAAAGAGCTCAGAAAAAGAGGAATCAAAGACGAAGAGTTAAAAGAGAAGTTTATAGATGTTTCAGAAGTTTTAAGGCAGACCAAGTGCGAAATCCTTCGTAAAGCTATAAAGAGGGGCCACAAAATTTTGGCTGTGAAGCTGCCAAAGTTCGGAGGAGTTTTAAAACGTGAGCTAATGCCGGGTTTCAGGGTAGGCACTGAATTGTCTGACCGTGCGAAATTTTGGGGAAGAGTAGGTGGAATATTCCATACTGACGAAATGCCAGCTTACGGCTTGAATATTAGAGAGATTGAAGCGGTGCGGAAATCAGCAGGCGCCAGCAAGGAAGACGCTGTGGTTTTTGTGGCAGACATCGCGGAAAACGTTCGGGATGCATTAAAAGCGGTTGTAGAAAGAGCGAAAGAAGCAATACATGGCGTGCCTGCGGAAACTCGTACGGCAAAGGAGGATGGTACAACTCGGTATATGCGTCCTAGACCCGGTGCGGCGAGGATGTATCCTGAGACTGATATTCCGCCATTAGTGATAACAAGTGCTTTCATAGAAGAAATACGCTTGAACTTGCCTGAACCTGAAGAGAAGAGGACTAAGCGTTTAATGATGAATTACGGTCTGAACGAGAAGTTGGCCAAGCAGATTGTAGATTCAGAATATTACGGGTTGTTTGAGATTATCGTGGAGGAAGTTGGGGTGGCAGCCACAACAGTCGCAGTGTTTCTGACTGAAACTTTGAAGTCGTTGAGGCGTGAAGGCGTTCTGGTTGAGAAAGTTACTGATGGTAGAGTGAGAGAGATTTTCGGAGGTGTCAGCTCTGGAGAGCTTGCGAAGGAGGCTGTAGCAGACGTTTTTGTATGGCTATCTAAGCATGAAGATAAGAATCTGCACGATGCGGTTGATGCTCTTGGGCTAAAAATGTTATCAAAAGCAGAGTTAGTCAAGATTGTTGATCAGGTGATAACGGATAATCGGCAGTCATTAGACCAGATTGGACAGAAAGCTTTCGGAATACTCATGCGTGCTGTGATGAAAGAAGTGAGGGGAAAAGCTGACCCAAATATTGTTAGTGCACTTTTAAGAGAACGGTTAAAGTAGCAAGTTAATTGAAGTCTTAAACATTACATTTTTTCTAAAAGTTGCAATGTCGCCGTAAACAGCTTGAATATTATATTTATTACATGAAATTGCCTGTCAATAATGAAATATTTTGAAATACACAAATCCTAAAAAGCACAATATACGTGTATATCCATGGGATAATATTGCCACATAAAATTGCTAAAGGGAAAAATGAAGGTTTTGCTTTCCGCATAAAACTCGGTGAATACGAAATTGAATTACAAGGAACCCATAGAGAGGTTACAAAAACCCTTAATGATCTTCCCAATTTAGTAGCTAACGTTCACAAAGCATTTGAAAATATTAAACCAAAAACAGTTGCAACTTTAACCGTGAAAACAGAGCCAACAGAGAAGAAGAAAATTGCCTCCAAAGCGCCTGCCCAAATGTACCCAAAAATAAAAGGTGTAATTAACTGTAAAGAAGCGTTTCTCGGGCTATTAGAAACGGATTGGGGGAAATGGCGACCGAGGACTATGGAAGAGTTAAAAGATGCTATGAAAGCGAATAAAATTACATATACTAAGCGAACTCTGGAGAAGACCCTGAATAAGCTTGCTGACAAAGGTATGGTACGGCGGTGGAACACAAACACAGGTTTTGTTTACATACTAGCTGAAAAGAAACCAGCAAACACTGGAGGTAAAACGAAATGAAACGGATCGAAGCTCGGATAAAGACTCCTTTTGGCGAAGTCGTTATCGAAGGAGAAACGCCTAAAGAAATCTTGAGCATGTTGGAAACTATGCCTGAGAATTTTGTTGAGAAGCTTTCAGACTTCGTTTCTGATAGGCTGATGCCTTCGGGTGCGCATTTGAAGGGCATAGTTGAGCTAACAACCGAGGGGCCCGTTGTAGTAACGCGTGAGAAACTTACTCATTACGAGGCAGTGGGGTTGGTGCTTTACGCGTCAGAGGATAAAACTAACACTGCTGCTCATGTGACTAAGCTTCTGGAGTCTAGTGGAATAAAAAGCATGGTTCCAGCACGGTTGAATGAGATGACCAAACGTGGGCAGGTGTTTAAGCCCGACCCTAGTAAACCAGATTTCAAGTTAACGATTCAAGGCGAAAAATGGATTGAAGAAGAGGTTGTGACTAAGGTCAGAGGCAAAATGCGTTGACAGAACAACCTAAAGAAGTTGAAGTTCACTTAAAATTTAAAAATGTAGAGAAAACGTTTTCTGGACCACCCGAAGAAGTATGGTTCTTAGTGAGCAAGTTTTTCAGCGAGTTTCTCCCTTCATTTGAAGTAGTAAGCCAGCTTCTTTTGCATGTTGATTTGTATCAGCTTGCCAAGGACTGTGAAGGACTGATCGCTTTTTCGCAGGAAGGTGCAAACTTATTGGTACCTAAGAACCGATTGACTGATAATGAGACTTTGCTTATGTGGCTTTTGGCGGGATATCTGGGATATAAACTGGGTATGATGGCGAGCGATGCTGTTTCAAAGGAGGAGTTGAAGATCAAATTGGGAAAAAGCGGCAAGATAACCAGCACCCGTTTAGGCGAACTCGTGAAAAGTGAGATGATATCAAAGACAACTGACGAAAAATTCAGACTTACAACATTTGGCGTTGCTCAGATGCAAAAAGAAATTCTCTCAAAAATTAAGGTGAGAACAAACGCTTGAAATATATGCGCGGTTTATTTGAAAAAGCATATTACTTCATACGGCATCTGTTTTTTAGGAGGTTTATTTGTGGACGAAATTTTGCCATTAATCATTGTAATTCTTGACATTTTCGATTCGATCCCTCAGATTGATATAATTGCCCTTGTTGTCCTCATTATAATCGGCATAATAATCATCATGCTTATCCGTCTTCTCATTATGCTTATCCCAGCAGTGATGCTTGCATTCGTTGTCTGGTTCTTCACAGGCAGCCTTTTTTGGGCAGGAATAACATTTCTTGTTATTGCAGCATTATCTGTACTAAAGAAACTATGATAGTGAGCTTGTTCGATTATTCAGGTCTTAATTTAACGAAACAGTAACTCTTTGCGCTTTGTATAAGCTTGTTGCTCGGAAAACACTAGGTATCACTTTAGAGGTGAAATAGTGTTTCTGATTATTATTCCTACTAAAATACAAAATGTCTAAATTTGTCAAGAGTCATTGATGATCTTTATACAGATTGTCATGTTTCTACCGATAAACTTATATGAATATTTTTTCATATGAAATATGCTTCATTTAAAGCAGCGTTAAACAACCGAGATTTAGGTGAGAGAATAAATGAAAAAAGGATTGACTGAAATCTGCTACAAGTTCTTTAATAACCTATCAAACCCCACTCGGCTAGCAACGTTAGAAAAGTTGATGAAAAAACCAATGAGTGTAAATGAGTTGGCTGATGCATTAGGACAAGAGCAAAGCATGATATCGCACAACCTTAAGCCCTTGCTTACATGTAACTTTATTTTCATTGAAAAGCGGGGAAAGAAAAGCATTTACTCCGTCAACCGAGAGACAATTGCCAAACTATTCACCGCAATTAAAGTGCACGCTGAAAAGTTTTGTCCTAAAGGGGGAAAATGCCTCGTGGAGTCGAATTAATTATAATAGTCAGAAAAATTGTAAATATAGATGAAAACTTGTGCAATGGCTGTGGACAATGTATTCCAAAATGCGCTGAAGGCGCTTTAAAACTTGTGAATGGAAAAGCGAGAATAGCTAGTGAGAGCTTCTGCGACGGTCTAGGAGCCTGCATAGGTCAATGCCCTCAAGACGCAATAACAATCGTAGAGAGAGAAGCCGAAGAATTTAACGAGGAAGCTGTAAAAAATAATTTAGCAAAAGATGATGCACCAGCCCGACAAGCTTTAAACAAGCCTCAGTGGCCATTAAAAATCAATCTCGTATCTAGGCAAGCTGCATTTTATGATCACGCTAATCTTCTGGTCATGGCAGATTGCGCGCCCGTTGCGTATTCTGATTTTTGCAAAAGCTTGTTGCTTGGGAAAAGAATATTGATAGGTTGCCCCAAATTTGAAGATGCCAGAGGCTACGCTGAAAAGCTGAAGCAAATATTGGAACTAAATGATGTTGATAGCATTTCAGTAGTTCACATGGAAGTGCCTTGCTGTTCAGGTTTAAGATGGGCAGTAGATAAAGCTCTTCAATCATCAGGAAAACAAATTCCAGTGAAACGGTACATTATAACCATTGGAGGTAAACTGATTGAATAATAGAGATAAAATTAGGAATCCAGAAACGTGCCCTGGCTTGCGAGAATTTTTACGACCAACCTTGTCTTACGTAAAATGTCACGTATGTGGCGGCAACGTAGAACTTTGGAGCGATGAAGATATTGGAATGTGCACTGAATGCAACGAGGAATGGCGAAGACCTGGCAGAAACAATGCGTGTCTAGATTACTGTGAATACGCAGACAAATGCCGAAGCATTATTGGCTCAAGAAAAGTCTAAAAGATCTCTCCATCTTTTGCTCATATTTTCCTAGTTCTGAGATGTTTAACGTTATCTATAATAATAGCCTGCCTGTGAACACCGAAAGGCAAACGAAATCACAGGAGATGTCTTGCTATGCTTATCAATCTTGGTTTTCTCATCAAAACCTTGGCTAATATAGAAAGCTTTGCCCCGCGAGCGAATTCTATAATGTCTTCTGGTTTAAGTGCATCAACAAGGTCATTGAGGTCAGAATCAGAGAGTTTCTCTAGTGTCTCTCTCAGTTTTTCGACTCTTTTCAGGTGGTTCCCTCTTTTCTCCCACCAAACATTATTATACTGCGATAGTGCCTTCTTTGAGACATCATTCTTCTTTATACACTCACCTATTACATCAGCTGCCATTTGACCGGACAGGACTGCTTCTTTTATTCCTCCCCCATGAATTGGGTTAACGTGATTAGCTGCTTCTCCGCAAAGCACAAGGCCGTTATCAACCATGTCTTCTACCATTCCGCCCACGGGGACACAACCAGCATTTACTTCTAAAATTGAGCCTTTGTTTATTTCCGGATGTAACTTAAGGAACTCGTCTAAATAAGCTGTTGGCTTCTTGTCCTGTGGGATAATTCCCAATCCCACGTTTGCTCTATGCTCGCCTTTTGGGAACACCCAAACGTAGCCTCTGGGTGCAAGTACGCTCGACAAGTAGATATGAATGAGATCGGGCACTACATCAACGTTTGTCATTTCATACTGTATGCACGAGTCAACTAGATTCACTTTTGAGAATATGCCCAAAGCTTTATTTCTCAAAGGCGACTCCGCGCCAGTAGCGCAGACAATGATTTTGGCTTTTTCTTCAAATTCATAGCCCAAGAACTCACCTTTGACGCCAGTGAAGTAGCCTCTTGTATCTTTAGTTATGTCAGAAATGAACGTATTAGCTTGCACTACTGCTCCAGCCTTAGCTGCTTCTTCAGCAAGCCACTTGTCAAATACTTTCCGTTCAAGCACAAGACCTCCAGAGGATAATATAGCATCTAGATATCTTCCTCCAGGCGCGTATAATCTTGCACCTCGAATTTTCTGTGCAATGCACCTGTTTGGAATCTTTCCTACAAACTCTTGAGATGCTTCGCTTATGCCTTCTCCGCAGCGTTTTGGAGAACCAATCTCAGCTCTCTTTTCAAAAACTTTAACCGATAAACCGTTGCTAGCTAGCTTCTTTGCGCAGGCAGTTCCTGCTGGTCCAGCGCCAATTATAATAACGTCGTTCATTGGTTTTTCACCTCTATAGCCTCCATTGGGCAAGCTTTTTCGCAAACGCCGCATAAAGTGCACAGTTTTTTATCGTAAATGATGTTATCTCGTAATTCTAAAGCCGCAGTTGGGCAAACAGAGACGCATCCGCCGCATCGTAGGCATTTATTTTTATTAATATTCCAAGCCATGAAACCATCAACCTATGAGCACACGATATATTTCGTATATTTAGTTGTACAAGTAAACCTTTATAAATTATGAAGTGAGCGTTATCACACCTAGTGTAGTCAACATGAACACCCAATTTACCTTAAATGGTGAACTCCACAAGCTCGTAGAAACGCGTTTAGACCAAACTCTCAAGGGTATAGAGGATACACTTAACAAGATAATGGAAAAGCAAGAGGTGCAGCCTAAAGAACTGCAGGAAAACCTAAAAAGTCTAGAGGAGAGCTTCAACCTCTTATTCCAGAAATGGAATCTGGAAATACTTTACATGCTATTTTTGAAAACACCTGTTGGCTTTGGTGAACTAAAGAGAATTCTTGGCGTCAATTCCCGCACGCTATCAGACAAGCTTAAGATGCTTAAAAAACACGAGTATATCGAAAGAACCGTAGACGAGGGACCACCTCTACGAGTTGAATACGCGCTCAAACTGAAAGGAAAAAATACTGTGCTCTTGGCATTGCCTCTATTATACTACTCAAGTTCTTCATAAAGCTGAATTTTGGCCTAAATATTCTTTAGCGTTTTTTGGACTAGTGTCATGAACAGGGCTTTGATAATAAATTCTAAATTGATAAATTATTTTGCACTAACTATATTCTCTTGTTTCCAACCGTTTTTTCTGAAGCAAGTTTATTTTTGTTGTTTCTTTAACGGTTTCGAAAACCATGCATGTAAGGGTTTTTTCAAGCCCCTTGATTAGTCTTAGTTTGTCAACTACGAACTTTCCAATGGCGTCCACGCTTTTCGCTCTGAGCTTAACCAGCAGGTCCCAGTCGCCGGTTATTATATGCACTTCTTGCACTTCTGGAAACTTTCCGATTTCTTCTGCCACTGCTCTCTGCGAGATTGGGAGGTCATCAGTCTTCGCTCTATAGGAAACAGACGCTAAAAGGAAAGCAGCTGTGCCTGAATTTAGCTTTTCAGGGTCCAGAATTGCCCTATGCTCTTTTATTATGCCAAGTTCTTCCATGCGTTTTGTTTTTGCAAAAACAGTTGTTATAGGTGCGTTGATTTGCTCAGCAATTTGTTTTGCCGTTAATTTATTGTTGTCTTGTATTAGTTGGAGGATTCCAAAATCTTTTTCGTCAAGTTTAATAGTCATAATTGTAATTATTACACTTTAATGATATAAAAACTTATGGTTTTTTGAAAAAATTATAATATTTTTTATAAAAAATTTATTAACAGGCATTTACATATTTCTTAGACAATCCAATATCAGTGGCATTTGAAAGACGAGATGAACCTGTTGGCAACAAAACAAACTCTAGCTATCGAACCTATTCCATTAGTTAAAATTCCAAAACCTTTAGAACAGCTTTCAGAAAGCGAAGCTAAAAGAAAAGCTTGCATAGGCAGGCTGATGACATATGCGCTTAAAAACCTCACGTCACAGTTTGTGGATAGCGGCTTCCAATGGTTGCTTCCCGTCGCTCTTTCCCAGTCAACTGATCCATTGTGGCCTGACCCTGGGGCTTCAATAGAAAAACGAATCGAAGTTGACATTTATGGGAAAAAAGTTCGCGCGACCGCAAGCATGATAATTCATAAGCTTATTGCTTCTTCGTTTGTTTACCCTAAACTATTCATACTTTCACCTAACATTCGTATTGAAAAACCTGAACGCGCAAAAACAGGCAAACACATCTACGAGTTTACACAGTTGGATTTTGAAGCAAGATTTGCGTCTTCTAAAGATGTAATGAATCTGGTTGAAGAAGTGATATGCAAACTGCTGAAAAGCTTGAAACACGACATGAAAGAAGAGTTAACTCTTTTATGCAGATGTGACAAGTTGGAATTACCTCACCGTCCTTTCAAAGTTTACGATAGGCAAGATTTAGAAGCAAAATATGGTACGGAATGGGAAGAAGATATTTCGCAGGAGACCAGTGACCCCGTGTGGGTTACAAATATTCCACGTGAATTCTATGACTTCGAAGACTTCAAAACTGGCAAATGGGACAATTATGACTTGTTCATGCCTCAATACGGTGAAATATTGTCAGGTGCAAAAAGAGAATGGGAATACGAAAAGATACTGAAGAAAATTGAACGAGATAATGTCGAAAAAAGCAACTACATGTTAGTGCTTAAATTAGCGAAACAGGGTAAACTAAAACCAACTGCAGGCGGAGGAATAGGCATGGAACGTTTGGTAGCTTGGATAAGTGGCGTTAAGCACATAGCTGAAACCCAACCGTTCCCGAGAGTACCGGGAACAGTTAACGAACTATGACGCCAAGTGGGATTAAAGAATGAATGGATACCTAGAAGCTATACGTCCAAAAATGAGCGAAGCGGACTACAAGAAAATATGCGCCATAACTAACCCTAAAGTTTATGAGTTTGTTGCCAAATCCAGCGACCTCTGCAACTGCGAAAGAATTTTTATCTGTGGCGATTCTACCGAAGACATCGCATATGTGAAGCATCAAGCAATCTCTGCCGGTGAGGAGGCTCCTCTTAAAATTCAAGGACACACAATACATTTCGACGGTGTATATGATCAGGGAAGAGATCGGCAAGCAACCAAATACCTTGTTCCCAGAGGCATTTCTTTCGGCAAAGCTCTTAACCAGATTGATCGGCAAGAAGGGCTTGTTGAAGTGAAAGGTTTGCTTCGTGATTCAATGAAAGAGCGTACGATGATTGTGCGTTTCATCTCCCTGGGTCCTCCCAACTCAGTTTTCACAATTCTTGGGTTACAATGCACTGACTCTTGGTATGTGGCTCATTCAGAAGACTTGCTTTATAGGCCTGGTTATGAAGTTTTCCGCCAATCAGAACCGAATAGGGAATTTTTGCGTGTTCTACACTCTGCAGGCAAATTAACCGCTAATATGACAAGCGCCGAACACGATAAAAAATGCATTTACATAGATTATATGGACAGCACGATTTATAGTGTTAACACTCAATACGCAGGTAACTCCGTAGGTTTCAAGAAACTTGCTTTTCGCCTCGCTATCCGTAAGGCCAACTACGAGGGTTGGCTAGCTGAGCATATGATGATTATGGGCGTGCATGGTCCTGGTGGTCGCAAGACCTATTTTTCTGGCGCATTTCCTAGCGCATGTGGCAAGACTTCCACTGCAATGCTTCCAGGAGAGACAATACTAGGCGATGACATAGCATACATCCGCGACATTGGTTCAGTTGCCCGAGCTGTTAACGTTGAATCTGGCATTTTCGGTATAATTAAAGACGTTAATCCAATAGATGATGAATTAATCTACAAGGTTCTTGACAGTCCAGGTGAAATAATCTTTTCCAATGTTCTAGTTGGTGATGGCAAGCCGTACTGGCTAGGCATGGGCAGAGACCTTCCAAAAGAGGGTAAAAACTTTTCCGGAAACTGGCATGAAGGAAAAAAAGATACTGATGGGAATGAGATTCCGCCTGCACACAAAAACGCCCGTTACGCTGTAACGCTTAAAGCACTAGATAATTGTGACCCTGAGTTGGACAATCCTATGGGTGTTGAGTTGAGCGGTGTAATTTATGGGGGTAGAGACGTTAAAGCTTACGTTCCTGTTCAGCAGAGTTTTGGTTGGGAACATGGAATAATCGCTTATGGCGCATCTTTAGAGACTGAAACAACATTTGCAACAGTTGAAAAGGAAGGAATTCCAGAGATAAATATGATGAGTACTCAAGACTTCATTTCTATTCCTTTAGGTCAGAACGTAGTCAACAACTTAGAGTTTGGACGGAAACTAAAGAAACCACCGCTTGTCTTCGGCGTTAACTACTTCTTAAAGAATAAAGAAAACGGTACATTCTTAAATGGTCTCCAAGACAAACATGTTTGGATAAAATGGATGGAACTGCGTGTTCATGGTGAAGCAGGGGCAATAAGGTCGCCTACGGGCTTTCTCCCAAAATACCAAGATTTACGTAAACTTTTCAACAGAGTTTTGGGCAAAGACTACACAAAAGAGGACTACATAAAACAATTCACTATCCGCGTCCCAGAAAACTTATCTAAAATACAACGTGTCCAAAGATTTTACCAAGAAAACGTCACAGATACACCAGCAGAACTATTTGAAATACTAGACCAACAGTGCAAGCGTCTAGTTGAAGCTAAAGAACGCTACGGCGACTACATATCACCTGAAAACTTTGAATGGTGAAACTACAATGATTAACAAACATCAAGTTTACTGATTGATAATTCATAATTGTTAATTATTTACTAATGTTCATCAAAGTTCAAGACGTGAAAAACCATGATGAAAAAAAGTATGTCTAAAAAAGGAATTGTTTATACAATAAACCTTACTGAGATTGAAGGTGACGGCTCGTTCCCCTGCCCCAAATGCGGAACTTTAATCTCTCCTGAGGATGAAACAGAAGAGATCTACAAGATCGTAGACACAAAGATAATTAATGATGAACTCGTGGAACTCGTTATCAAATGCGGAAATTGTGGAAGTAACACTAGGCTAACTGGTTTTCAGGCTACTGTCTAAAGCTTACCGAGCAAGTAGCAAGGCCTGAACTTTTTATTCGGCGAGTTTCCGGTTTAAAGAAATGCTAAGATTGAGAAAAAAATAGCATTATTAGCGTTTCATTTTCAATCAGACCTAATGTCCAACCTAAAAGCGGAATCCTATCAAAAATATTTTTTTACCTTTTTTCATTTTAATAGGATAAGGATTGCTGCTTATACTCTAATCGGAAATGTTAGTATAAAAATCGCTATCAGCATCAAAGTAAATAGTTTTCTATTTCTAGATAAGCTAGAAACATCATCCAAAGGACCAGGGTGCTTGAACATTGACATGAATACTATTAGAAACGCCATAGCCATAAATTGAGTTCCAGCAAACAAAAGAAGCGCAACTGATGCAAATGTTAGAATCATCCGAGGTTTATCGCCAGCAAGAGTTGATCTAGCAACATGACCTCCGTCAAGCATAGCAGCAGGCAACAAATTAAGCATAGTGACGATCATACCTGCCCATCCAGCCCAAGTTACAGGATGCATAAGAAGAACACCAGCAGCTGGAGCCTGAGGAAGCAAGTTTAAACTTGAAAAAAATTGAGATAGCAGAAACCAACTTGAGGGCATCAGCCTAAGGACGTTCTCGTCTGGTGGCATTGGCGATGGAATCAAAAGCAACAAGCCGATAGCACTGAAGACTAATGCTACTATGAAACCTGCGAGGGGGCCATTGGCGCCAACATCAAAAAGAGCGTCTCTGTTACGTGGCAGAGATTTTTGCATTATTACGGCGCCTAGTGTTCCAAGCGGTGGGGGTCCTGGAAGGAAATATGGTGAAGTTGCGTCTATCTGCTTTTTGTTGGCTGTTAACTTGTGACCCATCTCATGTATTCCGAGTACCAATAATATGGCGGCGGAGAAGATCGTCCCACTGACGATAGGGTCAATACCTGTGTCTGGAAAACTGAAATACCCAGTAATGAATGTTGTTGCAACCGTAGCTAAAAACAAAATTATGCTTATTCTTGGGTTGCTAGGTTTTGCAGGTGTTTTACGAACTACTCTCAGTACAATTCGGTTTTTTACTTTTCGAAGAAAAGCGATTAAATTAATTTCCTCTAGATTCTTCAGTAGCCTAAGAAAAGACTGCTTGGTTTCTTGAGGCCACATCAAATAATATGTCGGGAATCCTCGTTCGATAAGAGCCCCATCAATTTGGAACTCGGCAGCAACTAACTTCGTTATTTCCTCAAAATCTGCTTGGTTGAACGTTTGCACATCAATAAGGTCACTTGGAATCTTACTCATACGTATTTCCTAATTTATTTGTGTAATACTGATAGTTCAGCAGTAGAAAAAGATATTGGCGAAAGAATCAGAGTCTAACATTCTGCTTCTTGAATTCACATGCATACATTGTTCGGTTCGTTGCTTCGGCTAGCGAACACTTTATTTGTAAAGGTTAACATTCAAGACGTTGAGCTTCATGAAACTTCAAACTTTTAATGTCGGTAGGCTGTTAACAAACTGTTATATAGTTAGCTGTCCCGAAACTGCAGAGGCTATAGTGATTGATCCAGGATTTGGGGCTACCTATGAAGCTGAAAAAGTAATCCGCTATGTAGAAGAAAACTCATTGAAAGTTCAGTTTATTGTTAACACGCATGGACATGAAGATCATATTAGCGGTGATGAAATTCTAAAAGGAAAATTTGGTGTACCCATTTGTATTCACCAGTATGACGCAGACTTTCTTACTGATTTAAGTTATAACCTCTCTCCGAGTAATGTCTTGTTTGAAAATGGGAGATTAATAACGTTTGGGAGAGTGAAGCTGAAGGTTATGCACACGCCTGGGCATACTGCGGGCAGCATATCTCTCGTAGGTAAAAATCTTGTTTTTACAGGTGATACGTTGTTTGCTGGGGGAATTGGCAGAACTGATTTTCCAGGAGGATCTGATTGCTATATGAGGGCCTCGTTGCAGAAACTTGTCAGTCTTCCCAACGATTTTGTTGTTTATCCGGGTCATGGATGTGTTTCAACGATAGGTGAGGAGAAACGGGTTAATCCTTTCTTGCTTTGGTTGTGACTACATCGCTTTTATTGATATATTTTAGTGCGAATTGGGTTTTAGTTTTGATTTTAATCTTGAATATGTAGTTATGTTTAACATGTCATCAATATGATGTATTGAGACGTAATATTTAATAGTGTGCTCAATTCATTGTACGTATCGGAGAATCAGCAATGCCAAAGCTACGCCTCAAAAAGTCTTTTTCGGGGTTAAACCTGAAGAAAATCAAAGTAAATGTTCGTTCCAAAAAAAAGGAGCAGAAAACTTACATTCCTCCACCTCCACCAAAGCCAATACCAAGAGGGCTCAAAGTAATTGAAAAATATCCTTTATATGAACCTTTTTCTCATGTTGTCATAGTCCAAAATCCAAAAACTGGTGAACATCAATATATTCTCGACGAACTTCAACTAGATCCGCTCGAACAAGCCGTTTACGATCGTATACTCGACATTTTGCTTGCTGAAATTGAATCTCCAAAACAAGAAATATTAGATCCAAGAAAATTCTTTGCAGAAGAAGCAAAAAAAATAGTCGACAAGTACCGAATTAGCTTGGGCTGGCTTCCAGACGTCTCATGGTATAAAATACTATATCACGCAGAAAGGAATCTCGTTGGCTTTGGAAAAATCGACCCGCTAATGCGAGATCCAAACATAGAGGATATTTCATGCGATGGAGTAATGAAGCCAGTTTATGTTTGGCATAGAAACTACGAAAGCATCCAAACAAATCTTAAATTTCCAAACGATGAAACCCTTGACAATACAGTTGTAAAACTCGTTCATATGGCTGGGAAACATGTTAGTACAGCCTTTCCAATAGTCGATGCATCCCTTCCAGGAAAACATAGACTCGCAGTTGCATACAGAAGAGAAATCACGCCTTTCGGAACAGCGTTCACTATAAGAAAGTTCAGAGAAGACCCCTACTCAATTATAGACTTGATAAACATTGGCACATTCTCAGAAGAAATGTCTGCATACTTCTGGATGTGCCTTGAAAACAGGGCTTCAATAATGGTTTTAGGTGGAACTGCGGCAGGCAAAACTACTGCATTAAACTCTTTGACTTGTTTAATCAAACCTGGAAGCAAAATAATCACTATTGAGGAAACAGCTGAGCTTAATCTACCTCACGACAACTGGGTTTCGCTTATCGCCCGTCAAAGTTATGGCTTAGGTGGAAGCGGCATAGGCGAAGTAGCTCTATTCGATCTTGTGAAGACGTCGATGCGGCACCGTCCAGATATAATGATCGTGGGCGAAGTTAGAGGTCAAGAGGCCTATGTGCTGTTTCAGGCTTTAGCTACAGGCCACGGTGGTATGTGCACAATGCACGCTGAAAACTTAGACTCAGCAGTAAAGCGGCTTACACAAAAACCCATGGACATTTCCCCTGCGTACATTCCATTGATGAATATTGTTATTCCAATTCAACGAGTCCACCTTACGAAAAATAACGAGAAAAAAGCTTACAGACGAGTCATAACAGTCAACGAAATTCAAGATTATGAAGACTACAACACTACTGGTGTTTGGCAACCCGCGCAAGACGAACATCTAATGGATTTTGACAAGAGTTCGTTATTAGCCTCTATATCCGAACGTCAAGGTATGAGCAAAAATAAATTGATAGCGGAAATTGAAAGGCGCATAGATGTTCTGCATTGGATGCGTGAGCGCAATATAAGAAGCTATAGGGATGTTGCTGCTATCATAGCAGAATATTACGCTAGACCTAAACATATTTACAATAAAATACTCGCCGGGGAGGAGGTAAAAACAGTTGCCGCTTCTAGAAACGCTTGAAGGTTTGTCTTTTCGGCTCTTCGGAGGAATAGCTCCCCTTTTTCTCAAACACATTTACCAATTTAAAGATACACTTGAAAAGGCACGTATCAAAATTTATCCTGAAACTTATGTCTCCCTTATGTTTTTCATTGCTTTGTTAACACTACCTGTGTCCGTGATATCATTAGTGCTTCTATTAGTATTTGGTTTCATGCCAATCATATTTTTAATTCCATTTCCATTTTACATAATGGCAGGTTTTCTCTTTGTACCCATGTCTAAGGCCAGTGAACGCGCTTCTGGCTTGGAAAGAGAGATGCCATTCGCATCCGCCTACATTACCGTTATGGCATCTGGAGGAATCGCTCCTTACACAAGTTTCAAAAGATTAGCAGATGTTGAATTGATGCCAGCTATGCGCGGAGAAGCAAGAGAAATTATAAAAGATGTGGAAATCTTTGGCAGAGATCCACTTTCTGCTTTGGAACAAGCCGCAAGAAAGAATCCATTAGATGTATTCAGAGATTTTCTTTCAGGATACGCTTCCACTGTCATCATTGGCGGAGATATAGGACACTTTCTAGAGAGAAAAGCAGAGGAAATATTCAAAACAAGAGCAATGCGAGTTAAGGCTGCTGCAGAGCGGCTCGGCATGCTCCTAGAAACTTTCATAATAGTAATGGTAATGATGTCGTTGTGTTTCTATATATTGTTTAGTGTAGACTCAATCTATAGCACAGGTGTTTCTGTATATTCAGGTATAATATTGTATACATACTTGTTCACACCTTTGTTGTCAATTATGTTCATTTACTTGGCTCATACTATGCAACCTAAGACACCGATTACTGAAATGCGCCCTTACAAAACATTTGGAATATTCAGCATTATCGCTATTGCATTATTCTTGCTATTTACTAACTTTGTGGGATACGTAAACATACCAGGAATATCATCACTTCAGACAATTATCGATTTGCCCATTGCTGCAGCTATCTCATTGTTCGTGGCTACAGCTCCTGCTGCATTAGTGCATATTAAACTTGCGAAAAAGAAAGCGAGTTTGGAAAAAGGAATGACGACTTTCCTAAGGGATTTGACCGAAGTAAGAAAAACAGGGTTATCGCCTGAGAAATGCATCGAAAGCCTAGCCAACCGTGATTATGGAGAATTTGGCAAGGAAATACAAAAGATAAGCGCTGAGATTTCTTGGGGAATTCCACTGAAGAAGGTCATTTTTGATTTTCTGAGAAGAACTCGCAGTTGGATGACGCAGATAGTAATGTTTCTACTGGTAGAAACTATAGATGTCGGAGGAGGAACAATACCAATGATTGAATCCCTTGCTAGGTTTAATAATCTTACACAAGAAGTCGAGAAAGAAAAGAAAATGACTGTCCGTCCGTATGTATTCATGCCTTACTTAGCCGCAATTTTGCTTGTCGCAACAACCACTATGATGCTTGGTTTTACGACAGCCACTTTGAATATTGTTCCAGGTCAGGGAATTCAAAGCGACATAAGCGGACTAACCACGATTTTCATCACATCTGTGATTTTCCACAGTTACCTGATAGGAATTGTAGCTGGAAAAATAAGTGAGGAGTCAGTTTCGGCTGGATTCAAGCATGCTGCATTGCTCGTAGTTATTGCCGCTTTAGCAGCGAAAGTTGTGCCTATGTTTTTGACACCAGAATGGGGCGGTGTGGCATGAAAGGATGCAAATCCTATGGATACAAAATTATAAGGAACACTAAAGCAGCAAGTCCCGCCATCTCTATGGTTGTAATAACTGCTGCTACAGTAGTGTTGGTATTGGTTGCAGGAACCTTCGCTGTCCAGTTCTTGGATCGCCAGCAAGGGTCATCTGAGTTTGACACACTGCAGAAATCTTTGGTGACTTTCGACGATGCAATACGGGATATTTCTTGGGACAGGGGAGGATCTCGTTCTGTTCGGTTTACAGTAAATTATGGATATGTAGCTCTTTTGCCAAATGAGAAAAATATACAAATAACCGTTGATGAGTATCCGGAATTTAATTACAACATTTCAACAGGTGTCGTTAAGTACTCTATTCCAACCAGTTATGTCAGTTACGGGAAGGGATACAAATCATATATCTTGGGAGACGAAAAAACGGTTATTTCTTCTCCGAGTGAGAGTTACAGTCAACTAATGGCTTCTCAGCATTCAAATTCCCTTGACTACACGTTAAGTTATAGAGTGCGCGTGATGGAGGAAGGTCCTTCAACTATTGCGAATTATGTCGATATAATTGTGATAAGATTGGACTGTGCAAATTCGACATTAATGGGTGATTTTGATTTGGTTGCAAGGAATTTGGGAGTTGCAACTGACTCAACTCAATTTGCTGCTGGCGGAAATACTGCTACCGTTAATGTCACTTTGGACGATATGGTCAGTGAATCAGTGACAGTTACTCTGAAACAGGAGCTTCCTGTAGTCTTTAATCTTATTATGGCAGAGGTTAGCGTGAGCACCTAGGGGGAGACCGAAGTTTGGCTGCACCTACCATGAGTTATCTTTTATGCAGTATGGGTCTCATCATTCTTATCCTTGTAATGCCATACTTCTATTCAATTGAAAGAGATAACATTGCCACTAGAATTGCAGAGTCGGAATTAGCTGAAATTGCAGATTACACTTCAAACACTTTAGCTAACTTGTATTTCTTGGCTAATTCCACTAGTAATACAGCAGTCAATTTGACTAAACAGCTTATTTATTTGCCATTGACAGTTCAAGGTTCCTTCTACAGAATTAATATCGAATCTGTTGAAGGTAGTGCATCAAAAGTTACTGCTTATTTTGAAGATAACCCCTCCATTTCAGCAGATTCATGGCTTGTTCCAGGTCTCAAAGTAGGTTCCAGCTATTCTGTGGAGAGTGGTTCTAAGACAATAGTTACAAACTGCTTCCGAAACAGCACTGGCTTCTTTATTTCAATTGGCAATGGAGAGTGAAAATATGAATTCAAGTTCAAAGGAATCTAACGAAAGTTTCAGTTTCATAGTATTAACTATGCGGAGGTTTATTAATGGTAACTGAGACATATGATCATATAGTTGCCATTGTTTTAGTAGGCGTAATATTTGTTGGGACTGTGATAACTGTTCCTGCAACTATTAACTTCACTACCTTTCAAGCTGTCGATCAGCAACAATTGAGAAACACTGCAACAAATGTATTTGAAGCAATTTTACTTGGGCCAGGTTCTCCTTCGAATTGGGGTTCAATATTTCCTTTCGATCAAGCTAATGTCAATGAGTTCGGACTTGCCCTCGATAACCAGTTCTCAAGGTTTGTTTTAGATACTGACAAAGTGCAAAGATTAGATCCAAAAGGAATGGGGTTCATCAGCTATTCATACGTGAAAGATCTGTTGGGGTTGCAGAACTATGGCTTTGCTTTTTCACTTTTTCGCCCGTTTAATGTGGATTGGGATATAGAATGGACTAACCAAAATAATATTCACTTGAGTGTTAATGTGACGCGCACTGAGGATGGTTCTCCTATTCCAGGTGCTATTGTAAATGCGAATATTATAGCTACAGCGACAAATCCAAATAAGAAAGATCAGCCTACCTTAAATGTTAGCGAAATCTATCATACAGCATACACTAATTTGCTCGGGTATGCCGAGATAGATGAAACTATTGCAATACCTTCTGGATACAGTTTGGAAAAGGCAATCGCTTTCATGCACATTACTGTGTCTGGTATGGAAACAATGGTTGTGGCTTCTAAGGATACTGCGGCTCAGGACTGCCTAAGAATTAGCACATTCGAAGACACCGTTGGGTTGACTTTTTGGGATCAAGAGTATTATAACGAAACTAATACTCCTAATGGAGAAAGAAAAATTGAGGCTATTTACGGATACGATTTTAAATCTCTGATGTTGCTGCATGAGGGAGAACAGCACGACGTTGTTACCCAGGGAGCAGGCTATGACAGCTGGAGCAGAACCTTTCCAGGATTAAACTCAATAAATCCTCCGATGCTGGTCTTTGTCATAAGTGTCCCGGTTGGAAAAGGTGAAGGTGGTAGGCAGCTCGTTGTTGTGGCTGGTCCGTTTTCTTTCGACCAATCTAACGAGATTTTCACATATGGTCCTGGGTCTATCGCTGCCAATATATTGACATCTCTACGGCGTTTCGTAGTTATTGATGATATGACATATGTTGCGGAGTTAGTTTTTTGGAGGGAATAAGTATGAGAAAATGCAATGCTAGAAGAAACAGAGGACAGATGCGAGTCATTGAAACCCTTCTTGCTTCCATAATCGTTATATCGGCATTAGCTTTTGTGAATATTTTCGCTGTAACGCCATCTTCTTCGGTTTATGAGGTTACTGATCTTGAAAAGATGGGTTATGATCTTTTTCATGATCTAGATCACCATGGTATCCTCGCTCCGCTTGTTTATAGTGAAGATTGGAGCAATCTTCGGGCTGTTATAAAGCTGACATTGCCCATTGACGTCTACTTCAATTTGACGGTATGTGATATCAAATTTAATCCTATTAATAATGAGGATATTGTCTATGGGGACATAGGTATTTTTGAAACTTCAAAAAATACAGCATCGGTAGCCTACAGTTTGGTGGGTTTTTCAGAAAAGAATGCCGATGACTACAGTTTTATGGCTGCTTATCAGCCTCGGATCCTAGTACTTCAAATTTCAAGAGGTTAAAAACATGAAATTCGAACAAAACAAGAAGGGCCAGTTCATAATAATAGCCGTCTTACTAGTTGCGATAATGCTGGTCTCCTTGGGAGCTTTGATGAACACTGCGGTAACATATTATAAACACGAGCCTTGGAAAGAATACTCAACCCTGATAGGAGATATAGAACTAAACTCGCAAAGGCTATTAGAGTTAAGTTTGGTAACTTACACCAACACTCTAAACCAAGAGGTTTTGAAAAATAACTTGGAACAATGGCAACACGATCTAGCAAGTGCCTACTTTCAAAACGGTATTTCCTTGGACTTTGAGTTAATAGAGGGAACAACCAACATTAACGGAATGCCTCTTGCTTTTGTGAATGGATTGGCTAGTAGCTGGAACAAAACAGATTCTGCGTCAGCGGCCAAGGTAGCTTTCACACTAAATATCAGTTCAATAGGACTAACAGGATATGAGTTTACTACAACCGTTTTTCTGAGGCTAAAAGTAATGTCCTCTTCTACGGAAGGTGAGGTAACTGTGGCTGTGAAGGAAGAAAACGATGTGATAATTACTGACTTGGAAGAAGGCAATTTCAGGGTGAACCTAAATCCAGTTACCAGTTTTTCAGCACGTTTCTATCAAAGTGAAACCTACTCTATCGTTTATGACATAGGCTATGATGGTGTCTATCCGCCTTTAATCGAGTTGTGGGATCAGAGAGGCGTAAAAGTAGTTGCAAAACCCAATCCTTAATAGGATTTGCAAATTCTTGAAATTCCAAGAGCAAGCCTCTTACAAACCAAGCTCTTTTTCACATTTACAGCTGACTAGCTTAGCCAAAGTTTATATGCAGAAGTCAAAAATCCTAGCCTCATCTTAAATCTGAGGACTGCCCTTGCAAATAATCTTCATCGCAGCGAAAGTAGCCCTTTCTTTGATCGTTCTTCTATACGCTTCATGGAACGACTACAAAACCAGAGAAGTAAGCAATAGAGTTTGGGCACTCTATGCACCTATTGCTCTTTGCCTGTCACTCATTGAACTACTCCTCTATGAACCTGCGAAACTGCCTTTTTTCGGATTGAGCTTCGGAGTAACGGTAGCATTTGCTCTATTATTGTTTTATTCTGGCGGATTCGGAGGTGCGGATTCTAAAGCGCTTATGTGTATCGCTTTAGCTTTGCCTTTCTCTACAGAAAAGTTGTTCACGCCAATTCTCGCATCAGGAGTTTCACCTCTTTCACAGAACCTTTTTCCTTTAACGATTTTTAGTAACTCAATTCTATTTGCAGCAGCAAGTGGACTTTACATGCTTTCACTCAACTTTATTAAACGCATAACAAGCAGAAAAAGCCTGTTTGAGGGAACCCTTGCAAAAGAATCCTTAGGAAAGAAATTACTTGCGCTCATAACTGGATACAAAGTCCCCATTGTTAAATTGAAGGAAAAATGGCACGTGTATCCAATGGAAGACATAGCAGATTATGGTGAAAATGAGCCTAGCCGAAAAATTATTCTAGTACCAAAAGATGAAGGAAGAAACGAAATAGTTAATCGACTCTGCAACGCTGTCGACGCTGGAAAGATTAGTAATTACGTGTGGGCTACGCCAGGATTGCCCATGCTTATTTTTGTAACAATTGGTTTGATTGTAGCTTTGCTATTTGGAGACTTAGTCTGGATATTAGTTAGCTACATCCTTGGTTAAACTGGCCGACTCTTATTTCCGTAATTCTTGCTACGCTTTGAATAAGATATTGAAGCAGTTAACATAAGCACTGAGCCAAAACCAACAAACGTAATCGCTTGTATTCTGTATGGATAACTACTTGTATCAAAACTAAATGTAAGGCTCTCATTGGATGGCTTATACGAGTAGAAAAAGGCGCTCAAAACAAATAAGGTAATAGCCACTACCAGCAAGCACATTTCAGCTTTATACTTCGTGTAAATCTCCCCCTAGATGCTATAAGTAATTTTTCGATTTAATTTTCCCTCTATTATAAGAAAGGTTATTTTAGCTTTTTGGAAAATTAATATATAGGGTATCTTAACTTGTCGCCTGCAGACTTCAAGAATGAACTTATATCTATGATTGAAGAAAAACATAAAGAATTTACCGCAGTCCTAATGCCAGACTTTTTTGCCGATCGATTAATAAGCTTAGATTTTGAACCAGCTAATTTTCCCTCTTTAATAGCAAAAGTAACTGAAAGAAAGGGTGGTAGCATAGATGGTATTGCTCAAATGGATATTAGAGGTGGAAATGCGGTTAACACGGCTTCCGCTTTAGCTTCGTTGGGTGTAAAGGTTACTCCGATTATATGCACTAATAGGCAAGGTCTTCAGCAAATGAAATTCTTTCTTAGAAAACACTGTATAGATTTTTCGCATGTTAAAGTTGCGAATAGAGCTTCTTTAACAACAGCGCTGGAATTTAGGACGGAAGACGGGAAAGCAAACGTAATGCTAAGAGACGTAGGATCACTTGCGAATTTTGGCCCTTTAGACCTAACTGAACGAGATTACGATTTGATTGAGAATGCAGATTACGTTTGTTTATTTAACTGGGCAGGAACAAAGAAATTTGGAACCGCTCTGGCTGAAACCATTTTTCGTAGGGTAAAAACGCTGGGAAAGGGTAAAACATACTATGACACCGCAGATCCAACTCCAAACAAAGGCAAAATTCCAGAACTTATATGCAATGTTCTTAAAACTAGTCAAATTGACATCTTAAGTTTAAACGAAAACGAGGCCATCCGCTACGCATCAATGTTAACCGATGAAATGTGCGAATACGAGAATAAGAAAAGGTTTGATGAACTTGCAATTGAAGCCGCTAGAGTTTTGGCAAATCATTTACCTGCGAGAATCGATCTTCACACTACTGTTTTCTCAGCTACTTTCACAAAGCAAACCGAAATTTTTGTTCCGACTTTCAAAGCTAGAACTGTAAGGGCAACGGGAGCTGGTGATGCTTGGAATGCAGGAAACATCTTTGGTGATGGAAATGCATTTTCCGATAAGGGCCGATTAGCATTAGCAAACGCGGTTTCTGCCTATTACCTTTCAAACTCGTATGGTAAGCATCCAACACTAAAGAAACTGATCAGGTTCATTGAGAATTCGGAGGTAAACACTCCCGTTAAAGCATAGTTCCAAGCTAAACCGTTTTAAGACTACTAGCCTTTAAACAATAAAATTATTTAGAGTAGTAGGGGGATATAATTGGTTAAGCTGTTTGGGAGTTCTGGAGTACGTGGAGTAATTAATAGTTTTTTGACGCCAGAGCTAGCTTGCAAAGTGGGTTTGGCTGTAGCGTCGCATGTTAAAGCCAGAAAAGCATTGGTAGCAAGAGACACTCGTGTTTCTGGTTCAATGATTGAAGATGCGCTTGTTGCTGGGTTGATTGCTTGTGGTGTGCGGGTGTCTTTAGTGGGTATTGTGCCAACTCCTGTTTTGGCGTACGCAACTATGCGGTTGAAGGCTGATGTTGGGTTAATGCTTACTGCCTCTCATAATCCACCTCAATACAACGGCATTAAAATTTTCGATGATTCTAGTTTGTCTTATACTGATAAAAGCCAAGCTGCTGTGGAAAAGATCATTGAGAAAAACAGTTTTATAATGGCGGATTGGCGTGAAATCGGTGACGCTTCTTATGTTGACGCGAAGCACATTTATTTAAAAATGGTTAAGAAAGCTGCACAGTTGCGTAGGAAATGGCGTGTCGTTGTCGATCCTGGTTGTGGCGCCACATTTAATGTTAGCCCCGCGTTGCTGAAAGATTGTGGTTGTCATGTGATCTCCTTGAACGCACAGCCCGATGGTTTTTTTCCAGCAAGAAGTTCGGAGCCGACTTCCGAATCCTTGGAATATTTGAAGAAAGTCGTCAAAGAAATTAGGGCTGATGTTGGAATAGCCTTTGACGGCGATGGTGATCGTGTAGCTTTTGTTGACGAGAAAGGTAACTTTGTAGATTTTGACCGGTTATTTGCTGCGTACTCCGCTTACTCTTTGAAGCGCGCTGGCGGGGGAAAAGTTGTTACTAACGTAGAAGCCTCTATGTGTGTTGAGACAATGGCTGAAAAAAATAACGGCAAAGTTATTCGAACCAGAGTAGGTGATGTCTACGTTTCGGAAGCAATAAAACGGCATAACGCTGTTTTCGGTGGAGAACCATGTGGCGCTTGGGTGCATCCGGTTTTTCATTATTGTCCTGACGGCCCTTTCTCTGCAGTTTTACTTTTAAAAGCGTTAGAGGAGGAAGGTAAGACTTTACGGGAGTTTATTTGTGAAGTGCCTGAATACCTGATGATACGAGAGAAAATAGATTGCAGGAACAACTTGAAATTTAAAGTGGTTACAGGCATCGGACAAGCCTTAAAGGTTGCGTTCCCCGAATACATTGATTTCTCAACTGTTGATGGTGTTCGGTTAGCGGTAAAGACTGGGTGGCTTTTAGTTAGGGCTTCCGGAACTGAACCGTTTATAAGATTGACTGTGGAGGGTGAATCATTTAAAGCTATAAATAATATAATGAGCAGAGGAAAAGTTTTAGTCAAAAAGAAGATTGAGGAGTTGAAGAAATGAAAGCCGTAGTCTTAGCTGCTGGTGAAGGTGCTAGACTTCAACCCATAACAGCAACTCGACCAAAACCCATGATACAAGTTGGTGGCAAACCGATTCTTGAGTATTGCTTGGATGCGCTAAAGTTTTCTGGAATAACCGAAGTCATTATTGTCACGCACTATATGAGCCATGCTATTAAGCAATATTTCGGTGATGGTAAGAAAATTGGGTTGGATATAACCTATGCTGAGCAGGCTGAGATGCTTGGAACTGCTAACGCTGTTAGTGTTGTCGAGCCATATATTGACGGCGATCTCGTTCTTGTTTATGGTGATTTATTGTTTTCCCGTGAAATCGTAGCTGATGTTATTCGCTTATATGAAGCTGAAAGACCCGCTGCTGCTATGGCCGTGGTTTCTGTGGAGGCTCCAGAAAACTATGGTATAGTCGAGCTTGAAAACGACAAAATAATTAAATGTGTAGTTGAAAAGCCAGCTGCTGGGAAAGCACAATCTAATCTAGCCAATGCTGGTTTGTATGTGGTTTCAGAAAAAATCTTTGATAAAATAAAGCGAACAAAAGCTTCAATTCGTGGTGAATGTGAGCTGACGGAGGCTCTTTCTCTTTTTATAGACGCTGGTAAGCCTGTGTTAGCTTCTAAAATTTCCAAGGATAATTGGATTGATGTTGGACGACCTTGGAATTTGCTTGAGGCAAACAAATGGGCGCTTGAGTGTATGGAGCATAAGGTTCACGGTATTGTAGAGGATGGCGCTCACTTGATTGGTCCCGTGACGGTTGCCGAAACCGCAAGAATACGCTCTGGAGCTTACATTGAAGGTCCATGCTTTATCGGTGAAGGTAGCGATATAGGACCCAACTGTTACATTCGTCCCTGTACAAGTATTGGCAAAAATGTGCGTGTAGGAAATGCCTGTGAAGTTAAAAACAGCATTGTAATGGATAGGACGCATATTGGTCATTTATCTTATTTAGGTGACAGTATATTGTGCGAACGCTGCAACTTAGGAGCAGGTACTATTATGGCTAATCTTCGGTTGGATAATGGGAATGTGAAAATGCAAGTGAAGGATAGAGTTGTTGACAGTGGGCGAAGGAAGCTTGGCGCGATTTTGGGTGACAACGTTAAAACGGGAATAAACGCGCTTTTAATGCCGGGTGTAACAGTTGGACCTAATAGTTGGATAGGGGCTGGCTTCACAGTCCATAGGGATGTGCCAGCCAATACTATTGCAGTGCATAAACATCAGGTTGATAACCCTGAAAAGAGCTCATAAACGGGTTGCCTTTCTAATAAGAGTAAAGTTATATACAAAATCCTTCCCAAAACATCTTTTCAAATATATATGTATTAATGAAATTCTTGAGTTTAAGTAACCTACGATAAAAAAAGGTTAAGGGTATTGAGATTTTTAGATTTTTCTTTTATCTAAAACTTTCCTGAAGCTTTTTCCACAGCATTCAAATAATCCTATTGTAAGTTGTGTTCGTTTGCCATTTTTGTCAGGTCTACCAGCCATTTTCCACGTTTTCTTTGCATTTTTGACGTCTGTTCCACAATCAGGGCAGTTAGCCAATTTAAACAACCTCAATGATACTGCTAGGCTTGATAAAACATAAAAAATTTTCTATTCATAGCACACATTGAAAGCAAACCAAATATTGATAGCTGTTTGATTTTCAATCATCTAGATAAAGTCTTAAATTCGAATTGTTGTCCTTCAACTTAGTTGTCTATTTTATGTGTTGCTTTGAAGAAGTTTCAGTATGTCTTGGAAGTCTATTCCTAACTCTTTTGCTTTTGCTATTGTTGGCACTCCTTTTGAAGTCCAACCTCGCCGTTTATAAACTGCGTCTTTTAGCTTTTCGTATTCTGCCTCACGGTATTTTCTTATGATAGCAATTTTTTCTTCTGTTGTTATGCCTGCGGGGTTTATGCCAAATTCTTCCTTCAGTTGAATGTCGTAACGTTCTCTTCGGCTTTGATACTCTTTTTTTGTTACAGGACCAATCGCGCGATATGGCAACGTGTCATCTTCGCGAGTTCCGCGTCCCATGCGAAGATTAAAGATGCGCTGGAAATTGTAGACCCGCTCGCTCATCAGTATTAAGTCGTCTACTGTCAGGTTTCTGCCTGTGACCGCAAAAAACAGCTTAACGTAGTTTTCAACATGAGACATAAACTTGGCTGGTTCCTTTGTTTGCTTGTTCCCTTCAGGCATAACGTCGTTCCACGGCAGCTTGCATAAGCCGTTCAAGCTGAACCATGTACGCCACATCGGAAACCAATGGAGATTTTCCGCTTTCTGCTCAAAACTATGCATCATCTTATGCACCATATCAAGAAATATCAACCAAGCCTCATCATGATGTGGACCCTTGAGTGTCAAGCCATAACCTCCCTGCTGAGCTAAAGACTCCTTAGTTACATACTCCGAGAACTCCAAACCTTTCGACTCCATGCCAATATCCTTCAAGATCTCTGCGTTAGCACTGTACTTCGCCTCAAATACTTTTTTCATTTTCCTAATACCTTGACCCACCACTTTACCGAAGCCTTCACCACGCGCCATCTGATGTATAAGCTTCAATGCTGCGTCTTTGTTGCCGAAACTCAGATCTAAGCCACCTGTAGCTTTTTTGTCAATCAATCCCATTTCGTTGCATTCCATAACGAAGGCAATTGAGGTTCCCACACTGATCGTGTCCAAACCGTAAGTATCACAATAAAAGTTCATCTCAATTACGTAGTCAGCATCGAAAATGCCGCAGTTGCTGCCTACGCCCGCGATAGTTTCATATTCTGGGCCAGTAACAAAAACCTTCTGACCTTTATAAGGTCCCGTTTTAAGCTCAAAATCTTTCACGCCATGCGCACATGAAAGAGAGCAGCCAACCCAGCAACCATCAAATCCGGCATGAAACTTCTTTCTATACACCTCTCTACCCAACTTCTCAGCTTCTGGATGGCAACCATACCTAAAGTTTTCAACTGGCAATAAGTCAAAATTATTCATTATATCCACAAGATGTGAAGTTCCCACGATTGACATTTCATTCTGTTTCGGATCAAGCGTCCTCAACTCCCTATTATAATCGATGCCAATCTGTTTCACAAGCTCAGGATATGTCGATCCATTGCTTTCAACTGTTATTTCTCCAGAATATTTAACGACAATAGCCTTGATTTTCTTGTTCCGAAATACAGTGCCTATTCCTCCTCTTCCAGCCTGCTTAAACCTGTGAATCCGCCGCGTTGCATCGTACCATGAAAAGTTGAGACACCCCATCAACGTGTGCTCTGCCCCTGGACCTGAAGAAACAATAGAAATGCTTCGTGGATTTGTGCTGCCATACTTCTGCGCCAGTATGTCTGCTATCAAATGCGTCTCCGAAGGCACTCCAGTTGCATCTTCAACCTGAACTTGCTGCGTATTACCATCAATGAATATAATCACTTCACAGTCGGCTTTGCCTTGCACTTCAAGGGCGTCCCACCCTGCGAATTTAAGGTAGGGACCAAAGTAACCGCCCACATTAGAGTCCACAACTATTCCCGTTAAAGGCGAGATAGTAACAGCTATGCTTTTTCCGCCACCCGGATAAATTGGGATGCCACCCAGCGGGCCCGCTGCTATACAAACCTCGTTTTCAAGGTCGTCCCACTCAACGATACGGTCTCTTGGCAACGCGTTCCAGAGCAGCCAAAGGTTGAAGCCGCGTCCACCAATGAAAATATTCCTCATTTTTTCTGAAACGGGTTTACTTGTGATTTTCATTTCTGAAAGATTGACATGCAAAGTTCTGTTGTTGTAGCCTTTTTCAAGTTTTTTTGGCTCGTAATTAAAATCAACCTTTGCCACGGTTTTCCTCCTTTATGAACATTCCGTAAGGGAAGAACGACATACCAAATAGGCTTTTTGCTATTTACCCGAACAATTGGATGAGAAAAAGCAGTTTGAAACTATTTTCTTACTTGTCCGTTGCCGAGAATGAAGTACTTGGTGGTGGTTAAGTGTTGAACGCTCATGGGTCCTCTTGCATGCAGCTTTTGCGTGCTTATTCCGATTTCCGCGCCTAAACCAAACTGGTTACCGTCAGTAAAGCGTGTAGACGCGTTCCAATATACAGCTGCAGAATCAACTTCCCTAATGAATCGCATTGCTTTGTCAAAATTCGCCGTTAAGATAGACTCCGAATGCTTGGTGCTATATTTGTTTATGTGCCCTATGGCTTCATCCAAACCTTTCACAACTTTAATACCGATTATATAATCCAAGTATTCCGTGTACCAGTCTTCTTCAGTTGCTAGCTTTAGGTCTGAAATAACTGATACAGTTTTAGGGCATCCTCTAACTTCAACGCCTTCAGCCTTCAACGCCGCAGTTGCTATAGGCAGAAAATGCTCGGCTATGTTGGTGTGAACCAGTAGTTTCTCTGCAGCATTGCATGTTCCTGGTCTTTGGCATTTGGCATTTACAATTATGGGAACCGCCTTGTCCACGTCAGCGTCTTCTTCAATGTAAATGTGGCAGTTGCCAGTTCCAGTTTCAATAACAGGAATAGATGCCTTCTCTACCACAGTTCGAATTAGGTCAGCGCCTCCACGGGGAATCAACACGTCTACGTACTTGCGCATTCGCATAAATTCCTCAGCAACGCTCCGGTCAGTTGAGCTGACAACTTGAACCGAGTCAACGGGTACAGCAGTGTCAGCTAACGCCTCTCGAAGTACTTCGCCTATTGCAATGTTAGAGTTTATGGCGTCTGAACCGCCTCTCAAAATAACTGCGTTGCCGGATTTTATGCAGATGCCCGAGGCGTCTGATGTAACGTCTGGTCTGGACTCATAAATTATCCCAACAACGCCTAGGGGTATACGCATCTTCCCAATCAATAGGCCGTTGGGTCTGGTCCAGGTTTTAACAATCTCGCCTATGGGATCGGTCATTTCAGCAACTTCGCGGAGGCAAAGTGCCATATTTGCTATTTTGCGGTTGTCCAATGCTAGCCTGTCTAGTAACGTGGCTTTCAAATCTTTGGTTTTTGCCGCGTCTGTGTCTTTTTTGTTGGCTGAAAGAATCTGGTTTGCGTTTGCCTCAAGCGCGTCAGCCATTTTGCAGATTGCCAAGTTTTTTTCTTCATTGGCCAATTTAGCAAGCTGGATTGAAGCTGCTTTGGCTTTTTTGCAGATTTGAATGATCATTTTTCTTCCCTTAGGAGATGAATATGCTTACGTTCAATAACTTCTTTTTGGCGGATATAACCCAGTTTTTTCTTGACTTTGCTGATTTGGAATCCTTTTATCAGGTTTAACTCGCCGCTGTTATAGTTCGTGTTTCCCTTTGCGAATTCAATGTTTTCTTGATCAACTATGCCCACAACGTCGCCTGAATTGAAGTGGCCGATAATTTTGCTTACTCCTACAGGTAACAGGCTGGAGCCTTTTAGTATGGCTTTTTTTGCGCTTTCATTAACATGGATTTGCCCTTTAACTGATGCGCCATATGCTATCCAACGTTTTACTGCTGGCATCCTGCATTGTGGTTTGAAATACGTCCCAACTTCTTTGCCGCCAAGGATGTCAATGAGCACGTTTTCTCTTCGGCTGTTGGCTACTACTACGGATATGCCGCATGTTGTAGCAATTTCAGCGGCTTTTACTTTGCTTTGGATTCCGCCTCTGCCCCACTTGCTTTTCCCGTTAAGCGTGTTCTTGAGTTCGCTGGTGATGTTTTCAACGGTTTTTATCACTTTTGCCTTTGGATTACGTGGATCGGTTGTGTATATACCGTCTACGTCTGATAGTATGATTACGAGGTTTGCTCTTATGGCATTGGCTACGAGCACTGAGAGTATGTCATTATCGCTGAAGTTTACTCTATATCCCTCGGTTAGGGGCATAAGTTCGTCAACGGATGTCACGTCGTTTTCGTTTATTATAGGTATGACACCTGTTTTCAGAAGCATTTCTAAGACGTTACAGGTGTGAAGGTAAGAGACTCTGTTGGACAGGTCCTCCGCCGTAAGCAGGATTTGGGCAACTTTTAACCCGTATTCCTTGAATAATTCACGGTACTTAGCCATTAGTACACTTTGTCCTGTTGCTGCAGCGGCTTGTTGGAAAACAATGTCATTGGGCTTGGGAGGTATGTCTAATTCGTCTATGCCGGCAGCTATTGCGCCAGATGTAACTATGACTATTCTGTCGCCTTTCTTGTGCATGGTTGCTACCTGAGCGGTTAATCTGCGCATTTCTTCCTCGTCAAGTTTGCCTTTGGCTGTTGTTATGCCGCTGGTGCCGATTTTCACCACGACTAATCTTGAAGCCACCAAATTCAACTCCTTATTACTTATGATCGATGTTACTTCTCTTCTTTTTAATGCTCATAGTGTATTTGTGGCTTAAAAAAGCAACCATAAACGATTTTCGTGAGTGAAGGTTAATTATGTATTAAGTGAATTTAATTGAGAGGTACAGCGTAGCCGTGAAGATTATAGGTAAAAACCTCAAGCAAGGCTTCGTTAAGGTTATTCCCAGCTCGGACGATGACCTTTGGCACTTGTACAACGTTGTTTACAAAGGTGACGAGGTTTACGCTTTTTCATCGAGAGCCGTGAAGACAAACCAGGAATATTCTAGACCAAAGAGTGCCGAGCGAGTTTCTGCGTTCATGGGCGTTACCGTAGACTTCGTCGCTTGGGACAAGTTTCTCGGCAAACTACGCGTTCACGGGCGAATCTGTCAGGCGCCAGAAATTATGCCTAAAGGAGCTCACCACACGCTCAACATAGCTTTGAACCAGCCTGTAACCATAGTGAAGAAAGAGTGGCCTAAACATCTCTTAGACAGGCTATTTAGGGCAAGCAAAACCGAAAAAGCTATGATAATAATTGCGATAGATGACGAAGGCTTTGCTGTAGCCGAAACCAAACAGTACGGCGTAGACGTTAAAGTGGAAGAACGAACAAAGCTTCCTGGAAAACTGGAAGCCGACAAACGGTCAGCTGCAACTAAGGATTATTTCAAGCGTGCAATAAGCAGTCTACGGCAGTTGTGGGCGCCAAATCATAATTCCATAGTAATTGTGGGAGTAGGCTTCGTGAAAAGCGACTTCGCTAAGTTCTTGACAGATGAGGCATCGGAAATGGCTAAATCGGTGGTGGACGTGAAAAGCGTTAACAACGGGGGCGTAAGCGGAATTTACGAGGCGCTTCGCTCCGGAGTTCTATTAAAGGCGGCAAGGCAATTGCGAATTGTGAACGAAACTAAAGTCATAGAAGAAGTTATGAAGCGGCTGGGAAAAAGTGAAGCCACCATCACCTACGGGCTTGACGCTGTTGAAAATGCCATTAACATGGGTGCAGTTGAGAAACTGGTTCTGGCAGACAAGATGCTACGCGAGGCAGATGAAGAACAACGCTTACTCTTAGAAAAGATCATGAGAGAAACAGAAAAGCGAAGAGGTAGCATAACCGTAATTAGCACAGAACATGAAGCGGGAAAAAAGCTTATAGCACTAACAGGAATCGCAGCACTCCTCAGATTTCCAATGCACGGCGTACATCAAAAATAGAACTTATTTTTGTTTGAAATGCCTTTTGACTGCTTCTAGCTTTTCGCCTAAGATTTGCGCTTCACTTTTTCCCAATCCTTTTTCGTAAGCTTTTCGTATGTGCGCAATCTCATAAGGGTTGAAACCCATGATTCTGGCGGCCGTGGCGTCTGTAGCAACTGGATCTGTTCCTGCGATTATTAGGTTCATTTGGACTGGGTCCCCATTTATGGGGCCTTTTCCTTCCATGCCTACGAAACCGTCTATGACTGTTAACGCTGGTCGGAGCATTGTATTGATGTCAACTATGACTTTGCTTATACCTTTCAGGTGGTATTTGCCTTTGAACTTGTCAGGAAGCAAGCCGAACATGTTTTTCATCCCCAACGTCACACCAGTATCCGTGTGCGTTTTGAGTTTGGCGGCACTTATAATCGCTGATTCAGTTACTAGACGTGGAACAGTCATACTTTTCAAAGCTTCGCCAGTATGAACTTCAATTTTTACTTTGTCCTTGACATGTCGTAGGTTGAGCCATTCAACACCGTTGCTTCTGCACATGTCTTTCATACCAGTAGCTTCAAATGCTTTATCCGCATTCGTAATCGTTGCATCTGACTCCACAACGTAGACTTTCACTGGCAAATCTTCTAACCTCTTAATTATAGCTTCAACCACGAGGGGATCTGTAGTAGCTCCCGTATCCCAAGTCCTAGTGGTAATGAAGTTAACTTTGATCAGAACCTTGTCGTAACCTAAGAGAGCGCTTTTGTAATTAATCAAATCGAGGGCTTTGAAGACTGGTACATGAGCCCTTTCGCCACGGACAACAGCTACAATAGGAGATTTTCGCATACTTACATCAACAAAAAGTTAGTTTATAACCATTCATTTAGTTCTTGCTGGAATTAACGTACAAATAGTCTGCTTTCCCTCAAGAATTGCCTTAATTCTACTAGGATATTTCCCATTTACGACGTAGCAATCCAAGGGATATTCTGAAAGCAGCCTAGCTAAGAAAATGTCAACACTGGTTCGCTTATTAAACTTCAGAAGTTCTCCAACTGACAGTCGCTCTATCAACATTGCATCTTCATGATCTGGAGCTTCCGTGAAAATTCCATCTACGTCAGTAACCAAAATTAATTTAGCCGCCTTAAACCTGCTCGCAACATAAACCGCAATGGAATCCGACGTGACATCCCAAGAGTTTTTTAAGGGATTCTCATTAAACATCAGCCGTGACGGCAATAAAATAGGCACCACATCAGTCTCAGAAAGCTGTTTTGCGTCATTAAGTAAATACGTTGCACATGAGTTAGGCGTGATTTGAGCTAATAGCATACCAAACTGATCCATTGCCAGAATCGCCATTCTATGTGATATACTGCTGGATAAGTTAAAACATTCATCAAAATCTCTTACAACATCAGCAAACTTGCCACCTCCAGGCACTACTACCAACTTAAATGTTTTAGCAAACAAGCTTAACTTTGAGCACAGAGTTATCAGCAGCTTTGGTTCTTCAGCCAAGCTTCCACCAACTTTTAAAACTGCATCCATCAAATCTCTCTTCCTTCAAGCTTGCTAGCAATCATCAATGCGATGCCAAAAGCAGGTGACGCCTTAGCAATACCAGTACTCGCCAAGCAATTTTGAGGTATTCTGTATACAAAAGCATCACCAAAACACAGTTTCTCAAACTGAAAAATCTCGCTGACACCAATTTTTTGGGCGGCTGCTTCTGCAATAAACTTCTTGCCAAGCCCAGTGACTACAACAGGAACTTCCGAATTTGTAAGCGAAATAACGCGTGTATATACTTGCTTCAGCCCATCAGCAACCAGCTCAATCTGCTTACCATGGACATATCGAGCAATTTGAACAATTTCCTCCTCAGCCAGCATTTCAGTGTCAGCACAAACAACACGAGCGAGACGAGCTAACGATTCATCTCGCGTTTTTCCACGTCCATCCGCCGTTTCAGTTATGTACTCATCTTTACATATGTTGCCCAAGACTAAGTGGACGTCGCCTGACTGCGCAAAAAGTTCTGAAGAGACCCGAATCTTGAGACCTCGAAGCGGAACATAGTTCACGACTGTCGCAACATTTGTACGTAAGCTTCCAGTGTAAACGAGTTCTCCAACCGTAAGCTTCTCCAAATCCGTTTTGCCAGCAGCTGAGACAGATCCGTCGATTACTGGTATGATACTTGTGCTTGTGCTTCCAACATCTACAACAACACAGGTTTTAACCAGCTTGGCAACCAGCCAGGCCGTTGCCACCCAATTCGCTGCAGCTACCTTAAGTGGCTCCGTTTTGGCATCATCAATTGATCTCAGCGTTGAGTCCAAGTCTAAAACGAAAACGGGCAAACCTACGAATGCCTCCGTAGCGTGTGTCAAAACCTGTGTGACGCCCTCTCGTTTAGTTTTGTATACATCAGACAACTCAGCAGTCATGGTTAAGCCAACGGCGTCAACTTTTGCATTGCCGCTTAACCTTTTTTTCAAAGTTAAAAGTAGGTTGACGAGTTTTTCTGGGTTTTTCCACACAGGAAAATATTCCACTACTGTTCTGATTTGTGCAATGCCGTCATTTTCCGTTCGCAAGAAGACTGCTTTGGTGTTGGCACCTCCAATATCCAAGCCGATGACAGCTACCAACGCGCATTCCCTCTGTTTACAGTTTTGAGAACACGCTTTTTAGCTTCATGGAAACCTACAATAGCTTTCTGTAATGTCACGCCGTGAGAAGATATGAGAGCTGAAGCCGCGCAGGCTTCTGAAAGTGGAAAAGGTGGCGAATGAACCTTCTCTATGCCGTAAGTCTTTTGAAGTGCGAAAATTGTCGGGCGGGGTGTCATTATCTTGGAAAAATACGCGTAACCGCAATTCCTAACCTGAGATGGAAGCTCATGTTTTAGAACAGCGTTAATTATGGCTTGGGCAAGATTGAAGTTGACGACTCTTCCAAGTCCGATATAAGACGTGGTTAGTCTCGGGTTAACCTCTACAATTGCAACCTCCTCATTAGTAAGAACAAAATCCACGCCAAAATACCCCCTTAAACCTTGGACTGATTTTGCAAGTTTTTCTGCTATCTTGAACACTTCATGCTGAAGCGGATGGTCAAAAGGGATCGCGCCACCGCTATACCTAGAACATGATTTAGGCGATTCAATCGTAATATCTTGGCGATTCAAAGTAATTGCCATAGCTTTGTCATTTGTAGAAAGCAAGCTGACACTAACCGGAGCGCCTTCGACGAATTCTTGAACCAAAAAATGCTTGTTAGATGACTCCACCCTAATCTTTTCAATCGCGTTAGCTATATCTTCTCTATTTCTAACAAGGCTTAAGCCGTCACAGCTAACGCCGTCTGAAGGTTTGAATATCAAAGGAAAATTAAGACTAATTTGAATTGCTTTCTTGATTTCGTTGAAATCATCGTTTACGCTAAAAATTCTCGTCTCAGGTAACGGTAAACCAAGCCGTCTAATCGATTCGTAAAAAACGCCTTTGTTAGAGACTTGATTGATGGCGTTGGTTCGACAATTAAGAGAGGTAACACCAGTCTTTTCTAAAACTTCAACAAGCGATTGCAAAGCTCTATCCTTTTCGGGAGCAATCACGTAAGCAGCATCAACCTTTTGAGCAAGTTTACGAAGGTTCATCTGGATCGCTTGTGAAGACGAAACAGGGACTATGTGATCCGCTTCGACAGGAGGATTTAGATTGGCTATACGTGAATCAAGCATAGTAGTAACGTTATGTCCAGCGGCTCTAAAATCTGCAATCAACATTCTTAACATGCCAAAACCTTCGCTTAAAATGTTCGTCGGTATTGGTTTGTCAGCAAAGCCTCCACCTGAAATGTGTTCGTAAACCAGAAGCCTCAATGGTGCTCCTCACAATTCGATGAAAAAGACCGCTTAAAACTTTTCTGCATATTTAATGATCTCAACGAGTTCTCGCACTTTTTCTCTAGTAATATAACCGTTAATTCTATCGTTTGAGGTGCAAGCTGCTCCTCTCAAACCTACAACGTCCGCATCTAACATATGAACCGCATATAAATCGGTTTTTTGCAATGACCCTGCCAAGGCAGCCTTTAAGCCGAAACTATGTGATAATTCGACAAAATGCTGAAGCTGAGGATTTGTGAGAAATGTGAAGAGGCTTTTTCCGTCTTTAATTGCTGTGTCAAGCATTGCTATGTCCGCTTGGGTTTCGCAAGCTATTTTGGGAACGCACAAGGGATCAACCGTATCTATTCGGGTTGCGTCAGCGTAACCTGAGATAACTACTTTGATTGAAGAGTCATAGTCTTTAGCGGCTCTAATGACGTTTCGCATCAAATACACGGCTTCCTTTGCTGTTTTTAATCCAGAAAGACCCGCTTTAATGTAATTGACACCAGTTGTTGCTGCGCCCAGCGAAGCTAATGCCATTGAACCTGGTAGATGAGGCGCTTCGCCTAAAGTGCAGCTCAATTCAGTGTTTTTTGGAGTGATTTGTCTAATTTGTTTTATTATCCATGGAAAACTCGCGCCTAATGGACCTTCATTTGGGTTTTTGACATCTATTATGTCTGCGCCTCCAGCTATTGCTTCTATTGCCTCTGTCTTGTTTTTCGGGCTAATAAGTAGTTTCAAAGTTGCTCATATTGATGCGGAATTTCTATACCTTTAAAGCTTTTGTCACATAAACCTCTGTGGAGATGTTAATCACTTGAATTGTGCAATTGTGAATTGGCTTTTCCAATAGTCAACAATTAATATAATGGCAGAGGAAAAAGATTGAAGATAATTCCGGTTCTTGACATTCTTGATGGCATTGCGGTCCATGCTGTGAAAGGGAGAAGAAAAGAATATCAACCGCTTAAGAGCGTGCTATGTAAATCTGCTGACCCAATTGACGTGGCTACTGCATTTCGCACCGTTGGGTTCGGCGAGCTTTACGTAGCAGATTTGGATGCAATAATGGGAGGTCAACCTTGTTTTTCCTTGTTCGAGAAAATTGCGAATGACACAGGTCTTTCAATGATGGTCGATGCTGGGATAACGAATCTAGAAATGGCTAAAAACGTCATTAATAGCGGTGTTTCAAAAATTATTATTGGAACCGAAACTTTATCAAGCATTGATTTTATTGCCGAGGCAATTGCTTTTTTAGGAGCAGGACGGGTGGTAGTCAGCTTCGATTTGATGGGAAACAGGATTCTAAGCGGGTTTGAGTTGGGTAGGCTTGCTGAGCCTTTGTCATTTTTGCATGAGTTAGAAGTGCTAGGTGTTTTAAAAGTTATTGTTCTAGACTTGGCAAAAGTTGGTAGCCGAAAAGGCGTCAACATGTCTTTTGTTAAAGAAGTGGTAAGTAACATCAACTCTAAAGTGTTCGTCGGAGGAGGTGTGCGTGACATTAAGGATTTGAATGATTTGAAAAAGAGCGGTGCATCCGGCGTTTTGATAGCTACTGCATTACATTCCGGTAAAATTTTATCTAAAGATTTGAAAGAATCGGGATTTCTTTAGTTAACTAATTATGTTTTCTGTTTTCGCGTTATATTGATCATAAATATTGGAGAGTTTTAACTTTCTGGTGTATTTATGCTTTTTCAATTCGGTTTGAGGTTTTCTCAGAGTTAAAAAATTATAAATACACTGTAGACCAACGCTATATTACCAACAAAAAGGAGAAATGAGAGATGGTCATGTCAAAAACTAGAGCTACGGCTATGGCGATTTCTATGTTTCTGATGGCTACAATGGTTCTTTCAATTTTTGCTTTGCCAACCAACGCTCAAATTATTGGCTACACAAAATCATACCCCTTTATTGGTGCCACGCCTAACCCTGTAGGAGTCGGCCAAGAAACCCTACTCCATTTAGGGATTACTCAGCAGCTACAAATTACGCAAGACGGATGGGAAGGCATTACAGTAACTATAACGATGCCAGACGACACCACCGAGACGCTTGGGCCTTTCAGAACTGACGCCACTGGAGGAACAGGAACTATTTTTGTGCCTGATGTGGAGGGTACATATAGGCTGCAAACGCACTTCCCCGGACAATGGTACAATACCTCTCAGAGACGTTTATTCTTTGAAGCTGCTGATAGCGAAATATTAGAGCTAGAGGTAACGGTTGATCCTACTCCTATCTATCCCGGCGTGCCACTCCCAACTGAGTACTGGACACGCCCGATAGATGCGCAATCTCACGAATGGTCAGTTATTGCAGGAAACTGGCTAGGAATCGGTCAATTTGGAGATATTTTAGCAGGCGTCTACGTTCCCAACAACGAAGAAGCACCAGAAACTGCACATATACTGTGGACACATCCAATGGTAACAGGAGGACTCGCTGGAGACTATCTTGGCGATCATGCCTACCATATGGGAGATGCTTACGAAGGCTTCTTCTCAGGCTCAATAATAATTGACGGCAAACTCTTCTACAACAAATTCCATAGCATCGGAGGTACGAATGTCGAGAACCCTGTTGTTGCTGTGGATATGCATACTGGAGAAAAACTTTGGGAAAGAACACTTCTAACGCCTGAGGGGGATCGCCGCAGTGTATCGTTTGGACAAGTGATGTATTGGGATTCTTTTAACGTTCACGGAGTATTCGCATATTTATGGGGTACGGCCGGTAACAGATGGGACGCGTTTGACCCGGTTGATGGGCGATGGTTATTCGCTTTTGAAAATGTTCCCAGTGGCAGCACTGTAGTTGGTCCCAAGGGGGAGCTTATTCGTTATCAAATCAACCTAGGTGTTGGAACTATAAGAATGTGGAATTCAACGGCTGTTATTAATGCGTATACGGGAACAACTCCGAACAGTCCTGTGTGGGGCTCATGGAGACCTCAAGGAAAAATAATAGACGCTACAGCATCATGCCCCGTTACGCCTGCTACTCCCTTAGGACTAAACGGAATTCAATGGGAAAAGACAATTCCAACTGGCTTACCCGGTAGCGTTGACTATGTTGTTGCTCTTGACTATGCGCTCGGGTACTATAGGAGCACTTACGGCTTCGGCGGAGAAGCCCTTGACAACCCACCTTTCACAGTATGGGCTATTAACTTGAAACCAGGACATGAAGGTGAGCTTAAATTCAATAAATCCTACGATTTGCCAGCAGGTAACATAACGGTTGGGTATAGACGTTATGGCTACGGTGAAAACAGAGGTTTCATTGTTCACCTTAAAGAGACATACACAAACTATGGTTATGATCTCGATACAGGAGAAAAACTTTGGGGTCCATCTGAACCAGAGTTCTACTTGAGTTATCTTGAAACGTGGACCATCATTTATGATGGTAAAGCTTACACCCACGGGACTAAAGGTATAGTTGACTGTTATAACCTATACACTGGCGATAAACTTTGGGCTTATGCAGCAGATGACCCTGTGAACCAAATATTATGGAGTAACAACTGGAACATTCGTGTTGACTTCATTGCTGACGGCAAAATCTACTTGCGTCATAGTGAACACTCTCCAGTAGACCCAATGCCGCGTGGTGCACCATACGTGTGTCTTAACGCAACGACTGGCGAGGTAATCTGGAGAGCTGATGGTTTGTTCCGTGGTACCGACTGGGGCGGACATGCTAAGATCGGAGATAGCATCATAGCAACATTGGATACGTATGACATGCGCATATACGGAATAGGTAAAGGTCCAAGCGCCACAACAGTTTCAGCTTCACCCAAGATTTCATCGGAAGGTGAAAGCGTACTAGTGGAAGGTACGGTTTCTGATGTGTCTCCAGGCACAAAAGAATATGCTTTGACTGCTAGATTTCCGAACGGTGTTCCCGCAGTAGCTGATGCCAATCAGAGCGAATGGATGCTATATGTGTACAAGCAGTTCCCAAGTCCAACAGATGTTACCGGTGTAGATGTTGTTATAAGTGTGCTGGACCCTAACGGCAACTTCTATGATGTCGGCACAACAAAAAGCGACGACAGCGGTTTCTACAAGCTGATGTTCGAACCACTGGTTCCAGGTGAGTATAAAATAATCGCTTCCTTTGCAGGCTCTAAAACCTATTATGGTTCCCATGCAGTGACGGCTATAGGCGTGCTAGAGGCTCCTTGGCCCACTGCTCCACCTACAGAGCCACCTGCGCAAATGACTGACATGTATGTGTTAGGTTTAGGTTCAGCTGCCATAGTTGTCATCGTAGCAATTGGATTAGTGCTAATTCTAATGCTTAGAAGACGGTAAACAAATAGCAAAAACACAAAACCACCCCTTTTTTTATTTAACCAGAAATTGCAAGATAAGCTAGGTAGCGTTTAAAAGTTAAATATGCGTATTCTCGGTGTTTATTGCTTAACCATGGTAAGTTAATAGGCGAAGTTAGAATGGAAACAAAAAGTGAATTTCGTTGATGATTTTTTACAAAATTTTACCAGACTTCGATTTTTTCCTTTCATTGCTTTTAAAGTCTAAAAAAAAGCGGGTTTTTTTTAACTTTTTGGTTTATATTAAGTTAGGTGCTCATGGTGAGTATTGAAAGAAATTTGCTAATTTCACTATTAAAACTAACAAAGGAAGGACAGATTTTGGCTGAAAGTGTCAATAAAGATGCGAAGATAATTCCTCATATTACACGAAAAGTGATAAAACAGCTAGAAAATGAAGGTTTACTTATTCAAAATAAAGATTTTATTGAAGTGAATAGTAGTAATCGGCTTAGACTCGCTGCTAAAGCTGTCTCTTTAGGCGCAGATCTCGAAAGCGTTAGTTCTTTTCTTCACTGGAAAGAGTTTGAGGATATTGCCGCCATAGCTTTGGAAAGAAATGGCTACACTACGGTTAAGAACTTGCGTTTCAAAAAAGGTGGGCGCAGATGGGAAATTGATGTAGTTGGTTGCAAAAAACCTTTAGTTTTATGTGTAGACTGCAAGCGTTGGCAACGGAGCGTAAAACCTTCTGCTCTAAAGAAGATTGTTGAGGCCCAAGTTGAAAGAGCCTGTGCACTAGCTGACACGCTGCCTACCCCATTGCTAAAGCTTGAGTGCGTTAAGTGGAATAGAGCAAAGTTTCTTCCTGTAATATTATCGCTTATACCAAGCAGCCTAAAATTTTACGACAATGTTCCCATTGTTCCGGTTCTACAACTGCAGGATTTCTTGAGCCAATTGCCTGCTTACGTAAAGTCGCTGAAGTACTTAACAAAAGACTTCAGTCATTTATGACACAATATCCAATATCGGTTTCTTTGCAAAGTGCACCGCTGGCCAGAGACTCAAAATAAACATAATAACTAAAGCTGTTATAAGCCACCCTACTATCACGATTATGGTGTAGCTTGTCACAACTGGTTGTGCTATAAGAATCATAAGTGTAATCATTACTCCAAGAGAAATTCCAACGGCAACACTTGAAATTAGAACAAGTAAACTTTGTACAGCAACTATCGTTATAACATTTTTAGGCTTCGTACCCATAATCCGCAAAACCCCAAATTCTTGGCGTTGCTCTTCCAGACTAATGATAGTATAACTGACTAAACATAGGGCAGCCGACGTTAAAGTAAACAGGGGCAAAAGCATAATCGTTGACCATATTGAACCTAAAAAATTAAGGTTCTTCTGCAACGCAGCATCCAACTCTAAAACGGAGAAAATTGAATTTTCTCCATTGACTTCGGCTTCAATCTGCGTTAGAGCGGTTGATTTGTCAGCACCAGACTTTAATTCTATAAGCAAAATATTGATGTTAGATAAACCTAGGCCCTGCAGTTTTTCAATTGAAACATAAGTTACTTTTCCATTGTTTAGGGGGTCCACACAAACACCGACTATGCTGAACGAAGCATTTCTCAACCTGATTCCTTGGCTTAAAGGATCTGACCGGTGTATCTTTGCTTGTGGATCAGGTGTATACATCATTTGTGAGATGGAATCGCCGATAACAGCCTCATCTGTCGCTTCAGCATTTAAAAAGCGCCCTTTAAGGGACCATGATGTTATGACTTTTGGCGGGTTAACACCAATAACTAACGAGTTCCCTTCACGGCTATCGCCGACGGGAATTGTCGCCAAAGTCTCTGGGTCAATCGTGAAGGTACTAATTTCTTGAACGTGTGATTTCAAAATCAACCGTGGATCTATTGTTTTTACGCTCTTCAGGGTTTCTAGTCGTTGGATAAGTGTGTCCGGAACGCCAAGTTCTGCATCCAGATAGTTGAAATCGAGGTTTTCTTTGGCTCCTGAAAACTTTGTCAACAGCTGAGTATACTGAACTATCATGTCTTCATGGGCAACAGCAACAACGTTTGTTCCTATAGCGTTTTTAACCCATGAAATGCTTGTGTCGTTAGCTATTATGCTACCAGATATTGATACTGTAAGGAGCACAAAGACTATTGAAAGCAATATGATTATTCGTACGCTTGCCGATTGTCTCCGAAATAAGCTTCTTGACGCGATTTTCAGAGTTAACCCTGTCCTCGATAAGGGTTTAAGTTTATTTCCTGTGGTTAGCCCAAAATACTCTGCTGGCGAAAGCGCTTTTATCGGCGATGCTCTAGAAGCGTCAAGCATAGGCTTGGCTCCAAACATAAGTACTAGAACGAAAAAACTGACGAAAACTATTGCGGCAAGCCAAAAATCGGGGGTTGCTGATTGCATTTGAAAGTTAAGCACATTGGCAACAGCAAAGTCTGCTGTAAACCCAATTACTACACCTAAAACGCAGGCCAGAAAAGTGATTATTATAAGTTCAGTCATGAAATATCCAAATACAAGGCCATTCGGGCATCCGGCAGCCTTGATTAAACCAAAATCGCAAGTTCGCTGTTTCATAATCAAGAAAACAATAAAAGAGCTTAGCACGGCGCCAACAGCGAAGATTAATACTCCAATGAATAGGAGAAATTGTGAAAGAATTGAGGAAATACCATAAGTTAAGGCTTCACCTGTAGTGGGTATATCCCAACTAATTCGTCTGATGAATTGCACAAGAAAAAGTGTATTTGCAACACTTAATGTCAGTGTAGCCACGGTTAGACCGGTTTGCAGCTTTCTGCGCAGAAGGTCGTTTACTGGAAATGCAGCTTTACTCATTTTCGCTTGAGAGTCTCCCGTCTTCCAAGCAAGTGATTCGATCGGCAAGTTTCATCAGTTCTAGGTCATGAGTTGCCACGATAACGGTTTTTCCCTTAGCTTTAAGCGATCGTAACATCTGAATTATTTTCTGACCGCTTTTTGTGTCCAAGTTTCCAGTTGGTTCATCTGCTAAAATAAGGTCTGGGTTATTAGCTAATGCCCGCGCGAAGGCTACTCGCTGTTTTTCACCTATGCTTAGTTGAATCGGGAAATGATTTGCTCTGTGCTGCAAACCCACGGTCTCCAGAAGTTTTGTAACTCTTTTTTCTATTAGCTCCTCGGTTTTACGGCTCCACTCCATTGGAAAAGCAACATTCTCCGCTACAGTTAAAGTTGAAACGAGATTATATGATTGGAAAACAAAACCCACGTTGTTACATCTGAAATCAGCTAAGAAATTTTCGTCTTGCAAGGTCAAGTTATGACCTAACACGATGACTTTTCCATTTGAGGGCCTATCAATTCCACTTACAATGTTGAGCAGTGTTGTTTTTCCGGAACCCGAAGACCCACATATTGCAACAAACTCGCCTCTCGGAACTTCAAGTTTTATGCCCCGCAGAACTTTAATATCTGCATCACCTAGATGATAGGTCTTATTTACAGAATCCATGAAAACTACTACATCATATGTTTTCAGGGGCATGATGAAGAATATGTTGGCAATTGTAATATGCGTTTAGGTTCAGTTCTTTGCGCTCTACAAAAGGTCAGTAGCTCTTTTCGATGAAAAAGTTTCCTCTATCCCGTTTAAGGATCCGCAACTTATCAGGAAGCTTGTCCTTTTCCCAGTCCTCCCAGCTGACTTCTTTAAAACGCCATTTCTTACCCAAGTGCGCCGCAATTATTGAATGTTTATTCTTGTAACCTCCAGGAATAAGTTCGTTAAGGAACCTAAAGAGTTTGTCAACTTGAGACTTAGGGAAATAGGCGTAGTAGCTAGCATTCTTAACTTCAAAAGCGTAAGTGTGTTCACCCTTGCGTGCCATGAGATCAGGCAAGGGACTCAGACTGGGGTTGCTGACTGGGATCCGCACAGCGTTGTACCCGTTTTTCTGCAGCAGTTTTACAAGAACCGTCTCGCTATAGAAACCCCTTTTTCGCCATCTTCGAAGTCTAATCCTATCAGCTTCCTTTACCACATTTTTCTCCTCAACAGTTGACCTATTTAAGATGGTGAATTAAATAAAAAATTCTTCTGCTTGCACTGAAAACAGTGAGCTTCGTTGATGCTTATGTATACCGATTTTCTTCATATGGGTTCGAGAAGGCATTGGTGATGAAATAAATTATTGATAATACCTATCTTACCAATAACACCTATAAAGAAAAATGCAATATTGTTAAACTAAAAATATGTGAGGTTTAGCCTACACTAACGGATGCAAAAACATATTATCATTAAAAAAGACAGTGAAAAAACCTTATTTTAGAGTCGGTTAATGATCTGAACCAGAGGCTGGTGACATAAAAAACCACCTCCTGCTGCGTTTGTGTATACGAAAGCATCGCCTAAATATACTACCAGAATACCTACAGTGTTTCAGTCCATTAGAAACTTCGTTATCTTCAGCTACCCCAAAAAGAAGCAACCACAGCGCGTCAATATTGACTGCATTATGCAAAAGCAAAAGTGTACACATGTAAAATTTCCAAATAAAAACTTGTAGAACCTTTCGGAGAGCCAAAAATCTCGAAGCAAGTTCGAAGAAAACCGTCAGCGGCTTCGCATGGAGATTATCGACGGTCTTTATATGAGGTCACGATAAACTCCATGGTTAAGTGTCTATTCATAGCTGAAAAAGCTCGCTTCGCTCACCATTTCTAAAAACAAGCTCAATTAGAGCATATCCATTTTAGTCAGTATAGAAAAACATCTATCAAAAATGAAGCGCCCTCGGCTTCGATTTAATTTCGATGATTAGAACATTTACTGAATTGTTCTATTTAATAGCAAGTTCCTTTATGATTTCTTTGTCGTTCCATATTATAGAGAGTGGTACACAATGTCCACAATTAGGGCATTGTCGGACTATGACTGATTTTATTTCGCCTATTTTTGCTCACCTCGATTGGCAATATTATTGGTTTTACCCAAATGTAAGTTTTATCTGCGTTAAGTTTTATGCTTCGCGCTGAATAAGTCTTTACAACGGCGCATAAAAAGGATTGTTGGCATGAATATTTAAAAAAACCAAGCTTGAGCCGGCTCTTTAGGCTCTTTCTTCTTAGCATCTGGAAACTCGTAAATAGCAAGCATCAAACTGTTTGCAGCGAAATAGGCTGAAAAAAGGGATAATTTTTAAAAATAAGCCTTTCGGAAAGCCGAAACTTCGCATGACTGCAGTGGCGTAATCTATGTATTTTTTTTGAATATTGCTGAATTTGAAATAAGCGCTTTAATTGTTTGGAAAGAAGATTACTGAATGATAGACGGAGGAGAAGGCTTGTCCTTTAATCATTTCGGCGAAGGCATAGAAACTCTAGTACGAAATGTACAAGGAAGAACTCTAAAGGTACGTTGGGATTGGGGAAACTTCAAAACTACTGAAGGCTATCCAGTCGATGAAAGCATGATAAACTGGGTCATAGGTCAAGAGCAAGCTCTAAACGAAGGATTCCTTTGCCTGAACGAGTGGGTTCATAAGCTCAAACATCTGGAGCAAACCCAATGGTACCAGAGCTGGAGCAAGGCAGATCAACCTAAGCCTTCGGCCAAAACTGTAATAAGCCCTGGACCCTATCTGTTGCTTCTAGGTGATCCTGGAACAGGCAAGTCTCTCCTAGGAAAAGCATTATCAGAAAAGCTAACCCAAGTTTACAAAGAGAACGGCATAAAGCTCTTTGACGTCTTATCGTGGAAAAACTCTGTTTTACCTAGTCAACCTCGCGTATCTATTCACACAGTTGGAGAAGGTAAAAAGGTTTTACATACTGAACAGCGCAAAGAGCTCAAACGCAAGTTCTTAACAAAGGTCGGTCTTAAAGCAATACAGATGTTAATGCTTACTTTGGGCGTTTTCCTCCTAGCGTTGGGCTTATACTTTATGATTGATGCTTGGCAAACCTGGAATGCCGGTGGCGTGTCTATAGGTGGCACCTCTTGGCAAGAACTGTATAGTAATAACTTCTCAGCTTATTTTGTTGACCGCTTCATAAACCTTGTACCGCTAACGTTCATCCCTGGAGGAAGCTTGATATTCTTTAGCGTATTCATCTGGTGGTTCTCACGTATGGGTGGATTAGCCAATCTCCGCGGCGTCGGAGGCGCCCAACAATCAGATGTTCCAAAGCTTATAGTTGACAACGGGTCTGGAAATGCACCCTTTGTGGATGCAACGGGTCACCGAAGTGCCCAACTTTTTGGGTCAGTAGCCTGGGATCCGTTTCAAACCGGCGGGTTAGGCACACCAGAACATCAACGAGTCACAGCAGGAGATGTTCACGTAGCGTCATTAGGAATACTCTACATTGACGAGATTAAAAATTTGGATCCGGAGGACGCGGTTACATTGCTAACAGTGTTGGAAGATGGTCAACTGTCTATAACTTTGCGAAGTCGATGGCATGGAGGAGGCACCTCTGCGATGGCAGTATCAACTGAACCTGTGCCAGCAATAACGTTTCTTGTGGGCGCTGGCAATTTTGACAGCATCGGTCAAATTCATCCTGCTCTCATGGATCGAATTTACGGTTATGGAAAAGTTGTGCGCATGAACAATGATATGCCTAACACCATGCAAAACAGACGTAAGTATGTCCAATTCATCGCACAGGAAGTCAAACGTTTCAATCTTTTACCATTCCGAAGGGACGCATGCAGAGAAATAGTCGAAGAAGGAAGAAGGCGAAGTAACAAACGAGATGCACTTACCACGCGGTTTAGACCATTAATCTCCATAATTAAAACTTCGGCAGTCTTAGCAATGAATGAGAAATGCAAAGCGGTTGAAAGGCGTCACGTTTTAGAAGCATTAAATGAGCATTGTAAGACGATACAAAAGCAGTTACTAGAGCATGAGATGCATGAACGAGGTAAACTTTTAGAAATAAAGCCTAAAGGCGTGACGCTTGGGCAAATTCACGGTTTGGCCGTGGTTCATGATCCATATAGTAGCGAGATGACGGGTAATGTACTAGGTGTAAAAGCTCAGCTTGTTAGAAAAAGCGAGCTTCCGCGAGATCAGCCACTTAAGGGTTACTATAAAGTGACTGGAGTAGCTAAAGGCCAAAGCTTTATTTCGGACAGCATCGCCAAAGTCCGAAGTGTTATTCTCCAGAAATATGGTGTCGATATAGCCCAAGACTATTTAACACACATTGATTTTGCTCAGTCTTACGGTGTTGATGGTCCTTCTGCAGGAGTAACCATGGCAATACTGCTTTGCTCACTCATTGAGGGCAAGCCGATACGTCAAGACGTAGCAGTAACAGGCGAGATAAACTTAGGCGTTGATGGCTCTATTCAAATTACAGCGATAGGCGGCGTTCACGAGAAAATCAAGGCTGCTGAAGCATGGGGCTTTAAGAAAGTGGTTATTCCGAAAAAGAATTACCTTCATTCAATTGACGCAAGAGACTATATGATTGATGTTGTACCTGCTTCTACTTTAGATGGATATTTGAAGGAATGCTTGATTGAACAGCAGCTGCTTAAAGTGCCTTTTCACAAGTACAAATAAACAACAACTTTTTCTCTAAAGTCATTTTTTCAAACTGATTTTATTCTAACCCATTACTCTATTATGTCAACTCTCTTGAACCAAACATAAAAAAATTCTATAGAGGATACATTGCGAAATTATTGTTCAGTAAAACTAGCAACATAAATATTACACTTAAGTGTTGATCATCACTAAAATTCACTAAACCCTACCTATTAGTAAATCATATACAAAGCTTAAACTGAACACAAAAAGGCCATAGTATTGCTCACGCCTTTGGAGTGAAGCCGTTATTTTTTTCGTGGAAACCTTTTTGAACAGTCAATACGAATAGTCAAATGTTGGGAGGTCTATGTCCAGCTTCAAGGTTTTTAAAAAAAACTTTAGATTTTCTACGAAAGGAGAAATTGACTTCGTGGACTTGACGGATCGAGTTCACTATTTAGTCTCCGAGTCAGGTATAAAAAACGGTTTGGTGCATGTTTTTGCACCTCATGCTACAGGCATACTTGTTCTGACTGAAAACGACTATGCCCTGCTTAACGATATAAAAGCATTCCTAAAAGGAATTGTTCCAAAGAATAGATCCTACGAACATCCGTCAAACGCTCACTCACACCTGCGCTCTATGTTGCTACCTCCCGACAAGACTTTACCAGTGATCGATGGAAGAGTAGAGCTCGGAACTTGGCAATCTTTGTTCTTTATAGAAACTGATGTATACCCTCGTCAGAGAACTCTGTTAATGCAAGTTATTGGCGAATAATAACGCTTTAATAGCTTTCTTGAAGCGTTGTCAATACAGCGCCACAGATTCATATGGAATTTCTTACTTCGTATTTATTATTTGAAAAGGCTTACCGTTCAAACTAGAATTTAAATCTTTATTCCAAATTTTAATGCAAACGAAGACATTTTTTAATTTTTTATTTGAGAATATTATTATTCGAAGGCTCTTCGCAAGACCCGCGACAACATGAATAGACAAATTTAATATGCATAACTAACTCTCTTTCTGTTAAACGAAGGTCATCATGATTGTTCTTAAAAAAAAATTTATTTTAGTGGTTTTCAGCAATTTTGTTCCCTTAGAATTTATATATTTATAAGCTTCGTTGCAGTTCGATAGCAATAGCCGAGCAAAACAACCTTTTACAAAAAAATGGTAGGGGCAACCTCTTTAGTTTATTTCATCCTCGTTCAGAGCGGATCCTTTTGTAAGGACCTCGAGGTCTCATTCGGGCTTTCTTCTTGCTTTCAAACTTTGAAATTGGCCGGTCGGCTAAGCGTTCAGAGTCAGTGTTGCTGACTGATGGAAGCTCAAGGGGATATATGAAATCTCTCAGGGTCGCCTGTTCAGCACCACTCTTAACCATTTCGTTAATAGCACTTTCAACATCACCTAGTTTCGCATTAATACCTGCGATTGCATCTAAAAGCAACACAATTTCAAAGCCAAGTCTAAGCCCGTCAAGAACCGTGTTTTTTACACAGTAGTCAGTTGCCAAACCGCCCACAAAAATCCTTTCAACGCCCTGGTTTCGCAGAGTTTTCTCCAGTTCAGTTTTTTCAAAACCTGAATAGTTTTCTTCATTCGGATTAATACCTTTTGACACTACTGTTGTGCTCTTTGGGAGTTGCAAGTTGGAATGAAATTCAGCGCCTTTTGTGTTTTGGACGCAGTGAGACGGCCATGGTCCTCCTTGAGCTTTAAATGATATATGATTTAGCGGGTGCCAATCTCTCGTAGCGACTACGCTTGCTTGCGCCTTCTTAAAAAGCTTTATGTATTCGTTAAGAAATGGAACTACACGTTCGCCTTCATGAACAGGTAAAGCTCCGCCAGTACAAAAATCATTTTGCACATCCACAATTATAAGCCCATCTCTTTTAACTATATTATAGTCTTCTTCCAATCAAAATTCCTCTTAATAATAAAGTCGGCTAACTTGGAGCTATATTGAAATATAGCTGGATTAAGGGATAAAGGTTTGCCATGATATTCAGTTGGTGTAGCAGTATGGAAAAGTAATTAAGTTATTGTTTGGATAAAGTGCTAGGTGAAATTATGGCTGTTTTAGCTTATGTATTGTTTAAGGTAAGTTCAGGCTCTGAAAGAGATGTGTGTAAAAAACTAGTCGAGTTTGACGAAGTCGTGCATGCAGACATAATCTTTGGTGAGTACGACGTAATTGCGAAAGTCGAGACACCAGAGCTCTTCAATCTGGAGGAATTTATATCACTTAAAGTTAGAAACGTGCCAAACGTGCTTGTCACATCTACCATGATCATATCAAGAGAATATAAAGGAAAAAACCAACGCCCAATAACAAAATGAACACAGCGAAAAGCTAAACAGAGAATGAGAGCAGCTGTAAAGTAATCGGGCACAGGAAATTGGAAAAACTATGTTTGGGTGATGCTTTTATATACCAATTTGTGGATCGCGGCGAAAATTAGTTGCTGCAACCGATAAGCAACATTAGTTAAAGATAGCCTTATCTTTCAATTAGTAGCATTAACTTATTCAGGTTCACATATGAAAGCGAAAAAGAAAGAGTCAGGAGCTATCACAAGCAGAGAAATGCAAGCCTTAGAGGTTAACGCTGAATATTTTGGTATCTCTCTGCTTCAACTTATGGAAAACGCTGGACGCAACGTTGCTAAAGAAATCATTTCGCATTTCCAAAGAGGACAAAAAGTCACAATTTTTTGTGGTTTAGGCGGAAACGGCGGCGACGGCTTCGTAGCGGCAAGACACCTGCTTGCTCATGGCTTAGAAGTATCCGTGATTCTCGCTGGAAAAAGCAGGGACATACGTCACAAGTCAGCATTACAAAACTGGCGCTGTCTTCAAAAGTTACATGATAGCGTTCAGATTCAAGAGGTAACCGACAGTTCCTATATACCCAAATTGGCTGCGGATGTAGTTGTTGACGCGTTGCTTGGAACAGGCACAAAGGGAAAACTTAGATCCCCCATAACACAAATTGTCGACCACATCAACTCTTTGCCTGCTTTCAAAATCGCCGTTGACGTGCCCACAGGAATAGATTCCGACACTGGAGACGTGCTAGGTAACGCTGTAAAAGCCGACGTTACCGTAACATTTCACAAGTCGAAGACTGGACTTCACACCGCAAAGAAATACATTGGCAAACTGGTCGTGACGGATATAGGTTTACCTGACGAAATAACACAGTTTGCAGGTCCTGGCGACGTTCTTCTCGTAAAAAAACCCCGAATTTCAGGGGGACATAAAGGAGATTTTGGTCGTTTGCTGGTAATAGGTGGCAGCAAAGTTTTCTCAGGCGCACCCACGCTAGTTGCCTTGGCTGCTCTACGAACAGGCGTGGACATTGTCTATCTGGCAGCGCCAGCAAAAACCGCCTATGCCGTATCTTCTATCTCCCCTGATTTGATAACTCTAAAGCTCAAAGGTGACAACCTAACTACAAGCAATATGACAGCCATACAGCCGTATCTGGAGACTGTTGACGCCGTTGTTATGGGACCTGGACTCGGCTTGCACGCTGAAACCAATAAATTTGTCGATGCATGTGTGACAATGGTTGAAAACGCTGGAAAACCACTACTGCTTGACGCTGATGCGTTAAAAGCCTTCGCCGAGTTTAAACGCCCCTTGAGGATACCGCTTGTTTTGACGCCTCACGCTGGCGAATATACACTACTTGCGGGTTGCAAATTGCCTGAAAACCCTAAAGAACGAGTTGCTGAAGTACAGAAGACGGCAGATGAGCTTGGAGCTACAATGCTGGTGAAGGGGCAGGTGGATGTGGTTTGCGACGCTAAACGAGTTAAGCTGAACTTCACAGGTAATCCAGGTATGACGGTGGGAGGTACAGGTGACGTTCTTTCAGGCGTGGTTGGCGCTTTGTTAGCCCAAAAAGCTGACTCATTTGAGGCTGCTGTTGCAGGAGCTTTTATTAATGGTGCCGCAGGAGACTTTGCTAGAGGCGTCGTCGGCTATCATTTGTTAGCAAGTGACCTTCTTGATTGGATTCCCCAAGTTATGGATGATCCCATGAGTCATTCAAAGGTGCAGAAATCAAGTGGAAAAGCCGATTAAGTTAACTATTTATCATGCGAAACAATGTGATCCGAAACGTTGCACCGGTTTAAGGCTTAAACGTCGAGGTTTTGCTAGGGTAGTGACTAAAGCTCGATTTCTTCCAAGGCGTTCTGTTGTTCTTAATCCGTTTTCGAAGATTGCGTTTTCTCCTGCCGATAGAAATCGCGTTGAAGATTTTGGTTTATCTGCTTTGGATTGTAGTTGGGAGCACGCTGAGAAGATGTTGCTTAAACAGGTACGGGGAACGTCGCGTTGTTTGCCTATTTTAATTGCGGGAAACCCAGTTAACTACGGCAAAGCAACGAAACTCACCACAGCGGAGGCTTTGGCTGGAGCGCTTTATATTGCAGGGTTCAAAAATGAAGCGGTGGAAATACTTTCAACTTTCACGTGGGGACACACGTTTCTTGAGTTAAATTATGCGCTTCTTGAAAATTATACTTCTGCCAAGGATAGCACGGAAATAATAGAATTGCAGTGCAACCTTGCTAGCGGTTTAGACATATCTTGACGCATAAGAGTGTGTTTTGTTTATGCTTTTGTATACAGAAGGTTTTTTTGTCAATTGATTTTCCTACGTTTGCAGGAATTGTTTATTAGAGAAAATGTGAAAAGAGGTAACCATGGCGTTTACAACGGAGTTTTACTTGTTCTTGGCGTCTGTAGTGCTTATATCCTTAACAGGAGTCATGATGCCGGGACCTTTATTCGCGGTTACAATTGAAAAAGCGGCAAAACGAAGAACCGCTGGGTTGCTCATTTCAGTTGGACATGGAATAGTAGAGTTTCCACTGATGTTTCTTATCTATTTCGGAATAGAGCAAATAGTCGCCTTTGAAGTGCTTCAAACCGTGCAGGTTACTGTAGGGCTATTTGGAGGATTGCTTATGATTTTTATGGGAGTTCAAATGTTCAGAAACAGAAATAAAACAATAGAAGAACACGAAAGCCCAAAACAAGAATCCTTGATTGCTGGAATTTGGACAACAGCCGCCAATGCAGGTTTCATATTATGGTGGTTGACCATCGGCACCACGCTTGTAATAACAGCTAGAGGTTTCGGACTGATCGAGTTTGCGGTTTTCGCAGTGGTTCACTGGCTCTGCGATTTCTTATGGTATACAGTTGTGGCTTTCTTGATTTTCAAGTCGCAACCTTTCTGGACCAAACGAGTTAGCCAAGCAATTTTAGTATTCTGCTTTACAGTCCTAATAGGATTCGGAGTATTGTTCTTTAGTTCAGCCCTGTGGTCGGCTACTACCACTTTACTTTGAAAAAGGAAAAGATGTAATGCACAAGGAGTTTAAAGTAAAAAAAGCAGCTGTTCGGCTAGTTAGAGGAGATATAACCAGCATGGAGACAGATGCTATAGTAAATGCAGCTAATAATTCACTTGTGGGCGGGGGAGGCGTTGACGGTGCAATCCACCGTAGGGGCGGACCAAAGATACTTGAAGAATGCAAGAGAATACGTGCCACTGAATGGCCTCAAGGGCTTCCAACCGGAAGAGCCGTCATAACTGGAGCAGGCAACCTTAAAGCAAAATATGTTATTCACACAGTTGGGCCAGTTTGGCGTGGAGGAAATTTTGGAGAACCTGAACTTCTAGCGAAGGCTTATCAAAACTCGTTAAAGCTTGCTGCTTCCAAGGGTTTAAAAACTATAGCTTTCCCTTCAATAAGCACAGGCGTATACAGATACCCGATGAATGAAGCTTCCTACATAGCCCTTAAAGCTGTTAAAGATTTTCTGGAAAAATATAATTGCTTGGACGTGTTTTTTGTCTTATTTTCAGATAACGCGTTTAAGGTTTTCGCTGATAAAGCAAAAAAGTTATTCTGGAAAACTGGATAGGCAACTTAGGGAGAGAGAGAAGACAATTTTCACAGGTTCCTATTCCCGCAATCTAATACACCACAGAAGCATATTCGCTAGGCGAAGTTTTCTTGCCAACTCATTTGCAAAAGCTCAGGCTTGTCATTAATACAACTAATTATTTCAAGAGGTTTCTTCGTCAGTTGTGCAATAACTAAAGGTCGAATCCAAGGACTCATAAGAAAATGTAGCGCTTGGATTTTTATTTCGAACGTTCGAAGAGGCAATGTTATGTCTCGAAGAGGTGTTCGCCTATCCATAATGCAATTAATCAACAAAAATGCTTTTCTATGCGGCTAGCTAATGGAGTTTCTATCCCCGCTGTTTTAATAGCCTAAAAAAGGAAAAAAGATTAAAGGAAAATTGAAAAATCAGCTACGCATTGCATCTTTAAAGGTTACGAGTTCAACGTTTAAAGCTGGCTTTACAGCTTCGGAAATGCGCGAGGCAACTATTCGTTTTATGTTTTTTTCGCCTGCTACGTCAACGATTCTCTGTGTTATGATGCCGTCGAATATTACTGTGTCAATTCCGCTTGTTTGTTGCAGTTTTTCAGCCAACTGGCTAACAGGTAATCGTTCAGTCTGTTTGAGTTTCTCATCTAGGAGAATAGCTTCAAGTGTGCCCTGTAAAGTTTTTGCAGTTTTGCTTATTTTTTCTGGCACTTCGATTTTTGGGTGTTCCCGCTTTGGTTTGTGGACTTCTTTAGCTGGAACTCGTTTTTCTAATGCTTCAGTAATTTCTTTGCAGTTGCATTCTTCGATTTCTTTGCCTCTTGGTGCGCGACCAACGTATCGTATGTTTGTAACTTGGAGAAGTTCCTTTAGGATTAAATCTCCTCCGCGGTCGCCGTCCAATAACGCTGTAGCTTCTTTTGCTTTGGTTAGCTTCTTTATGGAATCTGGAACTTTTGCGCCTTCCAGTGCAACTGTGTTCATAATTCCGCATCGCATTAAATTTATTATGTCGGCGCGTCCTTCTACTACTATGATTTCTTTGGATTTTTCTAGTTCTGGTCCTGCAGGTAAGTCTTCTGGCCCGTATTTTTCGACTTTTCCTAGTTTCACTGTGTCGGAGATTTGTTTGTAGACTTCGTCTACGTTGGGCATTGATTCTATGTTCCATTTATGAAGAATCTCTTTGGCGCGGTCGATGATTACTTTTCGCCTTGCTTCTCGTATATCTTCTATTTTATCTAAGAAGACTTTGGCTGAACAAGGACCCACGCGGTTTATGCTCTCTATGCTGGCTGCTATTAGGGCTGTGCTTATGCGGTCCAGGCTCGTTGGGATTATTATGCTGCCAGTGGTTCGGTCGTTTTTTGAGTGTAAATCGATTTCTATTCTTCCGATGCGCCCTGTTTTCTGGAGTTCTCTGAGGTCGAGTTCGGGACCGAAAAGTCCTTCTGTTTGTCCAAAAACTGCTCCTATCACGTCTGGTTTTTCGACGACACCGTCAATTTCAAATCTAGCTTGTATAACATACTTTATGGTAAAGGTTTGGGATGTAACCGTAAGTTTGCACCTCCAAGGTGTAGGTTATTTAGGTTAGGGTTAATCGCATGCAAGTTGTTGTTTCTTTTTTTCGCGACGCATGAGATTATTAGCCATTACTTTATTTTACTGTTATGAATTACAACTCTGGCTCTTTAAGGTTTCTGAAGATGGTGTTTGCTTCATTACATTAAACTGTCCTTTAACAACTCAATATTTTTTGGTTGCAAATACTATAGGCCATTATCAAAGCGATAAAGAATCTTGCATGTGATGTTTTGTTTATTTTGCGTTTAATCCTAAAAAAGAAGGGGGAAGATAGTCTGGGATTACCTGATGCTTACCGTTTCCTGAGCAGCAGGACTAGTAACAGTCCGATTGCTACGATTGCGATTATCGCTGCTCCACCCAAGCCTAATACGTACATGTCAGTCATCGGCGCAGGTGTCGGTGTTGGTGCTGGGGTTGGTTCTGGCGCGGTTTCTACGTAGAGGGCAGTTGCTGCGGTTGACGGCCAGTAAGATTCTGACCCGGCAAATGCAACGTATACACTGTATTTACCCGGAACTGGTGGAGCAAAAGTGGCACTGTAGAAGCCGGTAACGTCGGTTGTTGCTGTAGCTACATCGTAAATGTTGCCATTCGGGTCAAGCACCGTTATCGTGACATCAACGCCTATTGCGTGTATAGGTTTAGCCTGCTGCATGTAGATGTATTCCATCCATGCAGACATGTTTTCGTCAGATATTGCTGGAACGCCGTCTGGAAATCGTGCGACTCTGTTGGAGTCTTTTGTGCCTGCTGACTCGTCAGTAACCATACCCTGTATGAGCACGCTGTCGCCTTCTGTTACTACGTCTTGTTGGATCATGGCAGAGGTAGCTGTTGGACCTTTGCCGAAAGTATAGATTTGAGCGTCATAGCTGTTATAGCATATGAGGTAGCCGTCTGCGATAGCACCTGTGTTTCGACCGTGGAAGCCGGATACGCTCCAGATAAGCTCGCCTGAAGTGCAGTTTATTGCGAGGCGACGCGCATTGACGAAAAGTGGCGGGTCGTACATGCGGCTTTCAGATAGGAATAGTTTTCCGTCAGCAATGCTGTGAGAACCGAAGTGCCATATGGGGTATACGCCGTAAGGATTTTCATATCCAGCGCTTCCGCGAGTGTGAGTCCACTCGACGTTTCCTGTTTCAAGGTCTATTGCATGGACAAAGCCGGCAAAGTCCCAGATGTAGACGTTGCCATAGGCAATGGCAGCGCCGCGTGCAAGAGTAGCTAGTGGGTTGCTTTCGAGTTGAACTGGTCCCCATAGCTGGTCTCCGTTAATTGCCGAGTAACCATATGCCGTGTTTTGGTCTTTGTTGTGTCTAACGTAGTAGCCTTCACCTGCAGCTACAATAGGGATTTCATTGAATTTCACCAGCGTTCGCTTCACTGGTCCCCACAATATCTGACCTGTTTTTGTGTCAACTCCAAGATCTATGGCATAATCCTCTCCGAACTGTGTGGCAAACGTTGGAATAATTGTAGGATAATAGCTAAAAACTAATGTCTCGTGAGTTCTTGCTGACATGAATAAATTGATGGATTCGTCGTTGTATGTATTTGGAATGGGTACTTCCCATTGTATGCCCCTCTGGAAGTCAATATTACCTGATGGCCGAAGGACTGCTGTGCCGCTAGGACCGAATAGACATAGTGAGGAGTTAAACATCACTAGATTTCCGCCAGAAGTCCAGTGAATTAGCACTGAACCCTGAGTTAGAAAGTCTGAAGTATCGACCAATCCTGCTGGTGGAGATCCAAACAAGCCCACTAGTCCGCTTGGAAAATTCGTGACCGTTGCTACCGGGGTACCAGTCATTGGATCATATAGATTGAACTCTCTCGGACTTGAATCGGTCATTGCCCACAGCCATGCTTGAGATCCGTACTCCTGAATTGTGTGAAATTTCAGTACCGTAGCAAATGATAATGTGTCACCATTGTATTCCTGCTTCCAAAGCGTTTCTCCGGTTCGGATATCTACAGCCATTCGGCCAGGTCTAACGTTAGGAACGTTAGGGTAATGATCATAGTATAGGATTCCGTTGAGTATTACTGGTTCTAATTGTTTGTAAAGTATTGATGTTGATGTATAATGGCTTTCTTGATTAGGTTCAATTGGTTCACCGGGTTGGCCTCCGAACGCTATTGGTTTTGTCCACATTATGTGAGCGCTATTTGGTGCTTGACTGTAGGCATTGAAGTTATTTCCAGAAGCATCGTAGCCTCCAGTATTCATAAACGCTGGTTTACCTAGTCCCCACCAGTTTCCGCCTAGCTGTGCCCAATTGTAGTTTGTTGCGTATATTGGACGAGACCAGTATTCAGTAGGAAGTGGAGGGGGAGAAAACTCCGGTATCTGCTCTTCTTGCACCACAAAAGTCGCTACTGGACTTTCAGTAGCACTCAAGAATATTTTGTCTACAGCTCCCGTTAACCATTCTCCTGGATAAAACGATTGCACCTGATATTCTCCAACTGCGTCCGGCACAAACTCAAGTCCACCTACACCCCCTGTCGCATCAGTTGTAAGTCCTGAGAAAGTTGTGGTTGGACCCTCTGGCGGGGTAACAACAACGGATAAATCGTTATAATAGCCGCCGCCCCAAGCCGATTGATATGATGGAGGAATTGGTTTCGTGAAGAACAGACTAATGTATACGGTTTGGCCGACACCGACAGGATTAGGTGAAGCATAAGCATACAGATAGTTAGTAACATAAATCACTTCTTGAGCATTCGTTTTAACTGTTTGCAGCATCAAAGGAATTGCTAGTATTACTATAGCTAGGATTACCGCAACCTTATGCTTTGTATTCATCACTTTTTTTTCCTTTAAGTTTATGATGCTATGTTTGAACTATGTTCATATATAAGATTTTGGAAAACAATCTTCAATATGCAACCAATGGAAACAACCTGATAGATTTAACTATAAACAACTATTACCGAGACGTCTGCCAATAGCATTTGCAAAAAATCTAAGGGTACATTCCTCAATACTTTTTAGAAGTGAACTTGCGTGAAAAATGATTTATGTATTTTTTGTAGAATAGCCCAAAAAAAGCTCCTGCCAGCTTCATATATGAAGATGAAAAGGTCATAGCATTTCTTGACATTAAACCCTTAAATGAAGGACACACCCTCATTATCCCAAAAACACACTTCGAGAACATCTTTGACGTTACACAGAAACTCAATTCATACATTCACGGAATAGCCAAACAAATTGCTATAACTGTTAAAAAGGCTGTAGAAGCTGATGGAATCAGCATTATACAACAAAACGGGAAAGCCGCCAACCAAGACATACCTCATTTGCACGTCCACATTATCCCACGCTACAAAGGACAACCAATGTCAAACTTCACTAAAACTTCAGAAGAAAAAAAGAGAGACTTGATCAAACAGCAACGAAAATAAGAAAAGAGCTTAATGGCGAGATGGACTAACACAGGAGAATTAGAACCAACCTGCTACGTCTGAATGAAAATGAATGCAATTCATTTGCAAAATATTTTTTTATTGTCTAATTTGTTTTCTTTCTAAGAAATGAAAAAAAAATTGCTAATCTTAGCATAGTTTCCCTAAGAAACTTTCATAATCTGAAGAGATGTTTGTGCGGATATAATTGAATGTAAACGCAAGAGAGAATCTCATCAACATGCTTTTATTAGCGATGATAGAACTACATATGCGAAAACTTTGTATTGCATTAACGAAGGCATATGGGTATGGCGAATCTCAGGGCTCATGAACTAAAACTTCTTATTGCGTTGCAGCATCTTGGTGGAATGGCTTCAGTGGAGCAATTAATCAACAAGGCCCAGCTGTCTGATGCTGCAATTATGCGGACAGCGTTAAATCTGCAGGAAAAAAATTTTATTAAAATACACGCAGAGCCCCAAGTCACCGTTAAACTTGGCGATGAAGGTGAAGTTCATGCAGAAAAGGGTTTGCCTGAAAGACGGGTCGTGAAAGTTTTGGCAGCTTCAAATGGAGAAGCTGATCTTGACAAGGCAGTTGAAAAAGCAGGCTTGAATGCAAAGTTTAAGCAGATCGCGTTAGGCTGGATTTTAAGGAAAAAATGGGCAGTATACAACTCGAAAACTAACATCTTGCGTATTGCAGATCACTTGCATCATCAAGTTGCGGTTCCAGAAGGAAACGATGAAAAATTATTGAAATATTTACATGGCAAGAATCAAGCTCCGCTTAGCGTCTTGAGCTCTGAGCTGCAAGCAGCTGTGCAGACGCTGAAGAAGCGAAAGTTGCTAACCATGGAAGTAAAAACTTATAGGATAATAGAAATCACAGTTTCAGGAAAGCAATGCGCAAAGCAAGGTAAAGTCGCCGTTGACGAAATTACGCAACTCACACCTGACCTCATCATTACTGGTAAATGGAGAAACACCAAGTTTCAAAAATACAATATTAAAGCACCTGTAGCTAAAACTTGGCCTGGGAAGAAACATCCATACCTTAGCTTTCTTGAGGAAGTTCGGTTTAAACTTGTCACATTGGGTTTCAAGGAGATGACTGGCCCCAACGTGGAAACTTCATTCTTCAATTTTGATGCTCTGTACACGCCTCAGGATCACCCAGCAAGAGAAGAAAATAGCATATACTTTGTTAAAGAACCTGAGTTTGGTAACATAAGCGCCTACGAAACTGCAGTTAAGAACGTTAAAGCTACGCACGAGAATGGCTGGACAACTGGCTCAACAGGGTGGCAATATGATTACTCGATTCAAGAGGCGAAGCGTTTGATTCTTAGGGGACATGGAACTTGCCTCAGCGCAAGAACGCTGTTAAGTCCGAACTTGGAAATCCCGAGCAGGTACTTCTCCATTGCACGTTGTTACAGACCAGAAGTTATGGATAAGACACATCTGAGCGAGTTCAATCAGGTTGAAGGTATAGTTGTAGATGAGAAACTTACATTGAGGGATTTGTTGGGTGTATTAGAGAAATTCGCGCTTGAAATTGCAGGCGCTGACAGGGTGAGGTTCAAACCTGATTATTTCCCATTCACCGAGCCAAGTGTCGAGTTGAGCGCCTACAAAAAAGGTTATGGCTGGATTGAGTTTGGAGGCTCAGGAATTTTTAGACCTGAAGTTACTTCGCCGTTGGGTGTGAATGTGTCTGTTATTGCTTGGGGCCTGGGAATTGATCGGTTGTTTATGATGCGCCAAGGCGTTGAAGATATCCGGGACATTTTCAGTCAAAGTTTAGATTGGCTACGTAGAAAAGAGGTGACTTGATATACCGACAATAGACGTTGATTGTTTTGAGCTAGAAAGGTTGCTTGGCTGGAGCTGGCAAGGTGATTATGAGAAGCTAGATTGGCTTTTAGCTTTTGTTAAAGGTGAAGTAAAGTTTTACAACGAGCAGGAAAATGTGGCTAGCGTTGAGTTGAAGGATACGGGTCGTCCTGACTTATGGAGTGTTGAAGGACTAGCTCGGACGCTGCGCGGCTTTCTTAAACTTGAGAAAGGACCCAGACATTATGAAGTTACTTTGTCAAAGGTGGAGGTTAATGTTGACTCTGAGCTTAAGGCTATACGTCCCTACATTTGCTGTTCTATTGTTAAGGATGTGAAGCTTACAGATGCCATGATTCGTGGGTTTATGCACTTGCAGGATAAACTAGATCAGACTTATGGGCGAAGCAGGCAAAAAACTTCCATCGGAATTTACGATTATAACTTGATTTCACCCCCATTGAGCTACGCTGTTGCAAATCCAGATGAAGTAAGTTTTGTTCCTCTTGGCTTTGAAGAAAAGATGAATTTGTCTGAAATTCTTGTGCGTCATCCCAAAGGCGTGGAGTACGGTCACATAGTTAAAGGGCACAGTGTTTACCCGATTCTACTCGACGCTGAAGGCAAGGTTTTGTCTTTTCCGCCAATCATAAACTCAAATGACCTTGGCAGGGTTACAAAAGAAACTAGGAATTTGCTTGTGGAAGTCACTGGTACGGTTCATCAAACTGTACTTAATACGCTTAACCTTGTGACGTTGGCGTTGATTGATAGGGGTGGGAAAGCTCGCGCTACAAAAATTTGCTATCCTGATGAGGCGTTTTACTCTCTGAAACAAGTCAACACTCCAGATTTTCACAGCAAAAAAATGAGGTTGAACGTTGATTACGCGAACCAGATTTTGGGACTTCAGATTTCTGCTGAGCGGATTGCAGAGTGTCTATTAACTGCTGGTCTCGGCGTAAAAAAGTTCGATGATGACAACATTTCTGTTCTTATTCCTTGTTACCGAGTTGATATAATGCATGTGGTAGATTTGGTTGAAGATATTGCTATTGCGTACGGATTTAATAATCTTGATCCGATTTGGCGTGAACTGCCTTCAACTGGCAATCTCCGGTTTGAGCAACGTCTGATTGATATTTCACGCGAGTTCATGGTTGGATTAGGATTTCAAGAGGTTTTAAATTACAGTTTGACGAACCCAGAGAACCTTTTTGACAAAATGAACACTGATAAAACGCGCATAATCAAAATTGCTAACCCTAAGGTCGTTACTATGTCGTGTTTGCGGAATTGGCTTTTGCCAAGCTTGATGGAGTTCTTAGGAAGTAATCAGTCGGTGGAGTTCCCACAGAAAATCTTTGAGTTAGGCACAGTTACGGTACTGGACGAAACACGAGAAACGAAGACACAAGATAAAGAAATGCTTGTTGCTGCTACAACACATCCAACTGCTAGTTTTACTGAAATTAAATCCGCTCTAGATGCGTTTTTCATGAATTTCGGTTTGGAGTGGCAGATAAAAGAAAAAAAGCATTCAAGCTTTATAGAAGGCAGAGTCGGCACAGTAAAAGTTAACGCCATTGATGTTGGCGTTTTGGGTGAGATTAATCCGCAGGTTTTGGAAGCTTGGAAGTTGGAAAATCCGGTAGCTGCTTTTGAAATTAACATTAGCAAAATAATTCAAGCCAAAATGGGAAAGTTAAAGAAATAAGAATAACAACTATGAAACAAATACGAAGAAAACAGCAAAATATCGAAAATTAGAATCATATGTCAAAGATCAAGTTCTAGTATAAAACTAAATTATTATTAAATCCTCATCAGTTTTGATCGCAATGATACTGGAGGCAATAGAGAGTTAGTTAATGGCGTCCAATAGGCAATATCTCAAATGATGCAATTATTATTTAGTTTATTTGCAAATAATTTGTTAAGTTGTTGTAGTTTCTCTTAATATTTTGCTTTTTTGTTCTAAATCCAAATTGTTGGCAGATTAACTATTTGCAAAATAGCCTATACGTAACTTAGTGCAAAAAGTAAAGTGGGTATATAATATAAATAAGTAAACTTGGAAGACTTTCTCCTTACCTTGCTTTAATTCTATGATTTTGTTCTAGAACAATTTTGTAAATGTTCTATTCTAGTAACTGGCATTTGGTTAGTTAAAAAAAATATTTACCTAACTTATGCTAACTGATTTGCCAGTTATTCTTCTGTTGGCTATTTCTTTTGATGCCATAAAGTAGCAAGGAGCTAGCAGACAAAATGTTAGCTGTAATCTATAATTGAAAGCAATTTTTTTCATAATACTCGGCTGATTAGACAGTGTTAAAAGTCTCGTTTTCATGGCACTGACTGCACATTCCATAATATGTTTCTGATTCTTTTCGGGATATTTTTCTTCCGCACCTTATACAGTCACAAATTGAACATTTTTCCCTCATTGAGAATCCCTGAGGTAAAGTTTTTCAAACAGCAGTTTTCGACCTTGAAGGTGATCTTCCCATTGTTTCCGATAGGTCCTCCATCGTTCAGCAGAAATCTTATTGTTGCTTCTGAGATGATTGATTAGCTGTATAAAATGGCTATATTCTTGTTGTTCCCAAGTAAGAGTCTTCTGCCCCTTCATTGGCAACCTTAGATTCCTCCTCCACAAAATGCTTCACGCAAAAACTAATCTTAGTTTTAAAATCGCATTTAGCTAAAGCATAACTGGGAGTCTTCAATCTCTCACCCTCAACTTTTTATCATCAAACATAGTAATAATTCTCCACTATATTTAATTTGCTAAATAGCAAGCTTTTCCGTAAAAAAGACCCATTGTCGGACCTTTTAACCAAAAGTAGTTGTAGATGTTTGCAAATAGAGTCTAAATCAATTTTTATTTATAAGGTTGAAAAAGAGTGATCTTAAATCTTGTTTTGCCTAAAAAACCTGTTTTTAACCTTTTATTCAACAAAAAAAGCATATATACCAGCTTATTTGCCCACTAATAGTAGGAGGTGGACTCATGCACTGCGAAGAAGAAGATTGGGAAGATGAAGAAGACTATGACTTTTGGGGAGATGACGAATAGGTGGTGTAGGGGTGCACTGACATAACAAGAGCTCAGAAAGAGGAGTAAAAACTGATGGGCAAGAAGAAGAAAGGTAAAAAAGGAAAAAAAACTGAATAGAAAATCTCAGCTCCACTTATATTAACTTCTGTTTTTTTATTTTGCCATCAAGTATTTTGTTGTTTCTTTGAAAATCAACATCACTCCAGCATAACTTCCATGCTTCTCCCATATCAGCACCAGTCTCCTTCAACAATTCCAGAAATACCGACATTTTTATTGTTGCTTTGCTTATCAATTGGTCTAATTCATTTTCTAACGGAATAAAGATGGGTTTATCTTCCCTCACAAATCGCGGCTTAATCCAACTGTACCCATTAAACTTCACATAGTAATCATAGGAATTCGCAAGCAAATCTTTGAAAGCTTCACTACATTGGTAAGTGCATATAATATTCTTTGTTTGTTCAGGATTATCTAAATTCGCAACTTTAGCCAACAGTTTAAGTCTCTTCATATAGGTCTTAGCAGTGCATTCTCTGATATGTTGCAGTAAATACTGATAGAAGCGGTGTGTGCAGTTAAAAGCGCGGGGTGTGGGATTCGAACCCACGCGGCCTTTCGACCACAGACTTAGCAGGCCTGCCCCATACCAGGCTTGGGGAACCCCGCAAAGGTAACCCTACTCATATTTTTCAGCAGTAGGTTTATTTTCTCTTCAACTAAGAATAGAGTCTAGACTCTCGGATATTTTTGTTTTCCGCATTTACTCAAAAGACTATAAGTGCATTTCCTTTTAAAGCAAGTATTCTCAATTCTTCGCGCTTTTCCTGCCAACGAGACCACTGCACGGGGAACCATACTCCTATTTTGAGCACTTTCAATTTAAATTAAAGTTTTGTGGAGAAAAGCAATTGAAGAACACTGTGATAAATAAATTGACGGTTCTTTTAGCCTGTCGGGTGTAAAATGGAAAGTTTAATAGTTGCCGCAAGTATAATATGACGTTCCATTTTGTGAAGACGAGTTCATTCAACAGGAACTTGATGGGAGAAGATTAGTCTGGTTTTCATTTAACCAGATGGAAAGCGATAATTAAGGAATGCTACAAAAAATGTTGTGGAAGTCACGAACTTCAAAAAAAATAGGTTTCCTCAGCACCTACCCTCCGAGGAAGTGCGGTATAGCTGTCTTCACAAGAGATTTATCTGATGCTTTGAATCTTTACGGTGATTCTGTCTCTTCAAAAGTAATTGCTGTAAATGAAAACAACGCTTCTTACTGCTATAATGAACGAGTTAGGTGGCAGATAAGACAAGACCACGTAGAGGATTATATCAAAGTAGCTAAAGAAGTAAATTCTTCAGATATTGATTTAGTTAGTATTCAACACGAATTCGGAATTTTTGGCGGAGAATGGGGTAGTCATGTTCTTTCTTTTCTCGAGACCTTGAGGAAACCGGCTGTAACAACCCTGCATACAGTTCAACCGGACCTTGAGGAGAAAGGGCTTAGAGTTCTAAAGGAAATAATTTCTCGTAGCAACGCAATTGTGGTTATGGCTAATGCCGCAACAAGGATTTTAGCAGAGCTGGAAGTTATTTCCAAAAAAATTAATGTTATACCCCATGGTTGTCCAGATATACCTTTGGTTTCGAGCAACGATGTCAAACCCTTAGTAGCGCTAAAGAACAGAATAGTATTGTGCACTTTTGGATTAATAAGTAGAAGCAAAGGCATTGAATATGCAATTCAAGCCCTTCCAAGGGTCGTAGCCCAACATCCTGAAGTAATTTACTTGATTATCGGGGAAACTCACCCTGTGGTAAAGAGGATTGAAGGCGAAAAATATCGTAGGATGCTTTTTGAGCAAGTTAAAGAGTTGGGGCTCGAGAATCATGTTAGTTTTCAGAATCGCTTCTTAAATAGAGCGGAATTGAACATGTTTCTTCAAGCCACAGATATTTATATAACGCCCTACCTTGGCGTGAATCAGATAAGTAGTGGGACATTGGTTAATGCCCTTGCAGCAGGAAGGGCTGTGGTATCTACTCCTTATCTTCATGCTAAAGAGGTTTTGAACAATAGGCGAGGGCTTTTATGCGATTTCAAGAGTTCAGCTTCAATAGCTGCTATGGTAGAAACCCTTTTGTCCAAAGAAAAATTGAAAAGTGAGACTGAAAAGAAAGCCTATGAATACAGCCGAAGTTTTATCTGGCCTAGAGTTGCAGAAGAATACTCACATTTATTTAATTTAATTTCAGAGCATAGAGTAGAGGGTTACCCAATTGAAGTTGCCGCCGCTGAAGCTTGACTTTATCATTTCTTTGACGGATGATACAGGTCTACTTCAACATGCAAAATTCGGAACTCCAAGGCGAGAAGAGGGATACACAACGGATGACAATACCCGCGCTCTTGTTGCTCTGACAAGGTATTTCCAGGAAAAAGGCAATTCAAAAATCGTTGACAAATTGATAGATACCTATCTGAGTTTTGTTTTTCACATGCAAAGGAAAAATGGTAAAATGCACAACTTACTTAGCTATGATAGGCGGTTCAAAGACTTTGAAGGCTCAGAAGACTGCATGGGACGGACGCTTTGGTCTTGTGGTTTAGTTGTAGGCAGTAATTTACCCCATGAGAAAAGGTTAATTGGTAAAGAGGTTTTCGACAAATTATTTCCCTGGGCTTTCTTCTTTAAATCGCCACGGTCAAAAGCCTTCACGTTAATGGGACTAAAGTACTACCAAGAAGCTTATCCGGAAGATCCAAACGTGCAAAAGAACATTAGGGAATTTGCTGAAAAACTTGTGGGACATTATAGAGCTGAACGTTCCAAAGACTGGCGTTGGTTTGAATCTTCTCTCACCTACGCTAACGGCAGATTGCCTCAAGCTCTATTTGAGGCTCATCAAGAAGACGATAAGAATTCTTCATTACAGACCGCTGAAGAATCAATAAATTTTCTACTAGAAGTGCAAATGGTCAACGGCACATTTGTGCCAATTGGCAATCGTGGATGGTATAAAAAAAGAGAGAAGAGAGCAATGTATGATCAGCAATCGATAGAAGCCGCCGTCATGACCGAGGCAGTATTATCAGCTTTTCGTGAAACAGGTGACGCCAAATACAAATTAATGGCTCTAGCAATTTTTAATTGGTTTCTTGGAAAAAACGCCCTAAAGCTGGCAGTCTATAATTCAGAGACTGGTGGCTGTTATGACGGAATAACCTCTGAAGGCTTAAACCTCAATATGGGTGCAGAAGCTATAGTCTGTTATTTGTCAGCTGCCTTGGAGATCCAATCGTTGCAACGCTACCACAGAACTTCAATAGTTTCACAAATTTAGGCTTTACTCCATAGGCAATTCTGGAAAATCGTATGGCTGACAAACTTACTTGAGATTTGCAAGCTATTTGTTGAAGGCTAATTCACAAAGCCTATATATGTTGCCAAATAGACAAAATCGTAGAATAACTGATAAAAGCTGGAGTTTGGGTAGAGGAGAATAAACATGCTCATGGTAAGACATGTAATGCTAAGAAACGTTGTTACAGCAGATACTCAAACGTCAATTAGGGCAGCTGTTAAAACATTACATGAGAAACATATAGGCTCTTTGTTAATAACTGATAAAGATCAGAAATGTGTTGGTATATTCACCGAGAGAGATGTGCTAAGAGTAGTAGCTCAAGACGTTGATTTGGATAGCCCAATCGAGAAAGTGATGACAAGCAATGTTGCTACAATCAGTGAAGAAGCTTCGCTTGAAGAAGCCAGGCGGCTAATAGTAACCCATGCTGTTAGACACTTACCCGTTGTTAACGACCAAGAGGAGTTAGTGGGATTACTTTCGGTCCGAAAATTGCTCGATGAGTTCTTTGGATTGCGGTCCTCAAAATATTGCTAGGAAAACGTAACAAATGAAACGCTATGATGGTAATCCAATTCTTCAGCCAATAGCCCAAAATCCGTGGGAATCCAAACTTGTTTTCAACGCAGCGGCTATTTTACTTGAGAATAAGATTCACATACTCTACAGGGCGATTGGGAATGATAGCGTTTCTAGATTGGGATACGCAGCAACTTCAGACGGGTACACCATCAATGATCGTTTATCTACCCCGATTTTTGAACCCAATGGTGAAGTAGAACAGCACGGGTGTGAGGACCCGAGACTTTCTATTTTCGGAGAAAAGATGGTCATGGCTTATACTGCTTTATCAGAGCATGACCATGGGCAACTTCCTCAAATATCTTTAACTTCGATTGTAGTCAAGAAATTTTTAAGCAAATCTTGGGATTGGAATGAACGATTGTTGCCTTTTAAAGGCATAAGAAACAAAGACGCGGTACTTTTTCCAAGAAAAATTAACGGCAAATATGTTATGTTTCATCGTATTGAACCTGACGTCTGTGTAGCCTACTCGGACGATCTTAGACGATGGTATGACATTAAATCTGTTTTCGGACCTAGAATTAAAAGTTGGGACAGCTGGAAAGTAGGTGCAGCCGGACCGCCAATCGAAATCAACGAAGGATGGCTAATGATCTATCATGGCGTGAGCTTCGAAAAAGTTTATTCTCTTGGCGTAGCATTGCTCGACAGGAACGAACCGGAAACGGTTTTGCATCGTTCTGAAATACCCATTCTTTTTCCAGTTGAGGACTATGAACGTTTCGGGAAAGTGCCGAATGTTGTATTCAGCTGTGGCAATATTTTCATCGATGACAAAGTACTAGTTTATTATGGAGCTTGCGATAGCGTTTTGTGTGTGGCAACCTACGACATTGCCGAACTATTGCCCAAGAAATAGACTCCTGAAAATATTATTATAGGATGGCTAATTTTCAATTCAAAGAGAAGTGCAGAAGCGGTTTAAGAAAAGTCAGACCAGAAACTGATTAAAGTCTATCACATCATCTCCTATGGCAAGTATTTAACTAAAACTTCAGATCTTTTTTAGCAATTCGCAAAGAGCCCAAGGTCATTGGAGTATAATAGTACAAACATATAAGGGATGAAATACTTTTATTATTTGAACTCCAGTCTCTTTTTAGGGGGAGGAGGTGAAATGAGAAACTACTCTCTGCTTAGATTCTTCATCCAGCATGCGAATTTAAGAAAAGGAACGAATAGGTTGGACGTGGTCATTCGCAATGATGGGGATGAAGTGTTACGAAACATAATACTTCTTTTAAGCCCACTAGACGAAGAAACCATATCAGTTGAGAGAAGCAAGCAATTCATTCATGCGTTGATGCCCGGAAAGGATACAAATATTGGCTTTCAAATTTCACTGAGGGCTAGTTGCTTAGTATTTTTCTCAGCAACTGGGTTTGGTAACGCCGATGATTGTTTTAGCGCAAAATCTTTGCCCATAAAATTGATTGTTGAAGATGTAACTCACAAGGATATTCTTGCATCATAAAAGCTGAATTTTAAATGTGCGTTTATCAGCTCTCCGTACATTCTAGTTAAAAATATTTCATTTCTTGAGTTCTACTTCTGTCTTTTCCTGATATATGTTGTTGATGGAAATATTGGTTATAGCTAATTTGTGGGACAGTATATTCATTGAGGCGCAGAAGCGGTTTTGATGTGCCTTTCACGCCCGGAATATGAGGGGGATATAGAATAAACAAGATATACACGTATTTCGGTTTTAAGAATGGGAAGTTGGTTTCGGTGTTGCAGAGCGTAAATGGTGATGTGAAAAAAGCAGTAGATTGTAACTATTACGTCACAGAACCTTACGAAGTTGAAAAGCAAATAGAGGAATGGAAAAAAGAGAAGTCAGAAAAAGAATGAACCCAATTGCCATTTAATTACAAGCGGTTGTGTTAATTGACATTGCAATTGGATTCTGAGGCATGCAATGGCGCTTTCAATGTTATATGTTTGATGAATTTCAGAAACAACTGATTTTACAATTCCATAATTTTCAACATTCAAGATTAATCAAAGTTTAAGAGAAGAACACATTTTATTCTCTTTTCAAGAATATCTCTTTGCCAACTTTTCTGAAGTTTTTTCCTGAATCATGAAGTAGTGGATTTATCTCATCCAATCCGCCTTTTTCTGCTTCGGCATAAACAACTTTGCCAACAAGGATTATGTGGTCCCCCTCATATTCCAGAGATTTAATCAGCTTGCATTCTAAGACTGCTCTAGCTTCTCTTATCCTTGGGACCTTGACTTTTCGTGATTTCTCTGCATGTAAACCATATTTTTCCCAAAGCTTATCTCCAGATTTATGGCTTTTTTCACAGCTAATTGCTTGCTGACCAAAATCCTCCGAAACAACACAGACTACAAATTCACCAGTCTTTTTTGAGTTGACATAACTCAGTTTGTGTTTGCCGCCGATACCGACTCCAATTAATGGAGGATTAAAGCTAAGAGGAAAGATCCACGAGTAAGGTGAAGAATTTAATTCACCCTTGTCATCCAATGTATTCACCAGAACTGTCAATCTAGGAGAAATAAGCTTAACTGACTCTAGAAGTGGAACGCTAATCACATTATCACCATCATTCTTTAGGACGTAAGTAAAGATAAAATCGGAAAAGATAAATCTTGATCTTTAACGTCTAAAGGTGAAAAAAACAAACCATACTTAGCTAGGAGAACCCAGGACTGGAACTATGCTTCATTTTTTAGCGTTTCCTGATTAAATTCAGGTCGCAGGCAATCCTTTATTAAACAATGAATTTGAAGCTTTTTGGAAAGCATACAAATCCAAAAATTCAATAGGGCAGTTTTCATAAAATTGAGAGCACAACAAGGCTTGGGGAACCCCGCACATGTTTCATATACTGCCGTAGTTGTTTTTGAGTCTTCGGATAATTCTATGTTGACTGCTATTTGTGTCTTTTTATCTACCTTGCAGGGTCTCCGCGATTATTCCGTCTTCTAATAGAATTTGTCTCTGAGCGTAGTCAGCAACATCTTGTTCGTGAGTGATAACGATTATTGTTGTTTTTGTTTCTTCATGGAATTTCTTGAGCAAGTCCATAACTTGTTTGCCTGTTCCAGAGTCCAAATCGCCTGTGGGTTCATCAGCAAATATCACTGCTGGACCGTTGGTTAATGCACGAGCAATAGCTACACGTTGCAATTGTCCACCGCTCAATGTGGCAGGAAACTGCTTGGCTTGATAATTGATGCCAACACCCTTCAATAGGTTCTCTATACGTTCCTTCAACTCCTTACTTAATCCTGCTAAATCTGCTGGTAAAGCTACGTTTTCGCGAGTGTTGAAATGAGGTAGCAAAGCGTAACTTTGGAATATGAACCCCATCTCTAACAAGCGAGCTTTTGATTTTTCAGCGTCATCCATTTTGTGAAGGTTTTTTCCGCGAAATAGCACTACGCCTTGGTCAGGGCTATCAAGACCTGCCATGCAGTTCAGCAAGGTTGTTTTTCCCGCTCCAGAGTTGCCCACAATCGCCACGAACTCGCCTTCTTTCACATCAAGGCTAACGCCACGTAGTGCGTAGACTGTGGTTCGTCCAAGATTATAGTTTTTTGACAATCCTCGAACGGTAATGATACTGTCTTCTGCTACGCCAGTTACATCAATTTTTTTCGTAGTGAAAATTTGCTTGCTAAACCCAAAGTAAGGAATGTCAGCGCCGAAAAAGTCTGACCACATTTTTAGAAGTTCAGCTTCAACAAACAAATCAGTGCTTAACTCCGCCATAGGTAACAGCGCATTTTTGAATGCTTCATCCGACTTTAAGATTTTGATCCCGTTTTTGTGTGGATCCAAGTAGTCGCGTAGGTGAATTTGGCACTCTTGCAGTTTACTGTGGACTTCTCGCAGCAGCGTTTCTCCATACTTAATGTCTTCTATCATCTCTGCTATGACCTTGTTCATTTCCATGGAGCCATTCTTGAAGTTGTACAGAGTAAGCGTTTCACATGGAAGCTGGAATAACTTGAAAATTCTAGAAATTAAATTGTCTATGTCTTGTAGGGCACTAAGTTTTGCTGCTAAGATCCTGAAAAACAGTTCTAGTTTCTTCTGCAATTTTGGATTAGTTGTTTTATAATGCGTTCCTTCAACGCCAAGTTTCAGTCTTTCAAGTACACGATCCAACTCTCCAAGGCGTGTGATAGTAGGTTTCAAAAAGACGGCAAAAAAGTTTGCAATAAGCAATTTATCAACCAGCTCGGCTACGTTTATCTCGCCTTTTACAGCTGACCCTGAGAAGACGGCTGAATCAAATCCTGAAAGGAAGAAGCGGTATTGTTGGTTTTCCATGAAATCCCATATAGTCACGTAGCTTTTCAACTGGATTTCGCGGTAGCTTGCTGGCAACTTCTTGATTATCTTCTTTAGTTGCGAATCAAAATGTTTTACAAGGTTCGGATCAATCTCTTTTATGAAATCCTTAACGATCTTGGAAGTTTCCCGCAGTTCTTGATTGTTTTTAAGCTGTTGTTTTAGTCTAGACTCGGTTGATACGTAATATTTCATAAAGCGTTTGTATACGCGCCCAGTTTCCATCTCTTCAACAGTTTTGTGGTCTGGAACGCGGTTTTTCTCCCCAGATAGTACTATGAAGGAATTTAGTTCTTGACTAAACATTGCTTTTCTAGATGCGTGTAAGGTCTTTCGGCAGTCAGCAACAAGCTTCTTTTGCAGCTTCGCGTTTATTGCCCTTAAAGGCTTATCTATTAATCCCGCCGCGTAAACCTTCATTCCGTTTCCTCCGATGAGTTAAAGGGCCCTTGTTCAACGCCAGAAATTTTTCCATCCGTCATGTGGATAATATAATCGCATTTTTCGGCAATCCAGCGGTTATGGGTGACTAGCACCAAGGTTTGGCGGTTGATTTTGTTGATTTGGCGAAACAGGTTCATAACGTCAGTGCTTGTTGTAGAGTCCAAGTCGCCTGTAGGTTCATCGCCGAGAATGATCGCTGGTTCTGATATCAGGGCGCGAGCTACAGCCACTCTTTGCTGCTGACCCCCCGACAGCTCTGAAGGCAAGTGGTACAGTCTGTCGCCCATTCCCAGTTCTCTTAGAAGCATCTTAGCTTGTTCGCGGGCTACTCCTGCTTTCATACCTTTCAGCAGTAGCGGAGTTTCTACGTTTTCCACAGCCGACAAGAATGGAAAAAGATTAAACATTTGGAATATAAAGCCGATTTTATCCCTGCGGAAAGCAGTCATCTTTCCGTCTGTAAGCGCAGCGGTGTCGATGTTGTCAATTATTATTCTTCCTTTTGAGCGGCGGTCCAAATGACCTATCATGTTTAGAAGAGTTGTTTTCCCGCAACCTGAGGGCCCCATAATAGCCATCATATCACCTTTTTGTACAGCAAGATCTAATCCTCTGATGGCGTGTACCTCGTTTGATTTTCCTTCATTGTAGCGTTTGTGTAATTCAGAGATGATCAAAATTGACTCTTTCTTTTCTTCGGTACCATATTCTTCTTTTTTCATATCTTTTATCACCGTCATTTTTTTTATCCTACATACCTTAGGGCTTCGGCTGGCGGAATTCTTGATGCGAACCAGCCAGGAATTGCTCCCGCGGTTATTGCAATCAACGTGATGAAGCCTAAGTATATTCCGAGTTCGTTCCATGGAATAACCAGCGTAGCGCCTTGCATATTCGCGAAGCCAACGCTTATTAGAATGCCGTTGGCAACTCCAATAGCTAAGCCAATTATGCCTAGAACCACAAGTTCCAGCAACACTGATAGCATAACTTGGCTTCTTGGGAAGCCAATTGCTCGCATCATCCCGATTTCACGTTTTCTCTCTGAGACGTTGCGAACGGATATCACTGCCATGCCAACTGCGCCTATGACAAGTCCAAATGTGACGTATATCTGCAGGAATGAGACTACGCGTTGAATCATTTCTAGAGACTGCTCGATTTTTGAGTAGAGCACTGTGGTGCTTGCAACGTAAAAGTTGTCTTCAGTCAGGCTTCGGTAGCCTTCACCATCTGTGTTGGTGTATTCTTCGATAGCTTGAGCGATTGATTGGATTTGTGGATCATCCATTGCATAGGTAGTTTTGATTAGGAACTTGTTATACTGTTGAGAAGATCTGGATGTAGAGGTTTCGCCATCAGCTTGTGCTAAGAAGCTGGTTTGGTTTGCCCAATATTCATTCAGGTATATGTTTCCTAGGGCGTCGATGATGTTAAACTCGTCTCCGCTTAAGAAGTTGAAAGAGGATAATGGGAAGCCTCCTGCTCTTTGAGAGTCTAATCGCCCCGCGATAGTGAATGCTTGGTATACTGGCAATCCAATTTCGGAAGTGTTCATTGGTATCCAAACTTGCATACCTAAAGGCAAAATGAATGAGTCGGTGAACACAACGGGGTTTTCGATGACACTATCATTTTCGTCTCGCAATACAGCAACGCCTTCTAATTCATTCCCAGCATATCCTCTGAAGGATGTGAAGTCTATATCGCTTGGGTCTCTGTCCTCTGACATGATTTCTGACATGGAAACATTGTAAGCCGACATTGTGTATGATGGGTCAAAGAACTTTTCCCAGGCAATTTTGGACATTTCATTTAGTTGTATATCTCCTATTTCTGATGCTAGTAGCTGGTTTACGTCGTCTGGAAAGCTACTTAGGTAGAAGTCGTAACGCCAATTTTGATCTGTTTCGTTTCCTCGGATTTGTCCACTGGTAAACTCGCCATATCCTATAGGTAGCAAGTCTGTTTGAAAATCGAAATCTGATGAATATGGATCAGCTAGGGCTAGGTACCTAAGGTAATCTGTAGCTGAACGATAAGTTTTAAAACCAATTACATCAGTAATATGGCTGTCAATTTTGTACAGTTCTTCTACGTATGAAAGGTTAGCTATGTTTGCTTCTGGCTTGTTCAGGGATATAATGAGGTCTACTCCTCTTGAATCTTGCTCTGTTTCGACTATCGAGCTTAAATTTGTCGGCACCAGAGTTGCAACAGTGACATTCAAAGTCAGTATAACAGCAAAGATTGCGAAAGTCAGCGTAGAGCGTGTCTTATGGGAAGAAATGAGTGCTGGAGCTATTTGCCCTACTCCTTTTAGTCCCCTAATTTTGACCAAGAACGATCGTAAAGTTCTCATTAGCGGTGGGAGATTCACTGAAACTAGTAAAACGGAGCCAACCATTATTTCCATAACTCCAATTATTAAAATATCGGGCGCTAAACCTGAAATGTCTGGTATCCACTCGCCCATAGCTATTATAAACAGGAAAGCTGGTGCAGCCCACACGGCGAATGCAGTGATGTTTAATGCCTTCACGCGGCTGATAAAACGTGAAAGCACCATACCTATGCCGGAAAACAACAAGCCTGCACCAATCAGAATATTTCGCCATTCGTCCAGGGTATTCCATCCTTCAACAAGCCAGATGGCTTCATAGCTTTCGTCAATGATGCCGTTAATTAAAAGAACAAACCAGCCAGTTATGATAGCCAAGATTCCTAATAATACCAAATTGCGACCGGATTTTTCTTCAAAACTAACTTTGATGCCCCTCAATGCTTCTACAATATTAACTCGAGAGGCTCTTAGAGCTGGCAAGATGCCGGTTATTATACCAAGGGCTACCCCGATAACGACTGCCAAAATCACAACTTGTTCCGAAACAATTGGCTGAACACTGAGGTCCCCTGTTCCAAACAAGTTTACAAGGTAAACAGCCACAGTCTGCCCAAACGCTAAGCCTCCAACTAAGCCAAATATACCCCCGAGTATTCCTTGAAACACGTTTTCTACAAGCATGGACAGGGCTATTCCTCGACGGTTCTCGCCGACAGCTCTCATAACACCAGTTTGAAATTCTCGATCCTCTACATTCATTAGCTGAACATTCGTGATAAGCAAAACACCTGTTGTCATAATCAGAAGTCCCAACGCTGTTAGCATGGTAGATAACAACGTCATAATTATATCTGCGACGCTGAAAAAGGTTAATCGTGCAGAGCTAATACGATATATTTTCTCTGAGTTCCCTGTATTGGGGTTTATGGTTTCTGGAATAGTCGCCTCTACAATATCTACCTGTTCTTGAAGGTATTCTTCACTTATTTCTGATATGAAATGGTCTGTTTGGAGAGCAACCAAATAAGCTGAAATGCGGTTAAGTTCTTTTTCGCGATCTTGCAGACTCAACCACTGCTGAAGGTGCTCTAACCTAAGCACTGCTCCCGAATATTGCGACCCTATTCCAGGACGTTTAGAATCAAAAATTCCTACTACTTGCAGTTCAGTTCTTTCGATTTTCGATAAATAAGAAATGACAGGTTTTGAGGTTTCAAAAGCGATTTCAGATATCTCGATACTTGCAGGCATCCCATCGGAACTAGTAACTACAAGAAACGCGTCGCCTCTTAGAGTTCTGTTGGCATAAGGTGCTAAATCAAACGGCGAATTCAAAGTATCCAAATCTACAGGTAACGATGTATCTTCCAAGTTCGTAACATTAAAATTGCTTCCGTCATCCAGCGAAAATTGCATCAATACTTGGATATTGCTTGTGCCCGTAGCTGTTATGTTGATGTGGTCAAAGTTCGACAAACTAAATTTAGAGATATTCATTTTGTAAAGAGCAACTATACTAGGTACAAAACCTGGAAAAGGACTCTGCTCGAGTTCAAGAGAAAGATTAGACGAAGAGCTGTTTAGGACATACTCAACACTAGTGAAACTTGTCTCTACTATCCAATCAGATAGCGATATTGTTGGGGCCTCCACAACTGTTCCTGTTACGTTTGTAAACTCAGTGGTAAAATTTGTTGGTAGAAATGCTACTTCAGTCAGACCTAATTTCTTTGCTTGTTTACTTGACAAAAGGACGCTAGTGTTACTTAATAGAAGAACATTGAGATCCATTTCATTTCCAGTTTGCCAATCATAAAAAGAACCAAACACCTCTGGAAAATCAGTCAAGATTCCAGCAAGCTCAACTGACTCATCAAACTGGGAACCCAGCATCGCAGGCACCTGCATTAATAGTTCAGGCATTATTCCCACTGCCGATGAAGCTAAACCACTAATTATTTCTGCGTCAGCCGCTGTTAGGTAGCCACCAGTGGTGGAGTTATATAGGCGGAAATCAACTTCTCCTTCACTTTGAAGTAGACTTGTGAGGAAAGCGTTTTCCAACGTGTCAGTAGTAATTTGAATACCTACCAGCAAGGTTACGCCAAGAGTCACTGCTAGAATTGCACTCAGATTTTTTGTTTTCCGTCTCAATAATGACCTCGCTGCTATCATTAAACTCGATTTCAAACCCACTCTATAAACACCCTTATTTCTTTAAATACGATCTAAACTTGACTTTTTGATGTTACTGCCTTTCCCCGGGAGGTATTTTTTTCGCGTATTCCTCTCACTATCTCTTCAAGGTCGTCAGCACATCTATTCAGGATTCTTTCAATTTCCTTTGAATCTTGCTCCGTTATCTTACAATTTCTTTCTGCACGAAGGTCTAGAAACGTCTTAACAACTCTTTGTGCTGGTTCTCTTGTTTTGGCAAGAATCTTTTCTTCATTTGGATCAAACTGGAACCTGCCAATAAGCAGTGGGACAAGAAATTCCAGCTTATTTAACATTTTTTGTCCGAGGGCTATCTGTTTTTCAAATAATTCCATTCCTTTATTTGTAAGCGCGTATCGTTTAATTCCTAGTTCTTCGCCGTGTATTTCGCTAGTGAAACCTTTATCTTGTAAAGATGCTAAAAGCGGGTAGACTGAACCTGAGCTGGGTATCCACCTTCCACCGGTCTCTTTCTCAATTACTTCAACTATTTCTACTCCGGACATGGATTTCTTAGCGAGCATATTTAGGACTAGAAAACGTAGAAGTCCTCTTGGAACGCCGCTTGCTCGCTTTGTCGATCTCTCAACCAAAATGTCACCAGCGATATCGCCAAAGACATCACTAGCGACATATAAACATTATGCATAAAGATTCCAGAATTATTGACAACATTACGCCTGCTACAAATTCTCACTCTTAAGAAATCTAGTTCCAATCAAAAGGCAAATAACTTTTAGCTTTTACATGTCAACAATCCTTTTTATTCCCCGATAAGAACAGAACAGCAGGTGAAAAATCAGGTGACAACGCCCTCATTAAGTGACACAGTAAAGCGTACATGTAACTCTTTGAAGTTTGGAGCAATGAAACAAGTCACAGACTACGAACAGAGGTTTTCATCTTTCAAAAGCCTCTACGATGAGTTACTTGCAAATCTCATAAAACAAGGTTTCATTTCAAAAGAAGCATTTGAAACCGCTGCGGAGTTCTTCGGTTCTACAGCTGTTCGCTTCGCAGGTATTGACGGCACTTTGTACTCGCGACCACTTTTTGACATGGTGATTTTTTTCGGTGGTGCTTACGCATCAACAGGCACCATTAACTTTTCTGAAAAAAGGGTGCCTCGAGTTACCTATGACTCTAGAACCATGGAGAAGAATATGGGTATATCCAGCGTAGTGCCCATTTACATCAACGAAATCCCAGAGGTAGACCACACGTTTTCCTCGCAAGAAGAGCCCAGTGAAATTAACCCTTCGAAGCCTGTAACAGATGAAGAAATAGCTAACAACTCGATGATAGCCAACGCTATAATGGCTTTCAGCGAATACTACCTTGCTTACAAAATCGCATCAGACTCAAAGAAAAATACCCAAATACTTCTCATGGATCGAAGTCTATCCACAGAACGTGCAAGACTCCTTTATGAAACCAGAAAAACAGACTTTTGGAATGCTAAAAGCACACTCCTAGGCTATTCAACCAGTAAGGATGACAACCCAATTGATAAAAATGATTTAGCTCTTGCTCGGCAACATGTGTGCAACCAGTCATTGTCTTTGCCACCTCCGAGAGCAGATTATCTGCGATACGCAGTATCTTGCTTGGCTGAGCAGAAACGACTGTTAAGCTTGGAACAAATTTTAGCAGATCTAAGCATAGCAGACAAAAAACGGGCAACTAGAGTAGAACGCGCCGTTAACAACTTGACTAGCAGGCAAATCCTAACAGAAACCCACGGTGTTTACACCTTGAATCATAAATACATTTCAAGCTGGGATCGTATAAAAAAAGTCACCGTTGATGTGGGCGATAGGCTTTTCTTTTCCAAAAATTTGGAAGTTGAAAACTCGAGTTCCATGAAAATATTCAAGAGCGGCAAGGAGTGCTGGCTAACAACGCTTGATATATTTTTTCTAACGTTGTTTACGCTTGAAATGCTTATGGAAGAGTGCTGGCGAAAAAATATCTTGCTAATAGGGATTACAAAGGACACGGCTGCAAGAGATTTCAAACGACAGTTAATTCCCATTCTGTTCAACGAAAACTTGCTTAAGACAACCATGCAAGGTAACGCGCTTCAAGTTCTTCCGAACACGGACCGTATGATACTTCAATCTGTAAGCATCTTTAACATTGAAAAGGTTAAGCCGCCATGGAGTCTCATCGAGTACGACTCAGCCTTCAGAAGCATTTTAATCGACAGAGAAAGCCGTAAGGGCTATGTTTCGGGCGCCATAAAAAACAAAATAAGCCTAGAAAGAACGTTCTTGAAAACTTATGTTCAGCTGAGTCAAGCTAAGACGGATCCGATGCTTAGAAGCAACGTGCTATTGGTAGACCGTTTAGCTTATCCTGACTACGACTTGAAACAAGAAAGCACCGTCCAATTCATTAACGAGTTAAGTGACGGTACAAAAGAGCCTATAGAAAGCCTGCTTTACATTGATAAGACAATTCCTAACAAGCTGCAGAATCTTCTTATGAGCATATTGGTGGCAATGTCTCCGGTGAACATTCCGGAGGCCTTTGGTCATAACAAAGCGCTATTTATAGCGGACAAAATTGCAAAGTGGAATTTCAATCAGTTCAAGTGCATAGTGGATACAACAGCTACTTGGATACTCAATAATCATAAATTACGAAAATTCATATTCTACATGAGCACTTTCAGAGAGAGGCGAGCAAGTATTGAACAGGCGAGAAGAGAAAGCCATTAACCAGCGTTGCTTCACGGATTTCGATGGAAAGTTCCGTGCACGCCTTGCCAAGGTTATTCCACGTTTTTTCGGTGGCACCGCAGATTCAAAAGTTACAGGCACAAGTGCCCGCTACCAGTGCAGAGTTAAAATTGAGTATCAAAAAGACTTAATGGGTTTGTTAGAGGAAGGCATGCTTTTAGCAGTGCGTAACTTTAAGCAGGCTGACGAATTGACGAAGCGATATACATTGATGGAAATCAGCCGTGTATGGCCTGAACATTTCGGGCTACGAGGTTTAGGCGATCATGGATATTATCCAATGCAGTTTGAGATTATTGAGCAAAGCGAAGGAGATTGGCAGACGGATGATACTTCGACCATGATGATTCAGATAGATGCAATTCCGATAAATTACGATTTGGTTTTGAACCCTAGCGGGGCATTCAAGTTTCTCAGGGGTTTCTCCTACCCAGTTGTGGGAAGCCACGCTTACCTGCTAAACAGCAACATGATAAACTACATGTATAACAAAAAGATAACAGACCAACTTGGGGTAGATGCAACCTGTACCATAGAAGACGCTCGAGTTGACCCTCGCTTGGGTCTTGTTAAGATGTTTGAGGCAAGCAGGACTGTTATTCCTATTCACGTGGATTTCGAGAAACTCGTTAGATACCACTTCGGCATTTTCGCCTTTACGGGCGGTGGAAAAAGCAATTTGACCTCTAACATTTTAAGGCGTATTTTGATGCACACGGGCAAAGAGAATACGAAGATTATTCTTTTCGACATAAGTTGCGAATATGTGTTTTTGTTGCTTGACTTGCTTGCCGACCCTACGTTATCATCGAAAATCGTGTTGGAGCACCGTCTCGACTCGGTGAAAAAGCTTTTCAACTCTGTAGTAAAGCCACGAGATTATGAAGAGGATGAGCGGGTTGAAAAGGGTTTAAGGCGGGTTATTGAGCAGGGGAAATTGACGTATTACACAAAGCCTAAACAAAAAGTGCCGAAGTATCTTCAGTTTCTAGACGAGTTGTCTGCGCAGCGGAAAGAGAATGTTGGAAAGCCACATTACATGAACGCCATTGACAAGATTCATGACGCCGTATTAGAGTACATGGACGATAAAGGTGTAAGCGAAGGACAAGAAGTTAGCGAAGCGTTCGTGCAACACATAGATACAGTTGCCCGGGAAGCAGTAGAGCAATTTCGAGTTCACGATAAAAGTGGCTTGTACGCGTGGGCAACCACTCGAACCACTATTCTGGACATCATTAAGAGGAGGCGTGATAAGGAAAACGAGGAGACAGGCGGATTAACAACCGAAAAAATCCGCGATCTGGTAGAAGATAATACTACTCGTCTTATATGCCTCTCCATATCCGACCCTTACAGCATAAAAGAACTAGCAATAACATTAACACAAGAGCTGCTTTCCCGAAGAAAACGCAACTTTAGGGTGAAACCATATATCCTAATGGTTTTCGACGAAGCACAAGAGTTCATCCCAGCCACAGGCGACTCAGGTGGAATAGACAAAAAATGCAGCCGACAAGTAGAAACACTGCTGAGGCAAGGACGAAAATATGGTTTAGGCATCTGCATCTCTACCCAGCGCATAGCCAACTTGAACACTAATGCATTGCAACAGTTACATACTTACTTTGTAGGCACACTACCAAGACCATACGACCGTCTATTGATAAGCGACACTTTCATGATCGACAAAGGCATACTAGAGAAAACGCTGGAGTTCGCACCAGGTGAATGGTTACTATCCAGCTACATCGCCACGGGAATAGAAAACGTACCAATATTTATCAAAGCAGACAACGCAGAAAAAGAAATAGAGAAATTCCTTTCCCATACTGAATAGAAAAAATACAATAAAAACCCACAAAAAATGTTAGTTTAAAAAAAAGAAAAATTGCAGCGTCTAAGCTGGTTTGAATGTTTCACCGCACTTCTTGAGTAAGTGTTTCCACCGTTCATCAGTAATGTGTTGAACTTCTTCCAGTAGCTGCTTGCCTTCCGGTTTAAACATGTGTCTAAATCTTCCTTGGCCCTTCAAGTAATCCGATACTGGCTTCTTCCTCTGCGGTGCAAGGGCAACAAGCTTGCTTGGTGTGGATAATCGGCACTGACCGTTCACTGACTCCCAAATAGGGAATACACAAGTTTCTACAGCTAGTTTCGCGTAATCAATAGACCTCGCAGGGTCACTTCTCCAACCCCTTGGACAAGGCGCAAATACATGCAGAAACGCTGGACCATCAACCTCCAATCCTTTACGAACCTTCATTATTAGATCCTTCCAATAGTACGGTGAAGCAGTAGCTACATAAGGCATACCGTGCGCCACCATGATGTCTGCAATAGGTTTCTTGTACTCCAATTTTCCTGGTACCACGTTACCTGCTGGCGAAGTGGTTGTTGCTGCACCATGTGGAGTTCCGCCACTTCGTTGAATGCCTGTGTTCATGTACGCTTCATTGTCATATAGCACAAATAGGAAGTCATGACCTCGCTCCACCGCACCAGAAAGCGCTTGAAAGCCTATGTCAAAAGTTCCACCGTCTCCTGCAAACGCGATAACATCCACATGTTCCTGACTTATTCTGCCTTTCTTTTTCATTACTTTTAAAGCCGCTTCTATGCCTGAAGCGTTCGAAGCGGCAGTTTCGAAAGCAGTGTGCAACCAAGGAACGTCCCAAGAGGTATACGGGTAAATCGATGATACCACTTCCATGCAACCAGTTGCTTCAGTCACAATTGTAGGTCCTCGCGTAGCTTTCATAATTAATCGAAGTACAGTCGCAGGTCCGCATCCTGCGCACGCCCTATGCCCTGCCAAAAACAAATCTGGCTTTTCAGCTATTTCTTTTGCAGTAAATTTCCATTCTTGACTAGTCATTCTCTTTCCCTCCTTTAACCTCTCAATCCTAAGTATTGTATTGGAGCATCAACATGCCCAGTCTGCAATATACTCTGCAGATTTTCGTAGATGCTTCGCATCTCACTGGGGCTCGTGTCTCGTCCACCTAAACCATAAATGTAATTTACGACGTAAGGGCGATTAACTGTCTCGTAAAGTAAATGACGAACCTCATGGAAAACTGGACCACCATTTCCGCCAAAACTCAAGGATTTGTCCATTACAGCCAAAGCCTTCACGTTTGCAAGTGCACTTCGAATATCTTCGACCGGTAATGGCCTGAACGTGCGAATTCGAAGCAATCCAGCTTTGACACCTTTTCGCCTGAGATCATCCACAACTGTCTTCATAGTCCCCGCTGTTGAACCCAAACAAATTGCCGCGATTTCAGCATCTTCAAGGCAGTACCCTTCAACCAAGCCGTTGCCGTAGCTTCTCCCGCTTATCGTCGCGTATTCTCTGTTCACCTGTTGAATAACTTTAGCCGCGTGTTTCATAGCTTCTTCCTGTTGCCTCTTGAATTCAAAATAATAATTCTGCAAAGCGATAGGGCCCATGGTCATTGGATTTGCTGGGTCAAGCCTGAAAGGCGCAGTTTTGCCTTCGTGCGTAAGCACATTAGGAAACTTGCGAATCCCAACAAACTCTTTGACAGCTTCGTCTGGAAGAGTCTCCACGTTCTCAAGCGTGTGGCTAAGCGTAAACCCGTCCAAACCCACCATAGCAGGCAGAAGCACCTCAAAATTCTCAGCGATTCGAAACGCCTGAATTATCGAGTCATAAGCTTCTTGAGCGTTTTCAGCGTACATCTGAATCCAACCACTGTCTCTTTGCGCCATGCTGTCAGAATGGTCCCCATGGATGTTAAGCGGTGCAGACAACGCGCGGTTTGCAATGGCCATAACAACAGGTGCCCGACAACCCGAAGTTACGAAAAGCATTTCATGCATCAAAGCCAAACCAGCGGATGCGGTGGCAGTGAACGTTCTGGCACCTGTAACAGAAGCTGCAAGCGACGCGGCCATAGCAGTATGCTCAGACTCAACACAGATAAACTCGGTTTCAACTTCACCGTTAGCTACGTACTCGCTGAACTTCTCAACAATGATTGTCTGCGGTGTTATCGGATAAGCCGCTACGACATCCACATCTGACTGCTTCACAGCGTAAGCAACCGCTTGGTCCCCAGCTAAAGCCATTATTTCTTGCTTTACCGTTTTTTGCATTTTATTTTGACTCCTGTTCAAGTTTCATTGTTATCGCGTCAGTTGGGCACTGAGTGGCGCATATTCCGCAACCTTTACAGAAATTGTATTCAAATTCTATATCTCCTTTTTTCGGGTTCCAGAGTATAGCTCCATCGGGACAAAAAAGCACGCATAATACACAACGAGTACACTTTTCTAGGTCACGTATGGGTGTGAACGTTTTCCAATCACCAGTTAAAAATCCGACACTCGATTTTGAGCAGACTCCAGCGGGAGCGATTTCCATCCAGTTTTTTTCTTGTTTTGTCATTCTTGTTTTGCCTCGGTATATGCTTGTTTAATTACGGCCAAGTTTTTCTCCGCCAAATCAGGTCTGAAGCGTTCTTTAAGTGTTATCTCTATACTATCTAACGAGACTAGGTTAGTTGCCTTGGCTACCGTTCCAAGCATGGCGGTGTTGGTTATTGGCATTCCCAAGATTCTCAGTGCAATTTGCGTTGCAGGTATGGTCCAAAGTTTTCCCTTCTCAGTTTTCAAGGTTTTTCTGACTTCTATAGGTTCATCAGCAGAATTGATTATTATTGTCCCATTTTCGTTAACTCCTGAGGTTACTGGAACAGTCTTCAGCAGAGTAGGATCTAAAACGACAACTACATCTGGCTCATAAACAGCGCAGTGTATCCTAATTGGTCTATTGCTTATGCGCGTGAAAGCTGTTACCGGAGCACCCATCCTTTCAGGACCGAACTCTGGGAACGACTGGATGTATTTACCTTCATATATTGCTGTTCGCGCCAGAAGCTCACTGGCTGTCCATGAACCTTGTCCTCCTCTGCCGTGCCACCTGACCTCAATAATATCTTTCAAATAGTTTTTTCTCCCATTCCATTTTTGACAATAATAGGCGATTACATTCATATACGTTTTTCTTAATCGCGTCATACTGTAAGCCAAGTTCCGATGAACACTAATGCTACAGCGGAAATTTTTAGAAGCATTGTTTTCCTATTTATTTCTTCATTGAGAATTCTTGGAAGAAAAAGGCTCAGAACAATTGTGTAAAAGAAGACATAGAATGGTTGTAGACCGAAGAGTGAAGAGGCTAGTGAAGCGTCTGTCAAAGATAGGGCTATTAACGAGCAGATTGTTCCTATGACATATAGCCCTTCTCCTACAAAAGTTGTGAATACAGCTTTTCTTCCAACTGCTGATATTGTTTTAGTAATCTCGCTGCGTAGCTTTGGCAGAGCCAACATAAAAAGCACTCCGACGAACGTCCCCAAGATGTTCCAAAAGAAAACCGTCCAGTATTCTAGATAGTTTAAGAGGGTTTTGTCGGCAATTGTGTAGGCAGCTATCAGGATTCCGAATGGTATCATAAACTTGAGGGCTCCTGAAAAAGGCTTCTTACCTGTTTTTTTGTAGGAGATAACTATAGAGGCAAAGACGATTAGACTAATTCCGAAATATCTCTGGATTCCCAGGATTTCGTTGAGAAATGTGAAGGAAAAAAGTACGACAAATACTGGTATAAGCTGAAAGAGTATTACAATTCTTGATACTTCTTCTGTGATTAGAGCTTTCGAATAAAACCAGAATGCTGATAGTGGTATCAGACCTGCTGCCAGAGCAAGAAGAGAATATGGATAAAAAAATGTAACGTTGCCAAAGACTAGAACTCCTACTGCAAAAAACACGTCACAGGAAATTATTGTGAAAATTAGAGGGAAATAGCTCTTAAATTTGTTAGTAATGAGAAATTTGACGAACACATTGTTCAGAGCCCAAAATGCAGGAGCCAATAATGCAAAGATATACCACTCCATTTGCGATCATCATCAGTTATCAAACAAACATTATTAAGCTTTGAATGACGTTTGCGTAAATCTAATTACGAGAAACAAACGATAGTGCATAATTTTCAGATTCTTTTTCTTGACCGCGAATAATTTTCCACTCAAAAACAAACTGCCAAACTCTCAAGCAAATGACCAGTAAATAATCAAACTTGCGCTAATAGCCCAAATAATCTTTCACCATTATCAACTTTCACCTAGAAACCAATATATGCCATCCAAACGTAAAATCACCCTGCAGAAGGCACGCACCGAAATGAAAGTTACCCTAGTTAATCCTCCTTATCCCCCAAGCGTCCACTCACATCCGCCATTTATTCCGCTTGGAATTGCTTATTTGGCTGCAGTTGCTGAAAAAGAAGGTCACCAAGTCACTGTTGTCGACTGTCAAGCAGAAAAACTAACATTTGAAGCCTTCCAAGAACGCATCAGACGAACGCCATCAGATGTCATCGGGGTTACAGCGACAACTCTTCTGTATAAGTCTGCCATGCGTCTTGTCAATATAGCTAAACAAGCGCACCCAAAAGCTGTAAGCATACTGGGTGGATCACATGGAACTTTTTGGGACGAAAATGCCCTTAATGAGAATCCTAGCTTAGATGTCGTCGTCCGCAAAGAAGGCGAAATAACCTTTATAGAAATGCTCGATAAAATTCAAACTGAAATCAGCTTAAACAGTATTCAAGGAGTTACATTCCGCAATAAAAAAGGCAAAATCATTCGCAACCAGGACAGACAATTCCTCGAAGATTTAGACACTTTGCCCTTCCCAGCACACCATTTATTGCCGCTTGAGGCGCTGAAACGAATGGGTAAAGTTCTTTTCCCCTTAATTACAAGTCGAGGTTGCGTTTATTGGTGTGACTTCTGCAGCACCGTTCGTATGTTCGGAAGAGGGTTTCGCATGCGCAGTCCAAAAAATGTCGTTGACGAAATGGAAATGATTCACAACAATTATGGCGTAAACCAATTTACATTCTACGATGACGCTTTCACAGTAAATCGTGAGCGTGTCATAAAAATATGTGAAGAATTACATGCCAGAAAACTTGACTTAATCTGGGACTGTGGTACGCGTGTGGACATGGTTGATAGGGAACTTCTCAAAACCATGTATAATGCGGGTTGTATAGCTGTTTGGTTGGGAGTGGAATCAGGCTCAGAAATTATTCTAGATGCTATGAATAAAGGCATAAAACTAAACAAAACACGTTTGGCTTATAAGACTGCACATGAAGTTGGGTTAATGACGATTGCTAATGTTGTTCTGGGTTTTCCAGGTGAGACCGAACAAACCGCGAGGGAAACAATAAATTTTGTTAAGGAGCTAAATCCCGACGATGTAGGCTTTTATGTGGCTACACCTTACCCTGGTACTCCTTTATATGAGCAGGTCAAGAAGAATGGCTGGTTAAGAGTTACTGACTTCGACAAATATGATACGGCTGGACCGACTTTTGAAACACCGTGGCTAAGTATGAAAAAGCTAGCAGATATCCGTTATAAGGCATATCAAGATTTTTACCTGCGGCTAGGGTACGTGCTTAAGATGATGCGTAGAGGTGGCACTTACGGAATATCAGCCGTAAAAACCTCAGCGGCTTACGCACTTAGAGCTATGCATATAAAACTTTCCTAATAGTCCAAACAAAGCATATTATCAAATTTTGAACGAAAATTTAGCTTGTTGTCCTTAATTCTCATTAAACCTATTACCGAAAAATAGCAGTTACAAAAAATATATTTGAGTTAAACTATCATAGAAAGTATAGCGCAGATTTCTCCAATTAAACAAGTAGATGTTTGGAGGGGGAAGAAATGGCGGAAGTATTGTTAACCGCTGATAGAACTCTCATGAGCAATTATCATGATAACGAGTTTCTTGGTTTTGGCACATGCGCCCCTCCAAACTTTATCCCTGATTGGTTCTATAGCTTCCTTTTTTTTCCTCGAATAAAACCTACTAATGGTTTTCCTTCAGCAGCACCTTATGGTCTGAGAAAAGCTGAAGCTCAGCTCTTAAAAGAGGGTTTTGATGTAACAACCATTGATTCAAACCAAATAGAAAAATACGTCAACGAAGCAAAAGTTTTAGGCATTTATACAATGGACCCCTTCGGTTTAGGTCCAGCTTCCAGCACTCTCTCAGCAATTTTCAAGAAAGAACCGTACTTGGCAATATACTTTAACCTTCTAATCAGCAATCCTGCGATAAATGCAGCGAAAAAAAAAGGATTGAAAGTTATAGTGGGTGGTCCAGGTGCATGGCAGTTTCGTTATAGACAAAAATTCGTTGAAAAGCATTCTATAGACTGTATAATTGAGGGAGAAGCAGAAAAAGTTATTGGAAAAATCTTTAGAGCCGCTCTTCATGGAAAAGACCTTCCCAAACACTATGAAGTCCCTATAAGTGAAACGCCTGCTTTGGGAGATATACCCGACATTGTTCAGCCTTCAATCAACGGTTTGGTTGAGCTTGGCCGTGGATGCTGTAGAGGATGTGCGTTCTGCAATGTCACTCAAAGGCCTCTACGCTGGTATCCGCTTGAGAAGATAAAAAGAGAAATGACTGTCAACGTTAAAGCTGAAAATGTAACGGGATGTTGTCTCCATGCAGAAGACGTAATGTTGTATGGTTCTAAAAATACTTTGCCAAATGAAGAAAAACTAATCAAGCTTCACGAATTTGTGGTGAAAAAAAGTAAAGGCGGACTAAGTTGGAGTCATTGTTCGTTAGCTGCAGTGGCTTCAAAACCCAAAATTTTCTCAAATGTCGCTGAGCTAATTATTCAAAAACAGCCATGGTGGGGTGTAGAAGTGGGAATTGAAACAGGCTCTGCAGAAATTGCCAAGAGAATTATGCCTGCTAAGGCCCATCCATTCAAGGCAGAGGAATGGCCAGAAGTTGTGCGCACTGGCATGGGCTTAATGCATGATAATAAACTAGTTCCAGCGTGCACACTGATAGTGGGGATTCCCAACGAGACTGAAGATGACTTAACGAAAACTATGGAGCTTGTGGATGACCTTAAAGATGTTCGAAGCCTGATTGTACCATTATTCTTTGTTCCACTAGGCAGGTTAAAAAATGAAGATTGGTTTAAAAGAGCAGAGATGAGTGAGCTACATAGGCAGTTGCTATTTCAATGCACAGAACATGACTTTTACTGGGTAAACGACCTTCTCGAAATATCCTTTGAGGGCAAATGGTATGCGCGTTTCTTAAGGGAATTTTATAAAGCCTTCGCGGAAATAGCTAAACGCAAAGTCAGACATATAGAATAACTCCTCTTCCGCAAATGAGTATCCTTAAATACTCTTGCTGAACTGAAAGTGGATAAAAGCCATGCCGCGCCGCCGTAGCTCAGCTAGGTAGAGCGTCTGGCTGTTAACCAGTTGGTCATAGGTTCGAGTCCTATCGGCGGCGCCAGAATACTATCGGCGGCCAAAATTAAACTCCTAGTTTACTTGGGCTTTCTGAAGAATTTCAAGCCGTCGCTATCGCATATGAACTCGAAACCAGCTTCTATCAGTGCACTAATCTCTTTGTCAGTCTTTGCGATTTTGCAGACATATGCGTCTGGACCCTTGAACTTTACCAGTTGAGTGTACTTGAGGGTGTTCTGGATTCTCTTATGACCAAGCACCTGCATAACATACAATATGTCCTTTGTTTTATGGTACTCCATAGTTCCTTTCCAGTGTCTCAGAGTGTGAAAGTGGGTTCGCATTAGGCGTTGGTTCCCCATTTTTGCGGCGATTGCTTTTCTTTGTTCTTAGAAAGTTCGACGCAAATTGCAGCTATTCTTGTAGTACCCTATAAATGGTGTGGTGAGTTCTGGGTATTTGATTCAGCATTTGAATTGCTTTTTGGGATAGCTTGCAGAGTCTAGGATTGCTGCCTTTTTCAGGGCCATAATTTTTTTCCGCCAAGCCAAAATCTCTGATATTGTTAGGGCTAGAGATTTGTATAGCTCCTTCACCACTGAAGAATCTAGAGGAGAATCTAGGTCGCTCATTTTTAGAATTCATCTATTAAGTAAGGTCTAAAAAATAATTGGTTTGCCATTGTTGATTTTTTTAATTGTTGCTTGCAATAATAGCTAGTCAATTTGAAGAGCTACCGTCGATAGTTTTTAAACAAGAAAAGGGGGAAAATTGCGGGTGATATCTCAAGCTTTCACTTGAGTTATCATCACTCTCTCGGAGTTATACCCGTTAATGTATGTATCAGCACACTTAATATTTTAGAAAACCTGCAACTATGTGTATTTTGCTATTGTAGCGATTAAATGTATCATATTTAAATAAGGTAATCATATTATTTTTATTCAAGCTTTAAAGGCAAGATTTTAATGAAAAATTTTTTTTATGCACCCTTAATTTTAGCGATTGTTTTCTTAGCCTTTATTCCTGCAAGTGCTTGGGCATCACGTCCAGTTAACGAAGTATCACTTAACTATGATGTTGCTGGTTCAGGACAAGCGGAAAATGTTCCGATAGAAAAAACCTTTCGTCTGAGAATCTTGGCTAGAGGGTTTGCGACGTTGTTTTTTATAGAAGGAGAATCTATAGAAGTTGAAATAATTCAGGGGTTTGATCTTATCTTAACGCGTGAAGCAGGGGATGTTTTCAGTGTGAAGGGGCGTTCCTCAATTGTGTTTGGCTGGAATGCAGGTCCTCGAGATGCTAGAGGTCAATCAGGACCATATGAATTTAGAGGGAGCGTAAAAGGTGCAGGCGTATTTGCTGATGGTTTTGATGAGGAAATTACTTTGAATTTTAAGACTGCGTCTTATTTTGGTCAGCTAACACTAGAAATCGAAATTACATTGGTTTCTTTAAGTCAGGTTGATGTTTCTGGTGAAGGAATAATGAGATTTGGAGTTCCATTGGATGAAATCTTTTTGCCCTGATTTTTCAGATTCAAAAATATCTAAATAGATTAAGAAACTATCTCCCTTTTTTATAATAGCATTTGTTTGGGAACCATATAGTTTGAACATTTTCCACTTTACGAAAGATTAAATTAATCCAAAAAAGTGGGGGGTTTGCGGGTGATATCTCCACTGGTCCATGGTTCGAGTCCTATCGGCGGCGCCAATTCTGACTTAATTTCGCAAATAGGGGTTAATTTAGGCTTTAAATCGGTAGCTAATTTTTCCCCAAAAATGGTTTCATTTCCAATTTGGAAACCGTTTCCTAATTTTGCTAATTTTGTTTTTAAATTTTTAATTCAAAGATTGCTTCGGGTTTTCGTTTTTTCAAATAATATATTCTAATTCTCAATCAATAAGATTTCAATGTTCGTTTTTGTACTGATATAGAAGAGTTAACCTTTTCTTCTTGTTTTTACCATTAATACTTTGCTAGCAATTGGGTTGTTTTTGTTAGAAGTGGTGAGTTAAAATTCAGAAAGTAGCGCTCTTGATTTACTGGTCTAAGACGGGTAACACTGAGAAAGTTGCCTTGGTGATTAAAGAGGGTTTAGAAGGTGCAGAGCTTAAGGTGGTAATGAAGCGAATTGAGGAAGCTGAAGACGTGGACTTCTTGGAATATGATTTGGTGTGCATAGGATCTCCCACTTACCAGTGGCACCCTCCCCCACCTATGGAAGACTTTTTAAAGAAAAAGCACAACCGGTACTGCAACGAAGGCAAGATTAAGTTAGCTGCCCCAAAAATACCTGGAAAGAACGCGTTAGTTTTCTGCACCTATGCTGGGCCTCACACCGGAATCAATGAAGTAATACCAGCTGCAAAATACATCAGCCAATTTCTTGAGCATTTAGGCTTCACCATTCTTGACGAATGGTATGTCTTGAGTGAGTATCGCGGTTGGAAGGAGGGCAATACAAAGGGGAGAATGGGTGACATCCGAGGCAAGCCTAGTCAAGAAGATTTTTTAAAAATCAAAAAAGATGCAGAGCACATAGCCGAGCTAATAAAATAGACCTTCTTCCTCTTTTTTGTTAAAGGTGTCTTGGTGCACATACATGTTATCTGAAAGATAATCTCAATTCCGCACCCTCTGTTTGGTTTTAAGCTTACTGATAAAATGCATGGTTGCGGTCAGCTATATTATATAGCTCTCCTTTGGGTACTCGGGAAAATACCTGTCTCTGTTATCTACCAGCACTGTTACTACATTTGCTCCCTTACCTAGCTTCTTTGCAATTTTTAGAGATGCATAAACGTTGGCTCCCGAGGATATGCCGCAAAAGAGCCCTTCCTCTCGGCAAAGTCTGTTTGCCATATTCCTAGCTTCCTTGTGGCCAATGTGTATGATTTCATCTGGAATTCCTTTTTCAAGTATTTCTTCAATAATGTATTTTCTCTTAGGTATTCCCAACTTTTCTAGAAAGCCGTTTAGGAAACCGCTTTCAGCCCATTCCTCTATTACTTTTGCGTCCTCTGGCTCAACCCCTAAAAATTTAGCGCCCACCGATTTCTCATCGAGAGCCTCAGCTACACCTAATAGAGTACCACCGGTGCCAATTGAGGCCACGAACGCGTCAATCTTCGTATTTAGCTGCTCAAGGATCTCTTTTCCTGTTCCCTCTTTATGAGCTAAGGTATTATCTACATTAGACATTTGATCAGCCCACCAAAAAGACTCGTTTTCTCTTTCCAAATCATAGCACA
>CAYFXZ010000004.1:0-103103 GCA_964347245.1 uncultured Candidatus Bathyarchaeia archaeon | reverse complement strand
CCCGGGTCTTCGGCTCGAAAGGCCGGAATACTTGACCGGACTATACTACCGGAGCGCTTTTTCTAGAAGCATCATGCAAATGTAGTTTCACTCGAATAAACCTTACCCTAAAAAAGCAGTATCTGAAGCGTTTCTAGTATGATATTTGCGCGGTTTTTGGTATTTTGCCCAAAATCTTTACTGTTGCCTGTTCTACTTTTTCACGGTCGGCAACCTTGGTGTAAACACGAAGTATGTTTATGAAGCCTTTCAAACTCTCAATTATCTTAGAGACATCGCTTAGGCGATACGCCGTTTTCTTGCCTATTTGGCTTCTGCTAAATACGGGTATCTCCATAGCCTCCATGAGAACCGCATGGTGATATGGGACAGAAGGCACTGTTGGCACGTCAATAAACACCGCCTCTTTATCTACTCCCGCTCCTTTTGCTATTTCCATTTGCATTTGCTGCCTATAAGCCTCACCTGCAAAAATGTTCGAAACAATTGTATCCTTATCGTAGAAAGTTCGCTCGTAAGCGCACTTCAGCATCCTCCGCTTTTCCAAATCGTCAATTATCCCCTTAGACAACTCACACTTTTTCAGAGCCGCCCAAACCGTAAAGTCATCCATCGCCATATACTCTTCAGGCGTCTTGAAGGCAGTCAAACCAAGTTCTTTGTTTGCTTTTTCCATAGCCATAGCCAACATTATCTGAGCTGCTCTGCCGACACGGTGAAAATAGATGCTCTTGAATGATTCAATTCGAGCAATCATGAAAGCTTCAAGGGCTGAAATCGCACCCAACTCCACAGCTAAGTCCTCACCTAAAACGTCCAAGGCGTAGATCAATCTGAAAACGTCGATGAAACCATACTCCGCGCCCGTATGGAACGTATCTCTTACTATGAAGTCCTGTTTGTCAACGTCAACGGCGCTGCTTATAATCTGATCTAGGAAAGCTTTCCTCGGCTTGTGGAGTTTTCCTACCGCGAGTTTTCCCACCTCCTCAGGTCTATATCCCATTTTCGCTACCGTGTCACCTAACTCGCTTTTTTCAATTAGCCATGACGTTATGTCCTCGTGAGTCTCCTCAAGTTCCTTGATCAAAAGCTGCTCGAAAACATGTGAAAATGGACCGTGGCCAACATCATGAAGCAATGCTGCAATCTTAGTAATCTCAAGTTCTTCATCGCTGATCCTTTGGAAAATGTTGGGATTCTCAACAGCCTTGCCCGCTAAGTACAAAACGCCGACGCAGTGTTCAAATCTGGTGTGGTTCGCACCTGGATAAACATACTCCGAACCCGCCAGCTGTCGCAATCTCCGCAACCTTTGCATCGGGTATGAATCAATGATTTCCTTCTCTTTCTTGCTAATGTAAACATAGCCGTGCACTGGATCTTTAATTTCGCCCCAATACGCATTTGGCATTACTGAATGCCTCCAAAGTTGCAAGTTATATTTATGAGTCTCCCTATAATGTGTAGCGCTAAACTAATTCAAGGTGAAAAAGTTGAGGAAAAAAGGTGCTTTCATCTGCATCGAAGGTCTAGATGGCTGCGGAAAAACTACACAAGCAAAGCTTCTTGTAAAAAAATTAAATAAAAGTCAAAACGCCGTCTACACAGCAGAGCCTAGCCGCGGCAAAATCGGCACTTTAATCAGAAAAAGCTACCTTTATGGCGAAAAACGCCTCTCAGTCGTTCTTGAAGCGTTGCTTTTTGCCGCAGACCGTATCGAACACATCGAAAACGAAGTTTTCCCAACTTTAAAAGAGGGAAAAATCGTTATTTCCGACCGTTACGTCTATTCTTCTCTGGCTTATCAGGGTGCTGCCGGATTAAGTTTAGACTGGTTAGAAAAAGTAAATGAGTATGCTCTTCAACCAGATCTTGCGGTTTTCATAGATGTCAAACCTGAAACAGTGATGAGCCGACTTAAGCCTAAGAAGTCAGTGATGGAAAATCTAGAGACTCAGCAGAAGGTGCGGGAAATGTATCTGAAATTCGTAGAAGATGGGAGCCTCACCAGAATAAACGGTGACAAGTCCAAAACCGATGTTGCGATAGAAGTTTATGATGTTGTGACGAAGTTTTTGAACAAGGCTAGCTAAGGTTCAATCTCAATTCTTTTCAGAGTTTTTCTCGAAGAATTTTTGTTCATTTCGTTTACTAACAACGCAACAATGTCATCTGGTGAAATGTACCTTGGGCCTCGCTCATGAAAAACTTGCATTTCCAGCCTGTTCCTTCCGAAGATAACACGCAGCAAGTAATAATCAAATTTCAGTGGCGATTTATTTTCTGCAATCCTTTTGTAGTAGCGAACGGCGCAGAAAAAATCCATTGTCTGAAAAGGCGCTTTCCTCAAAGCTGTGATAACTTTTCGAACTTCTTCTTCGTCTATGTAATTGAAGCTTTCAGCCTCAGCTAAGCCTGTTTCGAAAATTATTGTGCACTTGGGTACTGTTGGATAGGCTATCTCCTCAAAACTGAACTTTCTGTGGTTTATGTCATAGAGAACTTGGATTAATCTCCGCTGGAGCCTCTTGGCTGAAAGAGAGGTCGTAAAGGCTTCTATTCCGTGAATGTTTAAGGGGAAATTCTCGTAGAACCCTAGCATCTTTAAAGGTTCCTGCGTGGGATATTCATTTTTTTAACCTTTTCAAGATTGCTTAGAAGTTCGGACAGTGCGAGACTTAGCTTTTGCAGTTCTTCCACGTCCTCTGTGTTTTGAATTTTGTCTTGTATATCTTGCACCTTTGCCAAGAGCGTCGCCTCAAGCTTGCTATAGGTTGCGCTACTTGTTTTGTCCTGTTCATCTCCATTTTTTACCACGACTACTTTCTTTTCGCATCTGCCACACCACAACGTTCCGTTTTTTAACCTGAAGAGCGGAGAAGCGCAGGCAGGGCATGACAGGTCGGTTAAAGTGGCGCCTTGCCGTAGCAGGTCAGCCATACGCTTGATGGATTTATCCTCAGGTTTTTTTTGCATTTTGGAACCCCAAAATAAATACGTCTTAAAGCTTATATAACTTGATAACTGCGAAATTGGATTGGTGGACATTATGGTGCGGAAGAAAAAAGCTAAAGAGTATGAAGAGAAAATACGGCAAGCTTTGATGGTGCTTGGCGAAGTTTCCGAAGATAGCACTACGCCGAGAAATATTAGACGTGCGGCTAAAGATGCAATGGGAGCCCTAGAAAGCCCAGAGTTCACGCCTGCTGTGCGGGCTTCAAACGCTATTTCACTTTTGGACGAGATCCTTCAGGACCCGAACATGCCGCCTTATTCGCGGGTAAAACTGTGGAACGTCATGAGCCTAATAGAAGCCATAAAGGACTAAGCTGGGCACTAAAAGACTACTTTTTTTATTTTCGTTTTCTGAAAAGTTTTGCATTGTCAATATTAGTTACGTATTCAAAGCCAACTTCAATCAGTCTACATGCTTCGTCTACAGTGTGTGCAACTTTAGCAGTAAACTCGTCATTCATGTTTTGAAACAAAGATTTCTCAATGTTGATGTAAATCAAAGTTGACCTAAGTTCCTTATGTCCTAAAACATGCTGTACATGAAATACGTCTTTTGTTTTATGGTATTCCATTGTTCCTTTCCAGTGTCTTAGCGTGTGTAAACTGATCTGTTTAATTCTTGGGTTTTGGAGTTTATAGCCTAATGTTTTTCTTTGAGGAAATCAAAGCTCGACTAACAAAAGACCCTGAACTGGAAATTTACGAAATCGAAAACCATTTTGGCTCTATCAACCCGCAAAAACAAGAGTAATTGTCTAACATGCATTAAAAAAAACTCAACCCCCACTATTAATCATTCATTCGGTTTGAAAAATGCTTTGCTAACTACTTTAAGCATTTTTCTGTCCACAATAGAGCTGGTATCCTAACAATTTTGTGCGTCTATAGGCTTTCAATTTGAGATTTCATTAAAAAAAGAGAACTGGGATTCCAAGGACAGGTAATTGACCTAGTACGGATTATGACACTGGCTTGCCGAGCCGAAGATTAATGGTTAGCCTGCGCTATTCGAAGAAACAGAATGTATTGAATTAGCTATTAGTCCCATGGTCGAGGCCAATCTGGAAACATGTAAGTTGTTCCTGCTTCTTCCATAATCTTCTTAGGGTGAATTGGCACCATCTCTCCATTTTGCCACTGGAATATTAGTATTACCATGTAGCCTTCGTCGGGATCGTTGGAGTTTTCTCCCATCATTATGCCGTGGGATGATGAGAATGCAAAGTTTCTTGCTTCAGAAGTTTCCACGTTTGTTTGCTCCAAGGCCTCAACTACTGCGTTGGTATCTATGGTGCCTCCTTAAAAGACATTTAGCGCATTGAAATTCACGGCTTTGATGCAAAAACAGCGACCAGTCGAGCTCTTTCCAGAAAAAGCTTTCACTAACAAATATATTCCAGTTATTACATCTAACTTTGGGTTCTAGGGGGAAAGTGCCCTTTGAAATACGACGTAATAATAGTGGGTGCAGGTCCAGCAGGAATATTCTCAGCGTTGGAGCTAACGGAAAAGAACAATCTCAACGTACTTATACTTGATAGAGGTCCAGAAATAAATCAGCGAAAGTGTCCATCGAGCCGAGGGTTTGAATGCCGACACTGCGAACCTTGTTCAGTGCTCTCAGGCTGGGGCGGAGCAGGAGCCTACAGCGATGGAAAGCTAACCCTATCCACGGAAATAGGCGGTTGGCTAAACCAATATGTTTCTCAAAAAGAACTAAAAGCGCTTATGGGGTACGTTGACAGAGTCTACTTGAAATTTGGCGCAAGCGAGCAAGTTTATGGCGGAGATCAAGAAAAAGTTGACGAAATTGACCGCAACGCATCCTTAGCAGGACTGAAATTGGTCCGACAGGAAATTCGGCACATGGGAACAGAAAAATGCTATGAAACCTTACGGCAGATGCGCCAAGAACTAGACAGTAAAATCACTTTCCAACCAAAAACAGACGTTAAGGGACTCATATCCAAAAACCATACAATAAGAGGCGTTGAAACCGGAAATGGCGAGAAAATACTGGCCGAATACGTCATAATCGCGCCGGGCAGAAGCGGGGCCGAGTGGTTGCAAACAGAAGCGCAAATCCTTGGTTTGAAAACTGTGAACAACCCAGTTGACGTAGGTGTAAGAGTTGAGGTTCTAGCTTCTGTCTTGGAAGAGTTAACTGATGCACTCTACGAACCGAAGCTTGTGTATTATTCGCGGCTTTTTGATGATCACGTTCGTACTTTCTGCGTTGCGCCTTATGGCGAAGTCACAACCGAATCCTACGATGGGGTGTTAACGGTTAATGGGCAGAGTTATGCTGAAAGAAAAACGGAAAACACGAACTTCGCCATCCTTGTCAGCACATCATTTACGGAGCCTTTCAGGGAGCCCATAGCCTATGGAAAATACGTTGCTCGGCTTTCAAACCTGCTGAGTGGAGGAGTAATGGTACAGCGTCTGGGTGACTTGGTTTCTGGACGTCGATCAACACCTGAACGTTTAGCACGTAGTGTGGTGGAGCCAACATTAAAGAACGCTACACCTGGGGACCTAAGCTTCGTTTTGCCTTATCGTTACTTATCCGACGTAAGGGAAATGCTTCAAGCTTTAGACGTAATAGCGCCTGGAATCCACTCAAGAGACACTCTCCTTTACGGCATTGAAGTGAAATTCTACTCTTCACACTTGGAACTGAACAACGTTTTGGAAAGCAAAATCCAGAACATGTTCACCATAGGCGACGGTGCAGGCGTAACTAGAGGACTAATTCAATCTTCAGCTTCAGGCGTTGTGGTAGCTAGAGAAATTCTCAATAGGGAAAAACTGAAGGCATAAAAATGGCAATAGCTCAGAAAATAAGGTGCTCACACTGCGGCGCACCAGTGGAATTCAAGCCTGGAGAGCTAATAGCCACTTGCAAGTATTGCGGCTTCACTACCGTAATCGAAACAGGTGCTCCTTTCAAGTTTGAGCATTCACTAATACTGAACAAGTATGATTTAGCTCAGGCAGACGAATTGATTAAGGGTTGGATGCGCTCAGGTTTCATGAAACCAGGTGACCTTGCCAGAAAATCCAAAATTCTTGAGAAAAACTTGGTTTATTTGCCCTTCTGGGTTATTTCTGTTGAAGCCAAAACCAGCTATAAAGGCGTATTCGAGCGCATTTCACCGCCTATAGTGAAGGACGGAAAAATCCAGAAAGAATACAATTGGCTTGTGTTGGCGAGGGAGGCATCAGGGTTCCCAACAAGAGAATACGATGTTCCTTTGGAAGGTAAGATTCCCTATGACTTCCGGAAAATTGAGGGTTTCGCAAAGGTTTTAAATAGCGAAATCAAAAGGCAAGAAGCTTTGGAGATTGCTAAACAGCAAATCGAGGCGCATCACCATTACCTGCTTAGGAAGGACGTGGATAAAGTAATTGAGATTTTCACCGAGATTAACGTGAAACAAGCGGTTTACTTGCATGCGCCTATCTGGTTCGTAAAGTACAAGTATAAAGGTAAACCTTATCAGTTGATACTCGACGGCGCGGCTGGCATGACTCTCAAGGGTGACATACCCTCTTCCAAGTTTTAGAGTGCTTAGGAAACCTTGAAAGCTGCATTTTCTATTCTAAACGTTTTTTTATTCCAGCGTGCAGACATTGTTGCAGAGGCTGAATAGTTATGCGCGAAAAAATAATTGGTCATGGTACATGGTACGATAAGATGGCTCAGAAAATACTCAACCGAGAGCGAAAGCTGGGCAGAAGCTTGGAGATGGTCCGGACTGAAATGGGTCTTGGAGCTTCTGGTTATCCTCACATAGGCAGCCTCGGAGACGCGGCACGTTCCTACGCCGTTACACTGGCTCTTAATGAGATGGGTTTCAAATCGGAACTAGTTGCCTTCTGCGATGACATGGATGGTCTGCGGAAGGTTCCCGTTGGACTGCCCGTTTCATTGAAGAAGTATCTGAGTTTTCCAGTTTCTAGCATTCCCGATCCTTTTGGTTGCCATGAAAGTTATGGGAAACATATGAGTTCGCTTCTACTTGACTCTCTAGAAGAGTGCGACATCCAATATCACTATTATTCTGCAAAAGAGGTTTACGAGAAAGGGCTATTGCTGGATGAAATCCGAACAATATTGTTGAACGCCGCGAAAGTAGGTCAAATTGTTAAGGAAGAAGTGGGTCAAGAGCGTTACACTGAAGTTTTGCCCTTTTTCCCACTGTGCAGCAATTGTGGGCGCATCTACACCACAAGAAGCTACAAATTTGAGCCAGAAACTGACAAAATTCTCTACAAATGCGAAGGCCTCGAAATTCGAGGCGAACTTATTACTGGTTGTGAACACGAAGGCGAAGCCGACATAACCAAGTGCGATGGTAAACTAACTTGGAAGAGCGAGTTTGCTGCCCGCTGGAAAGCTCTAGACATAAGATTTGAAGCTTACGGCAAAGACATTGCAGACTCAGTGAGGATAAATGACCGCATCTGTCGCGAGGTTCTCTGTTTTGAACCACCTTCTCATGCAAAATACGAAATGTTTCTAGACAAAGGGGGAAAGAAAATTTCCAAGTCAGCTGGCAACGTTTTTACGCCGCAGGTTTGGTTCCGTTATGGTTCTCCACAATCACTGTTGCTCTTGATGCTAAAGCGGTTTGTTGGTACCCGCGCCCTTGACGTGTCTGATATTCCTTCGTACATGAATGAGCTCGATGAGCTTGAAGATATATACTTTGAAAAAAAACAGTTAGCCGAAAAAGACGCTATTAAACTTAAAGGATTGTACGAGTACTGCTGGGTTATGAAACCTCCTGCTGGACCAAGCATTCATGTACCCTATAACCTTCTGGCGTTTTTAGTTAAAATGGCACCTCAGAACTGCTTAAACGAGTTTCTTACCGAAAAGCTTCAGAGCTACCGCTATCTGCAGAAAAACCAGAAAATTGAGGCTGATCTAGCAAGGCGAGTTGAATACGCGCTCAACTGGGTTGAGGACTTCGAGGAGATTAAAGAAACACTACTAAACCTAACTGAAGCGGAAAAAAACGCGCTCACAGATCTAGTTAAAATTCTGAAAGATGCCGATGAGGCTGATGAAATACAGAACGCCATTTTCAATTCTGCTAAATCCAACGGCTTGAAGTCTAGTGCCTTCTTTAAGACTCTTTACTCAATCTTGATTGGCGCTCCGCAGGGACCAAGACTGGGACCGTATATAATTGCTATGGGTAAGCAAAATGTTATCGCAGCGTTAAGGAGAGTTTTAGACAAGAAATAATATTTTGCCTCTTATTTCGTTTGCGGTGGTCTGTTGTAAGGTTTTTATTATTCGGTTGTTGTAGTCTTCGTATGCGGGCCCGTAGTCTAGTACAACGGGTAAATCCAGTATCAATGGAATTTTTCCGTGCTGACGGATTATGACACTGGCCTGCGGAGCCGGAGATCCTGGGTTCAAATCCCAGCGGGCCCGCCATCAACACCACACACAGAGTCCACTTTGCATTGCGAGCGCAGGCTTAAAAGCACTTATATTTTAACGGCGCCAATCGTTATTTATGCCTCTGAAAAGAGTAGGAGTCTTTTTTCTTCTCGGAATCGCCTTTTTGACAGTTGTCATCGCGGTGCTGTTTCTGCCAAGCACCATCGATGCGGATTTCATGCGTTCAGCCATCAGATTTTTTGCGCTTTATGGCTATCTGTTTCTCAGCGTAACCGCTTTAGTTACTCCGTTTCTAAGGGAAATCACTCAGGCTTTTGGCAAACCGTTTCTGAAAGTTCATCACAGTTTCGCCGTCCTCGGCTCAGTCTTCATTACTCTACACCCAGTTTTCAACGCACTAGAAATTAGCTTATCAGTTTTCCTACCTAACTTCGCCTCGTGGATGAATTTCTGGACATTAGCGGGCAGACCCGCGTTTATCCTAATATATATTGCCGTTTTTGCAGCTATCTTAAGAGCTAAAGCTTCTAAGTACTGGCGGGCTTTCCACTCCTTAATGTATGTAGCATTATTTTTCGGATTAGTACACGCCAACCTTATAGGCAACGACTTCCGAACCCTTGGAATTGCGCTAATTTATGATGCACTGTTTGTTGCATCTCTTATGGGTTTTGCGTTCAAAAGATATAGAAGCTATCAGCTTAAGAGAAGAACGAGTGGCTGAGTGTCCACTAAGGGCGTCACTACGTTTTTTTAGATTTGAAATGCTTCTTTCTTAAGCTGGATGGGTAATAATAAACGGCTTCGAAAAGAATAGACAAGATATGCATCATGGGGTTTGCAAATTGTTGTTGGAAACTTCAAGTTTTTCTATCTTGAACTGGCTGAAACACTGAACCTTTCAGCCTCCGCCTTGACAAACCTATTAAAGACTTGACATTTCCAAACCGCAGAATACAGTTAGGAAAATAAAGTCTTATTTATTTCTCTGTTGGACATAGAAAAGGAGTTGGATATTTGTGAGAGACGGAATGGATGAAATAATAAAAACCAAACTTTACGGTGAAATCGAGACTTTGGAAAAACAGTACCGCGTGCTTAAGGATTATCTTGCAGGAGATGACGACAGTTTGGAAATCGTTTGCGCCATTAAGGGATTCAGAGACACTCTAAACAAAATCAGCACCCACATTCTTACTTTATACACTCTTGAAGGAAAAAAAACCAAAATAACTTGGGATTCACTCCTCATGAATATAAATAACGCTTTGGAGACGCTCCGGAGTTCACGTTCTAAGCCAAAACCAGCAATTCAGCTAGCTCTAAACATTTCTGAACCCAAAATCGAGTATGTCATGGCCTACCTGTTAACCCTTAAAAAATCCTTGCAATAAATACGAAGCTTACTCTACAATTTTTCCCCAGCTTTTCACCAAATCCAGAAGTTTTTGAACAGGATGACCGCCGTAGCTTTTCAAACGTTTGTGAAGCTCAACCTTGTCGACTGCTGCCTTCTGGAAGTCTCTGATTTGGCTTGCGGCGTTTGCCAAGTAGAGTATTCCGTCGATGCCCGTTCTTGCGCAGCGAACGCTAACAGTTAGAAGCTCTGAGGTTGATGGTACATTTTTTACGTTGTCGCCTGGACCAAAAACGTATAGGCTGATGTATACTGGCTTCTTTAGCAGCTTCTTGAACCCGCGCGCCAGCATCTCCCAGTACCAAGGAGTCGCGTAGCTTTTGCTGAACATCACAACGTTGAACGCGTCAGCATACTTGGCGAGATCATCAAAGTCAACGCCGTAACGCTCAAAGGCGGTTATTGGGTCAGGTTGTATGCACATTATCAGCTCTCTCTTCACTCGCTCCCTGACTTGGGCAATGTAGTCGGTGACTTCCTTTCTGCGCCATTCGAACCAGCCAAGTCCACTTTTCTTCCAGAGTTGTTTGCAACGCGGGCAGATACAGTGACCATGATCTGCGAAATACTGACTGTTCAGCCACACGCCAAGAGAGTGACGGTCAACATCTTCAATGTAATCCAGTTGTTCAGCTCGGTGCTCAGGCTGAGTGGCACACACAACATTCCAGTAAATGTTAAACTTGTTGTTTCCGATTTGTGCCGGACCAAGAGGCGACTGTGAAATCCAGTCAGGATGACGGCGAGTAGCCTTGTTATCAGCGAAAACGGCGATATTGCTGTACATGTCCTGCACCGCTGGAATCCTTTCGCCGGTTTCCAATTTAACACGTAAAACGTGAAAGTCAAAACCCGAAGCCATCTTGGGTTCATACACGTAAGTACCGAACTTCAAGTCAAACACACCTTACGTCACGCAAACAAAACCGTTATCGATTAATGTTTCGGCTAAAACGGGCATAAGACAACTGCGAGCAATAGCCGCAATTATAAGCTGAAAACCCTGCTTTGCTTCCCAAATCAAACTTCGCTTCTCTTATCATTATATTTCTCTTTAAAAAGAGGGGCATAGTCTACAGCTAGGGCTATGACTCGCTGGAAAATGAAACGGAAAATCGTTTTTTATGTAAAGTTTGTGTCTATTCTCTGCTTGAAAGCACAAGAATATAATCTGCTGTGTCTGCGCACATGTCTTCGGCGTGTTCAATGAATTCAATTAAGTCATCAAAGATGACCATGGCTCCGCAGTTGAGTTCTGCGCCATACTTGACAAACAGGCTTTTAGCCTTGAGATACTCTTCATCAAGGACATGTTCAATTTCTCCGACTTTTTTCGCTTGTTTTATTGCTTCAGCTGGGTTTGCTGAAATTTTTTCGATGCTGATCCGCAATGTTTGAGCTGTTTCTACAAGTTTTGAAGTCATTAAAACTGTTTTTTCGCACAGTTCCTTTGGGATTCTAACTTCTGCTAGCATTTCCAGACACCTTGCTGCATCTTTCGTGTGATCTGCCAAAGTGTCTAGTCTTTTCACTAAGTGCAAAAGGTCCTCACGGTAGTCAGCCACGAGTGCAATGCCTTTGGAAAGTTCCATGAAAACGTCTGTCCGCAATGCATCAACTTCTTCCTCAGCTTTATACAGGTTCTCAATGTGTTTCTTGGATTCCTGAAACTTTCCTTCTGAAAAGCTTTTAGTAGCCTCATGAAGCCAAGTCACCGTGTCAAAAGCTTTAGATATCTGCTCATGAGCAAGTTCTAAGCCTTTTGTTTTACGGCGTTTTTCAAACCAATTATAGCTTCTTCTTTCCACAGATTATATCTCCGTTACCAGTATTTGGGAATAGTCAACATATAACCCTTACTTATGAGCTTCAAAGTGTGGTAAATATTTGTGAGTTACTCTCTATTTTGCCTTAACAAATGATATATAGACCACACTTTAGTTTGTTTAGCCTAAGATTCTTGACACAACGAATAAGAAAATCTTTCATAAACTTTTTTGAGAGTATTACGAAAGTGAAACTTGTCTCAGCCGATTTCCCCCTTCTCTTAATCAACAGTCCCTGCCAAAGTGTACGTGACATTTTCAACTTCTACTGATCTATGTAAACCAAACTCAATATTCATTACTATTCACAATTACCGAAGTCTTCTGCTTAAACAACCATAAAAAGCCTAGCAAGGAACCCAACTACTCTTAGTCCACCTGCTTACACTATAATCTCAGGGTACATTCGGAACACTTATGCTTGAAGCGCTTCAAAAAGCCTTTTTTAGCTAGATAATTCACTGTATTTCATAAAATACACTTTGCTATGGCTTTCGACTCTTTTTTTCTGAAACCCAGTACTCATTAGCTGAACCTTCAGCGTCAATAATGTGCTCCTTCTTGAATATAGGTGCCTCACTTTTGTATCGCTCCACAGCTTCTTGCAAAACTGGAAAAACGTCTGTTCTGTGGGAACCAGCCACTAAAACATAAACGAGATCTTCTCCGACATTGAATTCTCCGAGCAAATGGTGTATCTGAACGTCAACTATGCCTGACTTCTTAGACAAGTCATCGCAAATTTTGACTAGAACCTCATTTGCTTTTTCCTCGTACGCTTCCAGCTCTATCTTTTGAACTTTTTCTCCTTCTAAAGTCTCGCCGCGAGTTACGCCGATAAAAAGCGCCATTGCCCCAGTTTTTTCACAGTTACTGCTTTTTCGAGCACTATTTATTAATTCTGAAATAGAAAATGTTCCTTTTTTATGAACACCTGCATGCCTCAATAGTTATCCTCCTGTTTCCTAAACAAGAGTTCTAGCCTCTAAAGATGTTTGCCCTAACAAACACAATACTGATGGTGAAAACGAGTGATATGAAGAGGAAAAACTTGTTGTCCTATTGAGCTGTTTGAGCTATCAGTTTCGACTTTCTAATACCAACATGCCTTAGAGGAGCTACTTTCTTTGCTTTATTGTAAACATCAGAAGCTATTTTTCCAAGAACCATCTCTTGAACGAACTGGTCAAGTGTCAAGGCAGCGGCTTTTTCATCAACGGTTTTCGCCATCATGTCACGGATGAGTTTTTCTTGAGAAGTTTTTATCCGCGAAAGAGTGAGAGCTGAAACTGCAACTCTCAGTTTATATCCATCTTTTGTAATTAGATTGAAAAGCCCGTCAACTTTTGTTGTCCTTCTCCTTACCAAACTTCGCAAATAGTCTCGAGAATATTCGTGACCCTTGAATAAAGTGTGAGCGGTTTTTCCATCAAGTTCGTTTATTTGGAAAAACATCTTTAAGTATTGATGGGAAAAATCGCTGGTGATATCGTAAAGTGTTGCTTCGACAACTCTCCCCTTCAGCTGTTCTGGATTTTCCGCTGGCAATGAGCCTAGCTCTACGTTGCCAAAGAACGGAGGCGCTATCACAATATACCACGTTTTTCCTCGCCATTTATCGCGTAAACGCTTAGATTTCGACAAGTTTATCCTCCAAACGTGCCATCAACAATCTCAAGGCAATATTAAAAGGTTTACCGTTTCTAGTTTATCTTCTCAATGTCGTGCATGTACTCTCTCAAGATTTTGGGAATGACAATAGTACCGTCTTCTTGCTGAAAGTTTTCAAGTATTGCAACAATAGTTCTGCTCGTAGCTATAGCAGTCGAATTCAAAGTATGCAAAAATCCTTTTGGAGGTGCACCTTCCTTTTCCCTGTAACGAATACCCAATCTTCTCGCTTGGTAATCTGTGCAGTTGCTACATGACACAACTTCTCTATACTCGTTTTGAGCAGGCATCCACACTTCAATATCATATTTTTTAGCTGCCACGGTTCCAATGTCACCTGTGCAAACATTAACCACGCGGTAAGGTAAACCAAGCTTCTGAATAAGCTCCTCCGCATTACAAAGCAGCTCTTCATGAAGCTGCCAGGATTCCTCAGGCTTGCAGAAGACAAACTGTTCTATCTTGTTAAACTGGTGCGTTCGAAACATTCCGCGAGTATCTCTACCGTGGGCACCAGCCTCTTTTCTGAAACATGCACTTATGCCTGCGAGCCTAAAAGGCAAATCCTCTTCTTTCAACACTTCATTCATAAACATTGCAGCCATTGGATGCTCTGAAGTTGCTATCAAATACAAATCTTCGTCTTCGATTTTGTATAATACCTCTTCGAAATCGCCTAGCGACGTGACGCCTTCATAAGGCTCGCGCCTCATCAAGTACGGAGGCTCCACGGGTAAATAACCTTTTTTCACAATTTCTTCCATAGCAAAACTCATTAAAGCCATATCTAAGAGCACTCCTTCCCTCTTCAAGTAGAAAAATCTTGAACCTGTAACTTTTCCGGCTCTTTCTATGTCAATTATGTCTAGGTTTAAGCCTATGTCTATGTGATTTTTTGGGGCAAAATCAAATTTCGGCAAGACACCCCAGCTTCTAGTTTGGACGTTGTCATTTTCATCCTTGCCAATCGGTACAGTATCATGCAATAAATTGGGAAGGCGCATCAAGTAATATTTTGTTTTCTCTTCTGCCTTGGCTACTTCTGCTTGGAAGCTTTTAATTTCAGAATCAAGTATTTTTCCTTTTTCAACTTTGCTGCTCGCTTTTTTTCCCGCTTTTTTCAGCTTGGCAATCTCAGCGGTCAACTTTTTTCTTTCGTGGCGAAGGTCGTTAAGTTTTGTTAGTTTTTGCCGCCATTGTCTGTCGAAATCAACCAATGCGTCCAGCATTTCGCTGTTTTTAAGATCTCCCCTTTTCATAAGGTTATTTTTTACTGACTCGGGATTTTCACGGATAAGTTTGATATCTAACATATTTCTCACGGAGCTAACTCTATTTTGAATTTACTTAGGCTATTAATCTTGCGATGAGGCAAGTATCCAAAAAGCTAAGAGTTAAAAGATGCTCGTTGGAGATTTAGGAAATAGAAAAAAATTTGAGCTATTTTTATTAGTTGCTGTGTTCAGTTCTGGTTTACTCTTTGCTCATTGTGATTTCCATCGTCGAAACCATTCTGGATTTGTTTTCGCCTTCCCTAGGTGGCATCTCTGCTGTTCCAATAGATATCTTAGTCACTTTCAAGTCTTTTATGAATCGGTTTCGAGTTATTTCAGCCACGTCAACTGCTGTAGTTATTGCCTGACCACGAGCTTTTAACGTTATTTCTTTCAAGTTTCCAGAGGAGAGACTTGTCATGATTGCCAGCACATAACTCATTGGAGGTTTATTTCCGACGAAGACGACATCCGCGTTCTCAGTCATTTTCTTCACTCCTTTTTGTCGTTTCTTTTGGGTAACGTTGCCGTCTATGCGATTCTGTCTGCGACAGAACGTTACTGGCCTACATAATCAAAATCTTACTTATAAGTCAGATTGAAGAACAGAACAAGATCCAGGTAAATAGCTAGGAACTAATCAAACTTCCACATTTTGCGGGTTTCAAGTCAACCGGTAATAGCTTCTTGTGAACAGACTTCTTGCATGTTGAAACGCAAATCATATTGCAGTCCAGCTTAAATAATAAGCTTTAACATACCAAGTAGAGAACTAGAATTGCTGACCAAACTGAAGAAAAAAGTTCAAAACATGTTAACTTTAGAAGCAAAAGTCGCGCATAAAATAGGATTAACCCCGAACATTGTAAGCTCTATAGGCTTGACTTTGGCCCTGCTCTCAGCTTTCACGTATGCAGTAGCACAAAGACAGCCTTTGTGGATTCTTATAGCCACAATTCTATTTTTAGGATCGGGTTTCTGTGATGCGCTTGACGGTGTAATAGCTAGGATCTATGATCAGAAAAGCTTGTTCGGAGGATTTCTGGATTCTCTTCTGGACAGATACGCTGACGCCGCTGTTTATGTAGGTTTTATAATCGGTGGACTATGCAACCCCATATGGGGATTAATTTCTTTGGTGGGTTCCATAATGGTGAGTTATAGTCGAGCAAGGGCAGAATCAGCCGGTATGCAGATGGAATCTATAGGTGTAGCTGAAAGAGGTGAACGCATGCTTATTTTATCAGTCGCGAGCATTGCCGCCATTTTCTGGATTGACGCCTTAAATGTAAGTATAATACTGCTTGCGGTGCTCTCAAACTTGACCGTTCTACAAAGAGGTCTACATGTTTACAACGCCTCAAAGAAAAAGAGTAATAATCTAGAAAACTAGCGTTTTCTTCTATAGCGTGAGCGCCTTTCGTTTTCCGCTCTAACCTTCACGATACCTCGATGTACTGCGCATGAAATGCAATAATATTTTGTGTCTACCCAAGAGGACATATAGGTGCCTTTTTGTCGCAGCTCTTTTGCTAATTGGGGCTCGACAAAGGATACTCTACGCGTAGACTTCTTTGCCTTGTCACGTGGCACCATCTGTCCGCAACTGACGCATTGTACCAAACCACTGCTTCCCTTGCTTCCTTTTGATCTTCCTCGACTTTTCCGTTTAAACGGCATTACTTTCGGCCTCTTGGCTTGATATACGCAAATAGTAAAATTACTGCTTTATATATCTGCTCGTATCTTTAATAGATAAGCGATGTTGGCTTTAGAATCAATTTTGGTTATTATTTTTCCTGATGCTGTTTATACACATCCTAATATAACTTGCACGATATCCAATTAAATAATGTTTTTTTAAATCTTGGAGTAAGCAACTCTTAAATGTGCGATTACTACTTTCACAATTGTAAACCAAGACTTATCGAAATCTGTTTGGGAGTCTATAAACAATGTCTGATATTGGGTTGAGAACAAGAATGGTTGTCAAGGATATCATGAGCAGTCCAGTGGTATCGTTAGATGAAGATGCAACTTCAAATAACGCTGCTAGTCTTATGGATGAAAACGATTTAGGCTGTGTCATAGTCTCAAATAAGGTAGGGAAACCTGTTGGTGTAATAACTGAACGCGACCTAGTGATACGCGTTCTAGCTAAGAACCTTGTGCCTGATGCCATAAAAGCAAAAGAAATTATGACTTCTCCTCTAGTCACAATACAACCGGAAGCAACGATAAGTGAAGCAGCAAGGAAAATGAGTCGGCTAGACATCAGGCGACTTGGCGTAGTTTACAAAGGCAATCTTGTGGGCGTTATTTCAAGTAGAGACATTCTTGGTGTTATGCCTGAGCTTATAGAGATAATTCAAGAAAGAACGCGCCTTGAGAATGCCGCGCAAGCCGAGGAAACCGCAGATGAGGAAACGTCTCTCCCTGGATACTGTGACCGTTGTGGTGTGTTCTCAGAGAATTTAAAAGACGTTGATGGGCAAAACTTATGTGAAGACTGCCGCATAGAACTAGAAACCTAAAGCAACGCTTGAAATTACAATGGCCGTTTCAGAAACAAAAAAAATTAATTAGCTTTCTTACCCGTTATTCAAATAAGAGCGCGTTTAACTTGATTGTTGATTCCGTTTTAACAAACGTTAAGGCTTACTTGAAAAAGGAAATAGTTGACTGTAGCATAGCCATTGAAAATGGCAGAATCTTTAAAATAGGCAAAGAGACTCAGATGCCGAAAGCTGACGAGAAAACAAATCTGGGCAACATGCTGGTTCTCCCGGGTTTGATTGATGTTCATGTGCACCTTCGTGATGAAGGAAAAGCATACAAAGAGGATTTTTACACTGGAACTGCAGCCGCAGCAGCGGGCGGGATAACCACTGTGTTGGATATGCCCAACAATGACCCAGTGACTATGAGCACGGAAACCTTGAAGAAAAGAATGAGAATCGCAGAAAAAAGAAATGTAGTTGACATTGGGTTTTACTCGGAATTTCCCAAAAACTTGGGAGAAGTTGATGGAATTATCGCTCAGGGGGCTGTGGGTTTTAAGCTTTTTATGGCTCGTCAAGTTGGAGGATTAAACATTGATGATGATGAAGCCTTGAAAGAAGCGTTTAGAAAAGCAGGCGAAAAAGGTGTTCCCATCGCGGTGCATGCTGAAGACAAAGCTTTGTTGATGGCTAACGAAAAAAGGCTGCAACGAGCCAACCGCCATGATACTGCTGCCTTCCTGAAGGCGCATTCAAAAAGTGTTGAACTAAAAGCAGTTGAACGTCTATTGGATTTAAGCGCGGAAACTGGTGTACGGTTGCATTTTTGCCACATGACAACTGAAGAGGGACTAGACGCTTTGATTGAGGCGAAAAAATCCGAAAGAACCATAACCTGTGAAGTAACTCCCCACCATCTTTTGTTGTCAAAAACTGATTATGAGCAATATGGCTTTAAGTTGACAATAATACCGCCTCTTCGCGACAAAAACGACATAGAAGCACTTTGGAAAGACGTTGCTGAGGGTTGGGTTGACGTATTAGGTTCAGACCATGCTCCTCACACTTTGAGTGAAAAGTCCGCTGACAGCGTTTGGAATGTTAAAGTTGGTGTGCCCGGTCTTGAAACCATGCTCCCTCTTATGTTGACGATGGTTAGAAGAAACAAGATTTCACTAGGGCATATTGTTCACCTGCTTTCAGAAAAACCCGCGGAGATTTTCAATTTAAGGGACCGCGGTGTATTGGTGAAAGGAAGAAAGGCGGATTTAGTGGTTGTAGATTTTAAACGGAAGTTCAGGATTGATGCTTCAAAATTCCATTCTAAAGCGAAGTTCTCGCCTTTTGACGGTTGGGAAGTGCAGGGCTGTCCGTTGAAGACTTTTGTTAACGGCTTATTAGTTATGGATAAACAGGAGATCTTTGCGAAGGCTGGAAGCGGTGAAATAATACGGGGTGATGATACGTGAAATTTATCTTAGATGGGATGCTTGGGAAACTAGCCAGATGGCTTCGCATTTTGGGACAGAATGTCACGTACTCAACTCAATTTGAGGATACTGATTTGATTGAGGTGGCTCTGAAGCAGCATCGGATTCTTCTCACAAGAGATTTTGACCTTTACCAGCGCGCCACTACAAAGGGCATCGACGTTTTCTATTTGGAAGGTAGAACAGAAGCTGAAAAGCTTGCAGAACTTGCTCAGCGGCTTGATTTTCCTCTGACTATAGATATGAACCGTTCTCGCTGTCCAAGATGCAATGCTGAGATTCGTTTAACGCCTAAAGAGAATGTTTTAGGCAAAGTTGAAAAAAACACGTTCTTTTATTATGACGAGTTTTGGGCTTGCTCAAAATGTGGGCAAATCTATTGGCAGGGCGCCCATTGGGATGGAATCTGCGCAACTCTTGAAGAGGCAAAGAAAATTAAAGATTCGCAGCTTAATCTTATTTAAGTAGCCACTTCATCGGAATGTCCTGAAATGTTCCGTCTGGCAATGTTCTTCTGATTGTGATTGGCAGGATGCCGCTTTCCAATTCTGTTAAGGCGATGTCAATCGGGTTTGAATATGCTTCCTTAGTATCTATCAGTATCGGTGCGCTCATAGAAATCTGAAGGGCTCTAGCTCCAACTATTCTTGCTTTTTCGAACCTCGTTATTTTCGGAGGACCTATACTTATTTTTTCTTTGTGAGACGTGATCTAATACTCTCCAGCGCCTGGATACATTCCGCCAGGAGCTCCTCCTGGTGGCATTGGAGGCGCTTTCATTTTGGCAGCAGCAATTACATCGTCAATTTTTAGAATTAACGTAGCCGCTTCACTTGCTGACTTGATTATCTGTTTCTTAACAGTGATCGGTTCGAAAACTCCCTTTTTTGCCATATCTCGTACTTTTCCTTCTAGGACTTCTATTCCCGCCCATGTTTCTCCTTTTTCATGTCTTGATCTTAATTCTGAAAGTATGTCAATTGGGTCTAAACCAGCGTTTTCAGTAAGCGTTATTGCAACGGTTTCCAATGCATCCGCGAAGATTTTAACTGCGAGTTGCTCTCTTCCCGGCAAAGTTTCAGCGTACCCTTTCAATGTACGGGCCATTTCGAGTTCGGGAGCACTGCCTCCTGCTACAACTTTTGGCTCTTCAAGTATGTCTTCGATTACGCATAGAGCATCATGAATTGAGCGTTCTGCTTCTGCGATCATGCGATCTGTTCCGCCCCGTATCAAAATCGTAACTGCCTTCGGGTGTTTACATCCTTCGATGAAAGTCATTTTGTCGTCTCCGATTCTGCGTTCTTCTACCAGAGTTGCATATCCAAGGTCTTCAGAAGTGATATCATCCAGCTTGGTTACTATTTTTCCGCCAGTAGCTTTTACCAGTTTCTCCATATCGGACTTTTTCGCTCTTCGAATTGCTGCTATTCCTTCCCTCGCAAGGAAGTGCTGCACCATGTCGTCGATACCTTTTTGGCATATGACAACGTTTGCATCTGCAGCTTTAATCTTCTCCACCATTTTCTTAAGCATGACTTCTTCCTGGTTGAGGAAAGCTTCAATCTGATCTGGGGTTTCAATATTTATTTTGGCGTCGAAATCTGTCTTTTCAATTTCTAAAGAAGTGTCAAGTAACGCAATTTTGGCTTTTTCTACTCGTTTAGGCATTCCAGAATGAACTATTTCTTTATCCAGAACTATGCCATCTATCAGGCTTGTTTCACTGAGGGATTTGCCCGTTTTCTTTTCAACTTTAACATCTTCAACATCAACTTTGTATATGTCACCTTCTTTTTCTGCAACCCTGAGCATTGCTTTAACCGCTATGTCCGCCAAAATTTCTTTATATTCAGCGACGACCTTGCTCGCCATAGAAGTTATGGCGGTTTTCTTAAGGTAATCCTGAATCTTTGAGTCCACTGCTATGGCTATTTTCTCGAGGGTGGCAAGCGCTTTTGCTGCTGCTTTTTTGTATCCGTCAATTATTATGGTTGGGTGTATTTTTTTATCTATCAACTCTTCAGCTTTGTTCAAAAGTTCGCCTGCTATTATTACGGCGGACGTGGTTCCGTCGCCTGCTTCGGTATCCTGTGTTTTTGCAACTTCGACCAGCATCTTAGCTGCTGGATGTTGAATGTCCATTTCATCCAAGATTGTGCGACCATCACTTGTTATTGTTACGTCGCCGAAGCTGTCAACGAGCATCTTATCCATACCCTTAGGACCTAAGGCGCTCCTCACACTTTCAGCTACAACTTTTGCAGCCGTTATGTTTGCATGTTGAGCTTCTCTTCCGCGAGAACGATTTGAACCTTCCTTTAATACTAGAACTGGCACCCCGCCAGCTTGTGCAGGTGATGACAAATCAAAGATAGCCTCCTTTAATGCGCACAACAACAAAACACAATTGCCATATAAGTTTTTCTAGCCTTATCGTGCCGAAATAAGATAGGACTGGAATTTTCTCATCTTTCGTTCCGCGTTCTATAGCAGAATGCTGCTTTAAGTTAATAAACGGCGACTTTGGCTACACCTCTGATTTTCAGCAGTTCAGGGATTAATTCACCCGGAATTTTCTTCTCTAAAATTAGCGTCAGTTTTGGTTCTGGCGAGAGTTCTGGGTCGTCCACAATTGCCTGTCTGATGCTCAAGCCGCCCTGAGCAAGAATCATAGCTGAGTTAGCTAGGATGCCTGGAGTTTTTGCGTCAAGAGGGGTTATTTCAACAACGCCCAAGTTCAGAGGCTTTGCGATTTCTTTCAAGGAGTGTCCGGCAGACCGTATCTCCTCAAAAATCAATCTAAGTTCGTGATTAGCTTTGATGGTGTTTAATGTCGCGTTTACTGTGCGTCTATCCACTCCAGCGACTCTTGCGATACGCACTGGCGGAATCTCAATTTGGTTAAGGTAAACCTTTCCGTCTTTTGCTCTTAGACCGTTTTCTACTAAAACGCGTACTACTTTGAGTCTTTCTGGGTATCCTTCAAAGTGTTTTTTGAGGCTGTTCCACATAAATGGGCCCTTCTTGTACATTTTCGTTCAGTTAAGTATAAATCCTTAACTAAGATGAGCTTGAACTGAATTTTAGTTTTTAAACTCATACTATTAGTTCTCGTTTCTTTGGCGTTTCACAATTTCATGTACAAATATGTACACAAAAGATTTAATATCGCATCCACGTACGAATTACAACCTTTGATTAGGAGATAAAATGACATGCCGACTAAAATACTTCTAGACGAGGAACAGATACCAAAGCAATGGTACTGCATACTTCCCGACCTACCTAAACCACTTCCTCCAACCATAGACCCACATACAAAAGAACCTGGACCTGGAATAGTCCCTAGAATATTCCCCAAGGAGATTTTAGCTCAAGAAATGAGCACGGAAAGATGGATAGACATTCCAGAAGAAGTGAGAGATGTCTACAGACTTTGGAGACCCACTCCTCTCTTAAGAGCTGTTGGTCTAGAAAAGGCGTTGAAGACTCCAGCCAAAATCTACTACAAATATGAAGGGGTCAGCCCTCCAGGAAGTCACAAACCAAACACAGCCATTCCTCAAGTTTACTACAACATGAAGGAAGGAAAAGAACGCATAGCTACTGAGACAGGGGCCGGTCAATGGGGCTCCTCCTTAGCCTTCGGGTGTATGATGTTTGGATTAAAATCTACTGTCTATATGGTCAAAGTGAGTTATCAACAAAAACCCTACAGAAGAATTATGATGGAATCCTATGGTGCAGATGTCTACGCAAGTCCGAGCAATCAAACCGAAAGCGGCAGAGCAATCTTGAAGGAAGACCCTAACAGTTCAGGCAGCTTGGGAATAGCTATAAGCGAAGCTGTTGAAGACGCCCTTAACAACGAAGACGCCAACTACGGCATAGGCAGCGTTTTCAATCACGTTCTTCTGCATCAAACCGTAATTGGATTGGAGACTAAAAAGCAGCTAGAAGTTGCAGGAGACTACCCAGACGTGGTATATGGATGCATAGGCGGGGGGAGCAGCTTTTCTGGCCTTTTCTGGCCCTTTTATTACGACAGAATCACTGGAAAGGCACCTAAAGACGTTCGTTTTATAGCAACTGAAGCGACAGCCTGTCCCTCTGTTACAAAAGGAGAATACACTTTTGATCACGGTGACACAGCCAAGATAACTCCTCTGGTTCCAATGCATACTATAGGACACGATTTCATACCAGCGCCAATTCATGCAGGAGGTCTGCGCTATCATGGAATAGCTCCCACCATAAGTAGGCTAGCTGCGGAGGGGCAACTAGAGACTAAAGCATATAATCAATTAGATGTTTTCGATGCTGCTAAGCTTTTCATTCAAAGTGAGGGTATAATACCCGCTCCAGAACCAGCCCACGCCATCAAAGGAGCTATTGATGAAGCCTTACGGTGCAAAGAAACAGGGGAAGAAAAAGTTATTCTGTTTCTGCTATGTGGTCACGGCTATTTCGACATGCAAGCATATGATGATTACTTGAGCGGTAAGTTACTTCCATATGAATATCCGACAAAAAAAGTCGAAGACTCAATGAGAAAACTCCGGAATCTTTATCCTTGGCTAGATGAGGTCAAAAAGAAGTTTATTTGACAAAACTCGTAAAAAAACGCCTGAGGCGCGGAGATATGACGCCGTAGCGCGTAAACTCAATTTTTTATGTTATGAAGGACCATGTCATATACATTATCAAGTTACTTGCTCTTGTGCAAAGTTGGAGAAAGAATATAACTTGTTTACAATAGTTGAAAAAGTTCCTGTACCGACCATGGGGTTAATCGTTAATCCTGTTGCTGGAATGGGCGGCGCTGTTGGACTTAAAGGCACAGATGGTAGAGAAATTTTAAAAAAGGCTATTCTTCTCGGGGCAAAAACCATAACACCTGCGAGGGCTGAATTTTTTCTTTCTGAACTTAAGTTAGCTGACGAAAAGATGCAGCTTATTGTAGGCGCTGGAAATATGGGTGAGGAAGAAGCAATAAGCTGCGGCTTTTCCTGCACGGTTTTAGGAAAGAGAAAAAAAGAAACCACCGCTGAAGATACTAGGGAAATTGCAAGGAAAATTGCTGATGCAAAGGTTGATCTTCTTGTATTTTGTGGTGGCGACGGAACAGCTCGAGACATACTTGAGGCAATCAACATTGACATTCCTGCATTGGGCGTTCCAACAGGAGTAAAGATGCACAGCTCTGTTTTTGCTGTGGATACCAAGGCTGCTGCGAAGATAGCTATGGGTTTTCTGTGGGGAGAACTGCCCTTACGCGAAGCAGAGGTAATGGATGTTGATGAAAACGCGTTTAGAGAGGGACGAGTGTCTTCAAGACTTTACGGTTACTTACTTACTCCTTACGAGCCGTACCTGATTCAAAGGGCGAAGCTGGCAAGTCCAATAACAGAAAGTGAACTGCGTAACCAAGCGGCTATAGCAACATACATGATTGAAAGCATGAAACCTGACGTGATCTACATTATTGGTCCGGGTACCACCACCCGTACTATCGGAGACCTCTTGGACGCAAAAAAAACTCTCTTAGGAGTAGACCTCTTCTGCAACAAGAAAATAGTGGCAAATGACGTAAATGGGAAACAAATACTAGAGAAAATCCGAGGAAAGACCGCTCAGATAATTGTCACGCCGATTGGGGGCCAAGGCTTTATTTTTGGAAGAGGAAACCAACAAACAAGCCCAGAGGTAATTCGTCGAGTAGGGTTAGACAACATAACCGTAGTCGCTACAGAAGGCAAATTGAGAAGTTTGAAAAGTCTGAACGTTGATACTGGCGATCCAAACTTGGACGACGCTCTTCGATCACATAAACTCAAAGTGGTAGCTGACTACAAAATCGAATATATGATGCGTATCGAGTAATTAACTGCTATTTTTTCAATTAAATGTTTTCACAAAATACATAGGTAAGTTGAAATATAGAACTTATAAACATTATTCTGTTATTATTTGGAGACTTATCGCTTGATTCCCATAAATCTTCCTAAAATTGGCGAAGAAGAAGTCGAAGCCGTTGCTAAGGTTATGAGAAGCGGTCCATTAACCAACGCACTTGGCGTAGGTCCCAAGGTTAAACAATTCGAGAAAAAATTCGCAGAATTTGCTGGCGCAAAACACGCTATAGCCGTGAACACTGGAACCGCAGCCTTGCACTCTGCCACATTAGCTGCTGGTGTCAAACAAGGCGACGAGGTGATACTTCCCAGCTTCACTTTCGTAGCTACAGCCGAAGCGGTCGTTAATGCTAGCGGTAAACCCATTTTCACTGATATTGACCCTGAAACCTACAACCTTATTCCAGAAGAAATCGAAAAAAACTTGACAAAAAAGACCAAGGTGATAATGCCTGTTGATCTATATGGTTATTCCGCTGACATCAAGCCAATAAGGAAGATCGCTGTTAAACACGACTTGGCGATAGTTGAAGATGCGTCTCAAGCTCATGGTGCAACTTACGCAGGGAAGCCTGCTGGATTTTTTGCTGACGTTGCTTGCTGGAGTCTTTACGCCAGCAAAAACATAACTACAGGCGAGGGTGGAATAACAACAACAGACAATGATGAAATCGCGAAAACTTTACGGTTGATAAGAAGCCATGGGGAAAAAAACAAGTACTCCTCTCTAATGCTCGGCTACAATTACCGAATGTCAGAAATACAAGCCGCTATTGGCTTAGTTCAATTATCTAAGTTGCCGACTTTTGTAGCCAAACGGCGCGAAAACGCCAGGAGGCTCACGGAACTACTTGCAGCGTCAGATAGGCTAAAGTTGCCAAAAGAATCTGAGAAAAGGCAACACAGTTGGTATCTCTATACGGTTAGACTTAAAGGCGCAACAGCAAACGAAAGAAACAAGATTGTGGAAGAACTGCGCAAAAAAGGTATAGGTGCCGTAGCCTACTATGCTAACCCTGTGCACCTAATGCCTTACTATGAAGCTTTTGGTAAGCGCAGACTACCCCAGACAGAAAAAGCAGCAAATCAAGTTTTCTCTCTGCCCATTCACCCAAGAGTCACGGAGGCGCAGATAGACTACATAGGCAAGACGCTTCTTGACCTGTTATAGCAGAGTTTCAACGTTAATGTTTTCACGGCTTACTTACCTAGTGCTATATTGAGCCAATTACCATTTCAAGTATTTTTGAAGCGAATTGATAAACTGTAAGAGTTAAATATGAAAACGCGTTCAAGTAATAAGACCTAATTATCTTAACATGTTGGATAATTTTCTCAAGGGGGACCGTTAAACAGTTGGCTGATGAGGAAGACATTTCACGAATCAAGATAAAATTCATTATAGAGGGATTGGGCGAAGCGGAAGGTGAACTGGTGCGGTTTTTGGCGCCCAGAACTATCGACACTATTACTCGAAAACTCCCAGTGGAAGGCAGAGCCGCTTTATGGAAGGAGGAGGTTTATTTCGAAATTCCAGTAAGAATAGGGGAAGAAAAAGCTAAACCAACTGTAGAAACCGGTGCAATAGCCTTTTGGCCGATGGGAAGTGCGTTATGCGTTTTTTATGGGCAATCGCAGCCCTATAGTTCCGTGAATATTTTGGGAAAAATCACAAAAAATCTGGAAATGTTCAAAAAAGTCAAAAGCGGAGCAACAATTAAGGTTGAGTTGCTAAGCTAGAACGCTGTTGCGCTGTCCTTCCACATCTGCAGGAGCCGTGCACACTCTTCTTTTACAATCTTATCTTGGCTCTTCTCATTCAAGACTTCCAAGAACTGCATGCGTTTCTCAACTGAACGTTGTTCTGCGGTGCCTCCATAATAAAGTTTACCCTCAAGATACTCCTTCATGTGATTAGCTTTTTGAATAAAGAGGCTGGCAGCATCCACAGAGTTTTCAACCGCAAATTTGTTCGCCCAAATCACTGCTTCTGTTTCACGGAGTTGAGTTAACCCATCAATTTCAATTATCTTTTTTATGTACGTCCGCAAAAATTCGTAATAACGCGCAGTTTTTACAAGTTCAAGAGCTTCTTCAACTTTCTGTTCGAATTTAGAGCTTCCTTCCACTGTTAAATTGTGTTTGAAGCCTTTCCTTAATAGTCTTTTTGCAGTTTTAACTTCTTTCTCTGTGTAAACTCTTTCTGGAAATTTCAAATCGTATTCTTCCGTTCTCCAGAAGTGAAAGCTAAAAATTTTTCGTGTTGAATTAAGCGGGCAATGGTTTGTATATTTTTATGTTATGGTTTCCTGAGACGAGTTCCACTGCGCCTGTTTGTTCCAGTTGCTCCAAGAAATCTTTGGCTGCACTTATTCGTATATTGAACTTTGAAGCCACTGCGTAAGGCGTTAAAACCTTCATCTTTTTTGCTTCGTTAACAATTTTTGTGTTTTTAACATCTGGAGGAATTACACCTATTGTCCTTCTTTCTTTTGGCGGTGTGGCTTTTTCTTTCTTTTTATCTTTCGATTTGCTTTCTCTGTCTCTCTTTGCTTGCATCCGCTCCATCTGTTTTAATCCGAGTTTCTTTTTTCCGCCCAATTTTTTCACTTCTTTCGTATGTTGGTTGCTGAACTATAAAGGCTGGGTTATTTCAACTTTATGCTTATTCTTCCACTCTTTGATAGGAACTCCGAGTTTTCTTTCAACTTCAGGTCTATGAATCGAGTTCATGGTGCAGAAAGGTATTATACGTCCATCTGGTACTGCATAGTGAATTACACATCTTTGTACGCGTTCTAAATCAAAATTGTATGGATCCATGAAGTGCATTGCCGAAAGCAATATGGTTTTCCTTTGTAGGTCCCCTAACGATTTGTAGCTTCCTTCTGTGAAGACTCTTAGTAGGTATTTCCTCAGGAAACTGAATTTGACATGCCTTGCTGCTCCAAGGAGCCGAAGTTTAGCTTTTCTTTTGCTTCCTTTAGAGGCGTTTTCATTAACTTTTTTCATGGTTCCAACGAACTTGTTTACATTCGCGTAACGGGTAATTGGTATAATGTTGCCGTTTTCCACGAATAGGTAAGTAGCCATACCGCAGTGCGGATGAGCCGTAAACTCTACATACCGCTTGTCTTGGAGTGCACCTACTGCTTTTGAAACTGGAACAACCGTGGGCACTGGATAAAAGTCGGAAACTTTTATTTTTCCATCTGTTTGTTCCTCGACGAGACGCATGAAATCAGGTATTGTTATGCGCATTCGGTCACGTTCTTTCTGTGGAAGGCGTCCACAAAGGGAGACTGGCTGAACGTTTATACACCTTATAATGTCAAAGTTTTTGACTGCAAAATTTATGATGTCGCCGAGTTGGTTGTCGTTCACGCCTTTTACTAATGTGACCACCAAGACTATGCTGTGTAGTCCTGCTTTGCGGCAGTTTTCAATAGCCTTCATTTTGATGTCAAGCAGGTCGACGCCGCGGATGAACTTGTAGACTTCAGATGTTACCCCGTCAAATTGTAAGTAAACAGTGCTTACTCCAGCCTTTTTCAGTTCTTTGCAGTAATCAACGCTCTGCGCGAGCCTGAGTCCGTTCGTGTTTATTTCCACGTGGCGGAAGCCTAGTTCTTTTGCTTTTCTTACAAATTCAATCAGGTCGTTACAGATTGTTGGTTCGCCGCCGCTGAATTGAAGTGCAGTGGCTGGCACGGGGTCATTTGCGCGCAAGTTCTCCAGCATTCCTGTAACCTGTTCTTTTGTAGGCTCGTATACGTAGCCCGCGGCAGCCGCATTAGCAAAGCAAACTGGGCATGTGAGGTTACACCTGTTTGTAACATCGATTATTGCGAGGGCAGTGTGGGATTTGTGCTCTGGACATATGCCGCAATCGTAGGGGCAGCCCTTATCTTTTTTTGTGCGTGGGTTGTTCAAGCCTTCGCCGTCGTACTTGAGCTCTTCAGCACGCACGTATTGGTCATAATCCGACCAGTATAATTCCTGGAAGGAGCCGTGTTCTGGGCAGTATTTTTTTATGTAAACTTTGCCGTCTTCCTCGAAGATTGTAGCGTCTAAAACTTCCAAGCATTCAGGACAAACACTCTTAGTGTTTTTAACATCGTTCATTTTTTTCACTACTACTTGTGGTGGCTTTGCTTTTCGAAGTGCTTAAGAGCTAAAATAGCCATAATAATGTTTCCAAACCTTTCCTAAGGTGATTGAGGGGAATCCAATGTCAATCAGCGAAAATACTCGTGATATTCTACGAGAAATGGGTTTAAACGCCTACGAGATTGACGCCTATGTTGTGTTATTGGAAGGTGGGAAGATGACAGCTATGGAAATTAGCCAGGAAGCGTCTGTTCCCTACTCTAAAATTTATGAAGTTCTGAACTCTCTTAAGCAAAAAGGTTGGGTTAAAAGCTCCGAAAGTCGCCCTTTTAAGTATCATCCTGTTCCTCCGATTGAGGCTATGGCATCCACGAAACTTAGGCTTGAAGACAAATACCAAATTTGGGAGAGCACTTTTGCTGAGGAGTTGCAGCCTTTATATGAGAAGCAGGAGCTTGTGGAGCGTCCAGACATGCTGATACTGCGTGGACAACAGGCAGTTTTAGCAAAGCTAGAGGAGGTTCTAATTAAAGCCACAAAGGAGATCATGATTGCGGCTCCGGAATTTGCACGCACCATAATTTCCTCAGCAGACTATTTAATGGGCAACTTGAAAAAAACAGTTGGTGTTAAAATCATGGTAGCTGGGAAAGCTGGAGATTGGATTTTTCTGAAGAGATTTACTAGTGTAAACGAGTTGCGCAGTAGAGATCACATGTTCGGTGGCGGCGTCATTGCTGATGGAAAAGAAGCTATGCTTTTTCTAGGCGAAGACAAGCCCAGCTTGGTCATATGGAGCAACCACCTAGGTTTAGTGGGTTTTGCTCGCGAGTACTTCCAGTTTCTTTGGGACTCCTCAGTGAAAGTTTAATGAAAATGTTTGAATACCCCTGAAGACTCTTAAATTATGTCTGGCTAGGCCTGATTTTAGGCTTGGCATAGTTTCTATCATTTAAAAGGAACCTGACTGCTTTAAGATTTGCAAGATTTCCGTCTAATTTTTATAAACTTTTGGACATTTTTATGCTTATTTGCTGGCTTGTCGCATAATTATTCTTTATTCATAGCCATTTTGTTGCTGCTTGTATATCTGAGCATTAGCCAAAAGCTTTTAAATCAAAGATAATAAAAGCCCTACCACGCATTTAATGGAGAAAATAAATTGATCGAAAAACTAATTACAAAAGAGAACAGTACACAAAACAGAACAAAGACTGTAGTTGCTTTACTTCTATTGTTGACTATTGCTATACCTCTCGGTGTTTTACCATATGCTAGTGCGCAAACGCCGAAAACAACTTATCCATACCTTGGGGCTCTTCCAAATCCAGTAGGGGTTGGTCAAGAAGTTTTGCTGCATATAGGTATCACAGACCCCCGCACTTCAGTTACTGACGGATATGAGAACTTAAGCATAGACATCACCGATCCTGAAGGTCGGACTGATACTGTCACTGGAATCAGAACTGACGCGACAGGTGGAACAGGATATGTATTTGTACCTGATATTGCAGGTGACTGGATCCTTCAGGGACACTTTCCAGAACAGACATTAGGCAATACGAGATACCTAGCAAGTGACACGTCGGAACTGATACTTACCGTACAGACCGATCCAATACCATTCTACCCATCACAACCGCTTCCAACTGAATACTGGACTCGCCCGATAGATAACCAGCTTAGGGAATGGTACGTACTTGCAGGAAGTTGGCTAACAACTCCTGAGAATTTCTATGTTCCATACAACGACGCGCCAGAAACTGCTCACATACTTTGGACAAAACCGCTAACAACAGGAGGAATGGCTGGAGGTCCCTTGGGACTTGTTGGTTCAGGACCATTATCAGTCGGATTCGAAACTGGCGATGCATATGAAGGCAAATGGACCGGATCAAGTGGTGGCCCAGCGTTTGTTTCATCTTCCATAATTGTCGCAGGAAAACTTTATTATCAACATACCACAGCTTGGCCTACCCCAACGATAACTCACTGTGTAGATTTGCGTACTGGTGAAGAACTATGGGCTAAAGTTTTCTTGAACAACCAAACAATAGACTTCGGCCAGCTATTCTATTTCCAAGCCTTCAACTATCAAGGCACTTTCGCATACTTGTGGGTAACAACTGGAGGCGGTTTCTTTGGAGGCGGTTCGCAGGATTGGTATGCATTTGACGCCTTCACTGGCGACTGGATGTATTCCATGGAAGATGTGCCTGGGGGCACCATGATGTACGGTCCAAACGGCGAAATCTGCAAATATATCTATAGCAGGAGCGCAGGAACTGTTTCTTTATGGAACTCAACTTATGTTGTTATGAGAGGTCTGAGTGGCTCGAGTGCTGGTAGCTGGGGCAACAACGTGCATGGACGAACACTTGATGCATCAAGGGGAATTCAGTATACTTGGGACGTTCCAACAGGGTTACCTGGAAACGTCCTCAAAACGTTTCTGGGTGATAAAATAATCGGTGGAACTCTAAGCCAATCTGGAGTTACTTTGTGGGGCATCGATATGTCACCAGGCAATGAAGGTCAATTGCTGTTCGGCCCAACTACTTGGGATGCACCCAGTTATTGGGAAGAAGGCGATATCACCGTTAGTGGTTTTGGTGGCGGTTGGTTTGCTTGGAGTAACGACGAAGACGCAAATGTTGGAGTCGTATGGTTGAAAGAAACTAGAGAACATTTCGGCTTCAGCCTTGAAACTGGAAATTACTTATGGGGTCCAACTGAACCGCAGTACTATTTAGATTCATTGGATGACACAGGCAATGCCGCTAGAGCAATAGCTTATGGCCGGTTATACTCTGCTAGTGTTAGCGGAATAGTCTACTGCTACAATGCAACAACAGGCGAACTACTGTGGAAGTACGAAGTAGCTGATCCCTACACGGAGATCTTGTGGGCTAATAACTGGTGGCAAAAACCAGTATTCATCTCGGAAGGCAAAATCTATGCTGGCCACACAGAACACTCTGGCAATCAGCCCCTACCGCGCGGAGCACCATTCATATGCCTCAACGCTACAACAGGAGAAGTAATATGGAGAGCTGATGGCTTATTCCGTCAAACACGCTGGGGTGGACGAGCAATCATTGGTGACAGCGTAATAGCAACTATGGACACTTACGACCAGCGCGTATACGCTGTAGGCAAAGGACCAACTGTAACGACTGTTACTGCGCCTGATAACGGTGTGCCTTTCGGTTCATCAGTTATGATTAGGGGCACGGTCAAGGACGTTTCGCCGGGCACAAAGAGTCCAGAATTGTCTCTTCGTTTCCCGAGTGGAGTTTCCGCTGTTTCTGACGCAAACCAGAGTGAATGGATGTTATACGTATACAAACAGTTTTCATATGAGCCTCACGAGACATGGGTTGGCGTTGACGTTGAACTCTACGTTGTCGACGCTAACATGAACGCTAGGCCGATTGGAACTGCAACAACAAGCGCCGAGAACGGAGCTTTCGCTTTCGCCTGGACTCCCGACATTCCAGGCATGTACTATCTGTACGCTGCATTCGAAGGCTCAAAGGCCTACTTTGGCTCACACGCTGAGACCGCTTTCGTAGTCGACCCCGCGCCTGAAATGACTCCAGGGCCTACTCCGACTCCCGCGCCGATGACTGACACATACATTATGGGCTTTGGCATTGGAATGATCGTTGCAGTCGTAGTAATCGGGCTAGTAATAATTCTGATGCTTAGAAAACGGTGAACAACCAACAAAAACCAACTATAACCCCACTTTTTTATGTTTTCTCAACCAAATACAAAATAGGAAGTGGACTAAAATCCCGAGTCTCTGAATTAATAAACAACAGGGTCCCTTCAATATAACTAACTCTCTAATACTCTATTCCTGCCACCAAGCTTCCGTAAAACCTCTCATTTTTCTTTGATATCAAGAGGATAAACAATTTACCAAGCATCAAAATATATAAAAAGTAGAGGAGTCTTCCTGGAGGTCAACCTAAAGAAAGAACAATAATATTAAGATCCCAACAATAGATATATTTAGAAAATTATTGCAAGCCTTTTCGAGAATATTTCGTTGGCATTATGGTTCCTCTGAATAAGGCGAGTATTGTTTTTTTTGAGAATAGAAAAACAAATTTTTTAGAAATTAGTGAACAGTTGTTTAGGTTACATTTTTTCTGGTGCAACTACCCCGATTATTTTTAGAGCGTTATGAAGCACTATCCGAACCGCATCAGTCAAAGCTAATCGTGCATCACTGAGTTCTTGTGGTTCGGCTTTTATGACTGGCAACGCGTTATAGAAAGTGTTAAATTTGTCTGCCAGCGCGTTAGCAAAATCTGCAATTAGGTTCGGCTTAAGATATTTTGAGGCTTCAATGAAAGTGTCTGGAAAACTGGCCACGGCTAAAACCAACTCGCGCTCCAATTTCTCATTTAAAAGCCTGAAGTCCGGTTTTTCTGGTTTCCTATCAGATTTGCGAAGGATGCTACAAGCTCTTGCATGAGTGTACTGAACGTAAGGTGCACTATTAGTTTCGAAGTTTAGCACCCTATCCCACGTGAATATCACGGGCTTAGAGGGATCAACATCAACAAGCGCGTAGCGAACAGCACCAATCCCCACGAAGTCAGCGATTTCTCGTTTTTTTTCCTGTGACAGTTGAGGTGAACGCTTTGAAACCTCTTCGTAGGCTCGTTCAACCGCTTCGTCTAGGACTTCGTCGAAAGTGATGTAGCGACCTCGCCGACTGGACATTTTATAGCCAGGAAGAGTAATGAGGTTGTAAGCAAAATGAACAAGATTGTCAGCGTAACTTCGGTATCCTAAAGCATATATGGCAATTTTCAGCTGCAACTGAGCCAGAGACTGTTCCATACCAATAACGTTTATCACTCTATCTGCTTGATCAAACTTCCATAAGGTGTAAGCAATATCACGTGTGGTGTAAAGCGTTGTGCCATCAGCTCTCATAAGAGTTAACGTAGGAATCTCGTAATTCTCTTTTAAACCCAGTTTTTCTTTAAGATTCAAGCTGCACGCTACTCTTTCAGCATCAAACTCTAATACTCCACCTTCAGTGTAAACATAAGATGACGTTTCAAGTTTCTGAAGAACGTTTGAAACTTGCTTGCCCCAAACAAAATCGCTTTCCCAATCCCATGAATCAAAGCGAATCTCCAAACGTTTTTGGGTTTCCTTGAAACCTTGAATACATAAGTTGCTAACTTCTCTTATGAGATTCTTAGCCTTAGTTTCTCCATCCTCGTAGGCACGATTTAGCCGGTTTATCTCCTCCTCAGGATTCTCATCTTCACCTATTTTGGTTAATATTTTTCCGAAAAGCGTTGGAAATTTCTCTTCAAGCTCTGCGGCGATAGACACCCATTCGGAAAGCTCTTTATTGATTTTGGCAACTTCGTCAGAAAGGGAAGCCTTTTTTGCCAATGCAAGCTCTCTTTTCAGCCTGTTCAGCTCAACCAAACAGCAGGTAATAGTGTAGATCTTGCCCACAAAACGATCCGCTTTTTCATCAGGTTTTGGCCTACCGAGTTTTAGGAATCCGTAGGCAACAACAGCAGATTGCCGTCCAACATCGTCAATGTAATAGTGACGAGCAACTGTATGTCCTCTATACTCTAGCATACGAGCTAAAGCCTCACCCAAAATTGGATTTCTAGCCTGACCGATATGAATGGGGTGAAGAGGGTTCACGCTGGTGTGCTCAACAATTACTTTAGTCGGTGTGTCAGTTTTAACAAAGCCATACTCGAATTTCAATTGCCTAGCAGACGAAAGCCCCAAATTAGAAAACTTGGAGAAATCCGCATAAAAGTTAACGTAACCTCCACCTGCCGCAACAACCTTTGCGATCAGAGAAAAACCAGATTTAGGTATTGAACTGACTAATCGTTCAGCCAAATCAATGGGATTTTGCTTAAGCCTCTTGGCAAGCTCAAAGCAGAGAGATGAAGCAAGCTGCCCAAAATCAGAGTTTGACGGCCTAGTTAAAGCTAAATCTTTAACCTCAATTTTTGGAAACGTCCTTCTCAAAGCATGAGCTAATGCGTTTTCGCATTCTTTTCGAAACTTGGCGAAAGGATTTTCTGCTATCATCTGCGTTTTTGCACCACTTTTTGCTACGCGCTAAATCTTTAAGAGGAGATGATATTTTAATGTGAAAAACGTTGTTTATCTATGTATGGATGCCGCATGAATGAAAACAAAAATAATTTTTTCAGAAAAGAGCTTAAACTACGGCGGTTGGCACATCGAAGGACCTCAAAGAGTGAAGATGGCTTACGAAATTTTGAAAGAACAAGAATATGAATTTGTTGAACCTGAAGCTGCATCTGAAGAAGAACTGATTAAGGTGCACGACTCCGACTACATTTGGCACCTGAAAAAGGGTCTAGTTGAAGACTCCGACACGCCAGCATACGAAAACATTTACGAGCTCGCACGGCTTTCAGCTGGAGGCGCAATATTAGCGGCTAAAATTAGTGGGTTTTCCCTTATGAGACCGCCTGGACATCATGCGGGAAGAAACGGTGCAGCCCTAGGTGTTTACACGCGGGGATTCTGTTATCTGAATAACGTCGCAGTAGCTGTAAAAGCTCTTGACAAGCCGGCTCTGATTTTAGATGTTGACGGACATCATGGAAACGGCACACAAGAGATTTTCCATGATGATAAGAAAGTAATTTACATTTCACTTCACCGTCACCCGCATTATCCCGGAACAGGCGCATACTCCGAAGGAAACGCCCTGAACTTCCCTTTGCCGGCCGATTGCGGCGAAAAGAGATATCTGGAAACTCTTGACCATGCACTAACCATAATAAACTTGGAAAAGTTTGAGGTTGTAGCTGTATCAATTGGGTTTGATGGGCACCTTGGAGACTTGGCATCTCTTGGCTTAAAAGAAAATAGTTATCGAGAAATTGGCAAAAGAATTGCTGCTTTGGATAAAACAACCTTCTTCGTTATGGAAGGCGGGTACATGGGCGAACAAAACGGGAAAGACATAAATCAGCTTTTAAGAGGCTACGAAGAATAAAGCTGCTCGAAAAAGGAAAGCTGGAAACAAACTAGGCATCGGATTGTTTAAGTTTATTTTGTTTTTTGGCGTTTGCTTTTCTGTTCAAGTCTTCAAGCTTTTCGTTGACCCTCATTGACCTCTCTTCAGCTTCTGCAAGCAAAGGTTTCCAATCTTTATTTTTAACAATAGATGTTAAGCGTTCAGTTTCTGTTGGGAGTTTTTCAAGAGCTTCGCTGAATCTTTTCTCAGCGTCTTCATCTGTGTCTACAAGATCAAGGGCCTCTTCTGGACAGGATTCGATACATTTTGGTTCGCCGTCACATAGGTCGCAGGTTATGGCTATGCCCGTGTCAGAGTGAATTGTAATGCCACCGTGTGGACATGCTTGTATGCACCAATCGCAACCTTTGCACTTCTTTTCGTTAACCATTATAATACCAGTTTGTTCGCATTGGGATAATGCGTCTTCTGGACATGCAGTCACGCATTTAGCATCATCACAGAACCTACAAGCGAGGGCAAAATTGAACAACGGGGTCATACGAACCACACGAATCCGTGAGCGAATAGGATTCAATGTGCTTTCTTCTTTTTCAAGAGTACACGCATACTCACAAATCCCACAGCCGGTACATTTGCTTGGGTCAACGGAAACGAATTTTCTGGATGGAAATTTTAATGCTGGCATTATTGTTATCAGTTATGCTTTAACTATCTAAAGATTTCTGTACATTCTCGAGTTTTTGTCTTATATCTGCCAAAACCAAGCAAGACTATTGTAATTTGTAGTAATGCAAAAACGGGTGCTCCGATCAGCTCCTTGTGAAATCATTAACCTGCAGGTGAAGAATGGAGCGGTAGCTGTCTCTTTAGCAACCTAACGGTACAACTTCAGCGGTCTTGAGACAAAAGGTATATTTGACAGACAACCATCTGAGTCTTAGCACTAAAAATAGAGGTTGCCAGATGCCAGTATTAGATCCAATTAAGAAGTCCATTGCACAAAAGCATAGGCTTCACATGAAAATTTGCAGGGACTGCGGAGTAAGAAACGCTGCAAATGCATCAAAATGTAGAAAGTGCAAAAGCAAGAATCTCAGATGGAAGAAAAGAGAACTTGTAAAATAAGAGCAATCAGTTCAAAGAAATTTTAAGAATTTCTGTCTATCTATGAGGTTTAGGGCTTATAAGCCGATGTTTTCAAGGAGAAAAAAAGTTGCTGAGAGCCATATCCTTGAAGAGTCTTGGCTTCAAAAATTTCTAATTGTTCCTGGACAATTGAACCTCCCAACACTAAATTCTAGTAAATCACCATTTGCTTCATGTTCAATTGGTCTCACAGTCCAGCATTTAGCCAAAGTGGCTTCTACTGTTCCGCAATTTGGGCAGCCAAACAAAATGAATATAATATTCTAATCAAAGTCTTTGCTATATCTGAAAAAATATTTGCTCTCAATCAATAACACTCTGCATTATGAGCTGAAACCTAAACTTGCAAAATGTTAAATATAACTGAGAAAGAGAAGACGAGTTTCATTAAATGCTTATTTGGAACATTAGTCTTTCAACGAGTTCTTTATAGCGATTCCTAATAGTAACCTCAGTTACCTGGGCAATCTCGGCAATTTCCCTCTGGGTTTTTCTCTCCCCTGTCAAAACAGAAGCAACGTAGCTTGCCGCGGCGGCAATTCCAGTTGGACCACGACCTGAAGTTAGTTTAAGCTCTTTTGCCGCTGCTAAAATTTTATGGGCGATCTCTTCTACTTTCCCCTGCATTGTTAGTTGATTGGAAAACTTTGTTATGTACTGGCTAGGTCTAAGTGGCGGAATAGAATAGTCAAGCTCTTTAATCAGAAAACGGTAGCTGCGACCAATTTCTTTCTTGTTAACAGTTGAGGCCTGAGATATCTCATCTAAAGTTCTGGGCAGTCCACACTGCCTACAAGCCAAGTAAATAGATGCGGAAGTTACACCTTGAATTGATCTGCCGCGTATCAGTCTCTCTTTCACTGCTTTTCTGTAAATGACTGAGGCGGTTTCAAGTATGTTTTTGGGCAGACATAAGTTGTTAGAGATTTTTGTGATTTCAGATAAGGCAAAAGCCAAATTGCGTTCTGTTGCGTCTGAAACTCTGATGCGACGTTGCCATTTTCTGAGGCGATAAACCTGTGCTTTCTGGCCAGGTGAGAGGCTTTTGCCGTATACATCGCGGTCGTGCCAATCTATTGTTGTTGATAAACCTTTATCGTGAATTGTGTATGTTAGAGGAGCACCAACCCTTGTTCGTTTCGACCTCTGCTCGTCGTCAAAAGCTCTCCATTCGGGTCCTCTGTCAGCAATTTTTGCTGCTACTACGAAACCGCAGTCCATGCAAACTATTTCAGCGCACTCGTAATCCCGCATAAGCCGGGTGCTGCCGCATTCAGGGCATGATTGGACCTTGACTGGTTCAATTCGTTGCTTTGTCGCTGCAGAGTCTGTAGAATCATACATCTTGTTATCTTCACTCATACTTCTTTACTCCATCTCTTTTTCGAGAGAAGCAGATACAGTTTTTCTCCAATCAATTTTTCAGGATCTTCTATGTTTGGCTTTACAATTGCGTAAGGTGAAGAAACTGGACCTATCACGTCAAAGACCTTTCCAACCACCTTCAATTTTTCGCTAGCAACCGTTGAACCGATTTTCGGAGTTCTGTCAGCCTTAACAACAACATTCTGAGAAGGAGTCACATGAAGCACTGTACCCAATCTCTGCAAACACATTCCCCTCTCGAAAAACAACAACGTCAACGTGATAGTGTATTTAAAGCTTTCTATGTATGTTGATATACAAGATTGTGATTGGCTAGGCTCGCGCGAGTAATTATAATGAATAATGAAAAAAAAGAGAGTATTTTGACAACGCATTACATCTTGTTATTGCGTGCTTGCCTCTGAAGATGGAGATATCGCAACGAATGCTTGTGATACTTGAACAACCGTGGTGCCTGCAATACGGTCCGTGTATTTTTGGCGGCGATCATCCCCTGGCGTGACAAAAGCAATTAACCAGTCTAACAACAAGAGAAGCGGGTGGATTTTGCTGATATTGCGGATAAATGCTTTATCTAACGTTACTTTGTTTCCGTTTGTCATTTGTGCACGCAGACCCATGATCTTTTTCCCTAAAGTTCCGTCCCAGTAAACCTCCAATATAACGAAATAGAGCACTCCAAGAATTCCAGAGACGAATGGCAAAACCAGCCAGTCAAATCCTAGCCAAAATAAGGAAGGTGCTCCAAGAAACAACAGTGGAGTCAGAACTAAAGCTAGCAGCAACCACGCTACAACATAAAGTATAATATTGTCAATAATTATGGCGATAATCCTTAAGATCCAATGACCCACGTCGAATTGTTGAGTGCTTCCTGTTCCCATACTTAAAACCAATTTAGTATTCTTGAAATAACTGGCTTATAAGCTATTTGACTGCAATGGTGACAGCAACCAAAACAAAAAATTATAGGTTATATTCTATTTGACAACGAACCTTAAACAGAACTACCGCTAATCCTGTTCGTATCAAGGCGTCTCCTTTATATCAATAGATTGCTGATTATTACGCTTGGGTAGTCCTAACCGTTGAAACTGTTTATCGTTTTTAATAATTCAAGGTTTTTCGAGAAACTGACTAGGAGATAAATCTGATTAAAAAAGAAAGATAATTTTCAACCCTAAAGCAAAAGCTTAATTTTGTCACCTGGTTTTACTTTGAATTTCTCCGATGCACTGCCTTGGTTTAGAGCGATTTCTAGAAAATCATGACTCCCAATTAGGGCTAATGGCTCCTTGGGTTCAGCTTCTCCATAGGCTTTGCATAGTTTCAGTCTTAATTTGCAACACGGCAGTTTCAACCTTACTTCACCTTTCACATGAGTCTGTTCTAACTCTTTCTCGGTTATGTTCGTAATTATATTCCCGAAACCATCCACATGCAAAACCATGCCAATCAACGCACCATTTTCTTTCGTGGTCTTTAAGAATTCAAGTTTCGTTAGTTCGCTTATTCTTGGTCCAAAATCGTCTGGCTTTATCCCATTCAATAAGTGGGCTACTGCAGGAGCAAAAATGTCTCTTCCATGGAATGTGTTAGAGACTCTAGGTAACATGAATTGTGGATTTGCCAGTTCATGAATGCTCATTATTCCTTGTTTTTCCGCTGCTAAAATTAAGATGCCATTGTCCGGTCCAACAAAAAAACCTTGTTTGGTTTGTATCAATATTGGTCGTCTTTTGGTTCCAACTCCCGGGTCAACCACTACCAAATGGACTGAGCCTTTCGGGAAGTATACCGTTGCTGAAGCCAGCACGTAAGCACCCATTTGGGTATTGAACTTGGGTATCATATGTGTTATGTCTACAATTGTGGCTTTTGGGCATATGCTTAAAATTACAGCTTTAATCTCAGCAACATAAGGATCTTTTAACCCAAAGTCCGTTGTTAAAGTTGCTATTTTGCTTAGCATACTATTTGATATGCCTATTGTGCCTCTTGACAGTTTTGCTCCGACCATTCTTTAGAGTCCACAAAGGTCTCTGTGAAGTCAACTGGCTTTTTCTCTACTTCATTCATTCTCTTTGACCCAAAATCTAGACCTATCATGAAGATGTAAGGCAGAGCAAGATAGAGCGTAGCTAAAATTGGATTTGTGAATATGATGGAAAAATTGAGCAACTGGGTCAGTGAAGTTCCTGCGTAAATTTCCATTAGATCCACTAGTACAAAAGCCAAGAAAGTTAAGGTTAAGCATACAAAAAACTGAACAAGCACGCCACGGTCTTTTCCGAGAAGAACAGAAGGTATTGCAGATGACAGTACGAATGTCCAAGCAAATGCATAGACAAAAACAACCATGTCTACTCGCCCGGCTAGCCAGAAGCCTATTGATGGAATGAAGGTGTTGATTTCTGTTACAAGAGTAGTGACCGCTGTTTCTGTGAAAAGTTGATAGCTAATCATTAGTGTCTAGGCTACAGAAAGGTACAAAGGAGTTGTTACTGCCGCTTTTCCCAATTTGGGCACCTCGCACCCAATAGGAATATTGAGTATTAAGCTTTGCTATACAATACTCCCTAGTTACAAAATATATCAAAAAACAAAATCAATACAAAAAGCCTAGGCCAAATCGTTGGCAAATTGCCTAATTCATTTTTTCATAAATGATTTTCAGCCGCCATGAACAACAGGAACAAGAACGATTTCGTCGCCGTCCTTCAATTTCGTTTCCACCCCATCTAAAACACCAATTTCCTTACCATTAACAAGTATTAATGCATTTGGCTCAGGATTTTTGAGCTGCTGATAAACAAAAGTACACTCTATCTCAGGCAGGTCTTTAATTACCGCTCTTATTAAATCGCTCACACAGTCAAGATTTTTAAAACGCAACTCAAGTTCGCCTGTGCCTGAAAAATGACGAAAAGCACCGACTAACTTCACAGTTATTGTCATTTTTGTCCAACCTATAAATGGTGTTGAACTAGTGCTAATAAAGGATTTCAATTTTTAATTGGGCTTATCTAATTGAAGAATAAAAATTGGCAATTTAGTTTTCAAATTTTTCTTCAGTTAACACCTGCACAATGTCCGTGGCTATTTGAACCAGCGTCTCAGCCTGTCTCATCATTGTTTCACTGTTCACCTCTTCCAAATGTGCTAGCTGCTGTACCATTCCTTCGATCTCCATTAAGAAAAGCAGAACCGAGTCATTTGTAGGTTTCACTTTTTTTGTCTCTTCTCTTACGAGGACTTCTATGAAAGCAGGTTCTCCCAGACTATAGTATATTGCGTTTCGAGCTTTCCTGATAGACTCGATCACAAGACTAGGAGCCATATACGGTACTTTCCGTGCTGCTTCCAACTCCGCCTTTGCTTCGCGCAAATATCTCAAAGCCCACCCCTTTCGGTATTCATCAATCATAAGACGTCATTTTCCGTTACAGCTAAGTTGCTATCTCCTCTTCGCTTTCATTTGAAGTATCGGATTGGGTTGCGGAAATAGTGTGTGTTATATATCCGGCAACTTGGTTCCTCACTTTCGAAGTCGCGCCTTCCGTGAGCGTGTCGACTGTATGTTTGTTGGAGTTAAAATCTCCTGAGAATTTATCTGGAAAGCGTTCCATAAGTTCTTTAGCTAACCGTTTAATGTGTTCCGTCTTGACTTTTCCCAACCGCCCAGTTTCCTCCAATCAGATACTATCTTTTGTCCTCCAACGCTTGAAAGCGTAAAAGCAACTTCCAATAGAATAAGAGGCTTAATTTAAGTTTACGCCTATCTTAACCAAACATCATCCTAGAAAGTGGACGCACCATATTCTGCATTGAATGTATAAGAGGGAGAGGAGAAGAAAGGTTAAAAATGGAATCGAGTGATTTCCCTTTTCCTCTCGACTGAGCAAGGGCAAACGGCTAGAAAAAGAAAAAGGACACGGTCTTGAAGATGGAGAAAAAGTGATCTGACGCTAACAAGCTGAAGAATCCGTAAAATTATTTCAACAATAGTCTTAATCTTGGCTGTAGCTATATCGTTAATAATGCTTCACTTGGTTTTTAGAGGTTTTTTAATTGGTTTTAATCTGAATTATTGACGTTGCCTAGCACATAACAGAGGCTAGTTCAGTTTTATATTGAAGAAATCCTCGAAGTTTCGAGCTATTTGGTCTGCAACATCCACAACAGCCATTTTCTTAACATCGGCCACGGCTTCAATTACGGTCTTTAAGAAGGAAGGTTTAGTCATCTGACCATTATAGGGATTTCTCCTGTAAGTCACTGGCCCATCTGTTTCTGTCAAAAAGTTAGTCAGCGGTACCTTTTCCACGATTTCACGGATGCCATTGGAATAAGCCACTGGTGGCCCTTCGGAGATGTAATATCCGTAGTCTGAAGCTTCATACAGCGCACTCATTGGGTAGCTAAACCAATGTAGCAAAACCTTCTTTAAGTTGTATGATGGAAGCATCTCCACGATTTTAGCGGTTGTCCCTCGCGAGTGAATTATGGCTGGAAGACCAAGATTTTCGGCTAGGTGCAGCATTTTTTCGAAAACCATAAGCTGATCCTCCCATTTCGACTCATATTTGGAGTCGAGACCGATTTCACCTATTGCAACTACAGTATTTTTTTGGTTTTGCTCAGAAATCAAATCCAAAGTTTTTTCAAGCTCACTTTCTCCAAGCATATTCACGTTCCATGGGTGAATGCCTATTGCAGGATAAACCGTAGTTGGATACTTTTCAGCCAATTTCAGACTTCCGATGCTTGTTTCAAAGTCAGTAGAATTCGAAACTAGCGCTACAACATTGGAGTTCTTGGCATCAGTTACAAGCTCGTCAGTGCATTTTGAGTATTCTGCGTCAGAAAGGTGGATGTGAGCGTCAATTAGCTTCATTTCAATCTTAAGGCCGTTATTATATCTAGCCAAATTATAATAATTTTCTTCTTTATGTGAAGAATTTTAATCTTAAACGATAATTTAAAGAAATAGAAGACAAAAAAGGTTAAATATAGCTTTAAAAAGAAAAAGAAGCTGCGGAGAAGTCTTTATGGCCAATTTAGAATTAGCCGTTGCTCCCATGCACAGATTGTGCAAAAAGGCAGGAGCGGACAGAGTAAGTGAGGCGGCAGCGAAAGAACTAGCGAAAGCATTAGAAGGAATTGGCATCAAAATCGCCAAGGAAGCACTAGATTTTGCCATGCATGCTGGAAGAAAAACAATCAAATCTGAAGACATAGAAATAGCCACCAAAAAAGTAATGGAAAAATAGTAAGTGAACTCCCCCTTTCTTTCTTTTTTCTAAAAAATTTTCTGAATCATAAAAAATGACAAGTATTTACTGGTTTCTGCGTTTGTTGCTATCAGTCGGGGTAAACAAGTTTTGTGTTTTCTCAGCAATCAATTGAGGCAAATTCTCGGGAAATTCAGCAACTAAGGAGAAAAAAATCAATCCATAAAAAAAGCCAAAAACCTAGTTGAATCTAAAAACGCATCCGCATTATTGTTTCACTCTATCAAAATGATAAATTTCATATATGGGTCGCCTAATGTACAACAAGGTGCAAATCAATGGGCGAATCATATTTTAACAAAAGACTTGAACCAATAAAGGTTAAAGAAAAAAGTTTGTCTCAACTTCTTGAGGATATGAGCCGGACCGCTTATCAGGGAAGAAAACTCGGCGAAGCAGTTGAAATCTGGGAAAAAATGCTCAAAGACCCCGATTTGACTATTGTTATGGGCTTAGCAGGCTCCATGAGCACCGCTGGACAGTGGACTATGATAAACTGGCTTATTGAAAACCGGTTCATTGACGTGCTCGTCTCCACAGGCGCTAATGTTTCCGAAGATATTGTGGACGCCATGGGATTCAGCTACTGGCAAGGCAGTCACATGGCAAACGACGAGAAATTGCTAGAGGCAGACGTAAACAGGTACTATGACGTCTTCGGTAAAGAAACAGACTACCGAAAAATGGAGGAATTAGTAACAGACTTCGTTATGACCCTGAAAACTAATTTTACCTACTCAAGCGCCGAGTTTCTGCATTTACTAGGTAAATTCCTCAGCACGAAAGGCATACATAGCATAGCCGCGATAGCCGCACAAAATGGTGTTCCAATTTTCAGCCCAGCTGTGAGCGACAGCGCTTACGGTGAAACATTCCTTATGGCTAAAAACAAAGGTCATCCAATAATTCTGGATTCAGTAAAAGAGTTCGACCAGTTCGTTAGCATTGGCACCAAAACAAAAGACGTTGCCGTAGTCTACATAGGCGGCGGCGTGCCAAAAGACTTAACGCAACTCATCGCCATCTCAGTTTCACCCCAAACCAACGACGAAGGCGTAGCCGGCAGAGAAGGTCACTTACGCAAAGGATTGCAGGAGTACTACTACCCGCACAAGTATGCCATACAAATAACTACTGACGCCCCCCAATGGGGCGGCTTGTCAGGCTGCACTCTAGAAGAGGCTATTAGCTGGGGTAAAATTAACAGTGAAAGTGGCACTCGGGTGGTGTGCTACTGCGACGCAACAATTGCCTTACCGCTAATAACACATGCTCTAAACGAAAGAGTAAAAAATAAACGCAAAGGCCCAGACATGTCATGGCTTTTTGAAGCCCTATTCTAAGCTTTTCCAAGCCTAGCAACAAGCGAACTCATCATCAAGGGCAGTATCATTGAAGCATCGCCTTCAAGCATCACTCTCTTGGCTTTCTCACTTATTTTTCCCCATGAAACTGCCTCTCGAGGTCGTGCGCCAGAGAGACTACCGTCCCACTCGTCAGCTGTGCTCACGTACACGACGTAGTCTAATCCATCTTTAAATTGGTTCCACCATATCGTATGGTGCTTTGAGATTCCCCCGCCAACAATTAACGCACCGGTTTTTTTTGCCGAAAAAATTAGGTCGTTCAATTCTCCTTCATCCTTAAGCATATTAAGATTGAATTTGTGATCTTGGCTGAAGAGCCAAGTTTGATAACCAATCGCGCCGTCTGTGATACCGGGAACGAAAACTGGTACGTCGTTTTTTGCTGCCCAATACATAATTGAGCTTTCGTTGCAGCAGCGCAACCCTATTTCACGGCAAAGTTGACTGCCTGAAACTTCTTTCACACCCTCTCTCCAAAGGCTCTCCAGTAGCTCTTTCATCTTCTCTTCTATTATGGTGCCATAACTATCGTTCGGAACTAAGATGTTACCCAAGCGGTTTATGCCTCTTTCGTGAAGTTTTATGTCATTCATTATGAAAGAGCCCTTGTAATAGTTCCTCCAGCACCTTGCGACATCATGATCAAGTGTTCCACAAGCCGTGATAATAACGTCAACAAGCTTTCGCTTGACTAACTCCTTAAAAACGCCTCGCGCACCAGTTGCAACGAGATTTCCAGTGAACGAAAGAAAATTAATGCAGTTAGTCGCTTTGAACATACGCTCAAGAATTCTTACGCCTACAGAGAGTTTTCCAGCGGTGAAACCCCAAGCTTGCTCCATCTGGTTGACAAGTTCATCCGCCGACATGTCTCCGCGGAACTCGTAATCCTTCACAACTTCTTTTAGAATTACCAAATTTCTCCACCTACCCTTCTGTGAATGTGGAAGATTAAATAAATATTTGTCGAAGTAATACGGATAAACTCGGGAAATCAAAAATAAGAATTGATAAAGTTTCATTAGCCGCAAAAGGCTATTAACTGTTTTCAGCTAGTGTAGGGGTCTTCTAAAGGAAACCTGTATCCTTCAATCGTAATGCCATGCCAATGTTACCTTTGAACTTGAGTTTTCCCGTCATAAAGGCTTTTTCGCCGCTAATTTTGCCCTTAATAAGGTCCATGTAATCTGATTCTTTTATCATTAGTTCTATCGTGGGCGAAGGATGTGTTCCTTCTCTGGTTTCCAGTTTCTGATTTTTTATTGTAACTATCCAGTCTCCGCCATTAGGTCCGGTGATTTTTATATTGACTATAACATCAATTCCGGCGGCTTTTTCTGGTTTAAACCTGCTGGACAACACTTTTTCTAAAAACTCTCCAGGCGTTTTAGGGTCGGTCAAAATAGCATCCTCTTTTCCGTTTTTGCTATTCAATTATATTCATTGTTTTGAACTTTTCCTTTAGCTTAGCTAAATTCAATACGTTTACGCCGGCAAGTGTCATCGCCAAAAGCTGAATCTTGGCAGCTTCTTCAACCATTTCGGTTAGGTTGCAAGCGGCTTTAATAGTTGAGCCAACGGTTACAACCCCATGATTTTCAAGAATAACAGCGTCGTTATCCATAATCTTTTTTTGAACAGCTTTTGCAAGTGCTTCAGAACCCGGTCGCTCAAAGGGAACGACGGGAACACCATTTGGAAGAAGCATGAACATCTCCACCTGCAATGGAAGAATTTCCGTCTTAGCTATCCCAAACGCAGTCGCCGTGGGCGCATGCGTGTGCACAATCGCTTGCACATCATCCCGTGCTCGGTAAATTGCAGCGTGCATAGGAGTCTCCAAAGAAACATTCATTTCTCCTCTGACCTTGTTACCTTGCGAATCCACAAGAACCAGTTCTGCAGGCTTCAAGGATCTCATATGTGCTCCAGAAGGTTTTATCAGAAAAGTGTCTTTGCCGGGGATTCTCGCGCTGATGTTTCCGCTAGTTCCCCATACTAGCCCCTGCTCATTCAGTTCTTTGCCGGCTTTCACTAATCGCTCACTTACTTCCTTAAGCGTATTTGGGCTCATTTTTTGTTTCCCGTTTAATCACTTATCTGAACAAGTCCTTCTCTTTCGGTCTATTAAGCTCATTTGCCGATGCTTTTTCTGCTGTTTGATACTTGTACCCTCTTATAATGGCTGCAGGTATCCCTTCATCAGCTTGACCCATCACAAGCTCTGCCGCGGACGATAGTTCATCAGCGACAGCTGTTCGTTTAATTTTTAAAACATATCCAAATAGGTCTTTTTCTCCACGTCTATCCCTTATCGGCTTGATTCCCGCTACGCCTATTGCCACGTTAATCTCCCCCATTCTAAAAGGGCGACCATGAGTATCAGAAACAATCACTGCAACATCACAATGTGTTAGCCTCTTTATTTTTTGTCTGATTTTCTGTGCTGACTCGTTTGCATTTTCAGGCAACAAAACCAAGTTTCTTTCGCCTTCAACATTAGACCTATCCACTCCCGCATTTGCACAAACCATGCCGTGCTTAGTCTCTGTGATCAGACTATTACGCCGCTTACGCACGATTTCCGTTGTCTCCCGGAGAATTACCTCAACCAAAGCGGGGTCTTTATCGGTTTCACGCGCTATTTCCTTCGCCCGTTCCGAAGGTACAACTTCGTCAAGATTAACCACTTTTCCTTGGGCTTTCGAAACAGCAACATGAGTGATAACAATAATGTCTTTTTCCTGGATGGGCTTATTCTGCTTTTCAGCCGCTTTGCAGATGAGTTCACCGAGGTCGGCGCCTTCCGTTATTAAGGGTAAGTTTTCAACAGCAATTATCTGGATCGAGTCCAACTTTGTAAACCTCCATTACTTAGGATTTAATGACTATCTCTGAAATAAAAATTAAGTTTATCTTCAACTCAAAGACATTAAATTTTGTACGCAAATGCTTTACTTTCCATGTCAAGCTGTCTGCATGAATATTCTAAGAAGTTTTAAAAACCATATGTAGTTTATACATTTATTCAAATAAAGACACTTCTCCGAAACGAGGGAACAATTAGACTTGGGAATTGAGAACCTCCAACGCACTTTCAATCCTAAACGGATCGCCGTTGTAGGTGCAAGCGGAAGAGAAGGTTCCATAGGAGCCAAAATCTTTAGCAACTTGACAAGAAAAAGCTACAAAGGTGAGGTTTTTCCTGTAAATCCTTTCAGGCAGATAGTTCAAGGAATAACTGCTTATCCTAGCATCAGTAAAATTCCCTGCAAAATAGACCTCGCAATTATAGCTACACCAGCGCACACTGTTCCTCAAGTCATTGAAGAATGCGGAAAGGCTGGCGTCGCCGGTGTCATCATAATCTCAGCTGGGTTAAAAGAAATTGGCGACAAGGATTCAACTTTAGAGAGGCAAATTCTAGAACATCAAAGGAAGTACGGAATCCGCATAATCGGACCTAACAGTTTAGGTGTGATTAGGCCGAAAATCAACCTCTACGCGACTTTCGTCGACAAGCAAGCACAACCTGGAAAAATAGCCTTCATCTCCCAAAGTGCTGCTTTATGTGCTTCAGCTCTGGATTGGGCTTCGGAAGCGCAGGTTGGATTCAGCGCCGTAGTCTCCACAGGCTCAACTATAGATGTGGATTTGGGAGACTTAATCGATTATTTCAGTATCGACTCTCAGACCAGAAGCATTGTGCTCTACGTAGAATCCATAGAAAACGGGCGTAAATTTATGAGTGCAGCTCGCTGCTCCGCTCGAACTAAACCTATTGTGTTGGTTAAGGCTGGCCGTTTCAAGGAAAGCCGGGAAGCAGCTCTCTCCCACAGTGGCTCTTTAGGCGGAGACGACTCAGTTTATAGCGCCGCTTTCAGACGCGCTGGTATTGTCCGTGTTGAGGCTATCAACGATCTTTTTAACTGTGCAGAAGCATTGGCGATGCAACCAAACCCGACTGGTCCAAATCTGACTATAATTACCAACGCAGGAGGGCCTGCGATAATGGCTACTGACCACCTCATAGCGAGAGATGGAAAACTAGCGAAGCTGAGTAACGATACTGTTCAAGCTTTGAAGCACGTTTTGCCCTCCTACTGTAGCATAGCAAATCCTATAGATATTTACGAGGAAGCTACCCCAGACAGATTCAAAAACGTGATGGAGATATGCTTGAACGACCCCAAAAGCAACGGCTTCTTGGTTATCTATACACAGCAGGGTGCCACAAAATCCGTTGAATTGGCAAAGACAATAGTTGAAATAGCTAAGCAAACCAGCAAACCTGTTCTCACGGTTCTAATGAGTGAAGACAAGAATTGTCGGAAAGCTCGTAGAATTCTGCAAAAAAACGAAATTCCATCATTTACATCCCCTGAAGAGGCCGTTTCTACCTTCCTATACATGTACAATTACACTCAAAACCAGGAGCTTCTGTATCAGACTCCCGAATCTCTACCTGTGGAGCAACCCAACTCAACTGTGCTTAAGGGTATTCTCCGGAAAGCGTTTCACGAGGGAAGGAAATTCCTCAATTTACCTGATTCAATGAGTTTTTTGGAAACCTACAAGATTCCAACTGTGAAGACGATTGTAGCTCGAACCAGCGAAGAGGCTATCGCGGCATCTTCTAAAATAGGTTACCCTGTGGTCCTAAAAGCATTGTCTCCTCAGATTTCACACAAATCGAAAATCGGAGGCGTCATCTTGAACGTTTGTTCTAAATGGGAAACAAAATCCTTGTTCGGAGAGATCGCTGACAGGGTTAAAAAATATAACAGCGCCGTTGAGTTCCAAGGTGTGGCTGTTCAGCCCATGATACGCGAAAAAGGCTACGAACTGATTATAGGCTCCAAAAAAGATGACCAGTTTGGCTCCACAATCCTCTTCGGGATGGGTGGAATTGCTGCAGAACTGTTCAAAGATGTGAGTATTGGTTTCCCACCACTGAATCAGACACTTGCAAGACGGCTAATGGAAGACACCGCCATTTACAAATACGTGACATCCAATGGACATCCTTTGAACGTTTCCCTTATTGAAGAGATTCTGGTGAAATTTTCGCACCTTGTTACAGATTTCCCAGAAATAATAGAGATTGACATAAACCCGTTGATTGCCAGCGAAAATGCTGTGGTTGCGGTTGACGCTCGAGTAGTTATAGATTGGGACAGGATGATGCACGAGGTTGCTGAATATCATGACAAATGCCTCATTGCCTCTTACCCCAAGAAGTACGTTGCAATTAGGAGACTTAAAAACGGAACTAAGGTGCTGCTTCACCCAGTGAAGCCTGAAGACGAAAAACGTTTCAACGAGTTTTTGATGTCTCTTTCCGCAGAAAGTATGCATTTCAGGTTTTTCGAGATAATAAGAGAGATTTCCCATAAAATGTTGACGCGGTACTGCAATCTTGATTACGACCGAGAAATCGCCGTCATAGCAGAACTTCAGAAGAGCAAAAAACCAATAATCGGTACCGTTCGATTAATTATTGAACCTGGAGGGAAAAGCGGTGAGTTCGCTGTTTTAGTGGGCGATAAATGGCAAGGTCTTGGGCTTGGATCCAAGCTTATGGACCTTCTTGCTGAGATGGGCAAAGATATGCGTGTGGACAAAATCTACGGTTACGTGAGTGCTAACAACTATAAAATGTTGAATATGTGCGAGAAGAAAGGGTTTAAGATAGAGGCTTTGGATGATGACACTGTAATAGCTACCTTGAACCTGTCATAAACTAACACATTTTTTTCTATACGAGCCATTCCAAGAGAAGTCAAGATAGCGATAAACAATCTCCAGATTTTGGAAGGATAAAAGACTGCAAAACAGACTGCATAACCATAAAGACTACGCTTGGCAGGTTCTAAAAACTCAATTCTTGGAAGACGACAACTTTTTAAAGCATTTGCCGCAATTACTTGTCTCAAAAGGAGTTAGCTATTGTGGATTACCCTGACCTAGTCAAGTTGATTCCCGGTGAAAAGTGGGGTCCAACATCGGATCAACTGATAAATTTGATTCTAGCCTCAAAGAATGAAGAAAAAATGCCCCGTCAACTTGCTGACACCATCCTTCTACACATGAAAAATGGTAACAGCAAAAGTAAATCTGGTTTGGCTGCTTTATTGGAAGCCTCCGTGTTGCTTGAACCAGAAAAGGCAATGAACGCATTTTGTATATTGCAGCTGCCAACCGTTGCTGAACAAATAAAGCTAAAATCGCAACAATGACAGCGGAGGCACTATGATATGCTCAAATTTGGAGTAGAATTCGTTCCAAAAGACCCTTACTGGAAATTGGTTGCCTATGCTATTCAAGCTGAAAACTGTGGCTTCAACTATCTCTGGATAACAGACCACTTCGTTAACCGTAACGTCTACGTCACTCTCGCCGCTGCAGCCATATACACAAACAAAATTACCTTTGGTACAGGCGTGACCAACCCATGGATGGTCAATCCGGTTATCACTGCGCAAGCTATCGCAACCCTAAATGAGCTAGCTCCCGGTAGAGTGGTGCTTGGGATAGGTGCAGGGGACAAAACCACCCTCGAAGCTGTTGGAGTAGAAATGGGCAAACCCCTTACCGCTGTTAAGGAAACCATAGATATATTCCGTAAGTTAATCAATGGCGAAAACGTTGCATACCAGGGCGAAGTGTTCAAGATTGTTGGTGCCAAGTTTAACTTCAAAATTCAGACTAAGATTCCCGTTTACATCGGCGCCCAAGGACCAAAAATGCTAGAGATGGCAGGTAAAACTGGAGATGGTGTTTTGATTAACGCTAGCCATCCAACCGATGTGGAATACGCCGTTAAACGCGTCAGCAAAGGAATTCAACAAGCTAACACAACTCCAAGCGACGTCGACATTGCAGCATACACCTCGTTTTCCGTTAACGAAGAACTAAAAAAAGCTATTAAAGCTGCTACCCCCGTGGTTGCCTTCATAGTTGCGGGTAGCCCTCCTCCAGTACTGGAAAGACATGGAATAGACACGGCGAAGGCTGATGAACTTCGTGCGGCTCTAAAGAAAAATGACTTTGGGACTGCTTTCTCATCTGTTACACCTGAGATGATTAACGCTTTCTCGGTATGCGGTACACCAGACATGTGCATCGAAAGAATTGCTGAACTTCGAAAAATCGGCGTTTCGCAATTTGTGGTGGGTTCTCCAATAGGCACAAAGGTGAAAAAAGCCATAGACTTGATAAGCAACAAGGTAATTCCACAGTTTGTAGAATAAGGTTTGCTTGAGCGCGTTGGTGTCTTGAGCCAACTCTACCTTAAACGACAGTGTTTTCATTGCAGGAACAGTCCTCCTAGGCGCAATTTAGTTTTCTTGCTTGATTGTCTTTCAAAATCGCAGGATTGAAAATTCAATTTCCCACTCTCACTTTTCTCAATTTCGACCTTTTAGGAATCAAAATACTAGTATCTTATTTCCTCTTTGGGTTTTATTCAGGAACCTCCAAAAGCATAATCGCAATGATAAAAAAGATCCTTACCCAAAGTTGCTGAAAGTGAACATGAGGAGCCTGACTTTTCTATTAATTCTTTTCCGTTTTTTTATTTTCGAAGAAACGTAAATAAATCATAAAACGACAGTATTGCCCAGTGGGCTTTGTATGAAGATTGCGGTTTCTGGCAAAGGCGGCGTCGGCAAAACCTTAATCGCTGCGGGTCTTGCGCGGGGGTTCGCTGAGAGAGGATTGAAAACTATAGCCATAGATGCTGATTCTTCGCCGAATCTCGCTTTAACTTTAGGGTTATCCACGGAAGAAGCCCGTAAGATTGTGCCGATCTCTGAAAATAAGGAGCTTGTTGAGTCTAAAACTAGCACGGGCTACTCTGGCGTTTATCGTTTATCCTTCACCGTAGATGATATAGTCCGCGAATATTCCGTGAATACTCCTTTTGGCGTGAATCTGATAGTTATGGGCACGGTGCGGTCCATGGGTTCTGGCTGTATGTGCGCTCCAAACGCGGTTATCCGTGCTTTGCTCCGTCATTTGATTGTTGAGCGTAACGAGGCTGTTGTTTTAGATTTTGAAGCAGGGGTTGAGCATATAGGTAGAGGAACCGCGAGGCAAGTGGATGCTCTGTTGATTGTTGCTGATTCAAACTTGAAATCTCTTGAGATAGCTAAGCACATACATGACTTGGCAGCAAAAGCTGGAATGAAGCAGCTCTACCTCATCGGAAACAGAATCATGAACGAAAAACAGAAGAAAGCAGTCTCAAGTTTCGCTCAGAAAAACTGTTTGTCTACCCTCACGTTTATTCCGTTTGACGAGAAAGTGATTGAAGCGGATACTCTGGGAGAAACACCGCTTGAGCACAAGGAGATTGCGGCGATGCAAGCCATAGACAATATATGCGACGTTCTCCTTAGGAAAAGCATCTGAGTTTGTTGATGAGAGGTCTATGTTTATGAAAATTCTTGTGACAATTGGTCGTGGAGGAACTGGAAAATCAAGCTTCACTGCATTAATGACAAAATGTTTTATTGAAGCAAATCAAACTCCCCTGTTGCTGGTGGATGCTGACCCTGATCAGAACCTAGCTGAAATGGTTGGAATAGACCTCACGGAAGCTGGTAAATCCACTATTGCCGAGTTGCTTGTCAGCACATTCATTGAACGAGGCGGAACAACTGTAGGAGTTCCACCCACCGAACGAATAGAAAGCAGGATTTGGGCAAACGGTTTGTTTGAAAGTGACAGTTTTGACTTCTTAGCCGTAGGTACCAAATGGGTTGAGGGTTGCTATTGTATGCCAAACTCTGCTTTGAAAGGCGCGTTGGAGTCGTTAACCAAGAACTATAAGTATGTGCTTATAGATTCGCCAGCAGGCCTTGAACACTTAAACAGACGCATAACGTCAAAAGTGAACGACGTGTTTGATATTCTTGATCACTCAAAAAAGTCTATGGACCATGTCAAAAGAGCACATCGCATCGCCAAAGAAGTTGACATGCAGTTTGACAACTTCTATCTTGTAGGTGGCTATAGGTTTCCTGCGGAACTAAGCGTTCACGCAGAGACTTTGCTGAACCTAAGTTATTTGGGAAAAATAACGGCAGATGCGACCTTGGATGAATATGTTCTTGAGGGAAAATCGCTGTTGGACCTGCCTTCGGACAATGTGGCTTGTGCTTCGGTAAAGGAAATAATGAAAACTGCTGGTTACCTCTAAATCAGCTTTGATCATGTTGATTTTCAAGAAGCTTGCATCTCTATAAACTCATCATATCTTTTGCTAGGATATTCTGGAAAAGTTTAAAAAGATTGTAATGTTGGTTTAAGTAAAACCTTTACAGAGGTTTGGATTTGACGAGCAAGAACGTGCGTGTAAAAATTGGTGAAATGAAGACCACTACTGGTCTTGTTAAGAATCTTGAATTATCTATAGGAAAAATTGTTGATGACTCCTGGAAGGAACCTATGGGACCCACACCAATGCCCGGTTTGACATCTCTAAGAGACTGGGACTTGAAACTCCTCAACAAGTACAAGCCCTTTTATATGCCAGATTGCGACTTGTGCTGTCTCTGCACTTTTGGCAAATGCGATTTAACCGCAGGGAAGCGTGGAGCGTGTGGATTGGATATTGGTGCTCAATCATCACGTATTGTGCTTTTGGCTTGCTGTATCGGAGCAGCTACTCACACAGCGCACTCTCGTCATATGCTTCACTACTTAATAGATAAATATGGGAGCAGATATCCGCTGGACGTAGGCGGTTTGAATATTGCAGTTGAGGCTCCAGTTACTCGCTTGGTGACTGGCATTAAGCCCGAAACCCTAGGTGATTTGCAAGAGGTTTTGGACTACGCTGAGGAACAAATCACTCAGTCTATAGCCGTGGCTCATACTGGTCAAGAAGGAAACAATCTCGATTTCGAGTCTAAAGCTTTTCACGTGGGAATGGTTGACCATGTTGGTATGGAAGTAGGCGACATCGTTCAAACATCAACTTTAGGTTTTCCTAAAGCTGAACCTGAAGCTCCATTAGTTGCGTTGGGTATTGGGACAGTTGACACATCAAAACCTGTAATAATGTGCATTGGTCACAACGTGATTCCCTCTGTAGGGATAATTGACTATGCGAAAGAAACCAAAGTCGATGATAAAATCGAAGTCGTAGGTCTTTGTTGCACGGCTCACGACATAACAAGATACTACAATCGAGGGCGAATAATTGGTCCAATCTCATGGCAGCTCCGTTTCATAAGAAGTGGCTTTGCTGATGTAGTTGTTCTGGACGAACAATGCGTTAGAACAGACGTTTTCGATGAATCTAAGCGCGCCAGAGCGCCAGTAATTGCGGCTTCGGAGAAGAACTGTATGGGCTTCAAGAATCGCACAAAGGACCCAGCAGACGAAATAGTTGCTGACCTGGTTAGCGGCAAAGTGCCCGGCGTACTGATTCTAGACCCTGAAAAAGTCGGTGAAGTGGCTGTGAAAGTAGCTCGCCAAATCGCTCCGATTAGACGGAAATTCAAGAACCTTCCAGAACTTGACGAAATCAAAAAACTGGCGAAAACATGCAGACAATGCGACATGTGCCAAAGGGCCTGTCCTCAAGACCTCAAAATTCCACAAGCCCTTAAAGCAGCTGCTGAAGGCAATCTTGCTCAACTCACAGACCTTTACGAGTACTGCATTGGCTGCGGACGCTGTGAAGAGGTATGCCCTGTCAAACTCAACATCCATAGCTTTATAATCAAAGCAGGCGAACACCAAATGGTGGAAGAAACTAATCTCTGTCGCTGCGGACGAGGTGCTGTCCAAGACATAGAAATCAGAAACGTTGGAAGCCCAATCGTTCTCGGCGAAATACCTGGAATACTTGCAGTTGTAGGGTGTTCCAACTATCCAAAGGGCGGCAAAGATGTTTACGACATATGCAGAGAATTCGCCAGTAGGCGCTACATTGTAGTAACTTCTGGGTGTTCAGCTATGTCCGCAGGCAGCTACAAGAACTCAGAGGGCAAAACACTTTACGAAGAATTTCCCGGCGGTTTTGAAGCAGGAGGGGTCCTCAACGTAGGTTCTTGCGTAGCAAACTCACACATCGCTGGCGCAGCCATAAAAGTTGCCAACATATTCGCTAAACGACCATTAAGAGGAAACTACGAAGAAATAGCTGATTATATTCACAACCGCGTGGGGGCAGTTGGCTTAGCATGGGGGGCTTACTCACAGAAAGCTGCCGCAATAGCGGCAGGGTTCTGGCGCTTAGGCATTCCAGTTCTCGTTGGTCCGCACGGTAGCAAATACCGACGCATGTTATTAGGCAGGAAAGATAAAACTCAAGACTGGGAAGTTTACGATGCGCGCACAGGCGATAAAGTCAACGTCGGTCCAGCGCCCGAACACTTATTCCAGACAGTTGAGACTCCACAGGAATGTATGGTTGCTATAGCCAAGCTGTGCATAAGACCCAACGACACATGGAAGGGTCGTTCAATCAAACTCTCACATTATATTGACTTGCACAAGCGACATTACGGAACAATGCCGCCAGACCTACACATGTTTGTACGCACAATGGCCGACGTGCCCATGACCATGAAAGACGAAATCACAAAGATACTGGAAGCAAAAGGCTGGAAAGAAACAGTGATTCCAGATCCAACTTTACTTCCAAGGATGATAAGAAAAAAGAAGGGGTGATATGAAATGTCGTGTGAACCTTGGCAATGTGCAGAAGTAGCAGCAACAAAGAAAGCAAACGCGATAACAAAACCTGAAGTAGCTGTGGCGATGATAAAGAGAGCTTCTCGCCCTATTCTCGTGGTTGGTAGCAACGCCACTGAACGATGTATGGAGGGAAGACAATTAATTGATTTCTTAATTGACTTTGCTAAAGCATCAAAAGTTCCAGTGATCGCAACAGCCCATATGGTTGGGGAGTTCTTGAAACGTGGCTATGAACCAGCAGGCTTTATGTCTGCCATGGACATAGGTAGCCGCTTGGTTGATGCAAGCTGGCAGGGTCTAGATGGCAACGGTCATCCTGACTTGGCAATTTTTGTTGCTTTGCCCTATTACATGGAAGCGCTTATATTGTCAGGACTCAAGCATTTTGCTCCAGATCTTAAGACTATGACGATAGACAACCTCTATCACCCACATGCTAGCTGGTCCTATCCAAATGGTTCGTTGGATGACTGGGCTAACAACCTCAAAGTTATGACTACAAAATTTGAAGGAGAAAAATAAAAAATGTCAATGTTTGAAGATATACCTGTAGATGTTAGCGTCATTTACGAAGGCGAGCGTATCCGCAGAAAAGAAATGCAAGTGGAACTTGGTGGGCCATCACTTAAAGAGAAATTTGAACTAGCAAGAGTTAAACCCTTGAAAGAAGTTGAAGACGAGAAAATTACCATAATCGGTCCCGATATTAAAGATATGGAAGAGGGCAAGGCATATCCGCTGGGAATCTTGGTTGAAACTGCAGGATCTACACTTGAAGAGGCGCTTGAAGGCGTAATCGAAAGACGCATACACGGCTATCTGAACTTCATCGAAGGCTTCATGCACCTTAACCAGCGCTACGACATCTGGATAAGGCTAGGCAAGAAAGCTTTCAAGAAAGGATTGAACTCTTTTACGTACATAGGCAAAGTGCTTTACAAGCTTTTCAAAAGCGAACTGCCCATAATCGAGAAAGTGCAAATAACTTTCATAACTGATCCCGCAAAAATTAAAGAGCTCTATTCTGAAGCCTTACAAATCTACGAAGCCCGAGATGCAAAGGCAAGAGGGTTGAAAGACGAGGAAGTTGACAATTTCTACGGCTGTGTCCTTTGCCAGTCATTTGCTCCTAGCCATGTGTGTGTTATCACCCCACAACGATACTCTAACTGCGGTGCCATAAGTTGGTTTGATGGTCGCGCCTCAGCACAAGTTGATCCTAAGGGACCAGTTTTCGCTATAGAAAGAGGAAAATTGCTAGACGCAGAGAAAGGCGAATTTTCAGGCGTAAACGAGACAGTAAAGAAGCGCTCGTTAGGCGATGTTGACAAGGTTTGGTTGTACACGGCGTTTGATCATCCGCATACTTCATGTGGTTGCTTCGAAGCTGTTGCTTTCTACATTCCAGAAGTAGAAGGTTTCGGCGTGGTTAACAGAAGCTTCAAAGGCGTAACTGTTAACGGTTTACCATTCTCAACTCTTGCTGACTCCACAGCGGGAGGACGGCAAATAGACGGTTTCCACGGCATGTCCATCGAGTACATGCGGTCAAAGAAATTCCTCACTGCTGACGGAGGATGGAACCGCGTGGTTTGGCTTCCAAAGGAAGTGAAAGAACGCGTCAAAGATTTCATTCCAGCAGACGTTGTAGACAAGATCGCTACCGAAGAAGACGTGAAGAACATTGATGACTTGAAAGCTTTCTTAAAGGAGAAAAACCACCCTGTTGTGACACGGTGGACTGAAGCGACTGCAGTTGAAGAAGTAGCGCCTGCAGAAGTGACAGCTGAGGAAGGTACTCTGATGCCAGTAGCGACGGCTGGAACCTTGCCAATAACGGCGGGCGGCTTCAAGATAATTCTGAAAGATGCTAAAATATACGCTAAGAAAGTCATTATCCGCTCGATGAAAGATGACAAGAAAGGTTAAAGGGTGAAGCCTGTTGGCTGAAAAAAAGGAAAAGGATAAAAACAGCGGAATAACTTTCGGCCCCGACCTGCTGAATCTTCTTGCGAAGTTTCAGGAGATTGAGCTTGAAGACTTTGAGCTGGAAGTAAAAGACCTAGAACTGTGGTTCGAGTCTGGAGTTTTGCCCAGACAACTTGTGCCTAAACTCAAAGCTGCTCCAATTATGAAGGGCAAGCCTACTGAGTTGCTTAAGATCCAGTTCATGCCTCCAATCGAGACTTATCCAGGGAAGATCGTTGAAGTTAAACTTGGCGCAGCTAAAGGTGAAGGTGGATCACGCGGCAAGTCAATAGTTATTGGCGGAGAGACTTCCCCTGCTTTCTACACTTTTGAGCGGCCTGTTGTGCATCCCCCGATTATTACCCTTGACGTTTTTGATATGGCACTTCCTCTGTCTAAGGCTGTAAAGATGCATGTGAAGGAGGTCATAGGTGACCCTGCAGCTTGGGCAAAGCTTGCGGTTGAGAAGTTCGGCGCAGATATGGTTACGGTCCACTTGATCAGCATTGACCCGTTGCTAAAGGATGCTACGCCTAAGGATGCTGTTAAGACCGTGGAAGAGATTCTGCAGGCTGTTGAAGTGCCCTTAGTTATTGGCGGTTGCGGTGATCCAGTTAAGGATACGGCTGTTTTCGCTGAGATAACTGAGACTTTTGCCGGGGAACGTTTTCTGATAAGTTCCTTAACCCAAGACATGGATGTTGAGCGTTGCGCAAAATTCGTTAAGAAGAACGGTCACGTGGCGTTGTCTTTCACTCCTATGGATTTGAACTTAGCTCGTGAGCTTAACAGGCGCTTGTATGATCATTTGGATAAGGAAGATATCATTCTGGACTTGACGACTGCAGCACTTGGATATGGCTTGGACTACGCATTTACCAATATGGAACGAGCACGACTTGCTGGTTTGATGGGTGACACCGAACTTGCGCACCCTATGTCTTCTGGCACCACCAATGCCTGGGCTGCACGTGAAGCGTGGCTGAAGATGGCGCCTGAGTGGGAGCCTCGTGAGCTTAGAGGTCCGCTTTGGGAAGTAACGACAGCTTTGACGCTTTTACTTGCTGGCGTGGACCTGTTTATGATGATGCATCCCGCTGCGGTGAAGACTTTGAAGCAAGTTACTGGACAGCTGGTAAGTGGAAAGAAAGCTGATGCATCTAAGTTTGCCGATTGGGTTTCCTTCAAACCATGAGAGAGACGTGAAGTGTATGAGTGAAAAAAAGAAAGGTAAAGCTGGAATAAAAGAACTGAGCCCAATAGACGTTTACAAGCTTCTTCCGAAAACCAACTGTAAAGAGTGCGGTGAAGAAAACTGTATGGCTTTCGCCACAAAAATCGTTAATCGTGAAGTAAGTGTTGACCAGTGTCCTCCATTGCTAAAGGAGGAACACGCGAAGGCTTACAGTCAACTGAAGGAAATGTTGAAGCCTCCAGTCAGAGAAGTGGTTGTTGGCGAAGGTGAAAAAGCAGTTAAGCTCGGCGGAAAACTTGTAATGTACCGTCACGAATTTACGTACTTTAACCCGACAGCAATTGCGATTGACGTGACGGATGAGATGACTGACGAGGAATTACTAGACCGAATAAAGAAGGCAGAGAAGTTCAGTTATGAATACATCGGTTATACGCTTAAGTTGGATATGATTGCTGTTCGCTCCACCTCAGGTGAACCCGAAAAGTTCAAGGCTGTTATAAAGAAAGTTGTTGAAAAGACTGATTTACCGTTAATCTTGTGTACTTTGAACGCGAACGTGACTGAAGCAGGTTTAATGGCTGCGCCCAAGGCTAAGCCTTTGTTATACGCGGCGACGGTGGAAAATTGGAAGGACATGGCTGAACTGGCGTTAATGTATAATTGTCCACTTGTGGTTTCTGCGCCTAATGATCTGAACGCGTTGGCGTCATTGACTAAGACTTTGTTGGCTTACGGTGTTGAAGATTTAGTTCTGGATCCTGGTACTTTTGCGAATGAAGGCTTGGCTGACACATTGAACAACTTCACTATGTTGCGTAGGGCTGCGTGCAAGGGTGGTGAGGAGCTTGCTGGTTTTCCGTTGATGGGTGTTCCGATGGCTCTTTGGATGGATAAAGGTGAAACTGCAGATGAAGTTATGAAGTGGCGTGAAGCTAGCTTGGCAGCTATGTTGATCGTTCGTTTTGCTGACGTTCTTGTGGTGCATGGTGATGACGGCTGGTCGCTTCTTCCGAACGCGGTGTTGCGTCAGAACATTTATACTGACCCGCGCAAGCCTGTGGCTGTGGAGCCTGGCTTGAAAGAGTTCGGCACTCCAGATGAAAATTCGCCTGTGTTGTTCACTACGAACTTTGCTTTGACATATTACACTGTTGCATCTGACATTGAAAACTCCAAGACTAATGCTTATTTGATTGTGGTGGAAACTGAAGGTTCAGCGGTGGACAGCGGTGTTGCCGGCCGCAAACTGACAGCAGAAAAAGTTGCAGACGCCATAAAAGAAACAGAAATAGAGAAAAAGGTTAAGCACAGAAAAATCATCATACCAGGAAAGGCTTCACGGATAAGCGGGGAAATTGAAGAGCTCAGCGGCTGGAAAGTCCAAGTGGGACCACGTGACTCTTCAGAAATACCCAAATACATAATCGATAAATGGCAAGCCTAATTTTCCCACTTTAATCTTTCTTTTTCGCCATTTAAGATTAGTTTCTATTACTATATGAAAAAACTACAGCCTTCTTATTGACATTCTAAGCTTTTACCTAGAGTAGTTTTAAAACAAAGAAATACTGAAAATCTATCTTTAACCAAATATATGCTTTTTCTGACTCTATTTGCTCTTTCATGAAAGGTTTCAGCTTAAAAAACATTATAAACATTCTAAACTTATTATTTAGGTATGTCAAAAGTAGCAGTTTTCGCGATAGTCTTCTTCATTCTCTTTGTACTAACCTTAGCAATGCCTTCAATACCTCCAGGGAATATGATAATTAGTTTATTCGAAATTCCGGGAACATTCCTTTTACTAGGAATTTCCCTAGTGGACGTTTTAAACGGCATAATAAACGGACTTTTTTGGGGACTCATTGTTTTCGTAATATATGTTGTGGCTCGTCCCGGTCCGAAAAGCAGGGAATTGAAGCCTTTGAGGACTCCTAGTTACCCCACAGCTCCTAAACCCATACCTACAGAGGCAACCACCGTGGTAACAATGTCCAAGAAACCGCAAGAAAAACGTCAAATCCAAGTTAAAAAAAGAAGAACGTACACTGCTCTAGATCAGGATATTGAAACAATCGAAGGAATAGGACCTGCGTACGGAAGCAGACTAAGAAATTCCGGAGTTAGGGTCATAGATGACCTTTTGAGAGCAGGGTCAACTAGAAGCAAGCGACGAATTTTGGCAAATAGAATAGACGTAGCCCCTGCAACATTGCTCAAATGGGTATACCGAGCGGACTTTTTCCGTATAAAGGGAATAGGAACGCAGTACTCTTCCCTCTTAGAATCTGCGGGAGTCAACACAGTTGCAGACCTTTCAAGACGAAATCCAAAAAACCTGCATGCGAAACTAAGAGCAATCAACACGAAAAAGAATCTAGTTAGACGAACACCGCCGTATAAAACGATTCAAAGATGGATAAAAAGCGCAAAAAACCTTGATCGGATAGTGGAAGACTGACCCTATAACACTAGACCTCGTTTGCAGGATAACACAATTTTAGTAAAATCTATAGAAAAAAGAGAATATATCTATTTAAGTCGTGACAAGGGTGCTGCATAAAATCGGTATTTCTTTAGTCGAATCTTGCCTTATTTCTTTGGTAAGTAATCCAAAGATTATTCGCTTTTCCTAAGAGCTTTTTGTGTTAGGTCATAATATTGACCGGAAGATTTCTGTTTTTTATTTTAACAGCAGGATCTGTATATCCATCTGCAGAAACAACGATCTCATAATCCTAAGGTATGAAAGAGTCAGCTGACTGAGATTGTCATAAATTCTATTCTCTTGGTTATTTGCCGGGATGATTATCGTAACTTTCATCGTTCTAAAACTCCAAAAAGCTTGAGTGTATTGTAGGTTCTTTGTGGGCTGTTTTTTGTGGAATTTACCTTCGTGCAATCTGATAGCAAACGTCATAGTGGCTGGCAATTCTCTAATCCTTTCTTGATTACAAAACAGAATTCTGCCTTCATAAATGACTTAGCTTGTTTTGATCAATCTGAGAAATATGTATGGATAATAACTAAACTAAGGGTTAGTTCATTAAATGGTTACACGATATTCAAGAAATCTTAGAATGCACAAGACTCACTTTTTTGTTGGACTAGCGATTTCGCTACTTTTCACAATGGTTGTTGCTTTTCAGGTGTTCAATTTCTGGGTTTGGCAAGCTGAGCTTGTTAGCCGTTTTCTCTCTTTTGCTGAGGTACCCCACACATTGTCTACATGGAGTAGTGCTGCGGGAAGCCCAACCTTCTGGATCCCCGTTAACTCCTACCCCCTCCCGGTGATTACAGTAGTTGTTTTAGTAGCCATTTTGGCGTCTTTTTTATTCATCTTAAACACTTTACGAAGAATACCCTCTCCTATCAAGACTATCGCTTTTGTTGTATCGTTGGTCGCGATATTTACACTTTTATGGCAAACGTTTTTCCCAATAGAACAATCTACCACGTTCTTGGTTACTCTTGACTGGTCATGCTCTGGTGTCATTAGCCTTTGTTTGATCACTTTGATCTTCGTTCCTCTTCTTTTTACCATAAGAGGTCCACTTTGGATCAAAATTCTCTGGCTTTTTCTAACAATAGGGTTCTCTGTTCTCTGGAACCTACTTCGGATTTCCTTAGTGACAGCTACTCTATATTACTTCGGCGGTTCAGTTTTCTTGCTACTTCACTATTTTATTGGCGCTTTTGTTGATTTTGTCTATATTGTCACATTCTACTCACTTGCACTAGCTCATCTTTCAAAGATTGAAACTGCGGAGGTGATGAATTTTAGCCTCTGAATCGCAGCTTGTCTCGATAGTCGGGCAATTTGCGAGCTTAGTTCTGCTCTTCATAATCGCGATAATGTGTCTCTATATCGTGCGCCACTTCAGATTTTTCAGTAATAGACTATTCAAAGACCAGCGGAGATGCAAACAGGAATTGGCAGGGACATACAGACCAAGTGTGTCAATTCTAATCCCTATGCATATGGAAGGAAAAGTGGCAAAAGAGATACTGGAGCGTTTCATCGACATGGACTATCCAAAAGATGAGTCGCACTACGAGGTGATTGCGATTGACGACGGATCAACAGATGAAACCTCCTCAATCGTCGATGAATACGCCTCGAAATTCTCCTTCATCAAGGCTTTACATCGACTTGGAAATGGCGGAAATGGCAAGCCAGAAGCACTTAATGTTGGATTAAAAGTAGCTTCAAACGAGATAGTGCTGATCTTCGACGCTGACTACTTGCCTCCGCGAGACTGCGTGGAGAGACTTGTTGCTCCCTTCGTGGATGTAGAAGTCGGTGGGGTTATGGGGAGGGTTGTCCCCATCAACAGTCCGGAGTCTTTCGTTTCTCGAATCATGGATATTGAGAGAGCAGGAGGCTATCAAATGTGCCAGCAGGCAAGATACAACCTGAACCTTATTCCACAATTCGGAGGAACTGTTGGAGGTTTCAGGATGAGTGCACTCAAAGCCCTTGGGGGATTTGACGAAACCAAGCTCGCAGAGGACACAGACCTTACCTACAAGCTCTACTTGCGTGGTTGGAAGATAGCTTATGTAAATGCCGCTGAGTGTTATGAGGAGGCAGTTCTCTCATGGGAAATGAGAGAAAAGCAGCTTACCAGATGGGCTATAGGCCATGATCAATGTCTGTTCGACCATTTCTTTACAACCCTTAAGTCCCCAGTTCTGACATTCTGGCAGAAAGTTGATGGTGTTCTCCTGCTCGGAGTCTATGCTACACCGTTGCTCATACTTGCTGGATGGTTGATAGGAATATTCACCTATTTGACAGGAGCTCCTTGGTGGAGTTCCTTGTTTCCTGGAATCCTATTCGCCTTCGCGTACAATCATATTGGCAACGTTGCGGTTTTTGCCGAGGTCGGAGGCAGTCTATTTCTAGATAAGAGAAAACGAAGCATCTGGCTTCTGCCATTAATGTTTCTAGACCTACTTGGAAACGTCTGGGTTTGCACCAAAGCGTTCTTCAAAGCCATATTTTTGCACAAGATGCATCACATTCAAGTTGAAAATACCCTCATGAAGGACGTGCAGAAAGAAAAGCGTGAAAAGAATCACTACTCAAAGAACTTGACTGCTGTTTTTAACAACTCTATTCACAAGTGGGAAAAGACAGAACGATCTGGAAATGGGCTGCATTATTACGCTGATCTCAAGAAGGATGAAAATAAAGCAAAAAACGAGGATAGAGGCTGATCTAATGCCAATCTTTGGTTATCTCGGAATTCTTGGTCTGTTTTCTGGACTGATAGTTCTTTGCTTTTTCTGGGGAATTTGGGAGTACAAGAAACCCAAAGATCCCGGTCCTTTGTTCATCGATCTTGATAGAACAATAAAAAAGAGATTAAGAACGCGTGAGTGCGACGCAAGCAAGGCTCCTGTTTATGGAACTGCTTCTAACTCAAGACAGACACTAATGACAGGTGAGTCGAATAGACTTCACAAGAATCCCAGCGTAAATGAGACAATCCGTGTCCGAGGTAATGTAAGAATCGCTAAGGGAGAAGTAGTTCCATACAACATGATAATTGAAGGAAACCTTGTTTCCCAAGAAGATGTGACATTTCGAGGCGGTCTCCACGTAAAAGGACGAGCCACAATTGGCGCGAATAATCACTTGGAGAAATCTATAGTTTGTCAAAAAGACCTCCTCCTCTGCCAAGATGTCATCGTTAATAACTGTATAGACTGCGAAGGGCTCGTCTTCATTAAAAACGGCGTTAGAGTTGGCGTAGGTATGGACGGAGGCGGAATTGCATCCAAGCGGACAATATATTTGGAGAGTGCAGAGGGACCGTTGAGAATTCACTCTGAAGAAGGGATTCGTTTGGTTGGAAATTTAGAGGATTTACTTCCTAAAGACTTAAAAGTTGTAGAAGTGGAAAACCCATGACTTTTTCTACAAAACGGCTGTCGCTCTTGATCATAATAGTCTTTTCATCAATGATTTTGCTCGATTTATCCTTACCTCTTTTGACGAAACATGCCAAACCCATAATTTATTACGCAATGGCGGCACCGGATCGGAATAAAGTCGACTTGGAGTCAGATCAATCATTCTCTGGCGCAGCGGGATCAATAATCGACTATAATGTTTACATTGAAAACAAAGGAAAATCCGTTGCAACCTTCACGCTTAGCGCTTTGTCAGACAAAGGCTACTATATAGAAATTTGGCGGGATATGGACCAAATCGGTAGCGGTGACCTGCAGCTATTTCCTCCTCAGGATTCTACTATAACGATGAGTTCAGGCGAGGTTGCCACACTGATAGTGAAGGCTACAATTCCTTCAGATGCGCCCGATGGTACTGTTGACAATACAATAATTAAAGCGGAGGATGCGAGCTCAGGCGCATCGGACTTCGTGACTATAAGTACGACTGTAACTCTAGATCTACCCTGGCCTTCTAGTTGGATTCAGCTTGGTTCTGACCCTAATTTCCCTATTCCTCCACCAGAAAGGATTGACATCAAAGCATCCTATTATACAAATAACGGTACTCATGTTTTCTTTAGAACGACTGAAGTAGGCAAGCCCAACACGCAAGCATTCCAATATTTTGTATACTTGGACACCAAGGCAGGAGGTCAACAGATTGACGGATACAATTATGACTACTTGCTGAGTTCAGATGGCATCTTATATGTTTGGAACGGTACAAGTTGGCTTAACTCAGGATATCCAACTTATCTTCAGACTGAGGGCACAGCAATTGTACTTTGGGCTGACCTTGGGAATATAATCTTGGACACACAGGAAATTCATTTCTTGACTTGGTCAGCCACAAAAGATGGGGTCATGAAAGACAAGTTGGGGCCTTATACTATCTTGACAAGTAGCATCTCAGAATTTCCGTTTATTCTATTCCCATTACTGAGTCTTGCGGTTTATTTTTTCATTTCAAGGAGAAATAAAAAAGAATGCGCATAAGCATGAACATATTTTCCAAGAACATTGACAATCTTTTTCCACTTCTGATTATTATTGGAGTCGGTGTAGCTCTATCGGGTCCGGTTTTCAATCAACTAATACCTGGCGTAGACGCCCCCATGCATCTATCTAAGATAAGCCGCCTTTGGACTTTTTTTCCCTCAATACCCACCTGGTTTCCATGGTGGTACTGCGGAACCCCTTTGCTCACAACTTATCCTCCGCTAATGTATGTAACAAATATTTCCATAACCTCCATTTTTCATATTGAACCATGGCTAACACTGGGCATCACAGATACAATCTTTTTTGTCCTCACGGGATGCTTTATCTATTTATTTCTCAGGAAAATAGGTCTGCATGAACTTGCCTGTTTATCCAGCTCAATCCTTTACCTATCGAGCTTCCAGACGCTTTCGGGAAGATTCGGATTTGGACACTACACACATACTTTTGCCATGTTTTTTCTTGTCTTCGGTTTCTATGTAGTCAAAAAAACATATTCCAGCAAATACTATGAAATCGGCTTGGCTAGTATAGTCTGTCTGCTAATCCTCAGTCATCTTTCTGTTACAATAAGTTTCATTGGTCTTTTCCTGACATATTATATTGGAGTTTTTTTAGCCAAACTGCTCGACGCCAGAAATGAAAAGAATAATATTTTCCCTTTTCTTAAGTCTGGGCTTGGCATCACTTTTGGTGTGTTGCTTTCTGTCTTCTGGTTAATTCCTTATCTGATGAATGGTGGCGCAGGAGCTACTGCCTTTATGAGTTCGGCAACAACCTACGCATCTCCTCTTCAAAGCCTCTTTCTATTTGATACCCAAAATATCTGGTTTCAATCATATTACCTTGGCATACCATTGATAGTTTTCGGAATTTTTGGACTGTTACTTTCTTTTTGCAAGAGAATTTTCTGGGGAATAATCTTCGCTTTATGGACAGTCTTCTTTATCTTTATGTCCATACAACCGTACGTATTTCAAGGGCTTTCGTTAGGATATCCTGCGCGGTATCCATTTTTCATCTCATTTTCATTGTCATTGCTTGCAGGAATAGCATTTGACTATCTATTTAGAAAATTCTCCATGGAATTTTCCAATCTTTCTTCAAGAATCTTCGTTCGAAGTATTTTGGTATTACTGCTCGCTTCTTACGCGTTATCTGTTAATCCTGTGATCATAAAGGGTTACGAGTTGGAAAATAGAGTTGCAGAAGACCTAAGTCCACATTTAGGTTCCTATGAAAGATTGGCGTCAATAAGCACTTTTTCCTATACATTTAATGTTATTTCAGATAGCTTCCAAATTGATGGAGGATATATCGAGGGAAACATAAACCTAGAATTCTATAGAGAGTATTGGTCCGAAATATACTTTGGACATGATGTAGAAGCAACAATAAATATTCTGAAACAGATAAATGCACGATTAGTGCTCTTTCATGGTGAAATCTCTTCAGAAGTTGAGAAGAAGTTTGTACCGCCTTTCTTCTCAACTATTCTAAAAGAACCTCCAATAACAGTATTTAAGCTGAATCGAACATTAGTCCCCCTCAATTTCGTGGAAGTAATTGGCGGAAAAGTGGATGAAGTAGGTTTATATTACTCGCATCCTGATGTTCTTGAACTTTCCTTAGTGAATTGTTCTGAAAACACAGAGTTAGTATTAAAGATGAATTACCACAAGGGCTGGGTAGCATATTGTAGTGATGAAGTTTTACCTTTAATCAGAAATGATGAAGGATTTATGAATGTGGTTGTCCCGTTTCAAGGGGATGTAAAGATCACGCTCCAATATGGATCAACTACTATTGACCACATAGCCTTGGGAATTACAATCGCAGCTATTTTGATGTGCTTTTTCTTCTTTCTTAGAAAATCTTCAAGAAGTCTAGCAGTTGCGAAGTTTTTCAGATTCAGAAGAAAAATTAGCGAAACAAAGTGTTTAAAGTAAAAGCTAGAATCTGCCAAGTGATTTCATATTCATATTGAGAGTTAACAACACTTAACAGTCAAAGACAGCGAGTAATTTTGATCTAAATGTCACCGAATCTAAGCAACAATTGCTGTTTCAAACGTGTTGCCGCTTAAAGTGATGTAAGTATGCAATTGGCCCAGATTCTGCTGCCAGAGGAATTGCCCGCGCTAGTTCAGATTGAACTTGCAGAAAAGAAACCAGTCGTTTCTTTCGTAATGCCAGCCTTCAATGAGGAGAATTATATCGAGAGCGCTGTAATGGCGTTAAGTTACGTTGCTAGGCAGCTTAGGGTACCATATGAAATCATAGTAGTAAACGACGGAAGTTTTGATAATACTCTAACAAAAGTGATTGATTATGCTGATGATGACGGCAGTGTGAGAGTAATAAGCTACGGCAAAAACATGGGAAAAGGCTACGCAATAAAGACCGGATTCTGTTACGCTAAAGGCGACAATGTTGTATTCATCGACAGTGACTTGGACATATCTCCGAATCAGATCGAAAAATACTTAGAAGCTTTGAAATCAGCTGGAATTGTTGTCGCCTCAAAATGGCATCCTCAATCAAAGGTTAAAATAAGGTCAATTCGCAGAGTTCTTAGCCAAAGCTTCAACGCATTGGTCAGATTGTTGACTGGAGTAAAAATTATAGACACTCAGACAGGACTCAAAGCAGTTAAGAGAAGTGCCCTGAGAAGGACATTCTCTAAACTATCCGTAAAGCGGTATGCCTACGACGTAGAACTGTTGACTATTGCTAATTGCGAAGGAATTGAAGTCGTAGAGCTTCCCGTTGACCTTCGATTACCTGCATTGTTCAAACTTAGTGACGCGTTTAGAATGTTCATAGATCTGTTGGGAATTGCATATAGACTAAAACTCCGCAAGTGTTATTGAGAAAGAGTTGAACCTTAATTGAAAAGTGGAATTTCTGGTAATTACCAATATGAGGCTCTAATCAACGGCAATCCAATTCAAAGACAATGGCATAAAAATAAATTGAATCTAATAAAATATCTTAATTTTTTGCATAAAAATGACATTGTTCTAGATGCCGGATGTGGTTCTGGCAATACAATACTCGAATTTGCCAAGAAAGTGCAATATTTTGTAGGCATAGACTTTAACGAAGAATGCGTCAAGTTTCTAAAAGAAAAAATCGAGAATCTTCAAATTAAAAATGTGCGAATTGAAAATCGGGCTCTGCTAGAAATTAGCAGTTTAAACTTGGAATTTACCAAAATTATTATGACTGAAGTAATTGAGCATCTTAGCGAAGAATACTTAGAGAGAGTACTGCGGCAAATGCAAAAGGTCATAAATCGAAATTCGAAAATTTTGATAACAACTCCAAACTACAAAAGTCTATGGTTCAGTATAGAGAAAACATTAGACACTTTCAAGCTGGTTCCCAAATTGGAAGGTGAACAGCATATCGTCAACTATAATTGGAAAAAGCTATATGATATTACACAACGAACCAATTATCGAATAATTGCAGCAGGCACTCTCAATTGGATTTCACCTTTTGTCGCCCCATTTACTTCAAGTATTGCTGATAAAATTTCGTATTTTGAATTCTCAAAAATCACCATGGGAAATCTTTTGTACATCGTTCTAAAAAGAAAAAAATCCTTAAAATAATACGCATAAACCACCTAAAAAGCGGTAATAGCAGAAGATTCCAGTTTGTTTCTCCTAGTAATATTTTAGAGAAAAAGTATTATCATAGAAAAATTCAGCAAGGTATGTTGAAGAGTTAGAAAGCATCTATAAACGTGCTATTTTCTTTGGCAATATGGTGAATCGATTTACTAAGATGTGGAGGTTTGGAGATAACCTCCTTCAACGACCACATTTTCTTCAATTTCAATTATCCCCTTAGCTTGAACCAATCCAGCTACAAGTGAGCGCGGCCCTACAAAAATATTGCCTCCCGAGATCAGATCGCCATCAATTATGGTGTCAGAGCCCACTTTGATGTCTTCTATAGCCTCAAATCTTCCGTGTGCCCTACAATTATCGCCGATTTTCAAAGAACCTTTCACAATCAGGTTCTTATCAATTCTGGTACCAGAAGGTATCTCCATGTCTCCAGAGATAGTTATCTCTTCTTCAGGGTGACTATAATGCATTAGTTCTTCTTTTGGAGGATTGTTAATGTTTTCCATTGTATTAGAACGATCAATTTTCAGTATTGGTTTTGGTTGATTTTTCTCGTAATCGGTAATTTGTGTATGCAGGACGTCTATGCTTTCGGGGAAGTCTAAGATAGCTATGACAGCCAGTTTCTTGTTTCCATTAACTACTATCTCGCCACTGACTCCATTTATTGTGAGAGTTGCGTCTGTTTTGTTTTTTATGTTTTCAAAAGTAAGTTGATAGCTTGGATAGTAAGCAATTACTCGTTCGGTGATATCAAAGGTCTCTTTTATTATTTCCGCTACATCAGCTGGTCTCTTGGCAATTTTCTTTTTTAGGAATCCTATTTGGACTTCATCAGAGATATTTATACTTTTGAAGTGAAATTTGTGTTCAGAGTTTTCTTTTTGCAAGGAAAAAGGAGCGAGAGGTAGTTTTTCAGGTGAGATTTCTCTTTTCATCCGGTCAAGAATAAAATATGACTGTATCTCGTGATGAACGTACTCTTCACCTGTTAAACTGATTATCTTGCTTGCTCCCTTTGGGTCTGAGCGTTCTGATGTAAACTCCTTGCCACCAACGAAAACTTTGGCTGTTCTCTCATTAACATTAACTTCAAAGGCATGTTTCTTGCAGTAGTCGATTGTGTATTTCCCTCCAATAATAAGAAATGGCTCAAAATACATCTCTAAATTGAGTAGTCTTATGTTCTTGGGTTTAGGCTTGAATCCTAATTTGGAAAACAAACGTGATTTAATTTTCTCCCCGATCAATTGTATGTCCCCTTTGTCAAGTCGCGGTTTGAGAATAATCGTCTTCATAGTAGCGATGGATTGGGGTAGAGGTTCAATATTGGGCATACTTTCACTTTCGCGTTTGTTTATTTCTCATATTAATTAGAGTTTATGAACTACCAATCATGTTGCTAAATTCAGACCTACGATTAGCTCTTTTATTGTTCTCTCTGGCAAGCTGAAGATAAGTAGATGGCCAACCACTGAAAGAAGTACACTGGAGAAAATAGCGCAACCAATATTTGCGCATTTTCCTCCTTACTTTCTTCTAGCTAAGCCTTTAATTTTTTTAGTCCTCAGTGTTCTTTGTTTCTTGAGCTTTTCCTTTTTTCCTTCTGTTCGCATGTGGGAACGTGGGGACTGTGTAAACTTCTGAAACGCCGGTCACATCTTTTACTTTATTTTGCACAAATTCCAGAACTTGACCACTGTTATCTGCGTTGATCCAGATTCCAACATCCCAAACTCCAAAGATATTCATTGAATAGCAGATGTCTACGCCGGGAACTGGCATGGCTGGAAAGCTACGTATAGCCCCTAAAGTATCGATCAGTTTTCCGGGGTTCAATTTCAGCAAGACCAAGTATTCTGGCACACCATCTTTCCTCCAATTTTTCTTGGAAACGATGGCGGATCTTTCCTAAATAGCTTTTATGAAGTAGTAATATTGACTATAAATTAGCAAATGAGACTATTGGCGCAGCTAAGAAAAATATATGCTGCAAACCGTGATGGCATTTTCTATTTAGTTGAAATTAGTATGATTAAGATTAACCTCGACCTTTTCAGAAACTATCAATGACCTAGCACAAAAACATCAAGTTTAATTCCCGAATCAGAGTATTCCATGAATTAACTCGGAAAAAAAATACAAGCTTCGAAAAAGCTAACTGTAGTCTAAACTCTTAAAAAGATTGCTCTCTCGAATTTGACCAATGATCTTTTCTTGCAAGAAAGACATGTAAAATAAAAAAAACCTTAAAGGCTTTGGTTTTTCCGTTTCCTATTTTTTCTCTTGGGCTTTGATTATGATGAATTGACTGGGAATAATTGCCTTGTCAAATTTCTTTTCTTTAGTGTTTACAATTGTTACTAGTTTTTCTTTTATTCCAATTTTTGGCTATGGCCTATGGAAAGAAAAATCAGATTATCCTAGATGACAAATCGTTCCTCTTTCCTTCATTACTGCTTTTTATACTTATCATTGGATTCCTGATGTGATGTCAGCGATTTTCAAAATTTGAACAACTAAACCTAAGTAACCAAAACTCCCCGATTTACCCCTTTTGCAATTGATAAGCTATGGAAAGAAATCTTGTCGTTTCACTCAATGATTGATTATGTTTTGAATATCTAGAGTGATTTTCTTGACTCAGACTACAGATTCATGCTTCATAAGTCTTTAGAACTTTGAAATAAAGGAAATTTATTGATGCGGAAGTTGAACGCAACGAAGCTAGAAAACCCAGATGTAATGATTAATTTCCCACTTGCCCCAGTCCTAAATATATACAGGGAGACTGGTTGGAAGCCGATTGTGCAAATAATAGGATTAGGAACAGTGGGAGTAGCTCAAGCTCACGTTTTCAGAAAACTCGGATGCAATGTTTACGGACATGACCCTCTCCTCAAGAAAGCCCCCATTGAAGATATTACTTTCTCGGCAAGCAAGCCTTTCGCCCAATGCGATATAACGTTCATTTGCACAATGGAGCGCAAAGTTGAAAATGTTGTCAAGAACCTGAAGGCTTCTAACTACAGGGGACTCATAGTAATTAAAAGTTCAGTCGTTCCTAAGACAACTAAAACTCTCATGGCAAAATATGGTCTCCACATCTGCCACAGTCCGGAGTTCCTTAGGGAAAGAACCTCAGTTCAGGATGCGTTAAGTCCAGATCGCATAATAATCGGTCAATGCTGCAAGAAACATGGGAAACAGTTGGAGATGCTCTACAGACCTTTGAACGATCAAATAATCATAGTGGATCCAACAACAAGTGAAACCGCTAAGCTGCTTGGCAACTCATACTTAGCGCTGATGATATCATTCTGGAATCAAGCTCATCAGCTAGCCCAAACCCTCGGCATTAGCACCTCAGATCTTGCCAAGATAGTAACGACAGACAAAAGAATCAGCAAACACGGAACAAAATGGTTCGGCGAAAGCTTTGATGGAAAATGCTTACCAAAAGACCTTGAGCACCTAATAAACACTTTCAAAGCAGAAGGCATAAAACCAACACTACTGGAAGCCACCCAGCAGATAAACGACGCCCTCGCGCGCGCGGAAGGTCGAAATAATGCTTGAATATTTATGGCTACTTTGGTTGCCCTCTGCACCTATAATGATTTATTTTTTTATTAGAGCACTCCAAAATCACAAAGTCTACGAACAGAAAACATTCAACTACCAAATCAAATCAGCTAAGAAGATAGTGTTTCAATTCTGCAGCAGGGATGCACCTCCAGTTGTCTATCAAGCAATAAAGCGTGTTCACGATGTCTGCAAAGCCGTTGGATACGCAAAATACCAAGTTGACCTTGTGACTGACACTAAAGTTCCCAAAAAGGTTATCAAGAAAATCAATGCCAGAAACGTGGTTGTCCCTTCAAACTATCAGACGAAACCCCTCGTAAAATACAAAGCCAGAGCACTCCAATACGCTGTAGACCAACGTAAAAGGCGTCGCCAAGCAAATGCTAGAAGATGGATTTACCTCCTAGACGAAGAAAGCATGGTAACCGAACAAACCGTCCGAGCCCTATTACAGTATATTTCAAACAAAGACGCAAAACCAATAGCTGAAGGAGGCATTATTTACCCAAACAATTTTTTCCATCATAACTTGTTCTGTTCCATAGGCGAAACCTTGCGAACATACGTTTGCTATGACTGTGTCACCCAAATGAGTTCAGGCGAAATGCCAAGTCATATGCACGGCTCAAATCTGTTGGTTCGAGCCGATGTTGAAGCACAAGTTGGTTGGGCGCATAAAAAAGTTGACGCTTCAGAAGACCAGAGATTCGGTTGGGAGGCAACCCTGAAACTCGGCAAAGGCCTTTTCGGCTGGCATGGTGGAACCATAGAGGAGCAACCCGCAAAAAACATTAGAGACTTCATAAAGCAAAGGCAAAGATGGTTCGTTGGCAACGTTCACAACCTGCAAAATGCCAAAGTTCCGAAGAAAAAGAAGGCTATAATGTCTCTGCGTTGGCTTACTTGGATAGCGGGCTTTCCCGCTGGTCTTGTCACCTTTTTAGTACTCTTGATTCCTCAAAACATTCCTTTCTGGTTACACATTCTTCTTTTATTCAACACATTCACGTGGTTGGTGGGATATCAGGTGGGATTGAGGCTTAACCTCAAAAAGTATGAACTGCCAAAATACAAAAAATTTTTGTGGCATCTTATAACCTTGGTTTTGACGCCTCTTGTGGGGATTGTGGAAACATTTGGCGTCTTCATAGCGCCTTTGCAGTTGCATAACTTCAATAGAACCCCAACACCGAAATCGGCAGAGCGCGAAACAGAGACTTTGGTCTTTTCTACTATAATAGAGGAGCCTTGTCAGGAAGAATTGATGGTGTCTATCGATACAGAGGTTGAGATCTAATTTTAGCGGCCAAATTCTTTAGATTACCGCTGGCTTGGAATTTTTTGGCAAGTTAAAAAAAGATAAACTTGAATGAAACTTGTCAGAAACTATAACTGTCTCATATCCAATAGAGGTAACTTCAAAGTTATAGAAAAATTGGGAGGGTACAGAGAATAGGTTTGCTACGCAATGTCCTCCAGCGGCTATGGAATAGTGCTCCGAGAATGGACTTTTATAAGCATAAACATGAAGATTGCGAAAATTTTGATAATGAAAAATGCAAAGTAGCTCATTTCACCAATCTAAAGCCCCGAGAAACAGCTTGCCCACATTCTAGAGCTAAGCAGAAGGTAGGGTTGAGAAAAAGTAGCTTTTTCTTTCCTTGCGCTTCAGAAAAAGGGTAGGGGGTATCACATGCTTTTCTAAAATGCATGCTTTCCAGCATACTCTATGTCAGACTTCTTTCATAATCAAGCCATAAGGCATAGAAAAGGTGGTGGTGAATTAAAATCTAATCCAACCAACGATTCATACAACATATTTAACGATTCTTTTTGGTGGCTCTACTGAGCTGCCCTTGCCGTATTTAAGTAGCCAGTTTGAAAGCTTATCACATCTGTTTGGGTCACAGGCAAAGCTCTTTTCTTTTGAGTTCCACAACGAACAGGTGGAGCAAGGAATGTTCGCTTTCAATTTCATCTTTTATCGGAAATATGTCACATAGTAAAATCAATTTATGACTTGTGAATTAAAACTAATGGTTACCCATAAAGATTGCAAATACCCTGAACAATAATTTGAATTAGATGATCCTGAGCACTTGAACATTTAGAACATTATAGGTGCAACTTACATTTACATTAGTGCAAACGTAGTTCACGTAATGTCTTTCCACCTAAACCAGCCTGTTTAACTGAATTGGTGTTTTCAGCACTAAACTATAAGGAATATGAATCACCCTTTTCCACTTCAAGTAAAGTCTTTATCAGCTTACATGTTTATATGACGGTAAGAAGGCATAGCACATGATTTCTCACAATGATTGGTTGGAAATCCTTATTAAATGCAAAGAAAAAGTACAGGAAAAAATTCGTCCTCATTTTAAGACTTTAAATAAACCGCAACCCGATTTAGGCAAAGGGGCCGGCGGCGACCCAATAAAGCCAGTTGATTTGGCGGCAGAAAAAGCCATTGTTGAAGTTCTACAGCAGTTTGGCATCTCGTTTACGCTCATAAGCGAAGAATCTGGCGTGAAAGAGTTCGGCGAAAACCCAATTCAGTGCTATGTGACTGTTGACCCTATAGATGGCACAAACAATCTTGTCCGCGGAGTTCCCTTTTACGCTACTTCAATAGCCTTATCCATCAAACCAGATCTTTCCATGGTTTTCGCAGCTTTAGTAGCCGATCTAGTTCATAATACTACCTATACTGCGATAGAAGGCATAGGCGCTTGTCGCGATGGCGCGAAAATAGTCTCATCCAAACGCGATTCTTTAGACGAGGCAGTGATAGGCTTAGACTTGAACAGCTACAAGGTTAAAGAAATTGCACCCAAACTAACAGATCTTATCCAGAGAACTAAGCATATACGCCATTTTGGTGCCAACGCTCTTGAACTCTGTTATGTGGCTGATGGTACCACGGACGCGTTTATTGATGTCCGCGGAAAACTCCGAACAACAGATTTGGCTGCCGCTTTCTTAATAGTCAAAGAAGCAGGTGGAACAATAACTACACCGCTTGGCGACGACTTGGATGCTAAACTATCTCCAGAACAAAAGATAAAATTCGTAGCCTCCGGAAATAAACACATTCACAAAACAATTTTAAGCTTGGTACGAGTGAAATGATAAAGTTATTGCTTCCCCACCCAGCAGCTCTGATAAAAACTGGAAAAACGAAAACTCTTGTTATAGCCGATCCACATTTAGGCTGGGAGATGGCTCTCCAGGACAAAGGCATCCACATTCCAAGCCAAACATCGAGGCTTCTGCAAAAACTGGTTGCTATCATTTCCAAGTATCAGCCTGATTCACTCCTGATTCTGGGTGATGTCAAATACACAGTTGTTGCAGCAAAACCCGGCGAATGGCATGACATACCAGAATTTTTCACTAAACTCGAGAAGTGCGTGAATGTTATATACATAGTGCGCGGCAATCATGACGCAAACCTCGAACCATTACTGCCAGAAAGCGTCAAACTCCTCCCAGCAACAGGTACTATAGTCGGAGACATTGGATTTTTTCACGGTCACAAGTGGCCTTCCCCAATGCTTCTCAAATGTAGAACCCTCATCATGGGCCATCTTCACCCAGTCGTAGTTTTCCGGGACCCAGCCGGCTTCAAGATAACAAGGCAAGTATGGATGAAAGCCAAATGCGATACAACCCAAATGTCCAAAACCTTGTTGCAGAAAATGCATACAAAAATTGAAGGCACACCAGAAAAGACAGTAAAAAAACACTACAATTTCAAACCAAGCACATGTCAACTTTTCATAATGCCTTCAATCAACGATTTCCTTGGCGGCAGACCCATAAACATAACAAAACCACGAAAAAAAGGGCAACCCTCAACAATGATTGGGCCTGTTCTCCGCTCAGAAGCAGTCGACTTAGATAACTCAGAAATTTACCTTCTAGACGGCACATACCTAGGAACCTTGAACCAACTCAGAATGAAGTAGAATATATTATCAACCCTTCAATCGTACCAATTTTTTTGTACTGTTGAGTAATAGACTTACCAGCAAGCTCGAGCCAGGCTTTCTCCACCTTCACGAAGTCCATTACTAAGGATCAAATCTCAACCTTTTGACATGAACCCGTTACACAAAAAGTTGCCTCGGGCTGTTGTTATTCTATTGTATTTTTTCATCTTCGGTTTTATTGTGAAATTATTGACTTGTAATCAGGAAAAAAAACATAGACTAGCTAGCAGAGTCCGCCTTTTTTGAAATAGTACCCGTCTTTTTTCTTAGCACCGAAACTTCTTACTCCTTCTTTCTTTAGCTGTTTCCTAAGCTTCTTAGCATACTCCTTGCTCACTTCACCTCTCTGTTCCAAGTACGCAATTATCGTTTTCACTTCTTCTTCTGTATCACAACGGCGTATGAAATCGACAACGTTTGGGTCAAAGTTGCGAAATCTTTTTGGCACCGTCTTTTCTGTTGCTTCAGGATCTGTTCTAACTGCGTCTATTGGAACTTTGCTGTCTCCGACTTCGAGTTCCTCAGATAATTTTGGAAACATTTTCTTGAAGGATTTTTTATCGGTTTCCACTATAACAACCTTCCATGAAAGCTAGTTCTAACAATCATATAAAAAGCATCCTTTGTTTTTTCCATGCCAAAACGGCAACTGGAGCCGGAGCTAAAGCCGAGAATTACCTGGTTTAACAGGGACAAATTTTTGGGCTGGGTTTTTCTCAAGCACACTCTCTAACTCTTGAACATTAAGACCTTTAAGTTCATCTCCGAAAACCTCGCACTTTTTTCTGCAACCTGCTTCATCTGGGCTTCTAACAACTATCTCCACTTTCTGTTTGAAGGAAGCCTCAACGTATATGTGATAGGCGGTTTCGTTTTTCCCCTTTTTAGTCACCGTAATCCATTCAGCTTTAGAAACTTTTGCAGCGCTCTTTTCGATCATTCTTAGGATTTCATCCGGTTCATCATGATACACAGTTATGTCTATGTCGCTACCTCGTCGGATGGTTCCACGCCACACGCTCCCTATTAGAATGGGTTTGTACTCTTTGAGTTTTTTCATAATCCTTAAGGCTTCTTTCCGCATTTGGATTATTTGTTCTTTTCTGGCTAGTCCTTCATAAGCATCAGCAATCTTGTCGAGTTCTAGGGCAACTTCAAGGTTTGTTGGAAGGAAATGCGTGCTAAAAGTTTTTGCGGCCTTCAACTTAGCTTGTTTATACTCTTTTTCAACTCCGAAATAAAGCAAAGTAGCTGCTTCCTTTGCGATTTTACTCCTTAGATCAGAATTTGCTTTCAAGGCTTCACCATTAGCTGGTCACTTAGGGTTTAAGCGCCTTTTCGTACAGTTCCTCGGTCTTTTCAGCAATTTTGTTCCACGTGAATTCGTTTAAGACACGTTTTCGTCCGTTCTTGCCGATCCATTCCCGTTTTCCAGAGTTTTCCAGCGCAGCCATTATGCCCCAAGCAATATCTGAAGGGTTGTTTGGATCTATATGGAAGCCGCACTGGTCTTCACCGCGGCATATAACTATTTCACGCATTCCGCTGACGCCTGTGGCACCAACCACAACAGGTTTTTCCATGCTCATTGCTTCAAGGGCAACTATGCCGAAGGGTTCGTAGTGACTTGGAAAAACTGCAATATCGCAAGCGGCATAGTGTAATATGCGTTCTTCTTCTGGAATAAAGTCGAAACGAAATTTGACGTATTCCTCGAGCCTCATAGTTCTAGTCAGATTTGTCAGATACTCTTGCAGCTCGCCTACACCTACTATAACCAACTTTGCCTTTGGTATCTTGGTCAAAACATGTGTCATTGACATGATTAACTTGTCGATACCTTTGACGCCTACCAGTCTTCCTAGGAATAGAATCATAAATTCGTCATCTTTAATGCCGTAAAACTCCCTGATATTTTGCACTTGATCCGAAGAAACACTTTTAGGGTCATATTTTGTGGGATCCACTCCATTATAGCTAACGTAGATTTTATCTCTTGGGAAACCAAGCTGTATTAATTCATCCCTCATGGCGTAAGATACCGTAATAATCATGTCAGCCATGTTAGCTCCGCGAAGTTCAATGTTACTTACTACGCTTGAGCCTCCTCCTAGCGTTCTTCCTTTCTCAGTTGAGTGAACATGAAAGATTAGAGGCAGCCCGCTTTCTTTTTTAACGGTGATTCCTCCCATTATTGAAAGCCAGTCATGAGCTATCACAACATCGTATTTTACCCCTTCTTTTCTGATGAGTTCATTAATGAGCTTGGAGGCAGTCAAGTAATTATAAACAAGTAAATTGCCAAATAAATGTAGACCTCTGCCCCACTTCTTTATGTCATCTGCTATCACATCAGGCAACGAGTCGGAAACATCTATGTGCAATGGCCGATGAATTTCTATGCCCCTCCAAATCTCTCTTCTCGGGAGAGTACCGCCATCATCATTCATGGTGAAGACAGTTACGTCGTTATCCATGAGGACAAACTTGCGTGTAATTTCGGCAGCGTAAGTTCCTAAGCCACCTACAATTTTTGGCGGATACTCATAAACAAACACGGCAATCTTCATTCTTGATTAGCACCATTTCCAGTTTAGCATTAGAAAACTGCGTACTAAAACTTTGCTTATTTCAATTCAGTAATTATGTGAGAAACGTTGATTAGCTTGTATTCACATATAACCAAAAGGTGCATTGTGCCATGAGTTTATCACTTGTTAAGTCTGAAATTATTGGGGCTATGTTGCTACTTGACAAACCTGAAAGAGCAGCACATATAGCGAAAGAGGTTGGCAAGGAATTTCCTTCCGTTATGATGCATATCATCGGGCTTACTCGCATGGGATACACCGTTTCGCCTAAGAAAGGATTCTACATCCTAACAGAAAAGGGTAAAAAAGCCCTCGGTATACCAGAAATTAATAGGGAAGAAGCCAAAAAAATATTGGCCGATATGCCGCAGGATAGAGCTTTTCACTTTTACGCAGGTTTAGGAAAACCTTTAAGCTTGAAAGCTCGTGGCCTCCAAGATTTCTGTGATAAGCTTCCCAATGTTAAGGCGGACACTATAACTTTTCATTTAAGCCGCGGCGATTTTGAATCTTGGTTTGCAGGACTGGGTGATGTGGAACTTGCTAAAAAAGTAGCATTTTTGAAAGGAAAGAAGCTATTTGGAGAAGAGCTCCGTGCAAGGCTGCAGGACATAATTAAAAAAAGGTGCACAGCATTAGCTATCGTTGCCGGACACGCGGTATCCCTTGAATGATTTAATTATTGCTTTATGGGTTTGAAGCGTTTTCCAAGCTTCTCCAAGACTTTCTGTATAGTAGTATACTCCATTTCTTCAGCACTTAAGCGTGCTGGCTCAAATTCACCCATGTTTCGTAACATGCACGCGTTTTGCATGGCTTCACGCCTAGCCACAGCAAAGGCAGGGTCATCGAACAAGTCCGCAATAATTGGGTTTCCTTCATCGGCGCTTGAGATTTTTCCGTTTGCGATTTGAAAGCCTATGGCTACAATTCTCGGTGGACCATCAAATATAGTACATTTTGACGCTTTCAATCCTACTGGCATCATTGGACCCCAATGGCTTCCTCGCATCCACCCTTGTACGAAGTAGCTGTGCATGAAAGGCGCTAACACTTCACCTACTGCGGGTAGTCCATGTTGTGCTCGGGCAATCATAACCGGATCGTCTTTTCCCACATATTTTCCAGCTATCAACGAGAGTTTACTCACGCTGCTTGCAGCGCAAATAAGGTCGTCGCTTGCTCTCCAGACTCGAGAGATAGCGTAACGCCCAACTGTCCCTATCAACGCTAAAAGCTCGTACATTTCTTCAGGGCATTTGAGGACTATGGCTTTGTTTTCCTTCGTGTCTATTACTTCAAATTTGAAACCGCAAATCATGTTTGGGTCGATAACTAGACCAGCAGTGTTCATCGGATCAGCGAATATGCGGAAAAGCGGATAATTAAATGAACCAGCCGAGGTCTTGTCAGCCGCGAAAACTACAATTGGGTCAGAACCGCGTTCCTCTATCTCCATTTCTGCAACGCCTGGCCCCATTCCACGGACGTTTCCGCTGAACGCTGTCTTTAAAAGGTCTTGACCTGCAGCATAGAGTTTCAGCTGTGAGGCTTTTTGGGCGCATTCTTTGAATGTTTCCCAAGCGAGCTTGTGAATTTCCTTGTTTTGCTCTCCTTTTTCATGAGCCATAAGCAGTTCAAGGTCGTCGCCAGCATTAAAAACGAAATAGTTGTTTATAATGCCTTTTTTTACTGCTCTTTCAAGTTTTTTCTCTGCGATGTCAAAGAGTGGTTTAGGAACTATATGATGTCCAGCTAAAGAGCCAACATCACATTTTATTATTGAGATCGTGGATTTTTTTGGCAAAACACAACCCCATCTAAAGCTGGACAACAACGAATTTAAGTTTTTCAGATCTTTTGGGGAAAAGTTTGAGAAAATATGAAATAAAAAGAGTTGCATAGTCACGTGCAGGTGTGTGATGACACTGAGCGAGGTTAGAGTAGTTTCATTGAAGCTTCCCGAAGAAGTTTACAAAGAGATGATTTTGCGCATCCCTGAAGGTGATAGAAGCAATTTTATACGGGAAGCCATAATGGAGAAGCTTCAGAAAACGCCAAAGGCTGACAAGCTTCTTGAGCTTGAAAATAGAATGAGCAAAATCGAGCAAACCTTAGGGGAAGTCAGAAAATACCTTGCAGACCTGGAGCTGCTCACTTATCAGCATGGCCAGATCAATCCACACACATTCTGCATTGACGAAACAGACCATCAGATAATGGACTATCTTCTACATTACAAGGGCGCGACGACGCCGGAACTAGCGGAGTACACCAAGACTAACAGATGGCTAGTCCTGAACAGACTGAGGAAGATACAGAGAAGCTCAAAAAAACAATTTGGCAAATCTATAATAGAGTATTACGCAGGAGAGAAATCTGGAAAGAAAAAGGCTTGGTGGATAAACGAAGAATTAATCCAGAAATGAACAGCGATTAGTTATAAATCTGAAAGAGCATTTTGTTTTGGAAATAGGGCCTGTAGCCCAGCACGGATTAAGGCGTCGGCCTCCGGTCGCAATGCGGAAGAAAGCCGAAGACCAGGGGTTCAAATCCCCTCGGGCCCGCTACCACTTCAATAATGCGTCAGTTAGAATAAAAACATAATTCTTCAAATGCAATTTTACGATTAGAACATTTCAGCGACTTCTTTTGCCCAGATCCATATAGCGTTTATGTCCCTTGTGATGTAGAGTCCGGGTTCTGTTTGTGGCACGCCAGCTTCTTCTAATTGTGGCTTAAGTGCTGACATAGTTTCTCTAAAAAATCATGACATTTTGTTGAAGCTGTATACGCCTCCAAACAAACCCAAAGCGATGGGTTGAAGGTTATATTTTCTCGCTTTTTCTTCCAGATATTTTTTTCTCGCGTTTTCTATGGACTCTGCTTTCTCTGTTTTGTCATCTATTGGTTCAGCGCTGCCACAACAGCCAAACAGCGCAACTCTCTTTTTAGCTAATTTCTTCTGGAACTTTCACAGGAACTTTTCGGGTTCTTTGGTCCACTTATTCATTTGGATTCCGCTGCCGATTATTATAAGCTCGTATTCTGTAATATCCTTGACTTTTCCTTTCTTGAGGTTGACTATTTTAACATGTAATCCTTTTTGAGTTAGTTTTTTTGAAATTTCTTCTGAGGTGTTGGCGGTTGCTCCATATAGTGTGCCATAAACAATTAATACGTTCGTCATAAGTCTAGGTCCTCATGTTTTTCTTTACTGCCAGACTAAATACGTTTTCCTGTTAACTTTCAAAGGAATGGCAGTAAACTAGGCTGGATATAGGTTTTGGAGGAATTTTAATACGATTTTCGGCTGGTTTAAGGCAGTCTTTAGCGTTTTCCAAGGGTTCTTAATGTAATTTATCAAGGACTGCCTTCTGTATCTCTGGACGGCCATTGATGCAATTTCTTTTACCTCGCTCGCCATGAAATCTTCTGTGCTTATTAGCGGCATCCCTCGTGTCTGTCTCACCTCAGCGAAGGCTCGGGGCGTTAAACCCTCTTTAATATACCCTTTTTCTATGCATTCTTTGTATAGTCTGGTTCCCAATGACGGGGTAGCAACATGAAGAAGCATTCCAACATCGTATTCTTTCTTGAGTCTGAGTGCAAGCTCAACTGTCTTCAGCATATGCTCCTTCTTTTCACCTGGAAAACCAATGATGTAAAAGGCTGCTGTGCTTATTCCAATCTCCTTACATATTTTGGCAACTTTGATTACTTCTTTCAAATTAAGGCTCTTATCTATGATGTTGTCTAAGACGTATTGGTCGCCTGATTCGATACCGAAGAAGACGCTTTGGCACCCTGACTTTTTCATCTTCTCTAACAGGTTCCTAGTCAGGTAGTCTGCTCTTATTCCGTTCGGTGTTTCCCAACCAAACTTGATGCGTTTTTCAATTATTTGGTTGCAAATTGCCTCGAACCTTTTCAGGTCAAATGTTAGATTGTCATCTTCAAAGAATATGGTCTTGACTTTGTACTTGTTTACTACATGTTCTATATGGTTTATCACGTAGTCTACTGAGTGGGCTCTGAACTTTTTTCCCATGTGTAGGTGAACTGAGCAGAAATTGCAGTTAAAGGGGCAGCCCCTGCTAGTTATCATGGATATAGCCCGGTTCTTGAAGCTGCGGTATTCTATCTTATTAGGACCAAGGTATTGTTCCATGTCAACCAAGTGATAAGCGGGAAAAGGAAGTTCATCCAAGTTATTTATTAAGGGTCTTGGGGCATTCTGCTTTATTGCACCATTCTTGCGGTAGACAATTCCCTTGATGTCGCTTATCCTATTATTTCCCTCACAGAACTTGGCGATATCAAGCATCGCGTAATCCCCTTCCCCAATAACCGAGATGTCGATGCTTTCTGCTTCATCCATGAATTCCATTGGTACTGCAGAAACATGAGGTCCACCAGCAACCGTTACAATGCTTGAATCTACCTCTTTTACAATGTTGCCAACTTTAATCGCGTGCTCCACTTGACATGTGAAAGGATTCGCTATGCCCACGATGCTTGGTTTTCTTCTCTGGACTTCCTCTTTTAATTTTCCATAAGGCATACCAACGTTCGTGACTTCCCCTTTCTTTCTAAAGGAAGATCCTTCCATAAAGGCATCCAAGATTTCTACTTTGTACCCTGCTTCATCAAGAACGGCTGCTATATACATCAGACCTAGAGGAAGATTCCCTGACGGCGGGTCTGAGCCCGGATAAAATGTCTGGGGGGGATTGACAAGGAGTACCTTCATGCCGTTTACCATTAGGTATAAGTGGCATTTGTGAAATATTTAAACTAGTTCAAGTTCATCGAGCCCGAGAAGCTTATTATTTGTGAAGGAAAAAGTTGGTTTTTGCATGGAGTGGAGGCAAAGATAGCGCTCTTTCTCTATATGAAGTTATGATTTTTGGCGTTAATTTCATTCAGTTCAACTGTAAATTCCTTGATGTTTGTCTTAATCATGAGTTTGAAGGTGTTTAGCATTGCGTCTGCTATTTTGCAAAAGCTTCATATGATTTGGTTTTATAATTTCATTGAGATGATTTTATGTCGAAAATTCTTGTTCTTTTTTATAGCCGAAGCGGAAACACGGAAAAAATGGCTAACGCTGTGGCTGAAGGAGCAAAAAACACGGGCAAGTCTGATGTGGAGTTCACTTATCACGTTGAAGCTGAAGACTTGGAGAATTTTGATGCAATAATTTTAGGGGCGCCGACGTATCACAACGATATGCCAATAGACATGAAGAAGCTTTTTGATATAGCTGAATCCAAAAGTATAAGTCTGAAGGGTAAAATGGGCGCTGCTTTCGGTTCTTACGGCTGGAGTGGCGAAGCTCCAAAATTGCTTCTCGAAATTATGAAAAACAAATTTGAAATGCAAGTGATTGAACCGCCATTGCTGGCAAGATATATTCCAGATGGAAAAACGCTCGACAAGTGCCGCGATTTTGGAAGGCGAGTTTCCGAAACCCTTATGCATCAAACCTAATATGGTTAAAAAAGGAGGCGAATGAAATTGGCTTCAAACTCGGAAAATGAACTAGTTGAATTCATAAAACGACAGATAATTCTTGAGAATGAAATTGTGAATTCATTAAATAAAGGCATAGCTGACATCAACAACCCGCCCGTTAAAGGCGTCCTAAAAGGAATATCATTAGATTCCAAGAAACACGCGGAATTATACTCTGCAGCTCTTATGTTACTGACAAAGGTTTCTCAAGCGTTGACTCAAGAAGACCTTGACAGTCAAAGAGAACTTGTAGAGAAACACATAAGATTAGAGGCTGAGCTAATCAAAAAAATAGAAGATAAACTTCCTAAAATCGAGGACAAGAAGGTCAAGTTCCTTCTCGAATCGGTATTAACTGACGAGAAAAGGCACCATGCTATGCTGAATTTGGTTCTCGAGATAATAATCCACGGTGAAACAATAACCGAATGGGATTGGTGGCAACTTTTATGGGAAAACGCGCCGTTCCACGGAGCCCCCGGAGGCTGAGCAGCTAAACCCATTTTCTAAATCTATGAACTGCTTTAAAAGAACATATAAAATTGGCTAAAATCAGCTAAGATTTTTCTTTGCTGACTATTTGTTCTGAAGAATTCCAGGTTTCTTCAACCAAGTTCTGCAAACCTTGTAGCAAGACCGCTAGCTCTTTACCTTTAATGGTTAAGCTATATAATTTTGGAGTTTTTCTCGTGAAAATGAGTTTTTTCCCTTTCAGCCCTCTCAAGTACTTGTAGACTCCTCTTATAGAAAGCTTTATTTTTTCAGCCAGTTTCTTCGCCGAAATTCCTTCATCAGGAATAGCATTGTATACTTTTCTCTCGGTCCCCTCAAGTTTCTCCTTTCTTGGGTCACGTTTGGACCTAAAGAAGAAAACGTAGTCTCTTTCTTCAGGGGTTTCTATAAGTCCCGCTGTTTTTAACCGTTTCAGAACTCGAGAGGAAACTTTTGGCGATAAGAACGTCTCTACCTGTTGGAATGTCTTAGGTCCGAACAACAGTTCACTGAGAAGAGTTTCTTCATAGCATTCAGAATGCGCCGGTAAAACGTTAACGAACTCATGAAAATCTTCAAGAATCTCTGTAAGTCTGTCTCCGAACATCGTTGCGTAGTATTCGTCTCCTGTTTCAGTGGCTAGTCCAACATCCATTAAGGGTTGTAAATATTCCCCGTTGATTGTGTTTTGGCTGTGTGTGTAGCCTGCTTTCTTAAGTTCCTGCTGAAGTTGCTCTATAGAATAATGTGTCTTTACTATTTTTGTTAGAATATTTAGTCGCGTTTCATTTTTTAGAACGTTTAACAAATCTTTTATGAAATTCGGGTTATCCATGCTTTCACGCAGTCTTCTCAACTCGTTTCTTAATTTCCAAATATTGCATCGGGTTATGCACATAAGTGGTGTTAATGGTGCGCAGTTTCTGCATTCAGCATCCAACGTGCCGAGCATTTCCGCCAAATCATTGTTTTTTGGTGCGGTTCTATTTGTAGATGCTGCCGCTCTCATTTGATATTCCCCTCTAACGGTGTCCTGACGGGAAGGAGTGAGAGATTGGGTGAAAAAGATTTCTTAAAGGAGATTTCCCCGTCATGACACGCGTCATAAAATTATGACATGCGTCATATTTATATACGTTTCTAGGAAAAATATGGAATTGGTGGACTATATTGTTTTTACCTTGTGAAGTCGGCGTCCAAACAGTTTTGCCCGCAATAAGAGCCCTAATGGCCAGAACCATAATAGAAAAACATGGAATGAAAGAAAAACAGGTTGCAGAACTTCTTGGTTTGTCCCAATCAGCAATAAGCAGGTACACAACAAGAAATCGAGGAAACATATTAATGATCGAAAACTTGCCCGAAGTGCAAAAGCTCGTAGACCAAACTGTACACTTGCTTCTATGCGGAAAACCTCATCAAACTACCGAAATTCTTAGACTCTTATGCCAAACATGTAAAGTTATTCGAAAACAAGGACTAATGTGTAAGTTCTGTCAGAAGAGGATTTCGCAAAATATTGCTGAAATATGCGCTTTTTGCCGTTCAACTTAACTAAAAACTGAATTATTAAAAGCAAGACTTCTAAATATCTTCAGTACCGAGGAAGAAAGCATTTGCGCCGAAGCAATATTGAAGACTTCCTTAAGATATATAAGACAGTCGCCGTAGTAGGCATATCGCGAGATCTTGACAAGTATAGCTATAGAGTAAGTGCATACCTAAAAGCGCATGGCTTCCGCATAATACCTGTAAACCCTTTTGCAGATGAGGTTCTTGGCGAAAAAAGCTACAAAAGCCTTCTTGACATCCCGCCTGAAATTCAGAAAACCATAGAGGTTGTTGACATATTTCGACCTTCTGAGGATGTGCCGCATATCGTGGAGCAAGCTATCAAGCTAAAAAAGCTGTATGGAACACTGCAAGTGGTGTGGATGCAGTTAGGTATAGTTAACGAGGAGGCTGCTGAGGCAGCGCAAAAAGCTGGATTAGTTGTGGTTATGAACAAGTGCATGATGGTTGAACATAAACATATTTTTCAGGTTGAAAAGTGATCTTTTCTATGTTATGCCACCTAAGATCAATGACGCAATAGTCGCTATCGTGATTATGGCTACGGTTTCGAAGAAGGTTATTTTCCAGTTCACTCGAGTCTTTTTTGAGCGGTAACGTACTAGGAATATACCTACTATGACGGCGACTATAGTTAAAGATACTATAGCATTAAGTGGACCAGGTAACAGTATGAAGGTTAGTATAGGTATGCTACCTGCTATAAACGTCGTGGTGCCGCATATTATCGCTGCGTAAAGATTAGAACGGTGTATCTCTTTGTCCAACAAGATGAAAAGCTTTTTTATCAGAAATAACGATTTGTTTCGCTCCGTCCTATCTGGGATGTCGCTTACGCTGAAATTCATCAAGTTTTGCAGAGTCATGATGTCAGCCAAGTCTTCTGTGATCCCACCTAAGAGAAAACTGGAAAAATTAGTGATGGCGACCGCGCTTAGGGTCAAGAACGCCGCGAAAATCGTTAGTTGAGTTGTTAAAGCTGCAATAAATGCGGATAAGATTACAACTATTCCTGTTATGGAACCGTCAACTAGTCCCGCTACAATCTCCATTATGGGCTCTTTCTTTAAAAGGAGACTTTCCCATTCTTTTCCCATTATTTTTCCTTGCTTAGTTAACTGGACAGAACCATCACTTTCTGTAATCAGACCTTCAGAAGACATTTCCTTCAAGGCTTCCTCAAGCTCATTCATTTCTATACAAGTGTAGCTTGAACAAACCTTGTCGAGGCGGCCTTTTAGCATGTTTTTTCGAATTTTGTTGCCCTTCGTGAGATTCAATAGGACAACTACTCTTATAACATCAGGCAATTCTTGGATTTCAAAGGACACGCAACAATTCACCGTTGCACACGGAAAAAGCTTAATTCACATTAATAACTTTTATGCGCCAAATCGTATCAAAATAATCTTGTAAACTACTATTGCGCTTCAATGTTGGAGGGCACAAATTAAAATCTCGTTCAGCCCAATATTTAGAAGGGAGGCAAAGGTTCTACGGGTTCAAATTACAATGAATGGGATCAAATTTACCGAAGGTACCCGCTGAGATCTTTGGGGTGGGAACTCGGCAAACCTAGACCAATTCTTGTTGAGTTTGTTGAGAAAGGACTAATAATCAAAGGCAAGACGTTGGACCTCTGTTGCGGCGTTGGAACCAACATGATTTATCTCGCCGAAAACGGATTCGAAGTAACTGGAATTGATGTCTCAAAGAAGGCTATACAATATGCTAAGGCGAAAGCTGAACACACAAAAGCTCAGACTAATTTCGTTATTGAAAGCTTCGTTGATCTTTCCTTTAGAGACGAAGAGTTCGAATTTATTTTTGATATGGGATGCTTTCATCATGTAGAAACTATGGATAGACCCACCTTCATTAAGGGTGTATACCGTGTTCTAAAAAAGGGGGGCGACTACCTGCTTACCTGCTTTAGCTACAAAAACGGGAAAGCTTGGAACCACTTCACAGCAAAACAACTAATAAGCCTATTCTCAGTTCGTTTTAAAATAAATGAGGTTAGACATTATTCTTCAATTGAAGGCGATGGCGTTAAACGCTATTTCTATACGGTGTGGATGAAAAAGAAATAATAAGCGTTGCCCGCATCCTAATTAATTTTATGAAAGGCGGTTTCATTTTATTCATAGTATAGATCTATTGCGGGCATCTATATGTTAAGGCGCCGACGAAAATGACGCAGACTATTTGCCGCCGAGAAAATTTTTGTGGGCTTCGCGGTTTTAATTCAATGTCGGACAAAGAAGTCTGGTGTTTAGTCTAAAAGCTTGGTTTGATTAGCCTTTTCAAAATCGTTCTTAATTTCTAAGAGAGTATGTTCTTTTAAAAAAATTTGTTTTTCAGCTGAAAGTGAAAGCGGACGGACAAATCTTGTTTAGTATGCACGCGTCACAATGAGGTTTTCTTGCGTTGCATACGTGTCTACCGTGGAAAATCAGAAGGTCTGTGATGCGCATCCACTTGTCTTTGGAAACAATGTTCATCAAGTCTTTTTCAATTTTGTCTTGATTGTTGTTTTCGGTTAATCCAAGCCTCTGAGCGAGCCTGCGCACGTGAGTATCCACAGCTACTCCCGCAATGATGCCGTAAGCGTTGAACAAAACTATGTTGGCGGTTTTTCTTGCTACTCCTGGAAGTTCCACCAATTCTTTCATTGTTTTGGGAACTTGTGAATTGAATTTTTCAACCAAAAGGTTGGCGGAGTTTTTCAGGTTTTTGGCTTTGTTATGGTAGAACCCAGACGATTTGATGTCTTGTTCCAGTTCAATTAAGTTTGCATTTGCGTAATCTTTGGCTGTTTTGTATTTTTGAAATAGTTTTGGTGTTATAGCGTTTATTTGTTCATCGGTAGCTTGAGCTGAGAGCATAGTGGCTATGAGCAGTTCGAGCGGGTTCTTGTAGTTTAACGCAATCTTTGCTTCTATGTACTCTTTTTCGAGCAGTTCCATTACTTTCTGTGCTCGGGCTTTGAGTTCTAAGTAAATTTCGGGTTTAATCACGGATAGACCCCTTTTCATAAACGTTCTTTCCTCTCTACAAAAACTTTTACTATTCAGGTTGCAAAAATAATGTGAGGTGAAGTTTATGAGTGTGAAGCTTAAAGTTGACGGTGAGAAAATACCGCTCAACGAGTTTGTAGAGAAAATTGTGGGTGGGTCAGTAGTTGGCGCTGTGACTTCGCTGAAAGGAATAAGAGAAGACTGGAAGAAAATTGAAATAGAAATTTTGAAATAAATTAGAGGCTATCCGGTGAAATTGATTCGCGTTTTTATTTCCGCGAACATTTCTTTTTTTGCTTTGCATATTGGGCACGTGTACGGTGGTTCATCCCTGAAAACGACATAACCGCATTGTTTACAGTACCACAGCTTTTTTTTGGTTCCATATTGTTTGGCTTCTTCATCTTTAGTTGCTGCAGTTTTTTTTTCTGTAGTTGCTATCGTGGCGCTGTAAGCTTTTGACTGTTTTTCTAAGGGTCTCCGTTCAGCAACTGGTCTTAGCATGGTTTTGCTTTCAGTTACATCCTTTCTTACATAAAGTGCACAGTAGCAGGTTCCAAATTCTGCGACATCAGGGTCTCGATAATCGCAAGGGCAGATTATGTCCCTATCAAAATCGAATTTTCCAGACGCAAGTCTGCATGGGCATGAGGGGTAACCGTATCGTTCTTCGTTTTGTTTCAGCCCTTCTAGGAGGCTTTGGAGGAACTTGGGATCAGGATTTAAAAAGTACCCGTAGGTTCTGGCATCCGCTTCGGCTCTTTGCCGCACCATTTCTAATGTTATCTCAGTCATATTCCAAGCGCCTCTTTAAGTTTGTCTTTGCGAAAACCAGTTATTAACATATTATCGTCTACGATTATGGCGGGGTAGCTGAGGGGTCCGCCTTTGCTTTGGATGTGCTCGCGAATTTTCTGCTTATCCTCTTCTTGGCAAAGATCCACGTCTATGTACTCGTATTCGACATCGTTATCTCTTAAAAACTGCTTGGTCATTTTGCACCATGCACATGTGCTTAGTGCATAAACAATAACCTTATGTTGCTTGTTTTGTCCTGAAACCTTAGAAAACTGCATTTTCTCACTTGCTATTCTTAGCTTTAACGCGAATATAACTTTTTAGTCATAGTCTGGCTTTTCATGTGAAAGGTAATTTTTCGCCTTGCACGATGCCTTTGCTTTAAAGAATTAACTGCAGTTTCAGTTCTTGGGATTTAAATTGTACATTTCGTGTTAGAATGAACTCAAGTTTATCTATTCTCTAACTTTTGCTCGCTTTAACTCAGTAACCTATCTCTAAAAATCTGTTTAGCCAGGGTCTAGTTTTGGAAAATAGAATTTGCCGTCTTTCCTGACTATTCTGATAAAAAAAGACTTTACCGCGGAACCACTGGATTATATTCTCCAAAATCACTATGAAGACTCAGACTTTTCCTGTAGCACCTTATTCTGACCAACTATACATAAGCTTGGCGGCTTTCAAAAACTGAAACAAAGCTATTGGCTCCTTTTTTTGAGCTAGCTAATTATGATTACGGTAGACTACTGATGGTAACTTGCTATTTGTCTTAACTTGACTTGAAAGTATAATCGGGTAGAAAATCTAATATTTACCATTCTGCCTGCACTAGAGATGGTGAAAGTTTTTGCCCATAGATCCAGATTTTCAGAACAACAGAAAAGTTGTAAGTGAACACAATGGACACAAAGTCTGGGGACCCGTAGAACCACCCAATAAACTGGGCATACACGGAACCAACGTTGCCGTTGACTGGGATATATGCACAGGAGACGGTGTATGCATAGACGTTTGTCCTATGTCCCTTTTTGACTGGGCAGACACACCCGGACATCAAACTTCTGAGAAAAAATCCGACCCAGCCAGAGAAACAGACTGCATCCAATGCTTGGCCTGCGAGATGCAATGCCCTACCTCAGCCATAAAAATAACACCTCCGTAAACAAGAAAAAGCGCTGACCGCACCGGCGCTCTCCATTTTTCTTTAGATAATCCAATATAATACAGGGTACAGGCAATTATTGCGCTTCAAGGAAAACCCAACGCAACATGTACCTGCATAGTCAGAATCGCTTATAACTAACTTTACTGAGTATTATGTCAGGAGAATTTTGTTATGGTCAAGACGAAAAAAAATTTGAAAGCTGCATTTGCAGGTGAATCGCAAGCTAACCGAAAATACCTAGCTTTCGCCAAGGAAGCTGAAGAAGAAGGTTTCACGCAGATAGCAAAGCTTTTCAAAGCAGCAGCAGAAGCCGAAACAGTTCATGCTCTAAACCATCTGAGAATAACTGGGCAAATTCAATCAACGTTGGAAAACTTGAACGCAGCAGTTTCCGGCGAAACCTTCGAATTTAAAGAAATGTACCCAAAATATATAGACACCGCGAAACAAGAGGGAAACAAGCAAGCCGCATGGAGCTTCGATGTTGCAAACCAAGTAGAACAAATACATGCTAAACTATTTGCAAAAGCAATAGACGCCATAAAAACCAATAATCCAATCGAGAAAGTAGACTATTACGTTTGCGGAATATGTGGAAATACTGTAGAAGGCGAAGCACCTGACAAATGCCCAATCTGCGGCGCACCAAAAGAGAAGTTCTTTAAACCAACCTAACCACCAAACTTTTTTATTTCATGCTAATCTCTGGAGCCACTAAAAAACATTATATCAGACGCTACCTAGGTTTTAGGATGGTGAATTTTTTGGGTTGCTGGAAATGGTTCAATGGACTTTTAAAAGAAGCTAAAGTAAACGTTGCAGACGACAACAAAAACAAGATTGACAAAGTCATACACAATTACATAGGTGAACAATCCAGATATGGACGCTGCTCAGCAGACTGGCGAAAAGCCCGCAAAGAAATCAATGAAAGCCCCGAAATGAGAAGCGAACTCATCCAAAAACTGAAAGCACTAACCTAAAAACATGTAAAACAACAACTTCCTCACTTTTCCTTTTTTCAAAAAGCCGGTCTTATGACGGCACACCTTATATAAGATTAAACACCGCTAAGTTACACAGCGAGGAATGAAAGATGAATAAATGGGAATGCACAGTCTGCGGCTATATCTACGACCCAGAAAAAGGAGACCCAGAAAACAACATACCAGCAGGAACAACCTTCGAGCAACTACCTGTAAGCTGGACTTGCCCAGTTTGCGGAGCACCAAAAAGCCAATTCTTAGAAAAACAGTAACCACTTAATTCAACGCCGAAACATGATAAACTCACAAATTTTCCAACAAGCTCTAAAAATTTTATTTTTTCTTGGCAGAAAGTTATTTATGAGATATGCATATTTTCAAGAAAAAATCAAGAAAAAAGCCGTCGTCTCTAACTTGTCCCTAAATTCCTTCACAAAGAATAGAAAGGTTAGGCAGCGATTTTCGCGGCTATTTGCTGACCGAACTCAAAACACTTCTTCAAGTCATAACTTTATGGAATGTACTTCACTTCTACGCTTTGCTCGTTTATCTGGAATCCTGCTTTCCTAGACATTTCAATCATGTTTTTGACTTCGCCGCCTTCCCAGCCATAAGAGCCGAAAAAGTTCCATAATTTGTCTTTCGGCTTCAATCCTATTGTGTAAGTTAAGAAGGAGCCTATTGTGGGGAAAATACCGTTGTTAAGTGTTGGCGAACCAACAATCACAGCTTTAGCATCTAAGATTTCGGTCACGGCTTCTGTGCGGGTTGCCGCTCGAAGCTTCAGAACTTTCACAACTACACCTTGGCTGGTTACGCCTTCGGCTATTGCGCGCGCCATCTTCTCGGTGCTTCCCACCATAGTGTCAAAAACTATGACTACTTTGTTTTTGGAAGCATTTGAGCTCCAATCCGTGTAAGCCTTTATTATCTTAGAAGGGTCTGAACGCCAGATTATACCGTGGCTCGGCGTTATCATTTCGATGGGAATACTCATCTTTACTATTTCTTGAATTTTGCGTTTTATAAGCGGCGCCAATGGCATCAGTATATTAGCTTAGTAAGTTGTAGCTTCCCACATCAATACGTGGTCGTCAACTTCATCATCGAACCGCTGTGCAGAAGCAAGATGCTGTCCGAAGGCGTCGTTGGGCATCAGGATTTTGTCTTCAACTCCATAAGTGAACATGCTATCCGGCCAATGCAGCATAGGCGCTTCAATAAAACTAAGCCTGCGCTTTCCAAGTTTAAACGTATCACCCGTCTTAACCACTTGAATGTCAAAGTCTGCGCCGTAATGTTCGATTATGGCATCTTTTCCACGTTGGGAAGCAATGATAGTAGCGTTTTTCGCGTACTTAGCTATCACAGGCAAGCTGCTTGAATGGTCCATTTCCACGTGGTTGACTATTATGTAATCTATTTTTGCAGGGTCTACAAGTTCACATATGTTCCGTTACAACTCGCTGGAAAACTTGTGTTTCACAGTGTCTACTAGCGCTATTTTCTCGTCTTGAATAAGGTAAGCGTTATAGCTTGTTCCTCTTCGGGTAACATAACCATGGAAATCACGTATGTTCCAATCGACGACGCCAACCCAGTTTATTCCTCCAGCTAAAGCAACTCTATTCACTATTTTTCACTCTTTTACAATTTTCAAATTATACTCGATTTTAACTCCAGCTTTTTTCAGGAGTATGTCAACAGGACAGTTTTTCACTGTCAACTCATGAAGTCTTCTGATTCTGTCAGCGGGAGCATCAGCCTTAATTTCGACGTTAAAGGTTTCTTCAGTTATAGTGCCAGCCTCATCAGTTTTTACTGCTTCCACTTCAACCGTTAATCCTTTGAGAGCAAGCCGCATTTTCTTAGCAGTCAAAGCGGAAATTGTCACGTAGCAGCCAGCATGGCTCATCACGCAGACCTCAAGTGACGTAGGTCCCAAACCAGTTCCCAACTCTGGAGGTAAATCAACCACTACAGAATGAGAATGTCCATCGTCAAGAATAATTTGGAAACCTTCAACCAGCTTCGCTTTCGCGTTAATTTTCATCAATTTTTCAACTCCCTAATCCTTTCCTTTTTTTCCATACTTTGACAACTCGCTATTCTTGCTAAAACCAGCAAAAAACTGCATACTCGCATACTCTTATATGCATTTCGTCCAACACGCTACATGAAAAATCCAAACATAAAAATCACACAAAGATAATATGTAAGGAATCCTCAGTATTGATAAAGCAATAATCGCCTTTCCCTTAAATGTTAGCAAGCGATTTTTTTGGAGGAAAAAAGCATGGGTTTGATACCTGACGACAAAAAAGAGTTGCTCAAAAAAGATTTCGGAGAGAAACTGGAGAAGCCGGTGAGAATTTTGATGTTTACCCAAGAAATCGAGTGCCGGTTCTGCTCTGACACCCGACAACTGGTCCAAGAACTAGCAACTCTGAACGATAAAATCACGGTTGAGGTTTATGATTTTGTGGCTGACGCTCAAAAAGCAAAAGAATACGGAGTGGAAAAGATACCTGCGCTGGCGGTTATCGGCGAAAAAGACTACGGCATAAGAATCTACGGCATACCTTACGGGTACGAGTTGCAGACCTTAATAGCAGCTGTTATAAACGTCTCAAAGGGCAAAACAAACCTTACAGGTAAAACAAAGCAGATTCTCGCTGAAGTAAAAGTCCCTGTACACATTCAAGTTTTTGTAAGCTTAACTTGCAATCACTGTCCCATGGCTGCCGAGATTGCGCACAAGTTGGCAGTTGAAAGCGACTTAGTTAGGGCAGACGTCATAGATGGTAGCGAATTTCCGCAGCTCGCCCAGAAATACGCGGTCATGGGCGTCCCGAAAATAATAATCAACGAAAAAATCGAGTTTGTAGGTGCGTTCAACGAGGACCTGTTCGCGGAGCATGTGCTTCTCGGCGCCTTCTAGGAGCTACCCCACATGAACCAAACAGCCGGCAAAGAAAATCTTTCGCTAGTCTTCGTCTACAGCAAAGACTTCATGGAACGCGTAATTCGAAACCTAATAAATGACCCATGTTTCTGCCAGTCCTGTGGACTTTACTGTGAATCATGCAAATACGACGTCTACAGTTTCGTGCGCAACGTTCGCGCAGCAATTCAACTGCCAGACCCCGCCGAGTTGCCTGCTTTCATAGATAACCCCGAAGATTACATGCCTCGGAAGCTGCCGAAAGCCGACATATGTTTAGCGTCTGGACTGCACAAAGACTTGCTATTGGAGTTGCCTCAGCACATAAAGAACGCGGGAATCAAAGCATTAATCGCACCCATAGAAGACTGGCAAGAAGTGCCCCTGGGTATCAAGAATCAGCTTGAAGAGAAGTGCAGGGAACTCCGGCTTGAATGCGTGTTTCCAAAGCCGTTCTGCACCCTAGAACCTGAAAAGGATAAGCCTACCATCTTAAGATTTATTGAAGAGACGAAAGTGGGACGTCCGCTGCTTGAAATATCAACCATGAAAATCGGTAAAGACGAAGTCATCGAGTACGCGTCTGTCAGACGAAGCGCTCCATGCGGCTCCACATGGTACGTAGCCAGAAAGCTAGCTGGCGTTTCAACCAAACAAGACGTTTTGTACGACGCCATTGCCAAGGCACATCACAGTTACCCTTGCACGGCGACTATGGTTACAGATCCAGAAACAAAGGAGCCCATATTGCACATCGGCGGCTTTACTATACGCGAAGAAGTTGAAAAAGCCCTAGAAAAAGATAAAGCTCGAAAATTAAAAGAGAAAAATGCTGCTTGAACAATACCGGAAGTATCTAGTCAGTGACTTCTGAAGCAGCTGTGACCTGAATGACAATACTAGCCGCCAACGAATTTTTCAGGATTCTCTTCGAATGTTTTCTTGCAGCCTGGCGCACAGAAGTGATATGTTTTTCCTTTGTACGTCGTTGTATATTGCGCGGTTTTTTCATCTACATCCATTCCACAGACAAGATCTCTCGCCATCATTTCACCTCCCTTTTTTACTGAGTTATTTAACTTACCCCATGTGGCTTCTACGCTGCGGTTAGGGTTCTACGCTTCTATTCTGTGTAGCGCGTCTGATATAAATATAGCTTCAAAAGACATATTTTTCTCAGGTTAAAGGTTAAAATTTTAAAAACTACTCTAAACGCTTGAGTATATGATAGCCAAACTGCGTCTTAACGATGCCTGAAACCTGGCCTTTCTGAAGCGCAAAAGCAGCTCTCTCAAACTCCTTAACCATCTTGCCTCGAGCGAACATTCCAAGGTCGCCGCCTTTTTTACTCGAAGGGCAGCGAGAAACCGCACAAGCAACATTCCCAAACTTCTCACCCCTCTTCAACCGCTCTAACACAGCTCTAGCTTCATTTTCAGACTTGACAAGAATATGTGCGCAACGAACTTTATTTGGCATAGCCTACGTTAAGTGCATTTTCGGTTAATAACTCTTACCGGCCAACAAACTTTGGGGGAAGCGAGTTTCAGCCTTTATTAAATGGAGAGTGGGTAGTTTCTTCTTAAAATAGAAAAAACTATCCTTAGAGATTTTACAATATTCTTTTAAACTGCTTTTCCTTAAGGCTGTTTATGCATGAATGGGCTTTAGCTGAAGCAGTTATCACAGCTGCACAGCAGGTCGCTGAAAAAGAGCAACTCCGAGAAATTAGAGAAATAGATATTAAAATTGGCGAGTTGCAACAGGTGGAACAGAAAATATTTCGTTTTGCGCTTTCACAGCTAAAGCCACCGGGGTTCGATAACACAACGTTCCGAATTTCAAGAGCGAAGACAACACTCAAGTGCCGCGTTTGTGAGAACATTTGGCTTTTCAGTAGGAGCAAACTTGACGTGAACACCGCGGAGGCTATACACTTTGTTCCTGAAGTCGTGCACTCTTATATCAAGTGCCCGAAATGTGGAAGTCCCGACTTCGAAATCTCCGAAGGACGCGGAGTCTGGCTTGAAAATGTAAAGGGAGTCCGATGAACGCAATGGATCCGCGAACAAGCGTTATAAATAAAAGGCTAAGCCGAATAGGCAGGATAATAGCCGTTTCAAGTGGTAAAGGCGGTGTAGGCAAAAGCCTCGTAGCAACCACGCTCGCTTTAGCACTATCCCAAGGAGGATGTAAAGTCGGGCTCTTCGACTTGGACTTTACTAGTCCCTCTACTCATTTAATTATGGGCCTCAAAAATGTCCAACCTGAAGAGGACAAGGGCATAATCCCGCCAATAATGAAAGGCTTAGCTTACATGTCGCTCATACACTTCTCCGGCGATAAAGCTACGCCGTTGCGAGGAGCAGATGTTTCAAACGCGTTGATCGAGTTGCTTGCTGTTACCCAGTGGGGTGAATTAGATTTCCTAGTGCTTGACATGCCACCTGGCATTAGCGACGCGGTGCTTGACCTTATAAGGCTGGTGAAACACATAGAATTTTTTATAGTAACAACGCCTTCGCATTTGGCTTTTGAAACCGTGAAGAAGCAGGTTCGGTTACTGCAGGATTTGCAGGTTCCAATTATTGGCATTGTGGAAAACATGAAAATGGACAAAGCGACAAACATCCAACGGCAGACGAAGAACCTTGGTCTCAAGTTTCTGACGGGAATCGCTTATGACCCTGATGTGGAAGACGCTATTGGAGATATCACAAAACTTCGTGGCACCAAGATTGCTGAAGAAATCCGAAGGGTAGCCAAAAATAACTTCATATAATTAAGACTCTGAAGCGCAAGTAGAAAATCCATGTACATGTTTACTTTTTGGTGTTTTTATCCGTTTTGAGGCGATTCGCTTGTTCGGCGTGTTCATGGTTTATTCAATTTACGTTTGTTGCGATCTCATCATGTTTTATGTTTCTTTGGATTTGAGTAGTTTTTTTAAAGTGCTAGTTTCAGGCTAGGTGACAGTTGTAGTACTAATCTTGTGCTGGCAACAATGAGCATAACACTGAGTAGTAGAAGTTATGGCGCTGGAAACATTGTTTCAGTGGGGTATGCGATGTAGGAAATTAAAAGGAATAAATTGGATTCTCTGCTCGTAACCAAGTACGATAATATGCCGACCACGAAGAAAACTGAACCCACCATGAAAATAATATTGGTTACGTCTCATTCTGTTCAGATTTTTTTCGCCTATTCATGCAAATATACTGCATTAGCATGTTCCGTTAAAAATGCATTAATAAAACGCTAAAAGTATGTTTATTACACTAAAACTAAAATGCAAAAGATTACATAAACCAAAAAAGAGTGAAACAAAGGTGGCTCGCTTCAAAGCGGTGATAACAGACTACATCGGCACACTGGTAAATGCAAACTATTACAACATGGAGGCATCACAGAGAACCCTGTATAAAGCTCTAACGGACATGGGGTTCGAGATAGGGTTGCCAGAGTTTCTGGAAGCTTACGCGCAGTCTCATGGGAAATACCGCGCGGTTAGATATGAACAATTCAGGGAGGTAACGAATACAGTTTGGATTTGCGAAGCGCTAAACAGTCTTGGGTGTACTGTGAACCAAGAAGACTCTCGGATCAAAACAGCGTTGAATGTTTTCTTCGAGCAGTACTTAGAGTCTCTAGAGCTAAGACCATACGCCAAGAAACTGCTCGGCCGGATAAAAGAGCAATACAAGCTCGGTTTAGTTACTAACTTCACGTACGCGCCTGTGATTTACGCAAGCCTCAGAAACCTAGGTATAAACCAATTTTTCAACGCTGTCGTGGTTTCAGAAGAAAACGGGTGGAGAAAGCCACATACACGAATCTTTCACGACACCATAGAAAAACTTCAGGTTAACGCAGAAGAAGCGATTTTCATCGGAGACAGTCCACTAGAAGACATTAAGGGGGCTCAGGCAGCAGGATTGAGAACCGTTTTCGTCGCCTCACAATTCTACTCGCTTAAAAATCTCAATGAAAGCGGTCAAAAACCAGACTTTGTCGCTAGTGGTCTAGAAGAAATCTACAGAAACTTCTATGAAATCATTAACGGGTTGAAACCTCGCAAAAGCTTTAACGGTTGATGCCTTAAAGTTCTAGTGGGGTAAGTTGTATGGTAATGAATTGTTGGTTAATCTTGCGGATAAGACGTTGACGAAGGATGGTTTGCGCCAGCGGGTTGAGCGAGATTTTGGTTTGCTTCCTGTGTTGATCGCGGGTACTTGCTCGCCTAACGTTGCTATCAGATATGGTTGTGCCAAGGTGCTGATTGATTTGAGTGCTGAATACCCAGAAAGGCTTTATCCTTATATGGATGAGTTCATTGGACTGCTGGACAGCAAGTATAGAATTCTAAATTGGAATGCTCTAGCAATAATTGCGAATCTGGCTAAGGTTGACCAGGAAAGAAAGTTTGACGCTATATTCGATAAATACTACGGCTTTCTAAACAACGAGTACATGGTTACCGTGGCTAGCACTGTTCAGAATTCTGCGAAAATTGCGTTGGCAAAATCCTATCTTATTCCTAGTATTACTGGTGAGCTTTTAAAGGTTGAAGATGTTTCTGTGACTCCGCATTTAACGGAAGAGTGCAAACGGGTTATCGCTGAAAGCGCAATTGAGACGTTTGACTTGTTTTTCGACAAGCTGGATGAAAAAGAAAAGAAAAAAGTGCTTGATTTTGTTGAAAGACAGCTGTACAGTTCCAGAAGAACACTGAGCGCGAGAGCAGCGGTTTTCCTTGAGAATTGGCGATAAATCTTTAGTTCTCTACTGGATTTTTTCTTTAGGTTTTGATCCTATCTCCACACACAAAATGTTGATTTGATAGCCTTTTCCGTTAACCTGCATTTTCCCCTGTGCATGATAGCCTCTGCTTCCAGTCTTGAAGTTCTTCTCAGATAAGATAAAACTCTGCTTTTCACCATTCAACTGTATTGTTGCTAAATTCACTTCACTCATCTGGGCATCACCACTAAACTCATAGTTCATCATCGTCCTTTTTCACCTTTTCGCAATAACAAATACTCTAAAACTCGTGAGAGCCTGTAGCCCCTTTCAGAGTTTGAGCAGTTTTAGGATAGACTCACTGTAGGTTTCTCCGTAGATTATCTCTTAAGCTCAAAAGTATGCTGGTTAAAAGCTTGAATTAGCTATTGGAGTTATTTCGGTTTTCCGAACCATTTTAGAAACCAATTAAAGTTGCCGGATTCATCTTTTGAAGGACAAGACAGACAAGGAAATTCGTTACCTGCTTCGCTAGTAATTTGAGCAATTTTCTGTTCAATCTTAGTGTTCTTGATTATTTCTGATTTTTATTTCAAATTCAGTAGGCATCGCAACGTTTCTTCCTGACTACGCTTTCTCTATTGGCCGATATAAGCTGTCAGTCATGACATGTTCAGATGCAAAGACAAAAAGATATTATTGTTGCTTGCTCATTTTTTTGTTATGTCGGCTCCGATTTGTCCTTGTCCTAAAAGAGATTGTGAGCGCCACAGCGACTGTTAAGCGTGTGTGAAGCATCATGAGGAAAAAGATGAGTTGCCTTATTACACAAGGTGAACGGTGTGGCAAAAAGTGTGAGCTAGTTTTATTTGAATAGGAACTGTAGGTGTGCCCGTGCACCAAACCCAAATGGCATGTTATTATGCTTGAAGAATAATCGAACAGACTCTGTTTTCTTTCTTATGTCATTTGGCTTTGAGTTTTACTGCTTTAAATGCGCCGTGAATCCCAAAAACGATTGAGAATAAGCGGTTCTAAACTGTTTTTTTGAACTGCCTTTTACTCCTCCAGTATCTGTCGGGCTGACTTGCCTGTGAAATTAAGAAACAACAGAAGATTATGTTTGTGCTCCTGCCAGCGCTCATGGTTTTCAGACTTTGCTCGATAACATCTACTTCCTTAATTGATCCCTGCAAAAAACCCAACAAATTTTGACAATTAATTATGTCCAAACAACGGAATAAATTGTATTTTCTTTCGTGAAAATAACATGCACACTTTTTTCAATGGTGCGGTCGCCGGGATTTGAACCCGGGATCGCAAGCTTGGAAGGCTTGTGTC
>CAYFXZ010000003.1:0-104106 GCA_964347245.1 uncultured Candidatus Bathyarchaeia archaeon | reverse complement strand
ATAGTCACTGAAGATAGCATAGTCCGTGGTGATACCACAAAGGTTATAATAGAAAAAATGCGCAGTTCAGGAGCCAAAAAAGTCTACATGTTCGTTACTTTCCCGCGTATAATCGGACCATGCTTTTATGGAATTGACATGGCAACTTACGGGCAGCTAATTGGCTCGGATCATAATCCAGAGGAAATCGCGAAAATTATAGGTGCAGACGCTGTGTGCTACCAATCCATCGAAGGATTAGTGCGTGCAACCGGTCAGAGCCGTGACCAATTATGTCTCGCGTGCATCACGGGTAAGTACCCTACGCCGTTAGCTCAGGAAATAGCTGATGAAATGAAAAAGAAGTTCCTTAAGGGGTATCAAGAAAAAGGAAGAATCTACGAGACATTTGGGATCTCCTCATGAGCTCAGTGAAAAAGCAAATTAATCTTTTCAGTTTATTCTAGCAAGAAAAGGTGCATGTAATGGAAAAAATTGGTGTACTCGTTGTTTCGTACGGTGCGAGAGAAACAGCGATGATTGACGCTTTTGCGAGAAGCCCAAACCATGAAGTTGAACTCTATATTGCAGACAAGCAACTCAATCCTTTCAACTTGGAAAAAGCAACTAAACACGTAGTGATACCCGACTTAAATACTGAAAAAATCTGTAAGTTCGCTGAAAATAACAAGGATAAAATGGATTTCGCGATAGTCGGTCCAGAAAAACCCATAATCGGAGGTTTACGCGACCTCCTAGAAAAGCGGACGGGTATACCAGTTATCTGCCCAAAGCAAGAATACGCCATAGAAGTCAGTAAGGTACAGCAACGCTTATTATTTCAGGAAATAGCGCCGGAAGCAAACCCTCGTTTCAAGATTTTCGACCCCAAAGACTACAAGGGAACAGACGAAGTTAAGACCGCGGTTCACGGTTGGCTCGACCAGCTTGAGAACAAAGCCGTCGTTAAGCCTGATAAACCCACAGCTGGAAAAGGTGTAGGCGTTTGGGGAGACCACTTCATTACACGGGAAGAGCTCTTTGAGCATTTCATGTCTAATTTTCAGTACGGCACTGTTCTAATAGAAGAAAAAATCGATGGTGAAGAATCCAGCTTCCAAGCGCTGTGCGACGGCAAACATATTGTCCCCTTGCCCAGCACACGAGACTACAAGCGCGCATTTGACGGTGACAAAGGACCCAACACTGGTGGAATGGGCTCCTACAAAGCCAAGAGTGACGTGCTGCCGTTTTTAACCTCATCTGAACGGGAACGGGAGCTTCAATTAGCCACGCAGATTTTCGAAAAATGGAATGCGAAAATAGAAGACGACTCAGCTTTGAGAGGCGTACCCTTGTACTTGGCTTTCATGCACACGGGAGAGGGAATTAAAATCCTAGAAAATAATAGCCGACCAGGCGACCCTGAAATCATAAATATCCTGCCCATAATGAAGGACGACTTCGTTAATGTCTGCTTCAAAATTCTAGAAGGCAACTTGACCCATGTTGAATTAAATAAGGTAGCAACAGTCTTAACTTACAAGGTTCCGCCGGGTTACGGAGGCTACGCCGATATTTTCTCTGGCTTTGTAAATAAAGCGGCTGTTAATACTCCAGTTGATCTTTCCATGGCCCATATGCTACACAGAAAATATGGCGAGAATATAAGAACTTATCCAGGCGCTATGGAAGTAAGGAACAATCAGGTTTATGCATTGAAGTCTCGAGCGGTGGGCGTTTTAGGTGTTGGCGAAAATATTGAGGAAGCACGCCGATTCTCCTTGGAAGGCATCCAAGCGATAAAAGGCGGTGCTATGTGGAACAGGATGGATATTGCCTCGAAGAAGCATATAGCACTTAGCGTAAAACACATGCAACGGTTGAGGCATAAGCCTTGAAGCGCGTTTTCATATCCGACTGTGAGGGCCCTATAAGCAAGAATGATAATGCCTTCGAAATTACGGCGCATTTCGTTCCAAACGGTGACAAAATTTTCACCGTAATAAGCAAGTATGACGACTTCCTAGCGGACGTTTTGAACAAGCCAGGCTACACGGCGGGAAGCACACTTAAACTGATTTTGCCTTTCCTCAAGTCCTACGAAGTTACAGACGCGCAGATGGAAGAATTCTCCGCTCAAAACTTAATCCTAATCGCAAACAGCAAACACACTCTGCAACATGTTAGGAAATTAGCTAGCGCCTTCATAGTAAGCACAAGCTACGAGCATTACATAAAGGCGCTTTGCAAAGGGCTAGAATTTCCCTACGAAAACACTTACTGCACCAAAATAGAAATCGACGAATATACCGTTACAGAACAAGAAAAGATACGGCTAAAAGAAATAACAAAGGAAATCGCACAAATGTCAATGATAACTATTCCTACAACGGCAAAAACCATAGAAGATTTTTCCAGTGCTGACAAAGACAAAATTGAGCGGCTTGACAATATTTTCTGGAGCGAAATCGCAGACATGAACGTAGGCAGAATTTTCTCTGAAGTAACTACCGTGGGTGGAAGCCAAAAAGCTGCTTCCATAGAGGACGCCTTGACAAAGTTAAATGTGCCGTTGGAAGCCTCCATGTACGTTGGCGACAGCATAACCGACGTAGAAGCCTTTAAGCTAGTAAGAGAGAACGGTGGATTGACCGTTTCCTTCAATGGCAATAGCTACGCGGTAAGGAACGCCGAAATATCGGTTTTGTCAGAAAACAACCTTGTCACAGCGGTAATTGCTGATATCTTTTGCAAATTTGGAAAACCAGCCACCCTAGATTTAGTGAAAAACTGGAACGTACAATCTCTCGGAGACAACAAGGTCATGAATCCCTCACTTCTCAACCGGCTTTTTTCACTTCACCCTCAGACCTTACCCAAGGTTCAAATAGTAACAGAGGAAAATATGGAAACTGTAACAAGAAATAGTAGTGAATTTAGGAAAAAAGTCAGAGGAGAAGCCATTGGGAAACTCGGGTAAAATGGCAACGAAACCAGAAATCGAGGATACCTACTCCGAAGCCTTTGCAGGAATATTTTGTCGCGTAATAGTCACTGCTGATGATGAAAGCACTCTGCACCGTGCCGCTGAAGACTCAACCGCTACGCCATCCGTGGTCATCGGCAGGATTGAAGGCGGCGTAGAGAAATGGCTGATCGAAAGCGAAACACCAGACAAACGCAAAGGCGCGGTACTACAATTCTGGGGAGAATTAAGCCCAAAAAAATCCTTACCCGAGACTTTAAAGAAGTTTGAAGCCGAGCTTTCGTATAGGATCCGTCAGGACATACTTGTTAAGCCTTTCACAGCAGTTTTTGACGCTTTGCCCGATGCAGAGGGTAAACTGGATATGATGGAGCGTGTGGGGCACTGCGGTGATGGTTACGAGTGGGTTGAAAATCGATATGGCAGGGAGGTTATCGTGGTTCCGCTTATGGTTCCAGACTTCGTAATTGAACGGTACTTGGGTTACGCCCGCGGTGTTATGGGAGCGAATTTTTGGGTTATGTGTAAGACAAAAGAGGCTGTAAAGGCAGTTGGAGAAAAAGCCTTAGAAGCGATTCACACAGTAAAGGGCGTGGTTACTCCTTTTGACGTTTGCTCCGCTGGCTCGAAGCCTGAAACCCAGTTTCCAATCATAGGACCAACTACGAACCATCCGTATTGTTTATCGCTTAAACCAAAGTTAGGCAACGCCTCTTTGCTTCCCGACGGCGTGCATTACGTTCCAGAAATTGTAATCAATGGTGTCTCGGTATGGGCTGTTAAGGAAGCTATGAAGGCTGGAATCGAAGCCTTGTTGAATGTTGAGGGCGTGGTGCGGGTTTCAGCTGGCAATTACGGCGGTAAGCTGGGCGAGTTTAAAATTCACTTGCGGGAGTTGTTTTCATGAGCCGTTTTGACGTTGTGGGGTTCGGTGCGCTTAATGTGGATAAACTCTTCAAAGTAAACAAACTTGCAAAGGCTGAAGATGAAAGTTTCGTAGAGGATTACGCGGAAGCCTGCGGCGGATCAGCGGCTAACACTGCAGTTGGTGTCGCAAGGCTCGGCTGCAAAGTAGGTTACATTGGCAAGGTGGGCTTTGACAGGGAAGGCGATGTATTAATTCAAGATTTTTGCAATGAAGGCGTAAACATTGATGGCGTAATCCGTTCAGATCAGGGTAAAAGCGGCTCAGTCTTGGGGTTTGTGGACAAAAAAGGCTCGCGAGCATTATATATAAACTCGGGCGTTAACGATATCATAAAGCTCGATGAAGTGAACGTTAGATACGCTTCGCAAGCACAATTTTTGCATTTAACTTCGTTCGTCGGAGACGAATCATTCCAAACACAGAAAAAACTCTTAGATTTTATCTCAAACAGCGTCAAGGTTAGTTTCGATCCCGGAGCCTTGTATGCACGTAAAGGCTTCTTGAAGCTGGAGCCTATCATCAAAAAAGCTCACGTTTTGATGCCAAATGCCATTGAACTTGAAATCTTAACAGGCGAGGTTAACTATCGCAAAGGCGCCGAAGTTATAATTGGAAAAGGTGTCGAGATTGTTGCGGTCAAGCTTGGCGGCGACGGCTGTTACGTTACGGATGGCCGTGAGCGGCACTTTATAGAATCCTTCAAAGTGGAAGTTATGGACACGACTGGTGCAGGAGACGCGTTTTGCGCGGGTTTTCTGTACGGCTTAGTTAACGATAAAAGCTTGTTCGAGTGTGGTAGGCTGGGCAACTTTGTGGCTTCTAGGTGCGTGACGAAAATGGGAGCTAGAGCGGGGCTTCCATTTGCCAAGGACTTAGAATTTCTTCGTTAGGTGGTCAATCAAGCTTTCAAAGATGAGCTTTCCGTCGCCATACTGCTGCATCTGCTTTTGTCTCGTCCAGTCTGGTTGCTGCCACCAGTACATTGCTCGTTCAGGATGAGGCATCAAACCTAAGATTGTTCCTTCCTTGTTACATATGCCCGCTATATCGTGAAACGCGCCGTTTGGGTTAATTGGGAATTTTCCGTCTGCAACCTTGCCGTTTTCGTTACAGTAACGGAAAACTAGCATGTCGTTGTCAATTAGTTTTTGTAGCATTTGTTGTTCTTTTTCCACTGGAAACAGAAATCTGCCTTCGCAGTGTGCAATGGGCATTCTTAGAACTTCTCCTGGTTGAATTTTGCTTGTGAAGACGCATTTGCCTTTGTTGTAATTTCTAAGGTGTATCCATTGGCACTTAAATCCCTGCGGCACATTGGTTGTTAGCGTAGCTTCAGGATAAACGCTTACTCTCTCAAATCCTGGAAGCAAGCCGTATTCAACCAAAATTTGAAAACCGTTGCATATTCCCAAGATTGGCCTGCCCTCGTCCACAAAGGTTTCTATTTCTTTGCCCAGCTTTGCGCTGAGCGACCTGGCAAATATTACTCCTGAACGCACGTAGTCGCCGAACGAGAAGCCACCTGGAAATACCAGCACGCTATAGTCTAATAAGTTGCCTTGTTTGAATAGCTCGTTGACGTGAAGCACTTCGGCTTGCAAGCCACATTCTTTGAAGGCACGTTGGGTTTCTGCGTCGCAGTTGGTTCCGCCAACTCGCATAACGCAGACTTTGATTTCGTCTCTTTTCATTCGTTTTGTGCCTCCATACTAAGCGTTTTCTTCCAACTGCGCCGCAACTCGGTAAGACCAGCGTTAACCAAAACTTTTCCTTCCAAGCCGCGAATCAACAGTTTCTCGTCTTTAGTAACTCTTCCTATAATCTTGCAAGCTTCGTTTTTTATTAGCTTCTCGAACTCGGAGCAGTCTTGCTCTGCCACTTCTAGAAGGAAGCGACTGTTAGATTCTGAAAATAGCAAAAAGTCGTTTCGTGTAATCGATCTGTTAGGTATCGCCCTCAAATCAAGCTTTAAGCCGTAGCCGCCTGCAAATGCCATCTCAGCCGCGGCCACTGCTAATCCGCCCTCTGAGAGGTCATGGCACGATTTTATGACGCTTTCGCCCATGGCTTTGGTGAGTTTGTGGTATGTTTTTTTTGCTTTGGATGCGTGTAGTTTCGGGACTGATTTGCCTAGGAATCCTTTTAGCTTGTAGTATTCGGAGCCGCCCAGTTCAGGATAAGTGTCACCTAGTATGTAGAGTAGGTTACCTGGAGCCTTCAGGTCCATTGACACGATTGAGCGTACGTCGGGTACGATTCCCACGGCAGTTATAAGCAGGGTTGGTGTTACAGGTCCTAAAGGTGACTCGTTATAGAGGCTGTCCTTGCCTGAAATAAACGGTGTCTCAAATATTCTTGCAACATCGTAACAAGCTTCGCACGCTCTGACCAGCGATCCTAGGCGTTCTGGTTTTTCAGGGTTACCCCAAGTGAAGTTATCCAGCAAAGCAATTCTTGTACCGCCGACAGCAAGGTTATTCCGCACAGCTTCGTCAATAGCTGAAGCTGCCATCCAGTAAGCGTCAATTTTTCCGTAATTCGGATTCATGCCACATGAGATGGCTAAGCCTTTCCATGAGTGGTCAAGTGGTTTCAGCACGGCGGCATCGTTGGGTCCAGCAAATCTGCCTTGCAACGGCTTAAGCGTAGTGTTGCCTTTAACTTCATGGTCATATGTGCGTACTACAGATTCTTTGCTGGCGATGTTCGGCGCAGAAAGCAATTGCATCAGTGTTTCTGACAGGTTTTGTGGTTCCGTAAACTCTGGTTCCGTCAATCTCGGGGTTTTTACGATGGCGATTTTTGTGCTTTCGCAAATATCAAACAAGAAACCCATATCCAAGTCTGCAACAGTTTCACCCAGATAATCCAAGTGCAAACGGCGCTCGGCGGTTAATTTTCCAATAGCGGTCGCGTCAACATCTTCCTGCTCAAAAATCGCCATAACAAGATCCAAATTCTCAGGCGGAACCGCTAAAAGCATCCTTTCCTGCGATTCTGAAATGTAAATTTCCCAAGGAGCTAAACCTTGATACTTCAACGGCACCTTTTCAAGTGCCACTGTTGCGCCACAACCGAATTTTTCAGCGGTTTCACCGACAGCAGATGATAATCCTCCACCGCCCAAATCCGTTATCGCCGAGGCGAGTTCACGGTCGCGAACCTCGATGATACCGCGTTTTAATTTTTCCTCTTCGATAGGGTCTGCAATTTGCACAGCAGGTCTGGAAACCTCTTCCGATTCTTCTGTGAGCTCGGCGGAGGCGAACGTTACGCCGTGGATGCCGTCTCGGCCTGTTTTTCCTCCCGCCAGCAGAATTATGTGATTTGCTTGGGCGTTTCGTCGGAACTTGTTAAGCGGCAAAATTCCGATGCATCCGCAGTAGACTGTTACGTTTCCCGTGTAACTTTCATCGAAATATATAGCGCCGTTCACGGTGGGAATGCCCATGTTGTTTCCGTAAGCGCTTATGCCCGCTGTGACGCCCATGTACACGTATTCTGGGTGTTTTACACCTGCTGGGAGCTTGTTATAATCATAATTTAACGGTCCAAAGCCCAAAACGTCAGTACACGCTATAGGATCTGCCCACACACCTAAAACATCACGGATTACGCCACCTACGCCTGTGGCAGCGCCACCAAACGGTTCAACTGCAGACGGGTGGTTATGGGTTTCAACTTTTGCAGCTATCCCGTAGCCTTTGTCAAATTTAACGATGCCAGCGTTGTCTTCGAAGACGCTGAAGCACCAAGACGGGTTGATTTCTCGTGTAGCCTTTGCGATGAACGTTTTTATGAGGCTGCTGATTTCCTTGTTGCCTAAGCGTATTTTGCCCCTGAACGTCTTGTGACAGCAATGCTCAGACCATGTTTGGCTTATAGTTTGAAGCTCCACGTCAGTGGCGTTGCGGCCTTCAGTTTTATAGTAGGCTTTGACAGCTTGCATCTCTTGCATGGTTAAGCCCAAGGCCAGTTTGCAACTCACTTCTGAAAGCTGCGCCTCTGAAGCTTCAGACAGGGCTATTTCGTACATTTTGAAGGAGGTTTTGCCACGGACGTAGATGCCAGTGTTCATTTTTGCTCCTCGACTGCTATTATGTAGTTATCTTTGGTTGGGTTTGCCAGAAGCCTCTTGCACATTTCTTCAGCTTTCGTTTTGGCTTCGCTTGGCGTTTGGGCTTGGAGAAAAATTGTGTATACTTTGCTTACGTACACTGCGTTAACCGAATAGCCAAGCTCTCTAAGCAACCTTGACGCTGTTTCACCTTCTGGATCGCTGTGACCCGGTTTAAGGCTAACTTCGATTTTCACGCGGTATTTCATGGACTAAAATGTTAAACATACTGATTTAAACGCTTTCATCACTAACCTGTACAAACCATTATGCTAAAACCAGTTTCTTTTTTCCGCGGTGGATCACAATTTTCTGCTTTTCTATCACTTTTCCAATCTGTTCAGGTTGAGCATCAGCATTTTCTAAGGCAGAAATCGCTTTTTCTTTGTCTGTTTCGCCAACGATTATGGCGAAGCCCCATCCCATGTTAAAAGTCTTGAACATTTCCTCGTCCGTAACCGTATAGCCTAGCTCTGTTGCAGTTTTTTGTATCAAAGCGAAGATAGGCTGCGGCTTGAAATTGTCGAATTCAAAACCTATTCCCGGTGAGAAACGTGCGAGATTGTTGAATTTCAAGTAGCCATCGCCTGTTATGTGCACGGCTGCTTTAATCTTAACTGCTTGAGCTGCTTTGAGGAGAGGTTTCACGTAGATTTTAGTGGGCTCTAGAACTTCAAGCGCTATTTCGCTGTCTAAGCCTTGTGGAATAACGTTTGGCTTGTACTTCCCACCCCATTCACTGAAAAGAATCTTTCTTGCGAGACTTAAGCCGTTGCTGTGGAGTCCACTGCTTCTTAAACCGATTATCGGGTCGCCGGGTATGATGTTCTTCCCAGTAATTATGTCCTGCTTTAGAACTCTGCCTACGGCTGCCACAATCATGTCGAAGCCTGCTCCTTTTGCAATGCCCGTTATAACTTCGGCTACGTCACCTATCTCTCCGCCCGTCACTGGACATTCTGACTCGGCGGCACCCTCGGCTACGCCTTCAAGCCAAGCTTTAACCAATTGCGGGTCGCTAGCTTGCGCATGGATGTTGTCTGCGATGGCTAGAGGCTTGGCTCCTGAACGTATGACATCGTTAACTGCCATGGCAACCGCGTCAACACCTATAGTGTTGTACTTGCCTGCCAGTTGTGCTACTAGAACTTTGGTGCCTACGCCTTCTATAACGAGGTCCAAGTACACGTCTTGGCCAACTGGGAAGATGTTTCCGTACGGCAGACACATCACGGAGCCATAATTGCTATAGCTGAAAGTTTCCTCTAGCGTCTTAAGGTGTCTTTTTGATTCGTGGCGTTGTTCACGGTTTACACCTGCATCTGTGTAGGTTAAGTTTCTAGGCATGTACGTAGCTCTCCTTTTCGGTATTCTTTTCTTGTTGGTAAAAGATAATGATTGCTATAATCTGCAATATTGGCAATATAAAGCCAGAAGAAAATTTAATTACCAAAATTTTTTTCTATTTCCGCTGCAAAATTGGAGAAGCAAAAGAACAATAAACACGGTAATTTTGATGCCTGTGAATCCCTATGTCACGAAAACTGTGAGGAAAGCTGGGTTGGTTTAGGATCAAAGATCAATCCACTTTTTTTGCAGCCATTTTATTAGTTCTTTTTTTGTTTTCGAATTGGTTGAATCCATTAAGTTTTTTATGAGGATTGCGTGTTCATCTGGATTTTTTGGAATACCAAGAGAGTTCATTACTGCGTGGCTTAAAAGGGTTTGAAATTCCAGGGGTATTCGCTTAGCGACAACCCCTTTCTGGGTTTTAAGGATGGATGCTTGATCAAAGTAACTCTCCAAAAAACGTCCATTGTCAATTTGCTCCCAAGCAAAAAAGGCGCATCTGCTTCCAAGTTCGTATGCTTGCAACACGTGGTCTTCCTTTGAATAGGAACTCCAAGGTCGCACTTGTTTGACGTAGTTTGGCAGTAAGTTTTTCACTTCGCTTTCAAGTTCTACCTCTATTCTGTATCGGTTTTGCTCGTCTGCATATTGAAATCTGATTCTTAATTCATCAGGTTCGTCTGGGTTCTGTGGATCTGGATAATAGTGATTGAATGCATAACCCTCAATGAGATTACCATTTTCAAGTTGTTGTATCCATTTCCTTAACGCCCGAATAATTTCTTTCTGTTTGTCAAAATTTGCGGGAATTGGATATTCATACCACAAAATGTTTCACCGTTCTCTTTATTGGAAAAACTTTTGTTTTTTAGCTATTTGAATACTTGCTCTACTGCCATAGTGATCCTGTGCTTATTTGAAATACAATGATGAACACAGGAACTCTGAGGGCCCTTATCAAACCAAACTAAGGAAAAAACAGAAGTTATAACAACAAAAACTTGAACGTTAGAACGGACAGTATTTGACCAAAAGAATAAAAATAATATTGTTAACATTGACCTAGCTGAGTTAGAAAAGGCTTGGATCATTAGAATAGGAGCGGTCGTAGTCTAGTTTGGCTAGGACTCCAGCCTCCCACGCTGACGACCCGGGTTCAAATCCCGGCGACCGCACCACAAACGACATCCGATTTTGAAAATAATCCCTTTCTGTGTTTTTAAGTATCTGCGGTTTAATAGAAGAGAATTGCTTGGGTCTAAACTATGTTTTTTAGGTTTGCTTTTTCGGCTAATTGAACCGTTTTTTTCATTTCAGATTTAGTAAGTCGTCTTTGGAGCTCGGGGATTTCGTGTGCGCGCCATTCTGGTCGATACTGGAACATCAGATTCACTCGTGTTTCGGTGCCTAGGTTTTCAGCTATCCAGTTCAAGGTAGGTTGTGTGCAACACTCCAGGTGTTTTGGCAGAACTAGCACGCGTATTATCAGTTCCCCATATTTCTTGGCTTCTAAGTGGTTCCTAGTGCAGACTTTCCAGTAGTCTGGTGCGTCAGAAATTCTTTCGGCGCACTCTTCTGGTCCGTACTTGAAGTCTAAGAGATAAATGTCAGCGAACCCTGCTAGAAGAAGGGCGGTTTCTGGACTGTAATAGGAATTAGAGTTCCAAACGATGGGCACATTCACGCTTACGAGCTTGAATGTTTCCAGCCACTGCTGAAGCCACGGCGTCGGTTCTCCGCCTACAAGATTCACATTTCTGCAGCCACTTAAACGCAAACGTTCAACTGCTACAGCCATGTCCCAAGGTTTGCAAATTTTGCCAGGTTCCATCCACTGGGAAATAGCCCAGTTTTGACAGTGCCGACAGCGTATGGTGCAGCCCAAGGTGAAAACGGTTCCTGAAGGCACAAGCTCTGGTTCTTCGCCTAGATGCGAAAAAATGCTTGCGACCCCTATGGTGTCGCCGCATTTACAGTATCCAAACTCACCCATTGATCTGTTAACGCCGCATCTACGGTTGCAAAGATGGCATTGCTGTAAAATTTTGTTTGCTATTTCAATTTTCAGGTCAAAATAGGACTTTATTGGCTTAGAAAACTCGTATTTTCTACCTGTATCAATTTCTTTTTCAATTTTATAGAAGTCTTTGGTGCGGACAGCGTGTTCTTTCCACAAGATTTCCAATGGCGTTTCTTCGTCAAATTCTGCTGGAAGCATTTTAGCGGTCATGAACTTTGCTGTTTTCTTGTTTTGCATGACGGCGAAGTATCTGGCTAAGCTCATTTTCGCTAAATCGTCGTCGAGAACAGCGTCAGCGTCTGGATTTGTAATCTTCCACATGCTTCTCTGTTCAAAATTATTGCTAAATCTTCTACTAAAATAGTGCGTATGGAAATTGTGCGCCCCTTGAATGTAGTTTCCCTTTGATTGGAATTTGGTGTGCGCACACTGGGCAGCGCATGTCTTTTGTTAGGTTCCACCTAGTTATCTCGAAGCTGTAACGTTTTATTAAGAGTTCGTTGCAGTTTGGGCAGTAAGTGTTCTCGGCTGGGTGTCCTGGAACGTTTCCAATATATACATAATGCAATCCCGCGTTTCGGGCGGTCATATATGCTTGTTCCATGACTTCGACAGTTGTGGCAGGAGTGGTCGTCATTTTGTAGTCGGGATGAAAACGCAAGAGGTGGAAAGGTGTATCCCGACCCAGGGCGTCTTTAATCCAAGTCGCCATCTCTTTTATTCTTTCCATAGATTCGCCTATTCTCGGAACAACCAAATTCGTGATCTCTACGTAAACTCGGTTTCTCCTTAATTCCTTTAACGTCTCATAAATCGGCCCAACGTTTGGAACTGCCGAGAAGTTCTTGTAGAAGCCTGGGTCTCCACCGCCTTTGAAATCCACTGTTGCTGCATCCAAGTGCGGCGCGATTGTTTTCACAGCTTCAGGAGTCATGTATCCATTTGTTACGAACGTATTGAAGAAGCCCAATTTATGCGCGAGTTTAGCGGTTTCATATGCGTACTCCAAGTAAATCGTGGGTTCAGTGTATGTATAGCTTATTCCTTGGCAGCTTCGGTCTCTTGCCGCCTTGACGATTTCGGCGGGAGGAAAAACTTTGCCAACCACTTCTTTTTCTTGGCTGACCATCCAATTGTCACAGAATTTACAGCGAAAGTTGCAACCGGCCGCAGCCACAGACATAACTAGCGCTCCGGGGTTGAAATGTGAAAGGGGCTTTTTACTTATCGGATCAACAGCCGCGGAAACAGCTTTCCCATAATTCAACGAGTAAAGAGTTCCACCCTCGTTCTTACGTACTAGACAAAAACCAGTTGCACCGTCACTTATGAGACACCGACGCGCACACAAGCGGCACTTCACTTTCCTATCTTTCTGCTTTTCGTAAAGCATAGCTACATGTAAAGACAATAATTTTCACCTATTATCGACAAAGAGTTGGAAGCGTTAACTCTCAGATAGAAATAGGAAGGTTTTTTCTTAAAAACTATTAGCCATCTACATGCACTTTCTAAGCCTAGCTCGGCAGCAAGCGCAGAGTTTTTCGCTTATTACTGAAAGTAACTTAGTTAATATATGCTAAGGTTTGTTTACCCAATTTGGAAAAGGTCCCGGCGAGTAGTTATGAACTGATTTATGTTTGGGCAAAACTAAAACGATAAAGACACAAAAGTAATCGCTGTGCGTGTGAGGTTAAAAAGTGCCAAAGGCAAGCAACAAGGAGCTTGAGGGCATCACTCTCAGCGTGTACCCATACGCCGTTAGAAAGAGCAAACCAGTCGGTCCTCGGGATGTTATGAAAGGCGCCAACCTAAGCAGCCCCAGCGCGGCTTACAGGCACCTGCAGAAGCTCAAAGACAAAGGCTATCTACAAAAGAACAATTACGGTGAATATTTAGTAAAAGACAAAGCCCGCGTGAGAGGATACATCTGGATTGGACGGCGCATTCTTCCTAAAATGCTTGTTTACGCGCTTGTCTTCATGAGCATTCTAATAATTGAAATGATTGTTCTCGCCCTACACTATTCCGTTGAAAACTACATGTTCAAAGTTTTCTTCCTGCTACTAATACTGATAACTGTATTCGCCTTGGCAATGTTTGCCGTTGAAGCACTACGGCATCACAGAAATGCCAAACTAAACAGATATTATGAAAAAACAAAGCGTTGAAACCCGACATGCACCTAATAGACCAAAAACTTCAACCACTTTACCCGCCAACACAATTTCTACAAAGGAACCCAACGCATCTACAGGGGAACCATATAATAGAGGCGAGAAAAACTATCATATTTGTGTACTGGAAGCGAATCTATTAGAAAAACGTAGAAGGGGTAAGATTGTAATTTTAAATAGGCAATAAAAAACCAAAATTGTTATCTAATTGTTAGCTTGTTGTGGAAGCAGGTGTATTCACCAGTGTGGCATGCGGGTCCTTTCTGCTGCACAACGTACAATAAGGTGTCGTAATCACAGTCCGTCGCTACTAGGTTTATCTTCTGCGTATGCCCTGATGTTTTACCTTTCATCCATAATTTTTTCCGTGACCGGCTCCAATAATATGCGTAACCCGTGCTTAGCGTCTTCTCTAAGGCTTCCTCGTTGGCGTAAGCCAGCATAAGTATCTCTTTAGAATTAACGTCCTGCACAATGACTGGTATGAGACCGTTACCCTTCTTGAAATCCAGTTTTTTCATAAAATCTTTAATCAAGTTCGAACAATCACCCCCTGCTTACGCAAGAACTGCTTCACAACTGGAACAGGATACTGGTTATAGTGAAAAACTGAAGCCGCTAACGCCGCATCAGCTTTCCCTTCTATAAAAACCTCAACAAAATGCTCAGGCACCCCAGCTCCGCCGCTTGCAATAACTGGAACATTTACTTTTTCAGAAATAGTCCGCGTCAACTCTATGTCGTAACCATCTTTCGTGCCGTCTTTATCCATCGAAGTCACAAGAAACTCGCCGGCGCCAAGTCCTACTGCTCGAATAGCCCAGCCAATAGCGTCTATCCCAGTTGGTTTTCGCCCGCCGTAAGTGTAAACTTCAAACCAAACTGAACCTTCACTAGTCTCCACCATTATCTTGTCGGCCCTCTGCTCACGGTTCCTTTTTGCGTCTATGGCTACTACGACGCATTGCTGCCCAAACACGTCGGCAAGCTCGGTTATTACCTGCGGGTTCTCTACCGCTGCCGTATTAACTGAAACCTTGTCCGCTCCACTGCATAAAACAAGACGGGCGTCAGACACTCTACGGATCCCGCCTCCAACAGTGAATGGGATGTTAATCGCTCTTGCTACACCCTCGACAACTCCTCGAAGTATGTCTCTGTTATCGGAGGAAGCAGTTATGTCAAGAAAAACTAGTTCATCAGCGCCTTCATCTGAATAACGCTTTGCCAACTCAACAGGATCACCCGACTTTTTCAGGTTTAAAAAGTTTATTCCTTTGACTACTGTACCACAGGTTACATCCAAGCAGGGCACTATGCGCTTCGCTAAGGGCATCTCCTAAATTTCTCCTACTATTTTAAATGCTTCTTTCAACGTGAATTTACCCTCATACAGGGCCTTTCCAATCACCGCACCTTCAACCCCCACACGCTTCAACGCTGCCAAATCGTTCAAGCCACCTATTCCCCCGGCGGCAATTATCTCCGCTCTTGGTTCCTGGCATGCTTCCTTGAGCATGTCAAGGTCTGGACCTGAAAGCGTGCCGTCCTTAGTTATCGAAGTCACAAGAAACGTTTTAATGCCGAGCGCAACAAACTTTTTCAACGCTTTTTTTATGTCCAGTGCCGTGGGCGTTTTCCAGCCTTCAACCATTATTCTGCCATCGCGATTATCCAAAGCAACAATAACGGACTTGGCGCCGAAAATCTGCTGAACCTGGGTTACTGCTTGTGGATTGTTGAACGCCAGAGCGCCAAGAATAACTTGGCTAACCCCCAGCTCAAGCATTTTTTTCACAGCCTCAATGTTACGTATTCCGCCCCCAACTTGGATGGGAAAGTCCGTGTTTTCGGCGATTTCCGCGATCACTGACAGGTTGTTGCCTGTTCCTAACGCCGCATCTAAATCGATTATATGTAATTTCTTTGCACCGTCAGCCTGCCATTTCTTCGCAGTTTTCACTGGTCCGCCGAATTGGATGTAAACCTTTGCAGTTTTCGGGTCGCCATGCGTAAGTCGTACAATCTCTCCGTTCATTAGGTCAATAGCTGGTATCAAAAGCAAAAGTTGTCACCTTTTAACTATATTCGCAAAGTTTTCTAGGATCTTCAGACCGATGTCGCCTGACTTTTCTGGGTGAAACTGCGTGCCGAATACGTTTTTGCTGGCTATGGCTGAAGTAAAAATTGTGCCATACTCTGTTTCCGACGCCACAATCTCTCTGTCTGTTGAAACTGGGTAAAGTGAGTGCACAAAGTACACGTATGACTCGTCAGCAACACCTGTAAAAAGCGGTTTTTGCTTCACCAGCCGAAGCGTGTTCCATCCCATGTGCGGAACCTTTATTTGGCCTCGCAACCTGACATTTTTGCCCGCGAAAAGAGCCAAACCCTTTCCTGGACCTTCCTCACTTTCTGGAAATAACAACTGCAATCCTAGGCATATCCCGATTATGGGAGTACCATTCTCTACAGAAGTTAAAAGTGTGTCTTTCACGGAGTCAAGTTTATTGATGGCAGCAGAAAAGTTACCAACACCCGGCAATGCGATGGCATCTGCTTTCTTCATTTGTTGTGCTGACACGCCGATTTGAACGTTTAACCCAACTTTTTCCAAAGCGCACTTAAGGCTGAGAAGATTTCCAACGCCATAGTCGAATATCACTGCTTCCGGCATCAAATTACTCCCTTGGAACTCGGCACGCCCTTTCGTCTAGAATCCAAAGCTACAGCTTGTCTCAGCGAAAGCGCTAAAGCTTTGACGGCGGCTTCTGCTTTGTGGTGGTCGTTACTACCGTATTGCAAGTAAACGTGGACATTAGCGCACAGCGAAGTTGCCAATGACTCAAAGAAATGATTTATATCTTCTGTGGGCATGTCCTCTATTTTTTTACCTCTCAGTTTCAAGTTGATCTTGAAGTATGGTCGCTTCACGAGGTCAACAGCTGCAAAAGCCAATGAACAATCCATAGGCGCCACTGCGTAACCGAATCGGGCGATACCTTCTCTAGCCCCTAAAGCTTTGTTCAATGCTTCGCCTAAGCCTATTGCAAGATCTTCAACAGAGTGGTGCCTCAAATCACCCGTCACTTTGGCTGTTATATCGATCATACTGTGTGAAGCCAGTAAAGTCACCATGTGGTCAAGGAAAGATTGGCCCGTCTTGGCGTCGACTTTTCCTGAGCCGTCAAGGTTTACTTTCACGCGGACTTCAGTTTCCTTCGTTTTCCTATAAACTTCATCCTTTCTCATGTTTCGTCATCCATATGTTCTTTCAACGCATTAAGGAGGTTCAAGTTCATCTCGGGCAACCCAACTGTGGTTCTGAGACAATTCTCGTACATCAATAGCTTGCCTAGCTTTCTAATGACTAAGCCCCGCTTCAGCATATTCAGATAAACATCCTCGTACGGCTTGCTGGTATTGAATAGCGCAAAATTCGCCCGGGAATCGAACGCTTCCACACCTTTTATCTCGTTCAACGCGTTTATCAGTTTCGTACGTTCAACCTTCAACGCCGCAACAGCCTGTTTCATTATGCCTACGTGTTCCAGAAGCTTCCTACCCATTGTCAAAGATACAATGTTAATTGCGTAAGGCGCTGGTATCTTGTTAATTGCATTCGCTAGGGCAGAATTAGCCACGGCGTATCCGAGTCTAAGCCCAGCCAAACCGAAGGCTTTGGAGAAAGTCCGCAACACCACGAGGTTCTCGTACTTGTTTATCAGCGGAACCACAGAGGAATCAGCATACTCTACGTATGCCTCGTCAATCAGAACTATCCCAGGAAACTCTTCAATCAAAGTTTCGACTTCACCCAGCTCAAACTGGTTACCTGTCGGGTTATTAGGAGAACACAAATAGAGCATCTTCGTCTCGAGCGTGAATGCAGCACGCAACGCTTCAACATCAAGTGCGAAGCCTTTCTGAAGCGGAACTGCAACGTACTCTGCGCCATTATACTTCACACAATACCTGAAGACGCTAAACGTAGGGGCGAACGTGACTGCACGATCGCCTATATCCAAGAACAAGCGAGTGGCCCGATCCATAACTTCGTCGCTTGAGTTCCCAAAAGCTACACATCCTTTCGGAAGACCAAGATAATTATTTATAGCTTCACGTAGTTTTTCTTCTTCTTCTTGGGGATAAAGCCTCAAATCGCATTCTTCTGCTACTTCCCTAAGGAGCGCAGCAAGCTTTGCCCGAGGTATGTAAAGGTTTTCGTTAAAGTTCAGTTTAACAATGCTTGAGGGGGACAGCCCATACTGCTTTGAGGCGTTTTCGATCGTTTTTTCAGGGGTATAGCTTTCAAGAGACGTTATCTTTGCAAGCTTCTCGTCCAGCCACTTCTTACATGACGCTTTCATTTTTATAACCTCGCTTCAACGGCTTTATAGTGATTTGGAAGGTTTTCCGCTTCAGTCATGACTTTTACACGGTCCTGAACCGTTTGCAATCCGTCCTTTGAACTTTCAACGATGCGGACTCTTTTCGCGAAGTCAAGCGCAGACAAACCTGAAAACGAATGCCCAAAGCCCCCTGTGGGCAATACATGATTTGTTCCACTGGCGTAATCGCTTAAGGCGACAGGACTATACGAGCCAACGAGAATCAGTCCGGCTGACGTGATTTTATCAGCTACTTTATCAGGATTATGTGTAAGGATTTCAAGGTGTTCAGGAGCGAAAACGTTTGCTAACTCAACAACTTCAATAATGTCTTTGCAGGTGATTATGAATCCGTGCTGCTCCAACGCTTTCCCAACGATTTCTCCGCGCTCTGCACCAACAGTCCCTCTTGCCAGCCAATTTTGCACTTCTTCTGCAAGCCTCTTTGAAGGAGTAATCAACCCAGCGACGCTATCTGCTCCGTGTTCTGCCTGAGAAATCATGTCAAAAGCAATGAACTTGGGATTAGCGGTTTCATCTGCCAACACAAGAACTTCGCTGGGTCCAGCAGGCATGTCAATTGCCACGTCCTTTGAAACAAGAATTTTTGCTGCAGTCACATATTTGTTTCCAGGTCCAACAATCTTTCTCACTGGCTTAATTGTTTCTGTCCCGTAGGCAAGTGCGGCTATAGCTTGAGCGCCTCCAACTTTGTAGACTTCGTCAACTTTACATATGTCGGCAGCAACGAGAACTAGCTGGTTTATCTTGCCCTCAGCGTTGGGCGGTGAGCACACCACGATTCTATGAACTCCTGCGGCTTTAGCCGGCACTACAGTCATGACTAAAGTGCTTGGATAAGCGGCTTGTCCTCCTGGAACATAGCATCCTACGCTCTCGATTGAGCGCAAAACGTTTTGGACAGTAATTCCCTTACTGGAAGTTTTAAAGCCAACATTCTTAAGCGTGAGCTTCTCTAAGGCGCTAACCTTGTTTTTCATGTGTTTGAGGGCGGCGACCTGCTCTTTGCTTACTTCTTTGTAAGCGTCTTTAATCTCTCTAGGTGTTATTTGCAGGTCTTTGGTTTCTAGACGGACTTCATCAAATTTTTCTGTAAGTTTTATAAGGGCCTTGTCTCCGTTTTTTATAACAGTGTTTATTATTGCTTTAACATTGCTTTCGACTTTTTCATTGGTTTGTTTGTCTGGTGCTTTTCTTTTAAACCAATCAGGAGGCAAAGCCTTGGATTTCCATATTCTCACTCGGACCCGGTTGCACATTTGGTTTTTTCCCTCCGGCTTATTTCGTCTAAAGCTAGCACTTGCCGAGGCTCATAAACAACAATGCCTTGGGCTATCTTGCGGATTTTTGGCAAGAGGCTTATAAGACATTCTTTTTCGATTACTGTGTTGACCGAGTACCAGTTTTCATCTGCTAACGGTGCTACCGTGGGGTTCCTCAAGGCTGGCAACTCGCTAAGAAGCATCTTCAGGTTTGTTTTCTTCACATTTACGAATATGTGGATTCTCTTGGAGCCGTCCACTACACCTTTCAGCAGCGTAAGAATATCGTAGATTTTTTCTTTTTTCTTCGAGTCAGCTAAGGCATCTTTGTTTGCTACAAGCACTGCTGAAGACTGCAACACATCCTCAATTATCTTCAAGTTGTTTGCATCAAGAGTCGAGCCGGTTTCAGTTACGTCCATGATGCAATCAGCGTTTTCCGGCGGCTTGGCTTCTGTAGCTCCGAAAGACAGAAAAATCTTTGCTCTTGGGTTTTCGCCTTTTTTCCACCATGGCGTCACTATTAAGGGTTCAGACTCACCGAAGCGTTTCTTATATGCAGGACTGCTTTTTAGGTATTCAGCTGCGATGTTGAGGTATTCGGTGGAAACTCGGAAGTTCTTTTCTTTGCTCCATACTTCTTCCATGAGTTCAGAGATTGAGGTGGCACTCGAGCTTTTCGGTATGGCTATTACCAGTCTTATTTTTCCGTATTCTAGATTCTGGAGGACTTCAACCTCAGCACCTGTTTCCTTGATCCAGTCTTGACCTGTAATGCCAACGTCTTGCAGACCTTCAGCCACGAAAATAGGTATTTCTTGTGGTCTTAGGATTTTCAATTCAATTTTCGGGTCGTTAATTGTTGGTCTGTAGGTACGTTCTTGACCAGAGACTTTGTATCCTGAACGGTTTAGAATGTTAAAGGTGGCTTTGGCTAATGAACCGGCTGGTATGGCAAATTTTACTTTATTCATTTTTCGTCACCCAATTTTTCATTAAAATACTGGCGTTTTATTTTTCTAATTGAAAGTGTATTTTTCAAGAAAACTTGTTTCTTTTCGAGGGATAAGCGTAGTTTAGAATAGTCTTTCGTTCTTATACAGTTGCTTTTTGGATTACCTTCACTTTTGATGAACGCAATCGCCTTGTATGAACGCGATCCCTCAACTTTTATCACTGAAAGGCACCTTAGGTTAACGTTTCCTTATAAATCTATCCTCTCTAATATTAGCTGTGGCATATTTTCGACTTATTGTGTTGAAATTGATTTTTGTGATTTTATCTCGAAAACAAATGGGGGCACGCCGGTTTTTGTGTCCAATTTTACATTGAACAATTCTTCCAAAATTCCTCTCCATAGTTCAGTGTAACCTATAAAGGGAGTTTTAAGAAGGAGGTACTTGTCTTTTAAATAGAAATCTCCAAATCCTTGCACTTTTAATCTCTTGAAAATATTTTCCCAGTTTTCACGCTGTGCTGCTTTAAGGCCCAAGGTCGTTTCCATCGAGACTTTAATTGCAGCACCCATTTCCTTTCCAATTTCCCACCATTTTTCTTTTGCAATCTGCTGAATTAAGATGTTGATCAACTCCACGTTAACAAAAGCGATACGGCTTATCCCATAGTAATATTCGCCAGGAAAACGCCAATCGTAAATCATCATGCTTTGATAAACATCAAGCATCTTGGAAATAAGAGGTTTTATCCCAGGTTCTTTTCCTTCTTTTATCATTTGGTCTATGAAATCTCTTTCGTCCTTATCAAGTATAATTGTCGTTCTCTTAGAGGACGCTATATCCTTGCTAACCATTTCTTCCAAGCGGTTTTTCTTGTCTTCTTGCATACCGAGTATATATTAGGGCATATTTTATATGCTTTCCCAGTAGGCGCGGCTATACGAAGAAGACTTAATACGCACAATCAGAATCTAGAAAACGCCGATGAAGAATCCAAAATGCTGATACGATGATGCACCCTGGGGTATCTGAGGCAAATCTACGAAATTATTTTCTTTTGAATAAGAAAAAACATTAAGAATGCCCCCGCGGCAAACAGGGTAGAACCTGCAATTACTGATACAACAGAATCCAAGTTTAGAATGTTGGAAAGCAAGTAAGGAATGTATGTTGGACCAGCGAAAAGCAGAAAAACCGTAACAATAATTAGAAGAATCCGGAAGAACTTTGAGTCCCTATTGAATCCAAGGCTATTGTTTTCCTTGTTTTTAACCATTCAAACACGTTCCAAATGTTTTACAAGCGCAATCTTTTTTCTTACAACCATTCTTTTATCTCTTTTCCTAAAGCTTTCATCAAAAACTTGAAAACTAAAAAACCAGCACCTCGATCCGCCTTAAAACCAGTAGTGGTGCCCAGCAAGCAGACGCCGTCGAGTCCGCGCTCTTTTGCGAGCGCCAACGTAAGTCCTGTCCCTCCGACTATTCTGCCTTTACTGTATATGACTGCCCCCTTTTCCATAAACTCGGTTGCCAGCTTCGACGAGCTTGCCGCCACATAAATTTTAGCCTTATCCCCAGTTATGGGCACTCCACCCATTGTCACTATGAAGTGGCAGCCCTGCTTTTCTGCAAAATCCACTATTTTTGAGCAAACTTGGTAGTGTGCCAAAACATCATCGAAAGAAGGCTGCGTTTCACCCGTCATAATAACAAGGTTGTTTTTCTCCATTGGAGCAGCATAGAACTCGTACTTTGGAAGATGAGCGATTCCTTTTGAGCTGATTGAAACATAATCTGGAAAAGATGGAGAATACAATTCTGCGAAAGGTTTTGCTTGACAAAACTTGATCATAAGGTGCGCTGCTATTCTCCCGACGTTCCCAAAACCTGGGAGTCCCTGAACAAAAACTGGATTTTCAAGGGATGGATTGAACATCTCGCGGAAGTATGGCTTATCCAATTATCAGTGCACCAGCATACAGAGTAAATGTCCACACTAAAATGCTTTTGCTGAGGCAAAAAAAGAAACTATTAATACTCGACGAAGTTAGTACTAAAAGGACTCCGAAGATGCTGGCAGAGCAGAATCAGCGGGGTGGGGTAGCCAGGATTAACCCGCTGGGCTCATAACAACGCATGAGCGCTGTGAGAAACCCAGAGATCGCTAGTTCAAATCTAGTCCCCGCTACCAAACAAACTTCTAGGGAAAATTGCAAGAAGATCGTAGTGTTTGGGTATACCGTTAATCGAGCCGTTGCTAGCAGATCTTATTAAAGACTGTTGTTATGAAAAATGGTTGATTGCTTCTTCATCGTTACCATCTCGGTTTTAACAAATGACCGATAAAATCTTCATACCGATGTTTCGAAGCGCAGTTCTTTGACGACCTTGAGGATAAAATCTTTTTGGAAGCAGATAATTCAAATAGATATATTTTTGGTATTAATGTTTTCTTTCTTTTGCAAATCTGTTTGATTTCTTAGGGAGCATTAATAAAACGTACTTTCTTGAGCGAGATTTGTCCAAACCAGAAAGATTTTCTCAAGCAGAATATGGAAAAAAAGGATTGATAATTAGAAGGGGCGGAACTTCTGTTTGCTGTTTATGCTTTTCCTTTCTCTTCTTTGCCGTAGTACGTTGTCCATTTGAGCTTGCGTGCGTCCCTTCCGAAGTTCAAAGAACTCTTTTTGCATTTGCCTGAACAGAACCACAGCAGGGTTCCGTCATTTTTAACGTACATTATTCCTGTGCCTGCTGGAAAATTGTTACCGCAAAATGAACATTTTCTGGGTTTGGGCATTGACAATTCCTCTTAGCTTTACCTTTTGCATTTTTATCTGGTGATTTTCTTTGCTTCTCTTTCGGTTTCTCTCAGCATCAGAACGTCTTGAACACGCACTGGACCTTTTACGTTTCGCGTTATAATGCGTCCCTTGTCTTTTCCGTCGAGGATACGCACTCTTACTTGAGTAATTTCGCCAGTAACGCCTGTGCGTCCGATTATTTGGATAACTTCTGAAGGTATAAGTTCTTGATCTGCTGCTATCTTATCGGCTTTTTTGCTCATTACTGAGCGCCTCGTTTAACCTGCTCAATCCGCGTGAGAATTTCTTTAATTAATCCTGTGGCGTCTCCTTCTTTGATGATGCAAGCCGAAGCGCATGGAACATCTATACCTACTGCATTCCCAAGTTTGTCTTTGTTTGGAACGAACACGTAGGGAATTTTTCTTTCTTCGCAGAGAAGCGGCAAATGCGCTACAACTTCTGGTGGATCCACATCTTCAGCTATGATGACGAGCTTTGCCACAGCTCGCTCAACCGCTTTCGTGGCTTCGTTTGTTCCTTTCCTAACTACGCCTGTCTTAGAAGCAATCGATAGGGCTTCATAGGCTGCATCTACGATTTCTTTTGGCGCTTCATATTTCACATAGAATGGTTTGGACATAAGCCTCACCCTTTAAAGGCACAGTCTTATCAACGCTTCTCATTTAAGAAGGTTTCTGCCAAAAAAAGGAAGGATCGAGTTGAAAAGTTCCGGTGAAGTTACAAAATATTTCTTATTTTCTTTAGAAATCACTTTAGATCTATTTTTTGAAATTCATAAATTCTTTAAGTGCTGTTCGCATAGGATACTGAAGGATTTGACCGTTCTTTGCTGCTTCAGGACATTGAAAATTGGCTGGAAACCTTTGCATTTCAATACGGATATTTAGGCATTTTTCTAATAAGCTTGCTTGGAGCAATGTCGATTTTTGTTCCAATTCCTTACCCGGTCGTCATTTTCATCCTTGGTGGTCAGCCAATTTTTGACCCTTTCTTGATTGCAGTCGCTGCTGGTGCAGGTGCAGCAATAGGCGAGTTTTCAGGATACCTAATTGGTGTTGGGGGCAGAAAAGTTATCAGTGGTAGATACAAAAGAAGAATGGATTTCTTAACTAAACTTTTTAAAAAATACGGGCCAATAGCGATTTTCGTTTTTGCTTTGACTCCTTTGCCCGATGATTTGCTTTTTATCCCCCTAGGTGTTATGCGCTATAGTTTGGTACGCGCCTTTATTCCTGCAGTTTTAGGCAAATTCTTTTCCAATCTCATAATAGCTTATAGTGGCCGCTTGTCTCTGGAAATTGTCAGCATCCTCTTCGGCGTGGAAAGCGCAGGAACGTCCCTTTTGGTGGGAACCATCCTCGGAATAGTGCTGTTGATTGTTGTTTTCATAATAATGTTCAAGTTAAATTGGGAAAAATACTTTGCTAAATACGTTGACGAAGAAGATGGCAATGCTAAAAACGTTGAAAAGGCAGAAAACAGGAAAAAAGATGAACGAGTAGGTACAGAGGATGGAAAAACTGAAAACTGGGATGAACCGCCGTAATGGCATTAACATTAAAATTCTTGGTTGCCATTCTACGTTTAGGCGCAGAACTTGAAGGTAATCGCCGACTTACATATTCACAGTCGTTTTAGTCGGGCAACGAGCCAGCGGATGTGCATCGAAGAAATTGCTCGTTTTGCTGAGGTTAAGGGGTTGAACCTTATAGGGACGGGCGATTTTACTCATCCAGAATGGCTCAGAGAAATGCAGGAAAAGTTGGTCTCTGATCAAGGTACTGGGCTTTACAGAGTTGACAGCAAAGGGTATTCACCAGTGCGGTTCATGTCGACGACGGAAGTATGTACAATCTTTAGTTTTGAAAACGTCATCAAGAAGATTCACCATATCATATTGACGCCGAGCTTCGAAACCGCGATTCAAATCAATGAAGCGCTATCAAGATACGGGGATTTAACCGCTGATGGCAGACCTCTCTTGAACATGACTGCTCCGCAGTTGGTTGAAGAGGTTATAGGGATTTCAAGGGAGAACATGGTTTTTCCAGCTCATATTTGGACACCATGGTTCAGTGTTTTCGGTGCTTTCAGCGGTTTTGACAGCATTAAAGAATGCTATCAAGATATGGCTGATCACATTCACGCTTTGGAAACAGGACTATCATCTGATCCTCAGATGAACTGGCGCTTGAGCAGGCTTGACCAGTTCGCCTTGGTTTCGAACAGCGACGGCCACAGTTTTTGGCCATGGCGCATCGGCAGAGAAGCCAACGTTTTTGATCTTCCAAGAATGAGTTACCGTGAAGTAGTCGACGCGATTGGCAGTAAAGACCCTTCGCGGTTCAAGTTCACTATCGAGACTGACCCTGCTTATGGAAAGTACCATTGGACTGGACACCGTAAATGCAATGTGTTCCTTTCTCCACAGGAAGCACAAAAATTCGGCAACATATGTCCGGTGTGTCTTAGAAAACTAACTAAAGGTGTTAAACAACGCGTTGAAGAACTTGCTGATCGACCCGCAGACTTTAAGCCGGATAAAAAGCCAGGGTTTATGCGGTTAATACCCCTCTCAGAGATAATTGAAGCGGTTTTGGGCGCTGCTTCTCCCTATGCTCAAGCGGTATGGAAAATATACAATTTGCTCGTTGGAAGGTTCGGCGATGAGTATAACGTGCTTATAAATGCATCCAAAGATGCTATAGCTGAGGTGGCAGACTCGGCGATTGCTGACGCTGTGGTTAAGGTTAGAACTGGCAAAGTTCATGTAGTTCCAGGATATGATGGCGTGTATGGAAAACTTGATTTGGTTGCGGTTGGTCACGCCAAGGAACCTCAGCGTGGACAAGTAAGACAGTCGAATCTTGAAGATTTCTGGTGACCGAGTTTCATGGTGTTTTGCATTTTTAAACGAGAACAAAACGATTTTATTGCCTTTCATTTATTACTCATATCTAAAACTGTCACAGAGGGTACATAACTCGTGGAAGACATTTTAGCTAAAATCAACAGCGCCGCGGTTCAGAAATTCGGAGCTGAATACTCTGAAACCCGAATGCAAAAACTTCACAAAACAATGCTTACCCTTAAGGAAGGACGAGTGGAAGCTGCCAAACAAGGCGTTGAAAACGGGATAGCACTGCGCGTTCTTGTAAACGGTGGTTGGGGTTTCGCATCAATTAGTTCCATAGACGACGGAGTCTTGATGAAAGCTGTTTCCGACGTCTGCATTATGGCGAAAAACGCAAGTTCACGATTGAAAACTCCAATAAAGCTTGCGGAAACTAAAACCGTGCAAGACCACGTTCAAACAAAATCTAAGAAGAAGCCGTCGACCGTCCTTATGGAAGACAAGATAAACACCGCTTTGGCAATAAACAAAGCGGCTTTGGGCTACGACAAACGAGTTAAAGTTTGCACTATTGATTATTTGGACTTAACTGGCACTAGTTATTTTGCAAACAGTGAAGGCACATGCATCGAACAGGATAAGCTCTACCTCTGGTCAAGGATAACAGCCACAGCTTCGAGCAAAGGTGTTTTCACCTTCAGCAGGGAAGAAATAGGTTCAACAGCGGGATACGAAGTATTTGACTCAGCTCCCGAAGCGATAGGTGAAAAGGTAGCAAAACGCGCAATCAAACAGCTTGGGGCTAAGTCTCCTAAAGGGGGCAAATCGCAAGTGGTGCTGGGACCTAATGTTGTAGGCGTTTTCGTACATGAGGCTTTTGGACATCTTGCAGAAGCTGATCTAGCATTAGCTGGAGGTGTTTTGCAGAATAAATTTGGGAAGAAAATAGGTTCAGATTTAGTAACGTTCTATGATGATGGAACAATTGAAGGCGCTTTTGGCTCTTTCAAATATGATGATGAAGGTGTTCCAGCTCAGAAAACGCTTCTCATAAAGGATGGCGTAGTCACAGGCTTAATGCATAACCGTGAAACAGCACAAAAATTTAATACTGAACCTACGGGCAACGCAAGAGCCGAAAACTTCCGAGCAGAACCCCTAATCCGCATGCGCAACACGTTTATGGCTTCAAGAGACCACTCTCTCGAAGAATTAATGGAAGGTATACGTTTAGGTTATTATTTCAAAAGTTTCCGAGGGGGACAAGCGAACTTGAACGGCACGTTCCAAGTGGGTATCCAAGAAGCCTACGAAATAGTAAACGGTGAGATAGGAGCTCCCGTCCGTGGCGCGTCAATAAGTGGTAATACTCTTGAAACTCTCTTCAAAGTTGATGCTGTTGGAAAAGACTTTGAATTGTGGCCGGGAAGGTGTGGAAAAGGCCAAACCGCCTTCGTGTGCGACGGTGGACCGCCTATACGAGTCAAAGAGGTGATTGTTGGTGGCAGTGCTTGAAAAAAACCAAATGTTGAGCTTAGCAGAAAAAGCCGTGAAAAAAGCCTTAAAAAAAGGCGCTGTGGAAGCTGAAGCTTATGTTTATGAAAGCCAAGCCATGAATGCAGGCATAGAACGAGGACAAATAACCAAAACCAACACCATAATTGATCGAGGCTTAGGAGTCAGAGTATTAGTTAACAAAGCGATAGGGTTTGCTTACACGAACATCCTCGAGGAGCAGAAAGCCATCGAAGAAATAATTTTCGGAGCTTTAAGCGCCTCGAGGGCAAGCAAGCCCGACCAAGACTGGAATGGCCTTCCCGAAAAGAAACCCTATTTTGCCTCCGAGAAAATCTATGACTCCAAAATTCATGAACTCCGCTCTGAAGACCTAGTGGATATCGCTTCCAACATATTAGACGCATCTTTGAGCGTTGACAAACGTGTTTTCCCAATTGAAGGAGGTGTGGGCGCAGCGTACTTGTCGAGTGCCCTAGTCAATTCGAATGGAGTTGAAGGCTTTGACAAGGGAACCATAATGGAGTGTAGCTTGGCAGCGGTGGCTAAAGAAAGAAACACAGTGACGCCAGTGTGCTTCGAATTCAATGCCGGAAGAACTCTTGATGTTGATTCAGCGTGGGTTGGAAAAGAAGCCGCGCGTTTGGCAGTTTCCTCCTTAAATACTAAGCGAATTAAGACTGAAACAACCAAACTGATTTTGACTCAGTTTGCCCTTCAGGAGTTACTTCATTACACGCTGATTAACGCGCTGAAGGCCGACAACATTCAGAGAAGCCAGTCACCCTTTCAAGGCAGAATTGGCGAAAAAGTTGCCTCAGAAAATGTTACAATCCACGATAACGGCGTGTTGCCGGGCGGCCTCCGTACTTGGACGTTTGACGGGGAAGGAACACCCCACCAGAAAACTACTCTTATAGAGAAAGGTATCCTGTGCAACTACTTATACGACAATTACGCCGCAAAAAAGGAAAAAAAGGAAAGCACTGGAAACGCATCAAGAGCTGGATATCTGTCAACACCTAGCATTGAAGCCACAAACTTCTACGTGATGCCGGGAAACAAGACGCCAGACCAACTCATTAGCGAAGTAGATACCGGATTGATAATTTACTACCTGCAAGGTTCCCACAGCAGCAACCCTATCAGTGGTGAATTTTCAGTTGTTGCAACACCCGCATGGAAAATCAGCAAAGGCAAAATAGCACACGCAACACGCGGCGTAATGCTAGCAGGCAACATCTTTGAGGTGTTAAAAAACGTTACCGCAACAGCAAATAACCAACGACAAATGGGTCAACTAGTCGCACCGTGGATTCTCGTTGAAAACGTTAGAGTAATCGGAAAATAAAAACACACAGCGTTTACAGTTAACATTAACCACAATTTTGTTCTAACTCTATTTTTTTAGCATAAACTGTGCTGCACAAGCTCCAAACCAGCATGTTTGGATCTTAATAATGGTTCATTGCATAAAATGAAGGAGATGTCATCCAACAGCTCTATTGTTCGGTTATATCTCAAATTGAGGATGTTATCTTTGAGTAAAAAAAGAAAAAATGTTTTAAGTGACTTTTGTTTTCACGGCGTTTTTCAAGGCTGCGACGCCTGGAAGTTCTTTGCCCATTAGGAACTCGATTAGTGCTCCGCCGGCAGTACTTATATAAGAGATTTTGCTTGATAGCCCGAATTGGTTTAATGCTGATATTGTATGTCCTCCGCCAGCAAGCGAAAAGGCTTCGGAATCGGCGATTGCTTCGAAGATTCCTTTTGTGCCCACGGCGAATTCTGGGTTTTCGTAGACGCCCATTGGTCCGCTGAGAACGATGGATTTTGCTGATCTACAGAGTTTACTGTAGCTCTCAACTGTTTTCGTTCCAACATCGAATATTGAATAGTCAGCAGGTAACTCATCTACGGAAATTTCTTTGCGTTTTCCGTTCACGTCTAGTGCCAAGTCTTCTGGAACAGCAATTCCCTTGGGATACGTTTCCATCAGCTCTTTAATTCCTGGGATGAGGTCTGTGAGCCCTTTATTCTCTATAAAAACCATGGTCTTTTCGCCCAGTTTGCAGCCTTTTGCAGCGAGAAAAACCTGTGAAGTCACGCCGCCAGTAAGCACCATGTCAGCTATGCTGTTACTTAAAACATACTTGGATATTTCAAGTGAATCTTCTGCTTTTGCTCCACCCATTACGAACATACACGGCTTTTCAGGTTTATCTAACGCTTTGCTGAGGGATTTCAGTTCACGCTCCATTATGCGACCTGCAGCGCTTGGCAGTTTTGCCGTGAATCCAACCATTGACACGTGAGCTCTGTGAGCTGCTGCGAATGCGTCATTAACAAACAAGTCTGCCAACGGAGCAAGATTCAACACAAGCTCTGTTTTCGCGTGTTCCTCTGGTGTTCCTTTTTTCGTTTCTTCATCGAACCCCCTGACGTTATCTAAGACGAGAATTTCTCCACTTTGAAGGTTTCTTATGGCTTCTTTTGCTTTCTCACCGTAAATGTCGTCGACGAAATAGACTGGGCAATTCAAGATTTTTCCCAGGACTTCAGTGTGCGGTTTCATCGATGTGAAATCTGGGTCGCCTTTGCGTCCTTGATGCGCTAAAATCACGACTTTTGCTCCTTTTTCAGCTAGTTCAGTGATTGTGGATTCTGCATGTGCTCGAATGCGTACGTCGCTTGCGACTTTTTTTGTTTCTACGTCTATTTCTGAGTTAAAGTCTACCCGTACTAAGACTACCTTATTTTTAACGTTGAGATCGTCCAGTGTGAGGTATTTTACCATGTTTTTCACTCTCAATTTTCAAAAAGAAAAGGATGGAGAAAGGTTTTTAAAGATTAAGCTTCGGGCGTTCAGAGTCCTGCTTTTTTGCCGATCATTTCGATGAAGTCGACCATTCTACAGGAGAAGCCCCATTCGTTGTCGTACCAAGACAGCACTTTCACAAAGTTGCCTTTACCGCCTATAACCATTGTTGACTGAGCATCAAAGACAGCTGAGTATGTACTGTGGAGCACATCAGTTGAGACAATCGGGTCTTCTGTGTAGTCAAGTATGCCTTTCAATTCGCCTTCTGCAGCTTTCTTGAATGCAGCGTTTATCTCTTCTGCCGTAGCTTCCTTTTCAAGTATGGCAACTAAGTCTACGATTGAAACGTCTGGTGTTGGAATTCGCAGTGCGATGCCATTTAATTTTCCAGCGCATTCTGGCAGGACTAAACCGACTGCTTTTGCTGCACCTGTGCTTGTTGGTATGATATTCACTGCTGCTGCTCTTGCTCTTCGCAGGTCTTTATGTACTAGGTCCTGTACTTTCTGGTCATTTGTGTAAGCGTGTGTGGTTGTCATGAGTCCTGTTTTCAATCCGAAGTTGTCGTTCAGTACTTTTGCTGTGGGCGCTAAACAATTGGTTGTGCATGAAGCATTTGATAGAATGTTGTGTTTTTCGTGGTCGTATAGCTGATCATTTACTCCTAAAACGATTGTTATATCAGGGTCTCCAGCTGGTGCTGAAATAAGCACTTTTTTGGCTCCTGCTTGCAAATGCATTGAAGCTTTGGCTCTATCTCTGAATAATCCTGTAGACTCAACTGCTAGGTATACACCAAGATCTTTCCACGGAAGCTTTGATGGGTCTCTTTCGCTTAGGACTTTTAGCGGTTTTCCGGAGACAACGAGGTTCCCGTCCGTAACTTCTACACTGCCACTGAACCTTCCGTGAACAGAGTCGTATTTCAGCAGGTGTGCTAGAGTCTTGGCGTCTGCAAGGTCGTTTACTGCTACGAAGTCAATGTCTGCTTTGCGTTCAATGGCTGCTCGGTAAAGTAATCTTCCGATTCTACCGAAACCGTTTATTGCTACTTTTATAGCCATTAATAATCACCAATTTTAATACGGAGTAATCACCAGTCTTGTCTTAAATAATTTTCCGACAAAAACATAGATCCTAAATGTTGGGGAAGACTGTGTACACTAGTGCTCGAAATAACTTGTACTTCTTTATTCAAAGGTATTGAAAAGGAACTTGTCTTAGTTGAATATTATCGACGACCATTTTCTCGGCTTTCAGGGATGGCAAATTAGAAATAAATGTGGTGTCTGATAGTGGTTAGCAGAGGCGTATGAAGCTTGACTGATATTGTACTTGTGTTTGAGGTTCATCAGCCACATAGGTTGAAACGAAACCTATTTTGGGAAAACAAGGTTTTTAAGCGATTGAAAAAAGAGGACCTGTTTGATTATTATTTTGATAAAGATGTTGACAAAGAGATTTTCAAAAGAGCAGCTGTGAAATGCTATTTTCCCTCGAACCAGATACTGCTTGACTTAATTGACGAGAACAAAAAGGATAAGCGGCAGGTTAAGGTTTCATTTAGCGTGTCAGGCGTTTTCTTGGAACAATGCGAAATGTTCGAAAAAGACCTATTAGAAACCTTCAAGCAGCTTGCGAAGACAGGTTGTGTTGAATTTCTGAGCCAAACTTACTATCATTCTATTGCCAGTCTTTACCCTGAAAAAGGTGAGTTTATTGAACAGATTAAGATGCATAAGCAAACAATGAAGGACTTGCTGGATTATAAGCCCAACGTTTTTGAGAACACTGAGTTGCTTTACAACAACACAATCGCAGATATTGTGGAGAATTTGGGGTATAAGGGGATTTTCATGGAGGGTGTGGAAAAAATACTTGGGAAAAAATCTCCGAACTACGTGTACACACCGAAAGGATGCAACAAAATTAAGGTGTTGTTGCGTAACTACAAATTGACAGATGACATAGGCTTTAGGTTTTCAGCGAGATGGTGGAGTGAATGGCCACTTACGGCTGATAAATATGTAGAATGGTTATCTGAAAGTCAGGGACAATGCATCAATATTTTTCCCGATTATGAAACTTTTGGAGAACATCACTGGCCAGAAACAGGCATACATGATTTTCTGAAGCATCTACCTGAGGAAATATTAAAACGGGAACAATTGAATATGGCTACCCCTTCTGAAATCGTGGAAAAGTATGCACCAGAAGGCGAGATTGATGTTCCCGAAGGTGGTGGCACAGTTTCTTGGGCTGATCTTGAAAGGGACTCAAGCGGCTGGCTGGGAAATGCCATGCAGTGGGCATACTACACGAGTTTACGTAGACTTGAACCACTTGTTAAAGAGGCTGAGGATAAAGAGTTACTAAAGCTTTGGCGTTATTTCCAAACGAGTGACCATCTCTATTACATGTTTGCTGCAGGCGGAGCACCAGGAGAAGTTCACGCGTACTTCAGTCCCTTCAAGTCGCCTATGGATGCTTTCGTGGCAGCTCAAACGTTGCTATTTGACTTTGAAAATAGAATTAGACTTGCAACCTTAACGGCTAATGAACCTTTTCTTTTCTGTACAGAAGCTGGAAAAGAAAACTATACCGGTTTGATGACATGGAGTTTGAAAGGGTTTGCCAAAGCGGTTCAAACGGTTAATGTTAGAGCGTTGGAATTTCATAATAGACGAGGAGATTTTGAGAGTTGGGTGGAGAACTCATTGCACGACGCAAGTTTGGCGAGGCAACTCAAAAGAGCCAGAACCACAAAGCTTGAGGGGAAACCTCTAAGAAGAGCGATTCTTGACGCTGCGGAAGAAAGATACAAGGAGCTCAGCAGGCATGTGCAGGCGGCGGTCAAACTTTTCTGAACAAACTCAAACGCGCATGCGTTTATAAGAGAAGTTTACAATAGTCAATTTAAAGCTAGGTGCAAGCGAAATGAGAGAAGAATTACCTTTCCCAGAAAAGGTTTTACAGACGCTTCACAATTTATGCGCAACTGCTGCTGATTTGGCTAGAAGAGGCGAAGAAGTGGCACGAATTCTGCAAAAAGACCAATCAGAGATTGAAGGCATTCTTGATAATTACAAGTCTGAGGGATTTGCCGAGAGGTTCGTTGATAATGAAGGAAAAAAACGCTACTATCTTAATGCAAGAGGAATAATCAAAGTCTGTTCTCTTTTCACGTAGTGACATTAGATGCGCGTCATAATTTTTTCGTGGGAGTATCCTCCTAGAGTTGTCGGACAACTCGCGGATTACATAGACGCGTTGTCAACTCAGCTGGTAAAGAACAAAGTTGAAACGTATATCGTCACTTATCATGATTCCTTGACTGGTGCGATCGAAGAAGCAAGCGGAGTGAAAGTTGTAAGGGTAGCAAATCCAATTCGCACTCATATAGGTGTTTTAACATGGGATTTAACGTTGAATCAAGAAGTGGAAAGAGCCGCAGCAAACATTTACTATCAAACAGGTAAACAGGTTGACCTTATAGATGTTTACGACTGGCATTTCATACCGGCTTCAGTTACTTTGAAAAATGCGCTTAACATACCGTTTATTTATTCAGTGGAGAGTTTGGAGGATCACCGTTCTACAAATGCGAATACACCGCATAACATGTCAATTAAAAGTATCGAGTGGCTGGGCTTTTACGAATCAGAAAAAGTGAGCGTTAAGTCAAAGTGGATGCAGGATGAAATTATTAGAATACATAATGTTCCTGAAGAAAAAGTTGAAGTTGTTGCGCCCACCGCCAACTCCTGGATAAAAGACGTATTGAAGCTTTACAAAACTATGGCAAGAGAGACAAACAGCAAATGAAAAAAAAGTTAAGCGTGATGATGTTTACTTGGGAATACCCCCCGAGAGTCATAGGAGGAATCTCACCTCACGTTTTTTTCTTATCCAATAGTTTAGCAGAAAGCGGTGTGAAAGTTTATGTGGTAACATGTGATTTTCCTAGTGCGCCCGCTCATGAAGTCATAGACGGCGTTGAAGTTTACCGCGTAGATTCTTATAAGAACCCAGCGCCAGATTTTGCGACGTGGGTTTACCTAATGAACCTGAACATGCAAAGGGAAGCCGCTGCTATCGTGAAAAAGATGGGAGGCAAAATTGATGTTTTTCACGCGCATGATTGGTTGGTTGCAACAGCAGGGATAGGACTAAAGCATGTTTTCAGGAAACCGCTTTTGGTTACTATGCACTCAACTGAGATTGGCCGAAGAGATGGTCTTCATACGGACACAGAAAAAATGATTCATGGAACCGAAGCATGGTTGACCTATGAAGCATGGAAGGTAATCTGCTGCAGCGATTACATGGTCTCACACGTCAAATGGGCTTTCGGACTTCCAGAAGACAAGTTAGTCATGATCCCTAATGGCGTTAACACCCGAGTTTATGAAAGCTCAGTTAATAAAAACTGCGAGACGTTCCGAGTTAAATTCGCGTTGTCTAATGAAAAAATTGTTCTTTACGTTGGAAGAATGGTTTACGAAAAAGGCATTCACGTATTAATCAATGCTATTCCTGAAGTTTTGAAGAAGGTTGACGCCAAATTCATAATCGTAGGAAGTGGATACATGAAGGAGCAGCTCCTGAACATCGTCAGAAGCATGAAACTAGAACACAAAGTGCTTTTCTTGGGATTCGTAAACGATGAAACCTTGCTTAGACTCCAGAAGTGTGCCGACGTTTCCGTTGTACCATCCTTGTTTGAACCATTTGGAATAGTAGCTCTAGAAGCAATGGCGGCAAAAAGTCCTGTTGTAGTATCCGACACAGGAGGCTTATCCGAAATCGTCGACCACGATATTACAGGATTCAAAGCGTATCCGAACAACACTGACTCCCTAGCATGCGGCATAACAAAAATTCTTCTAGATGAAAATTACAAAAAATACATTGAAGAAAACGCTTATAAAAAAGTACAAGAAAAGTACGATTGGCGAAAAATCGCTCGACAAACAAAACAGGTATACAAAACCGTGTTAGGGGAATATTCCAAGAGCTTCTGGGCCTAAAAAAGAATGGGCTATATTGACTTCTGGGATTAACAATGGTTTTTTAATATGGACAAGTTCTTAATTAGCAAAATAAAAACTCTTACATCTCACAAGTATTCAAGAAAGAAGAGTAATAGTTTGCTTTCAGCGGAGTCTCATGAGGGTCATTTCAGCTGTTCGGTCTTTTTTTCGCGCAGCGGACGCTGCTTCCATACCGGCAGCATTGACTCCGATAACGAGTATTCGCCTAGCCATCAAGGTTTCCTTCATTTGCTTTGATTTTGATGCCATTCAACCGCTTTATCGAAATCCATGAGGTTAGCAAGTTCCGCTTTCAAGTTTGCCGGCTTAACGATTACTATCCAGCCTTTCACGTAGGGGTCTTCATTCAGAATTTCTGGTTGCGACTGGACTTCCGTGTTGACTTCCTCTACAATTCCGCTTACTGCCGCGACTAGGTCAGAAACAGCTTTAACCGACTCCAATGTGCCATAAGGCTCGTTCTGCTTCAATTCTGTCCCTGCTCCTGGCAGCTCAGCGTAAACTATCTCGCGCAACTGCCTTTGGGCATAGTCGGTTATACCCATTCGCACCTTCTCTCCCTCTACCTTTATCCAAGCAAAATCATTTGAGTAGTATAGGTCTTCAGGCACTTCATAATCTTCTACTTTCACCAAACGTATACACCTCTAAACAATGAATAATCTTTGAAGATTTAGTGCTTAAAAGTTTTAGTGGCATGTTTCCTCGTTTACAGGGAGCATTCTGAGATTTCATCGTTCTCTTTTACCTAAAATCCAGTCTTCCGTCCACTGCCGCGCCTGTGGATCTGGCACTTGAATCGGTGGATGCTTAAAAGCATAGGAAGACATACTTAGCAATGCACCTTTGATTTTGCGGTCCAAAGCAATTTTTGCGGCTCTTATCAGATCTATGACAACGCCGCCACTGTTAGGTGAGTCTTCAACTTCAAGTTTAGCGTTTATCGTTATAGGGCGGTCGCCGAATTTTCGGCCCTTAAGCGTTATGTAACATATCTTCTTGTTATTCAAGAAATGAACGTAGTCTGAGGGCCCGATTCTGGTAGGCAACTCATACGGAACAAGACTTGTGACTGCCTCGGTCTTGCTGATTCGCTTTGTTTTCAGCCGCTCTTCTACAGTCATATTCAAGAAGTCCGTGTCTCCGCCCAAGTTAAGTTGGTACGTTTCATCAACTATTACACCTCGATCCAAGCAAAGCCTTACAAGATTCCTATGCAATATGGTCGCGCCAACTTGGCTTTTTATGTCGTCTCCAAGCACGGGCAAACCAGCTTGCTCGAATTTTTTAGCCCATTCTTGGTTTGAGGCAATGAATTCGGGCATGCAGTTAACGAAGGCGCACCCTGCATCCAAGGCGCATTGTGCATAGAAACGTGTAGCTTCTCGGCTTCCAACAGGCAAGTAGTTGATAAGAACTTGGGCTTTTGCGTCTTTCAGAATCTGAACTACATCGGCACTGCCTTCTGACTTTTCATCGTAGACATTGAAGACTTCCCGCATGTGCGGTGCCACACCGTCCATTATAGGCGCTGATGAGACTTTAACATTCGAGGTAGGGACATCTGCTATTTTTACGACGCAGTTTGGCTTAGCGAAAATGGCTTCAGACAGGTCTTTCCCGATTTTGTCTTTATTCACTTCGAAGGCGGCGACGAACTTTATGTCTCCTATATGATACCCCCCGAAGTTTACGTGCATAAGCCCTGGAACGCTGGTATTTTCTTTAGTATCTTTATAATACTGAGTTCCCTGAATCAAAGCGGATGCGCTGTTGCCAACGCCTACAATTGCTACACGAATTTCTGGCAAATCCTGAACCTCTAATGACCCTAATAGTGAAGGCTTAATGCCCGTCTACTCTATAACTTTTTCCTAAAACATGACAAGATTAAAAGGGAACTGACGACACAATAGAATTTAGGTCAGTGACCCATCATGAAAGAAAGTGAAGTCAGCGTTAAGTTTGAACCATTCAAAGAAATCATAGTTATGGAACGGACATTCTTTTCAACACCTGAAGACTTGGCGCGATTCACCGCGGTAATAGCTGGCGGCAAACTGGCTGGACTGTATTGGGTTGACGGCGTGGTCTTTCTGTATTTTCCTCTTCCCGCGTCTAACACAGCAGTAGCTAAGGCGCTCATAGAAACAGGCAAAGTCTACTGGACCTTTGTCGGCTACTCCAACATGCCTAAATACGCAACAACAATAGAGACAAAAGAAAAAATGATCGTTCCCGTAATCGACATATCATCTGACCCGATTCTCGCAAAAGTTGCAAAATGGCTAAAAGAACAAAAATAACAATACTACAAGAATTCTGCAAAGTGATGACCCAAATAGAGGAGCGCGGTTCTCATTGAAAAGAATAGAACTCATCGGTACAGTTTTCTCTGGCCAAGGCAACGGAAGAAGATTTCTTGAACTGCCATGGGTTAAACGGCAAGTAATAGAAAAACTAAGTTTCTATCCCTACCCTGGAACATTAAACCTAAAACTAAATAAAAAAAGCATAAAAAAGAGAAAACTGCTTAAAAAAGCACCGGCCGAAAGAATTTTCCCTGCCAAAGGATACTATAAGGGGGTGCTCTTCAAAACTTATATTGGCATTTTAGAATGCGCCATAGTAATTCCCCAAGTTCCGGAGTATCCAGATGATCTTTTAGAAGTCATCGCCTCTGTAAACCTGAGAAAGACACTCCAACTCGAAGATGGGTGCGAAGTCACAGTCACGGCTAACCTCTAAGGTCGCTTTTTTTCTTCAAAAATTCTCTCATGTAATCTTCTGAGCAACTGTTCTTTTTCAGATATTCACCGTAACGAGAAAGAGCGCTCATGGCTCTCGCAGCGTCTTCCGGCGAAGGAAAAGATGGAATTCCAAGCTTATCAAACCGCGACCGGGTGTACAACGCCATTTCAGTCTCGCCGATATCACACATAACGATTGGCTTGGCATATTTGCCTGAAATCTGTGCGACACCGTCAATGTATTTTTCCCTCAGGGCAGGCAAATGATGCAACCCTAGAAGAATGATACCATTCACTTCTGAATCCTGGAACATGAGGTCAGCCGCGACCTCAAACATATCATCCGTCACTGAACCCGTAAGGTCAACTGGGTTAGAAGTTGCCGCAAACTTGGGAAGCACTCCTTGATCCTTGAGTCTCCGGAATTTCTGTAGAGTTTCTTCGGAAAACCTATCAACAGACAAACCGTTGCTTTCACACTCATCCACAGCCATAATGCCTGGACCACCTGCGTCTGTAAGTATGCCAATTTTCTTGCCTAAAGCTGGAGGTTGCATGGCTAACGCTTTTCCCATGTCAAAGAATTCTTCCATATCCCTTGCTCGGATTACTCCTGTCTGCTCGAAAGCCGCATCGTAGATTTTGTCTGAACCAGCAATAGCGCCAGTATGCGAAGCCGCAGCTCTGGCTCCTGCAGCGCTTTTCCCTGCTTTAAGAGCTACTATCGGCTTTTTTGCGGTTACTTTTTTTGCTATTTTAAGGAATTTTCTTCCGTATTTTATGTCTTCCACGTAGAGAAGTATAACTTTTGTTTCAATGTCGTAGAGCAGGTAATGCATCATATCCGATTCGGTCACATCACTTTTGTTGCCGAAACTCACGAACTTGCTGATTCCAATTTGGCGCCCTGCTAGAAAATCGAGGGCGGCAACACCGAAGGCACCGCTTTGAGTAACAATGGCTATATCTCCGACCAGCGGTCTCGGTGTGGCAATCACTTCGTCTCCTGTAGTCAAGACTTTAGTTTCGGGAAGAAACAGCGTATCGACGCCCGTCTTCTGGTAGTACACTCCTAAGCAATTCGGTCCTAGAATTCGGATTCCGGCCTTTTTAGCTGTAGCTACTATTTGTTGTTCCTGTTCAATATTTCCGATTTCCTTGAATCCCGAGGTAATTATTATGGCGGTCTGGACTTTCTTTATAACTGCCTCTTTCATGATTTTGGGAACGACTTTGGCTGGAACAACAATCACGATAAGGTCAAGTTCTCCCGTAATCTCAGTTATTGATGGATAACATTTGAATCCTAGGATAGAGTCCTCATTTGGGTTAACAGGATAAATTTCCCCTTTGAAAACATCTCGGGTTTTGTTATAAGCGAAGTTTTTGAAAATAACATTTCCCGCTTTATCAATTTTTTTAGATGCGCCAATAATCGCGGCTGAACGAGGACTAAAAAAAGCATGCAATTTCTTTATTTCTTCCATGAATTGCCCACAGCTTCATTAAAGGAAAAGAGATGTTTATTCTTTACTCTTCAAAAACACGCCTTCAACATTTACCATACGGGTTAGTGATTCTGGGTTTTTTCAGTGACGTTTAATGTTTTCCTGACTATGACAATGGGTCTATGCTTAACTTTTGATAGCATGTTCCAACTAATTCCTGTTGTTGCTGCATTGAATCTTGCAGCCATATCCCATACTGTTGCACCTGAACCTGAACCGCGTGCTCTGTCAGCGATATTAACGATGGTTAACGCTTCTTTCGCTTGCAATAGGCCTCCAGCTACTGCTATTGGTGTCGGTCTTTTCCTAAATTTGAAAAACCTACCGATTATGTAAGCGGTTACACCCCCAAGAGAGCGAATGCCAATCATCGGATTGGGATGAGGAGTAAAATAGAAGTTCCTAAACGCGTAGGTTTTGTCCGTGTCTGCAATTATGACAAAGACCCTCTTCTTAAGCTTAAGCAAGATTTGCTTGCAAATCAACTCAGCCATCTCATTGGGTTTATTCAAGGGCAAGCTTGCGTAAGAAAACGGCAGATTGGAACCGTCAATGGCGCCTTCGGAACCCCACATTAACGCTTGTAAAAGCCCCGCTTCTTGCAAAGCAATTTGTTTATGGCGGCTACCAGATTCAAGCGGGTATTCACGAAGTCTTCGTCTCAGTCTCAAACCAAGATGACATAAAACGCCCAAGAAGTATCCCCAAACGATTCGCATCCAGAGGCGAGAAATTAGCCTTGCATTGAAACTTGGGCTTGCAGAGCTTTCGTCTATGATATTGCCTATTGCTATTGAAAGAGCCTTTTCAGAGAAAACGACAAAGTCGCCACTAGCTAGTCTTTTTTCTACAGCCTCAAAAACGCATTTCAGATAGTTGTCTCCGGGCTTCCAATATTTCGTGGTTACCGGGAGAGCGTAATACTTTGTCATTTACGTAACATTTCCACAGAATCACATTTCTGCTTATCTGATAAAAGGTTTAATTCAGTACTAAAATCCACTTGATTTGCCGCCCCTTTCTATATAGAGCAACTGCGTTTAGAAAAAGAGCTTACGCCTTTAGGCGGACAAACTTCAGTCTTATTCCGCTTGGCTTCTTCCTAAAACCTGTTTCTAAATCGGGTTTTATTCTACTATACTTGATTTTATGCATAGTTCTGCGTCTGGAACTACATGAATCCACCAGTTCAACGGTTTGAAAGAGTCATCATAGTATAACACAAGCCTCGCCACTGAACCAATTGGAGCATCAACAGGAACAATACCTTCCCATACTAAAGTTTCTGTTTGCCCAGGGTTAAGTGTTAAACTATGCGGCGTCCCGATCTTGGACCAAGAACTATCTTCAAAAGCCATGTTTATGTCCCATGTGCCTTCAGTTTTTCCAGTATTTTTAAAAGCGATTTTCACTTTAAACTCATCACCTGTGGCTTTATCAACGATACTTCTATCGTGATTGTTAGCAAAAACCAAAGAGCCGCCTGTGTCGCTTAGGGCAAAAATAGCGATAACAACCACTAGCAGGGCAATAGGTAAAAACAAGCTATTTCTTTTCGCCATTCTCCTTTCAACTCCTCCGCTATATTCTCAGTAGGTCTTCTTTATTACCTTCTGAAGCAAAGTTCTATAAGAAAAATCAAGAACAAAAAAAGAGTTACGGCGTCAACCGGTTCCTATCTCTCGGGTAAAAGGTTACATCACGTATGTTCTTTTTGCCAGTGAGCATCATCGTTAGCCTTTCCAAACCTATAGCCCAACCAGCGTGAGGCGGCATTCCGTAATCAAAAGCCTGGAGATGATACTTAAAAGCTTCCGGGTTCAACCCTTGCTCCTTTAACCTAGCGACTAAAAGGTCTTTTTTAGCAATTCTGGTTCCGCCAGAGACGAGCTCTACCCACCGCCACATCAAATCAAACCCTTCGCAAAGTTCTGGATTATCCTCCTGCGGTTTTATGTAAAATGCCTTAGAATGTGTAGGCCAGTCGGTTATATAATAGAAAGTTGGATATAACTTGCCTATGACTCTAAAACCCTCAGTGGGTATGTCTTCCCCCCACGGCACCTCGATACCTTCCTTTTTCAATTCGGTGAGAATTTGGTCATAAGTTAAACGCATAAAAGGAACGTCGGGAACCTGTATTTTATGTTTGAGCGTTTCTAACTCTTTTAGGCATTTTTTCTTAACAGCCATACAGATGTGCTGAACGAGTTTTTCAAGAAGAACCATAACATCTTCGGCGTCTGCGAAAGCTTGCTCGACATCCACCGAAACGAATTCGCTTAGGTGCCGCCGAGTATGTGATTCTTCCGCCCTGAAAAAGGGACCGACCTCGAAAACCTTCTCTATGCTCATCACCAGCTGCTCTTTGTACAACTGTGGACTCTGTGCAAGAAACGCCTTTTCTCCGAAGTAATCCACAGCGAATAGGTTTGCACCACCTTCAGTTGCTGAGGCTATTATTCGTGGTGTGTGAACTTCCAAGAAGCCTTTTTCGAATAGAAAATCGCGTATTGCATCTACGGCGGAGTGTTGAATCTGGAATGTTGCGATGTTCGATTCTTGGCAGAGGTCAAGTGCTCTTGCATCTAATCGAACTTCTATGTTTGCAGGGGTCTTACCGGTGATGTCTATCGGCAATTGTAATGCAGCTGTGCCCAAGATTTTGATTTCTTTCGGCAATACTTCGAAGCCTCTGGACGACATAGCTGTTTTTTTCACTGTACCTTTCACACCTATGCTGTAACGTTTTTGCAGGATATCAGACTTCGACAGCACTTCGGGATTCACTTTCCTCTTTGGAATGGTAACTTGTATTGTGCCTTCCCTATCCTGCATTATAATGAAGCGGATTCCACCCAAATCCCTTATTTCTTGAACCCAACCAAAAAGTGTAACTTCTTTACCTTCCATATCCGGCGTTAAAAACGAGGAGTAACCTGTTCTCACCCAATCATTAATGGAGTCTAACTTCATGAATTAAGCACTCCTTAGTTAGCAAACTCAACACGCAACGACATTTTCCGTACTTTAGAGGCGATTTCCTTTAAAGCCTTAAGGTCGAAAGGGAGTTGGCTCCCGCGCTTTCTTTTCAATATAACACGAGTTTCAGTGGAGCCATCAGGCAACCAAATCGTGTTAATTGTAAGAATGCTGAGAGGCATAAACAAATCTTCAAGAAACTTGCGATCGTCAACACCACACTCGAGAACACGAACAGATTTGCGTGTTTCCTCACCTAGCGTTTTGATAATCTTGCCGCCGTAACCTAGAAGTCGAGGTAAATCACCGGTCCCAACGATTATTGCCAGAGTCTTGCCAACGCTTACTGCTTTGTAGAAACTAATATTTTGAAGTGAAGGATATTTTTTCTCTAAAGATAAAAGCAAACGGGCTATTTTCAAGTCCAACTTGCTGATTTCGCCAGACTTGACTTTCGTTGAACACTTTTGGCATAGTATACCGCTCTTTAAACAGAAACTACATAGTTCGGTCCTCATTTAGAAGCCCTCCTCCAGTGAATAAATGAGGAGCGCAGAGCGCTGCTCTCGACATTTAATGGTGAGTCTATCTTTCTAAGACTATCTCTATTGTGCTAATGTTTGTGATCTCACTGTTCTTATCTTGAGGTGAAAGCTGATCTGTCCCAATGCCTATTCGTGAAACCTTAACATCGGGCAGAAAACGGCGTCTAACCACTTCCACGACATCAATCGCTCGGCTAATAGCCCTTCCACGTGCTTTGACGCTTATTTTTCTTGCTCCGCCGTGGAAGAAAGTTATGCAAGCTAGAACGTAGTTCATGACTGGTTTCCGGCCGATAAACACCGAGTTGCTTTCCGACATTGTCAACGCTTCACTCCCAGTTTCCTTTCTTGTATGATTTCATAAGTTTTTTTGTCCACAATAAATACATTGTGGTATTACCTTTAGGCTCTAATTTTAACTGGGTTAAAACCACAGATTACTGAAAAAAGTCACCATCAGCATTGCTTTGCCACTTGAACTAGGCTAAAAGAGTAGAGAACTCGGTCCAAATATGTTAAAAATCTCTGAAAACTGGTAGAAAGAAGCATTAGGACTCGGGGAGTTGCTTAGAACTTTAGTTAACCGCGGAAAACGGTTAGAAGAGGCTAAAGTGGTGCGGGGGGTGGGATTCGAACCCACGAACCTCTACAGGATAGGCGCCTCAGGCCTACGCCTTTGACCTGGCTTGGCAACCCCCGCTCAAGCAGTTTTTGTAGGTGTAGAGGTTTTTGGGTGGCAAATAATAGAAACAGGGATCGTATTAAAAGGCTTTACTTCAGTTGACAAATTTGATTTACTTCAATTGCTTATTTTTATTTTGAGACGGCTAATTTTTTAATCTTTTTGTGAGACAGAATCAAAACAAACTGAAGATAATTACGTCATATATGTCTCCCATGAATATACTGAGTGGTTAATTGCATTTTAGCAAAAGTCGGAGTAAAGATTTTTATACCCGCATTCCTTATAACGCCGTTATACTGAACGGATGTTAGGCACATGAATGAAATACACAGCGATGTGTTGGAAACAGTGGGAAATACGCCGCTAGTACGTCTGAACCGCCTAACAGCAGGCTTAAAAGCTACAGTTGTGGCGAAACTCGAATCGCGAAACCCAGCAGGAAGCGTCAAAGATCGTATATGTCTGAGTATGATTACTGAAGCCGAAAAACAGGGACTTCTACACCCAAGTACAGTCATTATCGAGCCGACAAGTGGAAATACAGGCATAGGTTTAGCCATGGTCTCCGCAGTGAAAGGCTATCGCCTTATCCTAACAATGCCTGAAACAATGAGTGTCGAACGGCGAAACCTGCTGAGAGCCTACGGAGCCGAAATAGTCCTAACCCCAGGCTCGGAGGGCATGAAAGGCGCTATTAGAAAAGCTGAAGAACTCGCCGAAAACACACCAAACAGCTTCATTCCACAGCAATTCAAGAACTTGGCCAACCCGAAAATTCACAGAGAAACCACAGGTCCAGAAATATGGAACGCCACCGAAGGCAAAGTGGACATGGTGGTTGCAGGCGTAGGAACAGGTGGCACAATCACAGGCGTGGCGCAATACATCAGACCACTCAAGCCCGAGTTCAAAGCCATAGCCATAGAGCCAGCGAACTCCCCAGTGTTAAGCGGCGGCAAGCCGGGACCACACAAAATCCAAGGCATAGGTGCAGGCTTCATTCCAGACGTCTTAGAACTCGAGTTAGTGGATGAAGTGATTAAGGTAGAAGATGAAAATGCAATGCAAACCTCGAGGTTACTAGCCTTGAAAGAAGGATTGCTCGTGGGAATCTCGGCAGGAGCAGCGGCATATGGCGCGCTACAAGTTGCTGAAAGACCAGAGAACGAAGGCAAGCTCTTGGTCGTTGTATTACCAGACACCGGAGAGCGATACCTAAGCACGCCTCTGTTTCAGAAACAGTCATGAAAGAAAAACGCCACAATATAATTGCGCGAAGAGGTTCTCTTATATCCGACAGTTTCTACACTATGAATAAGGTGAAAAAATTGACCTCGAATTATAGTCCGTCAAATCCAAAAAAGAACAAAAATTCCCCGAACCGTAGGGAACCAACCTGCTGGAACCCAGAGAGAATGTTGAAAACGTTATTGAAGAACAGCGGGGAAATGGATGAAAAAGGGTTTGAAAAAAGCTTGCCAAAGCTCGTGGACAACATCTTAGAGAGCTATGAGACTTTCGGAGGCATGGATCACCTTGAAGGAAAGGACTTACCATCAAAGAAAGTTGTTATTGAGGTTCTTGAAGACTTGCTTTTAGTGCTCTTTCCAGGGTACTTAGGAAAAGAAAATGTTACGAAAACTAATATCAAATACTTTTTAGGCACCACTCTAGCCTCAGTTTATACTCGCCTCACAAATGAAGTGGAAAAAAGCCTCAAATACATTTGCCGTAAGATCACAGAGTGTCCTCTTGATGTCTGCCAAAAGAGAGCGCAGGTGGTAGTTGGAGAGCTTTTAGAAAAAATTCCAGAGATAAGGTCACTTACTAGAGGAGATATTGGAGCTGCTTATGATGGAGACCCTGCAGCGGTTAGTATTGAAGAAGTCATTCTCAGCTACCCATGTGTTTTGGCAATAACAACTTATCGTATTGCCCACGAGGTATATTTGCGCGGGGTTCCGCTGATTCCCAGAATAATGAGCGAACACGTTCATTCATTGACAGGGGTTGATATTCATCCTGGAGCTAAAATCGGCAAGAACTTCTTCATTGACCACGGAACAGGGGTTGTTATCGGAGAAACCGCGGAAATAGGCGACAACGTGAAATTATACCAAGGAGTAACCCTTGGCGCGTTAAGCTTCCCAAAAGACGAAAAAGGACAAATTATCAGAGGAATAAAGAGACACCCAACTATCGGAAACAATGTGGTAATTTACTCGGGAGCAACCCTCCTCGGACCTGACGCAATAGTAGGAGACAATGTAATTATAGGCGGAAATGTATGGGTAACCTCGCCTATTGCGCCAGGAACCAAGATAGCCATCGCCCGTCCAGAACTCGACTACAAAAAGAAAAAAGCCTGAGCCACTCTCTAGTCTATGTGCGTATATAAGAACCAACCGATAATCCCAATGCAAGAAGTGTCCTCAATATTTATGAAAATAGGACATGGGCTAAATTTAGGGTGAAGTGAGTTTGTCAGTGTCAATCGATTTCTACTGTTCTGTTCAGTAATGAGTAAAAGGCTCTTTAAAAATGCAAAATCTGAGATTGTGTGTTTTGTTTAAAAACCTCATTTTCTTCAGGTTGAAGATTTTTCCTTGGTTTCTCTAATTTTCGAGATAAATTTAATTTTGGTCTCTCCGAGGTAGGATCGGACTCTTCTATAAGCAGATTGTGTCCTTTCCACTAACATGAACCGTTCAATAAAGCCGATCAATAAGACGTATAAGAAAATCCAGATTACTGAATACATCTCTCCATAAGTATCATGGAAGGTCATTCCAGCAGTTCGTCCTTCATTAACCATAACAAACATTATTGAGATTACTCTGGAAACATTAACAAAAAAAGTGGCGAAAAGACCGATTATAAAATAGGCCAATTTTCGGAATGCTGAAATGTATGATTTTTTGAAGAAAACAAAGATTATCAGCGTGAAAAGCAACAAACTTTGAACGCCGGCACAAGCCCAAGCTATTCCAACGGTTGCAGAATTTTGGCCCAAATGTAGTGTTAAATACGGAAGAGCCGAGTCACCACTGATCCTTGGAAAGACCAACATCACTGAATAACCTAAGAGTTCCAAAATGCCAGCCGCTGCTGCTGCCGTAATAAGAGCAAACGCTTCAAGAGGCTTAAAAACGCCAAATGGAAAAACGGTGTCAAACATGTATGCAATCCCTATTCCTCCAAGGAGAACCAAGGAAATCGAGAGGGCTTTCAGTCCCTTTGTTTTGTAAGCCAGCATTATAGCACTAGTGAAAAAGACAGCAAAAACTATGTATTCGACTGATATGGGCCAGTGGAGATGTAAAAAGTCCCAAGGCTGATTTCCCCTTTGAACACTCAGAATGCCAAAAACATCCTCTCCTATTTGGAGTATTGTTAGGTCTAATCCAAAAAAGTTTGTAGCTAGAACATAAAATGTTGGTATTGAAGCGCAAACTAGGGAAGCGATTATGATGTAGCTATTTTTTGGTTTTTCATCAAAGAACATTTTCCAATCCATTGCGGATTCAATCAACACAATCCATAAGAATACCAGTAAAAACATTCGTCCTTTCCATGTTAATTCAAAAAGAAAACTTTCATTGAAAAAAGCATTTGGCCATTTTACAAAGGTATTCGTTTCACCATCACGCCGATAGTTGTAGCCTTCCAAATTCGAATAATCCAAGAAAAATAACATCATTATCGGCAAAGCAATTAAGACGATTAAAGCTATATGAAACCAGTTTTTCTTCAACTGTTACTGAACCCTCTTGCCACACGTTTAATGCTTAGCAAACTTTAATCGTGGGCGTATCCAATAAAACTTGCTATCAGAGTATAGCTCTCGCTAAGTTTGTGTGATAAACCAGAGGTTTTAAATGAATTTCCATTCAACCGAGGAACCACGGACAATTTGACAAAGCGATTCTAAAAGTTAATGCTTAACCGTTGCAGCTCGATAAATGCATCTTCATCTGAGAAAAACACGAGAAAATCGCAAAAGGCAAGGGGCGTGCTTCCAGGTTGCACGTAAATGAATTGCCATCTTCGTACTTTTGACTACTAAATAATCTCAGTGTGCAAGCTGCGGTGGCAATCAGATGCTTTAAATAATAACATACTACCATACAAATCTGTCAACTCAGCGGGGCCATTTTATGCATAGAAAGCTCATCCACGTGCGTGCTTTCACAACATGCGCACATGGTGGAAAACTGCTGGAAGACACAGAAAAAAATAGTGATGAAAATTCGCAAAGTAGATGTGATAAAGCAGGTATTGTTCTTGCTTTGCTCCTAATCTTACTATCTTTCTTTGGATACACAAAGGCTGACTATTTCTCTCCTGCTCCACCTGCAGACAATCTCATAAATCAGACCTTAGTGTCAATTGCCTTGACCACCCCTGCGACTACCGTCTATATTAATGTGACTGAATATGATGCACAACAGATGGTAAAGAACATAACCATAGATTTTCGTGAACCAACAACCTACGTTGGTCTAGTAATAGACGTTCTGAAAGACAAACCTCTCATTCTGAATGCGCCGGAAACCATTCCAATTATTCAATATTATGACGTTAGATACCTAACAGGATTAGAGGATAAAATCAGAAACGTTATGATAGTTTTCGCCCTTGAAAGGGCAACTCTACAAAACATGAACATCGAAGAAAACGCTCTGTTACATTATCAATATATTGGAAGCAAATTTGACCCTTGCTCAACAAGAAAGGTGGGCGAGAACAAAACTCACCTGTTTTTTGAGACAGAAACGATTGTATCACCCTGCTTCGTCATTACTGGAGCTACAGTACCCGCTCCGTGGTGGTCTTTCCTTGTGCCAATTGCAGTAGTGACCCTTTTGGCAATAGTAGGAGCATACATTATCAGAAGATACAGGTTAAATCATCCGCGGGAGCCTAGGAGAACATAGCATGGAAAGCAACGATAAATCAGAAAATCGAAGAAAGAGCATGAAAGAGGAATTGATAATTCCTCTGATGATCCTAGCTTTCCTAGCCTCGGCTTGGTTTGTTTATCTCTACGAAAACCGGGTTTGGATAATTGCATTTGAACAAGTCATGGCGTGGATAGGCAATCCGACGATTACTTACACTCCAGTTCAAATTGAAGGATTTCCATCAGCCTTTCTTGCTACAATCGAAGTAATAATACTTGGAGCTCTCTCTTCGCACTTGTTGTTGCCCCATGAGAAATCCGCAGCTTTGAAACTCATATGCGCACTTGGGTTGGGTTTGGGACTAGTAGGGTTAGTAACTATGATTCTCGGGATCTTCGGAAACTTGTATCGACTTCCTCTAAACGCTACAATTTTGCTCCTCTGCATTGGTTTTCTTTCAGTGATTCTCTTCAAACAAAGAGGAAGGGAAAGACCATCAATGAAGAAATTCCTTGCAGACAATTATATTTCCTTTAAGAAGATATTAAAACTACCTACTCCAAAGTCTTGGACGCTAGCATACTTGGCTATTGCAATAATCTTCTTTTTCTGCTTTTATAATGCACTCTTAACGCTTATCGCCCATTGGGATGCCACGGTATATCATGCAGTAATGGCCGCAATGATGTACGAAAACAATGCCATTCCAATAATAGCTGGGCCATCTATCGGTATTCAGATGAGTGCCAATTTCCCGGCATTATTTTCCTCCTTTGGTTCTTATTATTATATTCAAATAGGCGCGATTGAAGACATTTTCTTGAGAATTATTCCCCCGATAATGGGCATTATGACATGCATAACAATTTACAAAATCGGAGAGATCCTGGCTGGAAAGAAGTATGGACTAATATCAGCGTTGATTCTTGTAATGACACCTTTGTTTTTCCGATACTCATTTTATGCAACAAGCTATTCTACGCTGGCTTTCTTTTGCTCAGTTTCAATACTGTTTCTTTTACTCGCAATACGCGACAGGAGGATGAGATACTGGACCCTTTGTGGGGTATTCTATGGATTTGCATTGCTTACTGCATACATAGCCCTTTATCTTGCGCCATTTTTCATTATGGCATTGATTTTCTATTTTGTCAAGAGGAAAAAAGATTTTAGTGTTAACTTGAAACATGCTTCAGTATTGGTTTTAGCGACTCTGCTTATAGGGAGTGTTTGGTACCTAAGAAACTGGGTTGTAGTTGGAAACCCGATTTATCCTAGTGCCTATACTTTGTTTGGCGGAATGAATATCGATCCTCTAATAATGGAAACAACTTTCAGAGGTTTAAAGTGGTCTGGAATAAATGGGTTTTTTGGAGCCGAAACAACGATTTTTGGAAGAATATTCATGTTCCTCGTTTATCGTACACACTTTCCAGCAATTTCCCTTTTCACAGTAGTCGGACTTGTGCTACTCCCTTATCAAGACAAAAAACTGTGGTTAGTATCAACATGGCCGCTCATAGCTAGCATTTTCGTTCTCAGCGGCTTAACATGGGCTTTCCCAAGGCACATCAATCTTGCACTGCCAGGATTTGCCCTCCTTAGTGCCCTGCCGATTCTAAAAGCATTTGAAAAGTGTGAAGAATACGACAAGAAAAATAGGCGAAAATTTGGAAACACAGCTGCCAAAATAGGAAAACGCTTACGCTCCCTACATGCAAGTGACATCATCAGGATAGGTCTTGCAATGCTTCTTTTCACCGCCTTTCTTTTCCCAAGCTTGACACTTAGTTTCGTGGGAAAAGTATCAGGAGATAACCAGCATGACCCACCTTCCGAGGACGGTATTTGGCTCTTCAAAAATCCTAATGGCGAAAAATGGGATGTAATCACGTACATAGTTCCCGAGGCGATTGGTTGGAAATGGCTTGATGAACACCTAAAGGAAGGAGAGAGAGTAGCCGCTATCGAAAACAGGATATATCAAATAAAAAACAGCAGTAATGACTACTTCTTTTATTTGGACGGTTGGGAAGCACGGCAATTATATAATATTACAGACCCAGCAGTCATGCTTCAATTTCTTCAGACAGAGAATGTGAAATACATTATTGATGTAGCTTGGACCCATACCCACGGTCATTTTGACATTCTGCCAATGGCCCAGTTTTTCGAATCACCTTATTTCCCTAGAATATTTGACAACAAAGCAAATCCCGACATATACAATGTCGGACCAATTGAGAGTCCAATAACAACAAACTCTTCCACTCTAATATCCATCAATCAGAAAGGATGGAGCAAACCGCAATTAGTTGACGGAGTATATGCACAGTCAGTTATCGCTGGTAACACCTCTGCAAGGTTGTTTGTCGCCACTCCGAACATTACAAGCGTGAAAATAACTTATCAAGACATAGGTATGGACAGTTTGAGCATAAATTTGCTCAATCCCTATTCAGAGGAATGGATTCATGGTTACGCTATTATCCAAAAAGAGAACACGGGCAAATGGAAGACCTTTGAACTTTTAGCTCCTTTGATTGAAGAAGGATTTGTCGAACTGGCACTTCACGCTTATGAGGAAAATTTCACCATTAACAGGATAGAAGCTGCGCCTTTTCAGTTTCCCGGAAAGGTTATGCTGAGTTCTCTGGAAAACGAAACCACAGACGCGACGGTTCCCCCAACACTCATGGCATATCTTCCGATGTTACGTGATAACACAACAGTTTTACTGCAAACCAACTCTTTTGGGAAAGAAATATGCATCGAAGTCTTCAAAGGTGTAATTCAACCTTGGGAAACAACTGAATGGTGGAGACGACATGAATTGGCCATTAGGTCACCTAATTCAACAACCTATGGACAAGTCAACCCATCATTGGAGTGGAATGCTGGAGAGTCAGGTTTGTATACACTGGTTATAGTTCCGAGAGAAAAGGAGTGGGAAGTCACGAGAGTGGACCTAAAAATGTCAATTGGGGTTGGGGTTGCATATGAAACTGACGATGGAGTCTAGAAACATGGGAAGATACTCTGCTAAAATCCTCACCTTGATTGCTATTATTTTAGTCATGTGGGTATATCTTCATCTTTTGTTTTCCTTCCCTCCCAGTTTGACATTATCCAACATGTTTAGCGCGCCTATTGTACCGGTTCCCATTGACGGTGGATGGATAGGTCTAGCGCTAATATTTGTTGATGGTTTCCTACTCTCCTATTTTCTGGCTAAAGACGGAGTGGATCCAACAGAAAGACTTCTGCTATCTATTAGCTTAGGATTTGGCTCAACTTTTGCAGTTATGATCTTGATCGGAACATTATGGGAGATTAATCTTACTACAGTAGCTCTCACTCAGATGATTCTGTTGATTACCTTGGCTATTGCTTCAGTTTACCGAAAATTGAAAACTAAGGCAATAGGTTCTTTGAACACAAGAAAAACTCGCGCGATACCACAGCTCAGAATTTTAACAGCAGTTTTAATAATTGTAGTCATTTTGTACACTATTGCTGCAATATACAAAAGTGTAGCTCTTCCAGCTGCCGAATGGGATTCATTGGCATACGGAGTTAATTATGCAAAAATCATATTCGAAGAAAGCAACATCCCTCTAATCGCTGGACCGTCAATTGGTTTGGAGATGAGTGCGAGTTACCCACCTGGAGTTCAACTTGCCGCTGTCACATTGTATAACTTCGCGGGAGTTGCGAATGACTTCTACTATAGAATCCTTTCACCAATTTTTGGCATAGCAACTATGATAACCACTTACAAGTTTGCATTGATCTTAAGTAGAGACAAAATTATTTCCATTGTTGCTGTTCTTTCCTTAAGCGTCGTACCTTTTTTTTGGGAGCTTTTTGTTCAAGAAACCTATTTCTTGGTTTTAATCTTAATGTTAAATCTGTCTGCCTTCTTTTTGTTCAAGGCATTTAATTCAGACGGCGCTGAGGGCAGAAAATTCGAAATAATTGGGACTTTGCTTTGCGGTTTTTCAGCCCTTATAAGTTATATTGGACTGGCTTCAATTGGTCTTTTATTGTTCTATGGGTTAAATAGACGGTTAAGTTTGAAACGCTTCGCTTGGTTGAGCGCTCTGTTTTTAGCTGTTGTTTTGCCTTGGTACATGCGTAATTTTCTGTTGTTGGGAAATCCCGTTTACCCCTTTCTGGGCGTAGGTGAATATTTGGATCCATTGCTTTTAAGCTCAACAATGCAACATTTTCAAAATTACGCAACAATACCCATCTATGCTTGGTCAATTGCAATTGGCAAAATAGGAGCAACGATGTTAGTCATAGCCATAGCTTATCTCACATTTTCCAAACAGAAAAATCTGCTCATGATTTTCCCGTCAAAACTGAAGAAAACTCTGTTGCAGAGTATCCCTTCTTACCTGCAGAACCGGTTCTTCATTATCGTCCTTTCGTATCTTCTCCTAATCGGCATTCTAATAATGATTGTTCATCTTCCATTTCCACGCTATCTCATAATTGCCTTACCCTGTTCGGCCATATTTTTTTCCGTCATAATCAAATCATTTCTCACTTTGAATAACTTAACACGGGCTATTTCGTTCACTCTCATATCAATGGTAGTCATATCGAGCATAGTTGTCTTGCCATACATGAATTCCGCAAAACCCACAGCGAGACCAGGCGATGATAAGTGGAGTTACCTGATTCACGTTTTTAAGGAAGCGGATGCGTGGAAATGGATTAACGAAAACACGCCTTTGGATGCAAGGATTGCAACCTATGACATCAAAGAATACTATCTTGAACGGGATATTCTGCTACTGGATGGAAATGAGTCAGCGCCACTTTATAAAATAAACACAATAGAAGAAGGTATCGATTTTCTTCAAGATAAGAGGATAACACATGTTCTCAGCGTTCCCTGGGCAAGCCCAACAGATCCCAGATTGCCACCTGCCTACAAATCTTGTGTCCTTACAAGGTATTTTGGAGACCCACGTTATTTACCTCCGGTCTATGTTGGGGTCAATGGTGCAACGGTGTATCATGTCGGTTCTACCGACGAAAAAACAATTTACGAGCAGTTTGCTCAGAAAGAGTTTGCTCCACCGATCAAACATGTTACGATCAATGCAACTGCAACTAACAATACCCACCCATGTATTGGCAGACTTTACATGCCGCTTCCTGTTGACTACCGAGAAGGGAAAATGATATTTTCAGTTAACAGTTCCCAATCGCTGGAAATTGAATTGTGGACTGGACTAATCCCAGCAGAAATGATCGCAGAGCCAGAGGGAGAATTCATGTTTATAAAGAAATGGTTTATTCAATCTAACAACAGTTCTGATATTAAAAATCCATCATTCGAATGGCAAGTAGACAGAGCCGGATATTTCACGTTCCGAATCATTGACGGAGAAGAAACAACCGGAGAAGACTTTGGCGTCACTTTTGATTTGAAATTCTACAATTACTGGGAACTCGAGTCTCTTTGACTTCGAACGTGAACGCTGAATCTTGTTTCAATCCCACTTTTAGCAATGGACCGATTCCTATTATGTCCGTTCCAGTGAATAACGCTCTAGTTATCAATGCAAATGCTACAAAGCTTGGATTGACAGGAGAGAGAGGAAGCCCATGTAATATATGGAGGAGGAGAACGTAACCAGCTTCTTGCACACCCAGACCTGCTATTGTAATCGGGATATATGTTAATACTGAGGCGAAAGCAGCTATGAAAAAGAAGTCAATTAGGTGAAGAGAGGGATACCAGAGACCGCTGAAAATAAAGTATAATGCTGTGGCATTTGCAAGTATCGACAATAATATCAGAATCGCGACAAAAATCAGCGAGTATCTAATTTTTCGCCCTTCGCTCTGAACATTAGCGAACACTTCAGTAAATTTGGTAAGCTTCTTCCCAATTAGCGGTATTCTTTCAAATTTGACTACCAAATTTGAGAATCGCTTATTCCACATAATCAGCATAAAAATTATCCCCGCAACAAGTAAGACTCCGACTCCGACGAGTAACGAAGTAGTGATGTCAGGTGGAAGTGGCAAGTAGCTCGTGAAATACCCTATGCCTATTAGACATACGATCACCTTCACGAAGGAGTTAATTCCGCCAGTGGCAAGAACTCCTGTCATACCTTTTTCGACTGGTATGCTGGCTAGCTGGTTGAGGAAAACTGGCGTTAGAAAATAGCCAGATCTAACTGGAGTTACATCACTTAACAATTGCCCAGCAAAACTAGCCATTAAGATTTGCCGCAGCGGAGCCTCTGGATTAGATCGTCGTAGGGTGGTGCAAAGTGCGAGCCCCACGAAAGTGGAAGCGGCAAGAAAGAAAGCCACTGCGCCGATCAAGTTTGTAGGATTGAATTGTAAGATTGATGCATATACTTCGCTTGAATTCGCAAGTTGAAGCAACCAGAGTAATATTGCAATGCCAACAATGAGCTGGACAGCGATTCTCACTCGGCTGAATTTAGCCATTCAAGGTTCTCCATTACATCTTGAGCTCTGATTTGAGCTTGGATAAAGCCACGAGTTGGGCGAAAGCGATTTTTGGTATCTTCCATGGCTTATAGACTCGAGTTGCGCTTTTGTCTGCTCTGATACGATGTGAAACTGGGGTTTCTCCTATGCTGAAGCCGCTGATGTGAGCTCTTACTGAGAATTCATTCCAGAAGCTTTCGCTCATGTACTTGCATTCTTCAGCTATCTGTATGGCTACTTCTGTTTTCATGAGCTTAAACGGAGCTGTAATATCCATGAAATTTGGAAGATTAAAAGCGCTTTTTATTCTTAATTGGAAAACTTGGGACATAATCCTTCTATATATAGAGTCAGCTCGTTTCTTACGCCAACCGCTAACTATGTCATATTTCGAGCGTAAATTCCAGATTTTCCAGAAATCTCTGGGGTCGTGTTGCCCGTCAGAATCTGTTATCAACACGTATTTCGCTGTGACAAGTTTCAACCCATCTTTTATTCCGCCAGCATAGCCTTTACGTGAAGTAGACAGAACAGCTTTCAAAGGTATCTTTTCGCTTAATCTTTCAATTACGTTTTCTGTATCGTCTGTGCTTCCATCTTCGCTCAGTATAACCTCCAAGGGCATTTTAGGACTTACAACATCATAAAACTCGGTAACGCACTGCTCAATTGTTTCAGCCTCGTTGTGTATGGGCATAAGCACGGCGATTTCCGCTTTCCCAACTTTTGACGTGAAAGTATCCAATGATTTTTCCGTCATACTACTAATCAATCCATGGTTGCCTAAGCCGAATAACAGCTTGATTTGGATTTCAAGTTCGTTAGAATCTCGTATATAAAACCTACTATAGATAAGTTAAGAGGTAAAAAGATGCCGCTTAATTTCCTATCAAGCTTGCGACTCTTTCACTTTCAGAAATTATTTAATTTGAGCGGGCAGTTGAATTTATCATTTCCCAGAATTGTCATAATGTTGTCGCTAAGATTTAAGATAATAAAAAAGGGAGGGAAATGGAAGCTTTCTCTATGGAGATGAGAGGGCGCAGTTTATGTTTCCGATTATTTCTTAACCAAAACTTTCAGTTGCGGACGTTTGCGCAGGAAATAGAAACTGACAGCAACCGCTACAGAAGATAGCAATATCACAACACCAACAGTCAAAGCTTCAGGTATGTTTTCCGTTGTTCCCATTTCTACACCCCATTCATCTGGGACTTCTGGTGACGAATCGAGTGGCCATGCTTGGACTCCAGCTGTTTCGTTGCTTGCATCGTACACAGCTAATCTGAGCCACGGTTGGTAACCTGCCCCTGACACGTCAAATTTTGCTTTGTTCATGTTGAGTTCGATGATCCAATGTTGGTTGCTGTCCGATGGTGAGGAACTCATTGAGTCCTCTATTTGAATATCGTCTGGCACGATGTAATCAGCGTATTCAACCCATCCTGATCCATCACCTTCGTAAACCGTCAGGGTGCCATCTCCATCGTAGTAAAATCTGAAGTCGTTAGCCTGAGGAGCAGTACCGCCATTTGCATCCAAGTCGATGCAAAATTCAAAGTAATCTCCTGAATCGGCAGTATTGTCGGTGAAAGCTTCAATGAGGAAGTGTTGTATAATATCGTCGGGCCAAGTCCATTTTTCTCTCCAAAGGAAAGTATCGGGAAGATTTGGAGGAATAGCTGAATCGTCCCATTCTCCAGGGCCATAGGTCCAGTCGCCACCAGTCCAAGCGCCATCAATAACAGGGGCGTCTAATGCTTGATAATTTGTATTTTCATATCCTTCCTGATAACCACTAACAGGTGCTGTTTGCAAGGCAAGTAGACCGCATAACAAAATTATGCTGAAACCAACTGAGGCATGTCTCTTCATTGTGGTTTATTCTCCTTTAATTGGATTATGTAGACCTAGTCAATTCAGTATCCTTAAAAGCTTTTTCATAAATTAAAAAGAAAGATTAATGTCGCATTGGAAAAAATCTCATATAATTTATACTTGAACTGGAGATCTCTAGCTCGTTGAGATTAAGAGTAATTGCAAAATATGTTTTACTAAGTGAAAAACGTTGCCAAACTTTACGTTGAAAAGAAAAGAAGGGGAGAGTGGAGATGTAGTCCTCACAGTAGCTTCTAGCATATATTTCCTGCTTTTATTGAATGGTAACTCTCTTTTCTTGGCCGCTTCCGCAAGTAGAAGCCAACAACAACCGCCGCTGACGACAGCATAACTATAACTGCGATGCCAAAACCCTCGGGAATAGCATCAGGTGAATAATTTTCAATACCATAACCATCTGGAACGTCTTGATCAGTGGGTGGCCACGCTAAAACTCCTGCTGTGCTGCTCTCGTCATACACTGCTAATCTAAAGTTCCATAAAATGCCCATTGTAACGACCCCTGCATTTTTGGAAATCATGATTTCTAAGATCCAGTGTGGCGTGCTATTGGTCGGTGAATCACTTATCGAGTTATCCCATTCTATATCGGTTGGGTCAGGAGTAATCTCAGTCCAACCTACTCCATCTCCTTCATAGACCGTTAGGGTGTCGTGTCCCACTATGTCTATCCGGAAGTCGCCAGCTTGAGGAGCAGAGCCGCCGCTCTGATCACCATCAATGCACATTTGCCAGTAGTCTCCGGCATCAGTAGTATCGTCACTGAAAAATTCGACAAGAAATCTTGTCATGACAGCATCCGCGAAGTCCCATGTGCTTCTGAACTCAGCGTCTTCACTTATCATGGTTATGTCACCATCGGTCCATTCATCTGGGGAAGTCCAAGCGCCATCAACAGTTGGGACTAATTGAGTTGAGTAGCTTATTCTTTCATAGCCTGGTTCGGCCGCACTAATTATTCCTACGTTTACAAGCAATAAACCGCAAAAGGCTATCATACAGAAAGCGGCAAAACTTTTTTTCATTCTCTTTTAATCTCCTATATTTGACTGAACTATACTATTTGAATTTAATATCCTTAAAAATTTTTCCATATATTAAAAAAGCCTTATCTAATGAGATATTTTAAAGACAAAAATGGAAAAAGCCTCTCAGAAGCGAGCCTTTCTTTTGTAGGCTTATCGCTTACGAACAAACAAGTATGTTGCAACCTTGCTTAGGTTTCAAAATTATATTCTGAGAAAAGCAAATATAAGAAAAAGTGAAGACTACAATTCACCTATAGGAGTCGAAAGTTTTCCTTCACCGTTGTCAATACAACATGTGTGTTTGTTCGCTCAATATAAGGCAAAGCCAGCAATTGTTTTGTAAATTTCCCGAGATCTTCGCGGCTCTTGAATTTGCCGATTATTATGGCATCAGTTAAACCGGTTACGTCGTAAACGCCACATACACCAGGTAGCTTGGCTATTTCTTGTTCCATTTCCACAAGTCTGCCTTTTGAAACCGTTATTTCCGTTACGACAGTAAGCTCGTAACCTAGCTTTTCGTGATTCAAAATCACCGAGTAGCACTTTATTAGTCCAATGTCTTCCATTTTCTTAATTCTTGAAAGCACGGTGCCGACAGAAACACCCACGTTTTTCGCTATTTGCCTACTTGAAAACCGCGCATCTTCCAAAAGGTTCTTCAAGATTTTTCTGTCAGTTCCATTTAACTCCATAATTGTCGCCTCTTATACATTCTTCCAATCAATCAAACCTTTCCTGAACATCTTTTTGATAAGAAACCGATTGTATTTAAATAATTTTAGTTTGACCAGCTCCAAAGTAAATAAAGAAGCTTTTTGGAAAAGGAAAACCTTGATAATTTGCATGAATAAAAACTTGTTCACAATTTATAGGAAAAAGATGGCAATCTTAAATTACTAGAGAATATCCAAGTATCTGAGTACGCCAAAATGATCATGAAATATGATACAATAATGATTCTAGATTTCGGCGGACAGTACTGCCACCTAATAGGCAAAAGAATCAGGGAACACGGGGTTTATTCTGAAATTGTGTCTCACGACATCACACCAACCGAAATCGCCGCCCTAAGCAAAAAACTCAACGTTAAAGGCTTGATTCTGTCGGGAGGTCCCTCAAGCGTTTATGAACCTAATGCTCCGAGAATTAACCCCCAAATCTTGGAGATAGACCTTCCAATTCTAGGCTTATGCTACGGGCATCAACTCATTGCGCAGATAACCAAAGGAAAAGTTGAACCAGCAACATGCAAAGAATATGGAATCGCTCAAGTGGAAATCGATAAAAGTGTAGGGGTACTGGAAGGCGCAGGCAAGAAGGAAAAAGTTTGGATGAGCCACGGCGACACAGTTTTCGCCCCGCCATTTGAATTTGAAGTCTTAGCCCACACAAAAAGCTGTCCAGTTGCTGCATTCAGACACAAAGAAAAACCAATCTACGGCTTACAGTGGCATCCAGAAGTCATCCAAACAAAAAACGGTATGCACATGCTCGGCAACTTCATCTTCAAAGTCTGCAATTGCGAAGCCAACTGGCAAATGGACGATATAATAAAAAAAATGGTCAAAGAGATAAAAACGGAATCAGGTGAAGAGAAAGCCATAATAGGTTTAAGCGGCGGCATAGACTCTAGCGTCGCAACCGCTCTTGCAGCCAAAGCGTTGAAAAACAGACTTACTGCGGTTTTCGTTGACCACGGCTTCATGCGGGAAAACGAACCTGAAGCCATTGAGAAAGCTTTTCAAGAATTCGAAATCAACTTTGTAAGAGTAAATGCTCAAGAACGTTTCATGAACGGACTTAAGGGCGTAACTGATCCTGAAAAGAAAAGGAAAATTATTGGAGAAGAATTCATTCGAGTCTTCGAAGAGAAAGCCGCCAAAACAGGAGCGAAATACTTGATCCAAGGTACAATTTACCCAGACCGAATCGAATCAGGCTTTCGAAAACATTCAGACAAAATAAAATCACACCATAATGTGGCAGGACTACCAGCAAAAATAAAATTCAAAAAAATCTTGGAACCCCTACGTGACCTTTACAAGGACGAAGTACGGAAGGTTGCCAAAATGCTCGGCTTACCACAAGCAATAGTCAATAGACAACCATTCCCTGGACCTGGACTGGTAGTCAGAATAATAGGCGAATTAACCGAAGAAAAAATCAGAATTGCAAAGAAAGCAGACAGAATAGTAACAGAGGAAATCGAAAACAACGGATTGGCAGAAAACTTGTGGCAATATTTTGCAGTCTTAACAGACACTAAAGCTACGGGCGTCAAAGGCGACTCCAGAGCATACGGCTATGTAGTTGCCGTGAGAGCCACGGAAAGTCGCGAAGCCATGACAGCCAGCTTTGCTAAAATCCCTTACCCTGTCCTCGAGAAAATCTCCACTAGAATAGCAAATGAGATACCGGAAGTTACCCATGTAGTATACGATGTAACCCACAAGCCACCCGCAACCATAGAATGGGAATAGAACTTGGCTGTTCCTAACCAATTTTTAACAACAGAATGTTTGGAGTACAATAGAGATTCATTGAAAGAGCCCGTATGGGGTTTACATTCCCCCCCAACTTGATCTCAAAACTAACTGAAGAACTTTTAAAGAACCACAGAAAAATTTCGCACGCCAGATAGAAAATAATTAGCAACTAATCGCAAAAGATCCAATGGAACCTAACATACGATGATTCACCATAATTGTTTATATTAAAACATGCAGATAATATAGACCCCAAAAAAAACCCAAGAAGGTGACACTTACTGAAAGCTTTGATCCTCGCAGGCGGATTTGGCACAAGACTCAGACCTTTAAGTTGCACTAGACCTAAAACTCTTTTCCCCATCGTCAACAAGCCACTGCTTCAATGGATTTACGAAAGAATAGCCAAATACAACATTCAAGAAGCAATACTAGCTGTTAATGGACTAGCAGCTTTTTATATAAAAAAGCAACGAATCCCAAAATACGGGTTACGCATCAAGTACTCTATTGACCCGCCAAAAACGCCGCTGGGAACTGGCGGACCCATAAAAAAAGCTGAAAAACTTATCGGACATTCTGAATCGTTTTTGGTTTTGAATGGAGATATATTCGCCGAGGTGAGTTACGCAGAAATTCTGGAGGTTCATAAAAAAACCAATGCATTGGCTACAATAGCGCTCTGCGAAGTTAAAGACCCAACCAGATACGGCGTTGCAGAAGTAGCAGAGAAAGGCAGAATAAAAAGGTTCATAGAGAAACCAGCTAAAGGTAAGGCTCCAACTAACCTAATAAACGCTGGAATCTACGTCCTAAGCCCCGAAATCTTCAGCTACATCCCGAAAGAAAAACATATTTCGATGGAGCGTGAAGTCTTTCCAAAACTAGTGAAGGAAGGAAAACTTTACGGACATCTTATCAATGGCTTATGGATGGATATAGGCAAACCAGAAGAATATTTGCAAGCAAACAAAATTCTCCTTAACACTTTTGCCAAAACACAAAAAACTAAAGGTAGAGACAAGTTCGAGTTAAAGGACCCGGTGGAAATGGACAGAAACGTGAATATAGAAACAAAATCAATCATCGGTCCTTACACCATTCTAGGAAAAAACGTAACCATCGGAAAAAACGTGCAGATAAAAGATTCAGTAATCTTGCCAGATGTAAGAATAGGTGATAGCTCATCAATAAACGGAGCCATAATAGGCGAAGGTGTAAAAATTGGAAAAAACGTCAAAATCGGCAAAGATTCCATAATCGGCGACCAAGCAAAAATCAGAGACAATGTCTCACTCACAGATAAAATCGCTGTCTGCCCAGGTAGAGAAGTTACTGAAAACATATTAAAATCCAAGATTATCTGTTAAAAACAGGGAGATGAGAAAATAAGCTCACAAAAGCTTTTCGGAACAAACGGCATCCGAGGGCTCACCAACAAAGAATTAACCCCTCAAATAGCCATAAAAGTAGGTTCAGCAATCGGAACATTCTTCGGAAAAAAAGACTTGTTGGTAGGTCACGACGCCAGAACCAGTGGTCCGATGTTTGCTAGAGCAGTTATTTCGGGTCTAACAGCCACAGGATGCAACGTTTTTTTCGCAGGAATGGCTTCCACTCCAGCACTGCAATTCGCGGTGAAAAACCATTGTATGGGTGGTGGAGTCATAATCACCGCATCCCACAATCCGCCTGAATATAACGGCATAAAAGTCATTTGGAACGACGGTATAGAAATCGCACACGATCAAGAAACTGAAATCGAAAACATTTACTTCGAAGATAAAGCCGCACTCGCGGAGTGGAATGTACTAGGATCAAAACAAGAATTAGCTGTGGTTAGCGAAGAATACGTTGAAGCAATAAAGAAACACGTGAATATTCCCGAAATAGCAGAAAAGAAATATCATGTTGTCTTAGATGCCGCGAATAGTGTAGGCGGCTTGGCGACTCCACGCCTTCTGCGAGAACTCGGTTGCAAAGTCACCACTATAAACGCAAATATTGACGGGACTTTCCCGGGGAGAATGCCAGAGCCACGTCCGGAAAACCTTAAGGAGATAGCTACAACAGTGAAAGCTGTAAACGCAGATCTAGGTGTAGCCTTCGACGGTGATGCAGACAGGTCAATGTTCATAGGTGAGAACGGTGAAGTCTACTGGGGAGACAAGACATTCGCAGTGATTGAAAAACAGTTTCTAATTGAAAATCCTAACTCAAAGATAGTTACACCATTGAGTTCTTCAACTCTTATCAGGGATATTGCTGAGGCTTACAAAGGCGAAATCGTGTGGACTAAAGTGGGTAGCGTAACGGTTTCGCATACTATGAAAAAAGTGAAAGCCAAATTGGGTGGAGAAGAAAATGGTGGAGTTTTCTATGGTCCTCACCAAGCAGTCCGTGATGGAGCTATGACAACTTCCTTGATTTTGGGTATCATGGCAAAGACAGGTAAGAAGATATCAGAACTTATTGCTGAACAACCTAAGTACTTCATTGAAAAGGGAACAGTGGATTGTTCAGAAGACAAAAAAGAAATAGTTCATAAAAAACTACTTGAGAAGGCAAAGTATGCTAACATGAGCACTATTGACGGCTTAAAAATCTGGTTTGATGACAAAAGCGCCATTCTTGTGAGGCCAAGCGGAACAGAACCCGTTTACAGGTTATATGCAGAAGCAAAAAGCCAAGAAAAAGCATTAAAGCTTGTCAAAGATTACAGTATAACGCTTAAACAGATCCTTGCAACCATTTAGCCTTTCCTAAAGGTTGCATTTGAGAAAGGAGAAATCATTTTCATGGTTGCAGTTCTAAATATTAAACCGGAAGATATAGATACAAAAGAGAAACGTGGAAAATACACTGTATGTGTTATTGGATGTGAAGAAAAGGGAATTCTTTGCGCACTTTCTTTCGTTGAAGCAGGTTTCAAAGTGATTTGCACTGATCCAGATTTAACTCTGATTAGACATCTATCTAAACGGAAAACCATGTTTTCCGATCGAGAAATAGAAACTAAATTTAAGATTTTTTTGAGGAGAGGGCTGCTGAGCGTCACAAACGAGTTGCAAAACGCAGTTTCACAGAGTAAGATAATTGTCATGACGCTTACTGCAAAAATTGACGACAAAAAACAACCAGACTACTCAGGAGTAGAATACACCTGCAAGCAAGTTGGAAAGGCACTTAGCCGAGGAGTATTATTTATTTACGGAGGCATAGCGAGTTTAGGTTTTACCGAAGGAGTAATCAAGGAAACTCTTGAAAACACGTCAGGATTAAGGGTAGGAGAAGACTTTGGTCTAGTCTATAGTCCCATCCAATTCTTGGGTTGGCAACACTTCACTTCAATCGCAAATCAAGAGTTGAAAGTTGCGGCTTTAGATGAAAACAGCTTGGACTCGGCTACGATTTTATTTGAAATAATAACTGGAAAAGCTGTAAAACGAGTTTCAGAAGTTAAAACAATGGAAGCTGCTTTGCTTTTTACGATTGCCGAAAAAGATGCAAACTTGGCTTTGGCAAACGAATTAGCGATTTTCTGTGAAAACGCAGGTATAGACTATTTTGAAACATTAGAACTTATAAATCACCGTGGCGCAAGCCTTTCACCGACAGTTGAAGCCGATGAAATAAGCAAAAATGAAGCTTATCTTTTGTTTGAAAGTGCAGAGAATCTAAACGTTAAGCTGAGGCTTCCTGAGCTAGCAAGAAAAATAAACGAAGACATTGTTAAGCATGCGATTAATTTAACAAAGGGAGCGCTACGAAGTTGTGGAAAGACATTGAGAAGAGCAAGAGTTGCAATATTTGGTACCGCGAAAACTAAAACCGTGACAGCGGTATATATTAAAATGTTGGAAAGAAGAGGCGCAAAAGCAAGTCTTTATGATCCGTTATTTTCAAAGAATGATTTATCGGAATTTGCGCGTGTGCTGAAAAGAAGCATGAAAGAGACAGTGGAAGGCGCAGACTGCATAGTCTTGCTAAATGAGCAGGACCAGTTTAGACGTCTAAACCTTAAGAGGCTGATAGCTGTAATGAGAATGCCAGCAGCAATGGTTGATTTGACAGGGATGTTTGAACCCAAAAAAGTTGAACGCAAAGGTTTCATATACCGTGGCTTGGGAAGAAGAGTTGAAAAGAAATGAAGAAACTAGGTGTGGCAGTAATAGGAACAGGTTTCTGGGGAAAAAACCATGCTAGATGTTACAGTGAATTGGAATCAACCAAGTTGGTGGCTATCTGTGACCTTAACCGAGAAAGAGCCAAAGCTGTGGCTGACCAGTTCGACGTGAAAGCCTACACAAGTAGTTCTCGCATGCTGAAAAAACGAGATATTGAAGCAGTAAGCGTGTGTACTTGGTCAACCAAACTTGCTAAAGAAGCGCTTAAAGCATTAAAAGCAGGAAAGCACGTTTTAGTTGAGAAACCCATGGCGACCTACTCTAAGCAAGCAGAAAAGCTTCTTAGAGTTGCTGAAGAAAACGCTTTGCATTTGACGGTGGGCTACTTAATGCGGTTTATTCCAGGTTTGAATCAAATTCAAATGGCTGTTAAAAACAAGAAAATCGGAGAAATTGTATGCGCAACTGCAAAGAGAGTCTCGCAGTGGCCTGAAAGGATAGGTGACGTAGGAGTAGTCAAGGATACAGCTATTCACGACATAGACGTTATGCGTTACATATCCGGTGAAGACCCAATAGGTATTTACGCGAAGACGGGAAGCATGAAGCATAGAAAGTTTGAAGATTATGCCCAAATAATGCTCACCTACGAAGATGGAAAAAGCGCGTTTATTGAGTCTAACTGGTTGACCCCTTACAAAACACGAACTTTGACTGTTACGGGAAGCAACGCGATAATGAGATTGGATTACATGACACAAGAATTGTGGATCGAGAGCCCCAAAGGAAACGCTCAACCACAATATCCATGGCAAGAACCTTTAAAACTTGAACTTCAGCATTTCGCAGATTGCATAACAGAAAAAAAGAAGCCTCTGATAACTGGAATTGACGGATTAAAAGCCCTGAAAATTGCTGAAGCTGCTTTGAGGTCTTCGGTCAAAAACAGAGCCATAAAACTCGGACAAAATTTTGCCGTTTAGCCTTTTAGGCTGAAAGGTTTTCCTTCAGAAACAATTTTTTTTGGAATCCGTGCTTTCCATTTCTTTAAAAACGGCAAGTCTTCAGCTTCTTTGCGCAGTTCGTCTGGCAGCATTTCTGGGATTTCATCGCGTATCGGATACCATCTCAAACATTTTGGACAGACGATTAGACCTTCAGTTATTTCATCTTCCTCTTCGAAAACGTGAAGTTCAAGAGGATGATGTTTATCTATGGGACAAGCAAGTATGTCGATTAACTGCTTTTTCATTTCACTTCACGCATACACAAATTGCAGCACACAGTTATTAAGATTTATTAAAGCCATAACATAAACGGCAACTCTGCGAAAACTAAAAAAAGTGTTGATGTACGGTAGAGCGTGAAAAGTCATCACATTGTATGTAAAGGTTCAACTATAGTCTAAACTTGCAGATTATTCCGTGCTGATGCCTTCTGGTGTTCTAGTCCCATGACTCGCACGTCAGCAACGAGTTGGAACCAGTTTGGACCTGTGCTTCTTACTACGCGGATGAGGGGCACCTCAAAAACTACGCCTAAAGATTCAAGTGCTTTCTCCAGTTTTGACTTAATCCTCTCGGTCGGACTTTCGTTCTTCTTTGAGTGCACGAGACTATAGTAGTGTATCCATCCTCCCGACACCTTCAACGCGAACAAAGCGCAGGGCAAGTATTCAAATGCTTTTTCTGGAAGAGGCATCAAAACACGGTCTGCTTTGCGCCGCAGTCGGTTGTTGATGATTTTTTTTGAGTCCCCCAGAGACGGTATTATCTTATTGTAAACTCTGTTAAGCCTAATGTTCTTCTGCTGGAACTGGAATGCCGTAGGATTAATGTCTATGGAAAACACTTTTGCAGGTTTTGCTTGCTTGGCGATTACTATGGAGAAGCAGCCGACGCCAGCGAACATGTTTATAACTGTTTCGTTGGGTTCTACCATTTTTGCTACGCGCATTCGTTCGTATGAAAGACGAGGAGAAAAATAACATTTTTCCAGTTCAACAGCAAACAAGCAGTTGAATTCCCTGTGGATCGTGCTTGTTTTGTTTTCCCCAGCAATATAGGTTAAGCGACGGAGCCTTAGATTTCCTGTCACTGGGCTTGATTGAAGTAGAACCGTTTTTACGTTTTTATGTCGACTCATTATTGCATTTGCAACTATTTTCGCATCCACCTCCGAAGTGGAGGGAAGCCGAATAATAGCGATGTCTCCTACAACGTCAAACGAATTATAGATATTATCAATGTATTCAGGTGAAAGAACAGTGGAAAGGATTTTGCGTAGCCGTTTTCTCAATCGTCAACCTTCGTTAATACAAAGGGCACTGGAAACATTTAAAAGCAAAATGCTTTTCCTTTGTAGGAGGGTAGAGTCGTTGGAACAAACAGGAATTGTTTATGAATGTATACGATGTGGGGCAAGAGTCCCATCTGAAGAGCTGGAGCTTCGAGGTGGAGAAATAAAATGCATAATTTGCGGCTACAGAATCCTGAAAAAGGTAAAACCGCCCGTAGTTAAACGTGTAAAAGCCAAATAAATAGAGGTTGAAAAACCTTGCGAATTTTAACTAATTATTGCGTTTCGATCTAATTAATTCTTTAAAATAGTTCTCTGTCCCCAATCTTGCGCAATGCTTTTCCTCGAAGCTTTATAGATTCGCCAATTACTTCTTCAGGAGCCCTTTCGACAGTTTTCCGTTTGACAGTTTCGCCGCAGACTCCTCGTGGCAACAAACGTCTCTTAACGCAGAGGGCATAAGTACAATTCGCGACATTGCAGGCATCATCGGTCCATCTGCACCATACAAGGTCTCGGCGGTAGAAAGCAGAGTTTTTAACACATTTGAAGAATTGACATCTGGGAGAACAGGTTTTTGTTTGAGCCAATAGATACACCTCTATTGTTAATCAATAAAATTCAATGTTGCTACGCATTCCCAAAAGGGTATAGCCTTTGGAACCCATATAAATTTTTTTATTTCTGACTCTTTATTACACATTTAATGTTCACGGTCAGCAGTTTTAGTTCGTTTCTTTCTGTAAACTTCAATGGAGACAAACAAGAGTATCGATAGAAGAATTATGATGAAAGTTGCGAGTGCACTGCTCTCAATTAGAAACGGTCCTACAAGAATGTACCTATCCAGTTTTATCTCTACTTCTTTTGATTCCGCAATACGGATGCTAAAAGCCTCATAACTGCTTTCTAAACCTTCGGGGTAGGTAATTATCTGCATATCCCCGCCGATAACATTACTAAAGGTTGCTGCTCCGTTAGCCTGGGTAATGGATGACCACGGTTCTATACCTGACCTATGAAGTACGACGTTCATATTCGGGATTGGCTGATTGAAGTAGTCAATAATTTTCACTTCCACATAAATGTTGCAAAGAATGCAAGAAATCTCGCTCTGCATGTCTTTAAAAACCTCAATAACAGTTGAATTCAACAAGATTTCGTTTTTGTACACACGTAACCTGTACTTTCCAAAGGTGACTTCCACAGTAACGCTTCCTGCAATATCAGTTATGGCGCCATTAAAGAAGCCATTTGTAACTTCGACCAATTCTATGCGCGCATTGGGAATAGCTTCTGCGTTGTAATCGGTTATCTTAAGGGTTAGAGTTTGACTTGGACATATTATTACTACTTTAGAAATTGGCTGTGCTGGAACGCTGGAAACTGTTTTGTTATCAGTATTGAAAACCATATCGTAAAGAGAAGCGTTGATCGTGTAACTTATTTCAGGTAAAACGGAGTTAAGAATAAAAGATCCTGAAAGATTTGTTTCGCCTAAAGCAGAACCTTTTTCAAATGTGTTTTCTTTTGTTTTAATATATTGATATTCGATTTCTAGGGTAACGAAAGGCATCAAGTTTCCGTTTTCGTTTTGGACAATTATTTCGATATTTGTTAACTCACACTCTAAATCGAAAGAAGCGGAGTCAGTTATATAAACATGTAATTCCCCTACTTTTACACCATTCCAAAACCCGCTGAGCAGGTGATTGCCCTTCTCAAGTTTCAAACTGGCTATTCCTTGATAATCACTTATGCTGGAGTATACCTCATCTGTGGCTTGGTCAAGGGCTTCAACAGATATTTCCGAAACAGTTTCACCTGCTAGATTGAAAGTTTGAACCTTCACTGAATATCCAGGAACAGAAAAAAGCTGCGAGTCAGGTATGAGTTTATCCGTAGTGTCGGGAGTTACAGTTATATTGTAATCACCGATTAACGCGTTTGAGGGAACCACCCAAGAAGATTCAAGGATGCCTTCGCTTGACACAGTCACCGTTTCCTCGTGTACAGTCACCCCAGTTTCCTCATATTTAATTGATATTGTTGCGTTTTCTCCAGGCTGATAGCCTATTGCACGCGTTGACACAACTTGGTTTCTGTGATAATCGCTCAAATCGGTGAAACCCACAAAAAATTCATTTTCTGCCAATGATTCAGTTTCATTAAAATAAACTTTGTATAAGCCTGTGTAGTTGGTAAGTGAGCCGGCAGGTTGGAAAACAGCATCTGGATAAGTGACAAGCGTCGTTGCAACTGTTTCTTCGCTTGAAGCTACAAGTGAAACTATTCTTGAATAAATTGTAGCGAGAGGCTTAGGAAGTTCAACCGTAATATTCGCGTAGTGTGTGGTGCTCGATTGCACGCCTGCTATCGTTAAATTCAAAACAACATCGTCACCTTCTTGCAACTGCGCAGGTGAAGAAGGTAGAGCTGCTTCAATATAGTAAGCCAGTTTTAGACTGAAGTCGTATGTTGCGTTACGATTTGTGGTTACATCTCTAAGCGTTATAACATAACCTCCTTCTGGAAGTGAGGGTAGTGTGAAATTTTGGTTTACGTAATATCCTTCAGAATTGCTTGTAATAGCAAGTATTTCGTCAAACCAAATTTGGTACCTACCATTTGTGGTGTCTATGGTACCTTGAAGGTTAACAATTTCACCTGCAACACCCTCTTCTTCAGGGTTTACTAAATAAATATTGACGCCAAGCTGCCCTGTAACTACATAGAGCGGCCTAAACAGAAAGAAAACACTAAACAGTATTAGGAGAGCAACTGCAACAGCTTTTTCCTTCAAACGATATTTCTCCTGTATTTCAGCAGATTTTCATTGCAACAGAACATTTTAAGTTTTGCCTTAACACCATCCTTTCTTTTAGCGAGAGCTGTTTATAAAACGGCTTTTAATATTGTTATTCCGTAATAGAAGCTAAAGTGATTTGTGAAGCATCTTGGAAGACTCCATCACACCCGCACTGCTACAAGTCGTAAAAAAGCATAGGTACCATCTTGTCGGCAAGCATTCAGCAGTCAAAAGGTGTAAGTGGCTTTACGAATCTTTAATTCACGATAGAGTATGTTATAAGCAGAAGTTTTACGGCATAAAATCACACCAATGTATCCAAATGTCGCCCTCACTTTTTTATTGCACACAGCAGTGCCTTTTTTGTTGGAGAGCGCAAAGCGGCGACTTGCAAATTAAATGGGATGAAATGAAACTTCCAAAATGGGACTCCGCTGAAGAAATTGTTCAAGAAACCTTGAAAGCGCAAGCCAAGATTTTGAGTGGGTATAATGGACATCCTAAAACAAATTGGAAGAAGTTTACAGAAGCCTTAACCCCTAAACACGTTGCTATAAGTTTGGCGGGTGAACCAACACTTTATGGGCATCTAGGAGAGTTGATTCGGGTGTTTCATCATAAAGGGTTTACAACGTTTCTTGTGTCTAATGGTACGGTGCCATCTAAACTTTCGGAATTAGGCGAAGAGCCAACACAGCTTTACATCTCAGTGTGTGCCCCTAACGAAAAGGTATTCAAGCGCGTTTGTCGCCCGCAAGTTTCCAAAGCTTGGGCAAAGTTGAATGAGACTCTTAGTCTGCTACCGTCTTTCCTATGCCCAACCGTGACCCGCATGACGCTTGCAAAGGGACAGAACATGGAATTTGCGGATGGTTACGCCGAACTTGTTGAAAAAGCGGAGCCCACTTATATTGAAGCTAAAGCTTACATGCATGTTGGGTTTTCGGGACTTCGTTTAGATTATAGGAACATGCCTTCACATAAGGAGGTATACGATTTTGCGAGGCGCTTGGCCGATAGAACAGAATACACGATTATAGATGAAGCGGTTGAGAGCAGAGTTGTATTGTTAAGTAAACACAAGAAGCCTAAACGTTTTGAGATCTCCGGAACAATGGAATAATGCAAGCAAAAAATTCGTTTTTCAACTATATCCAAACTTTTCGAAAAGTTTGTGATAGAAACTGCAAAAGATAATCTTAAATAGGTTTTCAGTACACCCCATTCTTTAACTTATAATTTAATTCAACGGGTGGTGAATTATGGTTAGTGAAGGTAGAGGGCGACTTTTCAGGAGAAAGGACGGTAAATACCTGATTTACTTGCCAAAAGACTTAGCGCAAGATAGCATGTTTCCATTTAAGCGAGAAGAGTCCGTCTTTGTCAAGGTAAGCTTCGAGCTAAATGACAATAAACTGCTGATTGAGAAATGGGCAAAACCTGAACCCGAAGAATAAAAAAAAGCTCCTCAAAATCTACGTTCTAAGAAGTGATTTAATAAATAGTGTGCTTTAAGATTAGAACGGTGAAAACTTGACCACTTTAAAGTCAATTTTGAAGGAAGTTAAAAAAGATCTTTTGGAAAAAAACGTTATGCGAGAAAACGCCCAGCAAAAAATGAGAAAGGCGACTATCATATCCAAGAAGTCAATACTTCTCATTCATCAAAAAAAGTATTATGAAGCCATGAGGTCAATTGAAACCGCGAAAGAAATTATTTCAACACTTCAATTTTTAGCGAAGGAACACCCGGATATCATGTACAGCGGAATGTTCAGCGCAGCGCTTCAAGAGTTCGCCGAAGCTAACATTTTCCAAGGTTTAACAAGAGAAGCACGTTTTGTCATGCCTGATGAAATCAATGTTCCTTATGTAGACTATGTGTTGGGTTTAACCGACGTTATAGGCGAGTACCGCCGACTGGTTCTGGATGCATTACGTGAAGGGGACGCTGAGAAAGGTGAATCAGGATTACAAACTATGGAGGAAATTTACATCGAAATAATGGCGCTAGATGAAGCGTATATGTTTATTCCAGGACTTAGAAGAAAATGCGACGTAGCAAGGCGAATCATTGAAACGACTCGGGGAGACGTCACTCAGGAAATCCGAAGAAACTCACTAGAGAATTACCTGAAAAAGTTTGAAAAAGCGCAGAGAAAAGATCCTCATTCCCAAAAGTGTTAGGCGATGCGACCTACTTTTGCTGCAATACGCAATTTTTCTGTTTCAAAAGCACATGAAACACAGTTGCGCTTATCTCATAAGATTGTTACTGAAGACTGCTTACCCAGAAAAATCAAACGTGTTGCGGGTGTTGATGTAGCATATATTTATGAATTAGCAATAGGAGCAGTAGCAGTTTTGGATTATGATTCGTTTGAACTTCTAGAGCAACAAACGGCAACGTGCAAAGTCAAGTTTCCGTACATGCCAACTTTGCTATCCTTCAGGGAGATTCCGCCAGCAGTAGCATGTATAAAGAAGCTGAGGCGTCAACCTGACGTTTTATTAGTTGATGGACAAGGAGTGGCGCACCCGTATGGCTGCGGCCTAGCTAGCCATCTTGGACTTGCAATGGGAAAACCCACGGTTGGAGTGGCAAAAAAGAGACTAATTGGAGAATCCAAGATGATTTCGGGGCAGGAGTTTTTGTTTCAAAACGACCAAATGATAGGAGCGGTGGTTATGACGAAAGAGGGGGTTAAACCTGTTTATGTAAGCGTTGGCCACTTAGTATCGCTTGGAACAGCAGTAAAAATCGCAAAATATTGTTCGTCTAATAGCAAGATTCCCGAACCAGTTTTGCAAGCGCATAAGATAGCAACCGAGGAAAAGCGAAAGGTTCAGGAGAAACGCAAAGCTTTAATTTAATCAAGTTCAAAAACGGCAGTTGGGTTTGGAAAATGGAAATTTCGTTTGAAGAATTTCAAAAACTAGATTTGCGAATAGGGAAGATTACAGAGGCGAACCAAATTCCAAGTTCGCGGAACCTCATAAAAATCATAGTTGATTTTGGAAGAGAGAAAAGACAAGCCGTCGCTGGACTTCGGCAGTGGTATCAGCCTCAAGATCTAGTCGGGAAAAAATGTTTGTTCATCCTTAACCTACAAAAGCGGATGGTTATGGGTGTGGAATCACAGTGTATGATATTGGCGGCTGAAGATGAAAAAGGCAATGTTACTGTGTTGCAGCCAGAAAAGGATATTGCGGAGGGCAGCAAAGTCCGCTAAAGGGATCTTCAACTCAAAATCGCGGTGATCTTGCGGGTTTTTGGTTTGCTTTCAGCTATATATTCAACCATTTCTGAATCTAGATCAAGCCACTTTGCAATTCTAGCAGCCATTGAAACGTTGTTTTTGAAAATGATTCGAAGATAGGGTAAAATTTCATTGGAAGCGCGGTTTGCTGAGATGTGACTTTTGCGCCTAATTTTAAGGCCTATTTTTTTCCGCATCGCCCTATTAGCTTTGGAGCGCGACAACATCATAATTCGACTTGGAAACTTGAACGGGACCCACCCGCTAACTTTAGAGTTCTGCCTAGCCATGGCCACGCCCGCCGTCATGTAGTCAATCACGTAGCGCATGAAGCTCCAGTCCTGAGAATCGCGGATTCTACCGCGGTAAACGTCAGCCATCGCGAGAGCATCCATTGCTTGAGCTAAATCGTGTGGATCATTGAGATGCGCAGGAACATTTTCGTAAATCCATTCGAAAAGCATGTCGATGTCAACGTCAGCCATGTTTATTGCTTTTTTTGCGCCTAAAGAAGTCCTGCCGTAGATGATTAGTTTAATAACATTGAAAATTGATTCATGTCGGTCTCGGTAGGAAAGCCAGGAAACGTCATCATATTTTAACTGTTTTTTCCCTTGAGCTAAAGCCTGAAAATCATTAACTGCTGAGCGAACATCACCCTCCGCGCGTTGAGCGAGAAATTTCAGGACATTCTCATCGGGTTGAATACCTTCGCGTTCGCTTATGCGTTGCAAGTTTTTCAATATGGCACTTGCAGCGGGCTTTTTAAATTCAATGAGGAGGCAGTAACTACGAAGAGCTCGGAACCGCGGGTTATAAGCGTTGTTTGCAATCAAAACTATGGGGCAGCGCGCATTTTTAATAATGTTAGTGATTGCTTTTACACCGCCCCTATCGGCATTTCCCATTAATCCATCTAATTCGTCTAGCAAGACAATTCTTTTCCCACCGAATAGAGAACCGTACTGTGAGGCTAAACCTGCGAAACGATTTATGGCATCTTCAGTCCTGTAGTCACTAGCATTCTTTTCGACAAGCTCCATCTGCAATTCATGGGCCAAAGCTTCAACGGTAATCGTTTTTCCTATTCCAGGAGGTCCATGGAGAAAGGCAGCCCTCTTTTTGGGTATGCCCTTTTCCCAAGAGTGAAGCCACTCACGTAAAGCCTTGATTGCCAAAATGTTTCCCACGATTTCAGTGGTTAATTTCGGTTTGTGCTTTATAGCCCATACTGTGTACAAAAAGTGCACCTATTTTTCTTTTCTTATTTCATTACCAGCCTCAACAAGTCGGGCCAGCAAAGCGCTCAATTGTATTTCCTCGTCCGAGCCCTCCACAAGCCGGAAATCTATCTCGCCTGTGATACCGGCTAGCTTTATTTTCCAAGGCTCCGAAATCTCAGCTTTGAAAATCTCCTTGTGAATCTGCCGAATTACATCGGTACCAGCTACACCGTACTTTTGGATCATATCACGTAGTTGTTTTCTCGCCGCTAAAAAGTCGCCATTAATGGCTGTAACAAGCATTCTTTGTACATCAACAGGGCTAGCTTTTCCAGTCACCGAATAGATAAGAAGTGAATCTATAGGCTTGTTCATGGACGCTGCAGCCTGTAGAGTATTTATTGCTCTTCTTAGGTCTCCGCTGCAAACTTCAAAAATAGCCTCTACTCCGTCAGGCAACAACTGGACACTTTCGCGTTCAGCAAGTTGCTTGATGTAAGCATCATGTTCTTCTCGATGTAGAAAACTAAACCTGAAAGGAGCACATCTGGATTGAATAGGCTCAATTATCTTGCCACTATAATTCGCACACATAATAAAACGGCATGTTTCAGTGTAACGCTCCATTGTACGTCGTAAGGCTTGCTGAGCATCTGAAGTCATGTTGTCAGCTTCATCCAAGATTAGAATTTTAAATGGAATTTCTCCGATAGAGCGAGACCGGGCAAAAGTCTTCACAGTTTCTCTGACAACATTAATTCCGCGCTCATCGCTGGCGTTTAACTCCATAAGGTGTTCTCGGTAACTTTCACCGTAGAGGTCACGGGCTAAACATAGAGCAGCTGTGGTCTTGCCCGTTCCCGGCGGCCCAGCGAAGATGCAATGGGGCACATTTCTGGATTTAACGAAGCTCTTTAAGCGTTCTACAATTGTTTTTTGATCTATCATTTCGCTTAGCTGTTTAGGCCTGTATTTTTCAGCCCACATTTCAAAACTCAAGTGTAATCCTCCTTTTTGTGTAACATTATGAAAAAGGGCTAATAAATGCTCGTGGTATCATTTGTTTTTGGTTAGAGACGTCTTTTTGAGAGAATTGATAAACATTCAAAGTGTATATAAAGCACAAAGAAATTCTTTCTAAAAAAGCTGGTTTTTTGAACATTCATTTATTTCATATATTTGAAATAGTTTTGCATATAGATGCTGGTAAATAGGATTTTATACACAAATTGCAACAACATAGGTGAAATTTGCAGAGGTGCTAGAATGAATCTTAGAAAACCAAACGCGGATGAAGCAACCGGAACATTCAATCGATCAAGAAATGTCGCACCCATGTCTGGGATCTGTTCAAAATGCGTTGATGGATGTAAAGGTGGCTGCGAAATTTGGTTATCTTCATTTAGAGGTCGTGAAGTACTATACCCTGGACCATTTGGAAGCATGACTGCTGGTGCAGACAAAGAATATCCAGTGGACTACTCTCACTTGAACATTCAAGGCTACGCGCGGGGAGCAAAAGGTTTACCAGAAGGAGTAGAAGCAGGACCAGATACTGCTCTCTTTCCCAAAGTTAACACTGAAACAGAGTACGGATGGGAGAAGAAAGTCAAACTCCGAGTTCCGATATTCACTGGGGCGCTAGGTTCCACAGATATAGCTAGGAAGAACTGGGAACACTTTGCCATAGGAGCAGCAATTTCAGGCATAACCCTTGTTTGCGGCGAAAACGTTTGCGGAATCGACCCCGCTCTCGAATTAGACAACAACGGAAAGATCACAAAATCACCAGAGATGGACCGGCGAATAGAAGTTTACAAGAAATTCTACGAAGGCTATGGAGAACTACTTGTGCAAATGAACGTTGAAGACACTAGATTCGGGGTAGCTGAATACGTATCATCAAGACATAACTTAGACACAATCGAGTTGAAATGGGGACAGGGAGCCAAATGCATCGGCGGAGAAATTAAAGTTAGAACTTTAAAAAGAGCATTGGAGCTTAAGAATAGAGGCTATATAGTCTCACCTGATCCTACGCTCCCAGAAAATCAAACAGCGTTCAAGAAAGGAGCCATAAAAGAGTTTGAGAGGCACTCTCGGCTAGGTTTCGTAACTAAAGAAGCCTTTTTGGAAGAAGTTGACCGGCTCCGCGAAATAGGATTCAAACGAGTCACCATGAAGACTGGTGCCTACTCTGCTGTAGAACTAGCCATGGCTCTACGTTACGGCGCTGAAGCAAAATTAGACCTTCTCACAATTGACGGCGCTCCGGGAGGTACAGGAATGAGTCCTTGGCCAATGATGAACGAGTGGGGAATACCAACGTTCTACCTTCAAGCTCTCACATACAAATACTGCGAAAAACTATCAAAAAGAGGCATTAAGGTTCCTGACCTTGCAATCGCAGGTGGTTTTTCAAGCGAAGACGGCGTTTTCAAGGCGCTTGCAATGGGAAGCCCATACATTAAAGCCGTTTGCATGGGAAGAGGCTTAATGATACCTGGTATGGTTGGAAAGAATATTGGAAACTGGCTGGCCGAAGGCAGTTTGCCCAAATCGGTCTCAAAGTACGGCAATAGTGTTAACGAAATCTTTGTTGCCTATGCAGAACTTGAAGAAAAGTTTGGTTCAAGAATGAAGGACGTACCTTTGGGTGCTGTAGGCATTTACACTTACTGTCAAAAGTTCAAAGTCGGATTGCAGCAGTTGATGGCGGGAAGCAGAAACTTTAGACTTTCAACAATTTCACGCAAAGATCTAATGGCTTTGACAGAAGAAGCATCAAAAATCTCAGGCATACCCTATGTGATGGATGCTTATAGCAAAGAAGCAAACGAAATCTTGGATGAATAAAAACATCCAGCACCTTTTCTTTTATTCCCGAAGCCTCCGAATTCTTTCTTAATCATATTCATATGTAATCACCAATTACAGAATCTGAATAACATTTTTTCTTTTAATATGTTAAAGAGGATAGAGATCCAAAGAGAAGTTATGTAGAAGTAAAATGCAAATCCAACTATGACACCAGAGTTATAAAAAAAGCAATTCTTAATAGCCTACAGTAGACACCTAAACTACACAGGGATGTTTTATGACTCATCATACCGCATTGACTGTTGCTCAGGAACAACTTAAATTAGCCGTGGAGAAACTGGAAGTGGACGCAGGTATCCATGAGATACTGAAAAAGCCCAAACGTTCACTTATCGTCTCAGTCACCATAAAAATGGATAATGGCACAATAGGCGTCTTCGATGGAGTCCGCGTGCAACACTGGGATGTTAAAGGTCCATTTAAAGGTGGAATAAGGTATCATCCTGACTTAACAATAGATGACGTAGCTGCGCTTGCGATGTGGATGACTTGGAAATGCGCTATTGCTGACTTGCCCTACGGCGGAGCAAAAGGTGGAGTTTGCTGCAATCCAAAAGTAATGGCAAAAGGTGAGCTGGAGAGACTCACAAGGAGGTACGTGAGCCTAATTTTTGATTATCTTGGACCACACAGGGATATACCAGCGCCAGATGTTTACACCAATGAACAGACAATGGCGTGGGTTATGGACACCTACAGCCAGCTTAAAGGCTACAGCGTTCCAGAGAGCGTCACTGGAAAACCCGTGGAAATAGGCGGTTCCGAAGGCAGACTATGCGCCACATCGTTGGGTTTGGCATTCTGCGTAAGGGAAGCTGCGAAAATTTTGAAGCATAAAATAAAAAACTCAACAGTTGCAGTACAAGGTTATGGTAACGTCGGATATAACGCAGCCAGCATAATGCATAGCTTGGGTTGCAAAATAGTCGCAGTAAGCGACTCTTCAGGTGGAATCTACTGTTCAGACGGCATAATTCCGTCTGCATTATACGCCCATAAGAAAAAAACAGGTTCAGTAGTGAACCATAAAAACTGCGTTAATATAACCAATGCGGAACTGCTACAAACAAAATGCGACATACTTATTCCAGCAGCTTTGCAGAATCAGATAACGAAGGACAACGCGGATAAAATTAAAGCTAAGATAGTGGCTGAAGGCGCGAACGGACCTACAACTCCAGAAGCAGACAAGGTGCTTCACGAGAAAGGAACTTGTTTAATTCCAGATATTCTTGCCAATTCGGGAGGGGTGACCGTGAGCTATTTTGAGTGGGTTCAAAACTTGACAAGGGAACATTGGACACTAGAGGAAGTTAATGGAAAACTGAAAAATAAAATAACCAAAGCGTTCTATGATGTCCAGAGGTTATCGCAGCAGGAAGAAAGCGACATGAGAACAGCCGCATTGATGCTTGGAGTGGGGAGAGTTGCCAGCGCAATAACGACATTGGGACTTTGGCCTTGAGTTCGCCAATTCGAGTTACTTAAATTCTCAAATTGTTTGCTCTAAATCTTTAAACGGCTCTTCTTATATCCTGTTTTGCTACATAAAGTAGATGGGAGAGGCACTAAGAGGAGAATAGGCAAGAATGGCGATGAAAATCGAGAAGCTGGATTTTTGTTTTGAGAATTTACTTGTAAGAGTTATTGCGGATAGAAATTATCCTGAAATCAAACTTTCTGGGTTATCGGTAGGTCCTTTTGAGGAAGGAAATGATTATGAAGTGTATTACTGGATAGCGCAAGAACTTGCAAAAGCAGGAATTGTTCATTTCCATGAAGACTATCTGTTAAAAACGACTTCACTTTATAAAATTCAATGGAAAGAGCGCGTGCAAATAGCTGGGCAAATATCAGAGCTTAACGAAGACTTCTACCCTAGGCTTCGTCGTTTTCTCGCAAACATAAAAGCTGAAATAGGTAAACACCCGGAGAAAGCACAAGAATACGAGAAGACCAAGCATTTAGCTTGGGACATTGTGAACTCCAGATTAAAGAAGATAATTGCTTTGTCTTCAGGTCCAGTTCAAATTGGACAGATACAGAAAAAACTTACATTTGAGGAACGATTCATTTACCAGCAACTCGGTAAGATGATCAACGAGTGGAAAGCAAAGATACTGGACTTTGAAGGAGAACGATAAAAAGAATGACTCGAGAGGTAGCAACCGTAGATCCTCAAGAACGCTTCCTTCAATTCTTCAAAAAAGAAAAGTATCGTCAGAAAATCTCGCAGATGGCTATAACCGGCAGAGAATCTATAACCGTAGATTTTGAGGAAGTTTTTGGCTTTGATCAAAGACTCGCGGAGAAACTGATGGAGAAACCAGAAGCTTTTCTGCAGCATGCAGATAACGCGGTTTATGCTCAACTTGGGATCGAAGACGCTGAATACGCGGGGAGAATTGAGAAAGTAACGGTTAGAATTATAAATCTTCTGGGCAAAGAGCAACTGAGAAAACTCGGTTCAAAGCAAATGGGAAAGCTAGTTATGGTCGAGGGCATAGTAGTCCGAGCCACTCCAGTTCGTCCCATGGTTATGAATGCTGCCTTCAAATGTAAACGGTGCGGAACAGTAAACCATATTGAACAAACGGGTCAATTCTTGAAGGCTCCTCCTGTTTGCACCAGTCCAGATTGTGGAAGAGACGGTCCTTTCGAATTCGTTCAAGATGAGTCCACTTTCATAGATTCACAAGATCTTCGGCTTCAAGAAAGACCTGAAGACCTACCTCCTGGTCAGCTTCCACGCACTTTAAACGTAAAGCTTGTTGGAAGTGAAATAGTTGACTTGGCCAGACCAGGCGACCACGTTTCAATAGTTGGAATAGTTCAGGCTTTTGCGCCATCGCGTCCGGGAATAGGGAAACTTCGCATTTTTATTCTACACTTGGACGCTAATTCAATAGAAGTCCTAGGTAAAGAGCCGGAGACAAGACCTCCGTCACCAGAAGAAGAAGAGAAAATCTTGGTACTTGCAAAAGATCCGAAGGTTCATAAGAAAATAATGAATTCGATCGCTCCATCAATCTACGGCTATGAACACATTAAGGAAGCTATAATGTATCTTCTTTTCGGCGGAGTATCAAAAACTCTGCCAGATATAACGGTGAGGGGGGAAATGAACACTCTCTTAATTGGTGATCCAGGTACAGCAAAATCACAGCTTTTGCAGTATGTTGCGAAGATAGCGCCGCGTGGCTTATATACGTCAGGGCGTGGAACAACCGCAGCGGGTTTAACCGCAGCGGTAATACGAGAGAAGGGAGGTAGCATGAGCCTTGAAGCAGGTGCATTAGTATTAGCTGACAAGGGGATAGCTTGTATAGATGAAATGGACAAGATGCGCCCTGAGGACCGAGTTGCAATACACGAAGCGATGGAACAGCATACTGTTTCTGTTGCAAAAGGAGGCATAGTCGCTACGTTGAATGCGCGAACTGCCTTGCTTGCCGCGGCTAATCCAGCTTTAGGCAGATATGAACCACATCGAACTGTGGGTGAGAATATATCTCTTCCAGTTACAATTCTGTCACGTTTCGACTTGATTTTCGTTTTGAGAGATGTGCCGAACAGAGATGCGGATGTAAAAATGTCAAAACATATCCTTGAAATACACAGGCGAGGATCAAGCCCTGTGGAAGCGCAGGTAGAAGCAGATCTGATGCGGAAATACATTAGCTACGCTAAAGCAATTAAGCCAGTGCTAAGTAAGGGGGCATTAAACCGTCTTAGCGAGTTCTATTTGGCAATGCGTTCAGCTAGCGAGGCAGAAGGGTCACCAGTGGCAATAACTGCACGTCAACTTGAGTCGCTCATTCGCATAGCTGAGGCAAGAGCTCGGGTAGCGTTGAAGAAAGAAGTTTCGGCTGAGGATGCAGAGTCAGCTATAGCGCTTATGAAGCGGTCTTTAGAAGAGGTTGGAATAGATTTGTCTTCTTACAAGATTGATATTGACATAATAATGACTGGAAAACCCAAGAGCGTCAGAGACAAGTTGCAGATAATTCTATCAGTGCTTATTGAAATGGAGAAAGAAACAGGTATGGTTGAAAAGGCAGCGCTCATAAGCGAGTTAGAATCAAAGCATAAAATCCCAAGAGCTGAAACTGAACGCATGATCTGGCAGCTACTTCGTGAAGGCACTATCTATGAGCACCGAGAAGGTTACCTGAAGAAAACCTAGACAGTTATTGTTGAAATAGCAAACTGTAATAAAATTCTGTTGTTTACTTAGGAGATATAGGTTGTCTTCTTATCTTCTTCTTTGCGTGTTTCCTCAGCTTGCAAAGCCCTTTTTTCTTCAATCTCCTGCAACCTCGTTACCATTGTTTCGGCTTTGGCAATCTCTTCGTTCAGACCATTCAGGTCTAACTCAAAATTAAATGTTGACTTTAAGACTTCCAAAACACTTCTTGCAGCCAGAGGATCGGGTAGATAACCACGCGTTTCTCCCAAAAGGCAGAGCGCACTGATTTTCTTGAAACGGGCAAGTCCTAGTATTAGTCCTGCAGTTCCTACTATGGGGCTTCCCGAATTGCTTAAAACTGCGCCTGCGTCCAAGGCTTTTTCAAGGAGTTCTTGCTCTATGGCTGCTGCGAAAACGTTGGGTTTTTCTTTTGTTTCCATTCGGTAGCCACCGATGGTTACGATTGTCTTAATTTTGTATTTCTGTGAGAAGTCGAGCATGCGGTCGGCTATTTCGTATTGTCCTTCAATGGTTTGTGATTGGCTGTCGCCCGTGAATAGTATTAAATCGTTTGGTCCGTTTTCGTTTTCCCAGAAGTAGAATGTGCCTCGCAAGAGGCGAACATTTCCTTTCTTGTTAACCAGTACGAAATATGGAAAATGCGGAGAATAAAGATGAGCGAATTTTTTCGCTTTTAGCTTTTTGATTAAATAGCGTATTGCGATTTTTCCGACGAGCCCTAAGCCTGGAAGGCCTTCGATTAGAATTGGATTTTTCGGTTTGACTTGTTTGAGTTCCTTTATGTAAGTATCTTTCACTTTGCCACGGTCTCCTTTTTCATAGCCATCCTGTATTTGAGATATTTGTCATTAGGGGAAAATTTTGCTGGGTGAGGTATTCGAATGTTACCAGTGCAATATGGACATTTATCACTCTTTAAGGTATATTTGCCACATTGTTCGCATTTCCTTAAAAGCCAACCCACTATTTCTCCCTTCTAAAAGTACCATGACCACCGGCTTTGACAATGTTTGACACCACATTTTGGGAGACTTTCTGTAGAATTTCCTCGGCCCGCTTGTAGTTTTCCGCAGATACTTCAACGCTGTATTTTGGAGCAGCGATAACGTAGAAACGAATTTCTCCATCTTTTGGTTTCTCTGTTTTTTTAGCTTTTAGGAAGGAATCTTGGATGACTTTAACCCCGTTGGGTGCCATGCAGCGTATTTCAAGTATGCCTTTGACTTTCACCATTTTCACGCGGATTCGCTCTTCTGCAACTTCAACGAAGGCTTTTGCAAGGTTCTTAGGAATACCAATCGTTGTTAAAACTTCAATTCCTTCTTTGGCTATTTTTTCGAAGCCTTCGTATAACCCGTATTTTTCTTCAAGAAGACCACCAGCTTTCTCATACACTTCTTCAGGGGATAACCCGACCTTTTCTGCAACACCACGAAGTAAGGCTTCAGCTTTTCGGTCTTGCTTCCATTGGCGGATTTTTTCAATCCGTGCTCTTTTGGTAACGCGTCTCAGAGATAAATCTATGTGACCTTTCTCTGAGTCTACGCGTATGACTTTCAACACTGCTTTTTGTCCTTCCCGTACAAAATCGCGGATGTTTCTTATCCAGCTGCTGCTGATTTCGGAGACATGTAGTAGTCCTTGTTTGTTGTATTCGTCGAGTTTTGCGTAAGCGCCGTAGGTTGTGACTGATTCTATGGTGGCGATTACTAAATCTCCAACTTCAGGCCACTGGGGCTTTCGTTCGGCCATTTCTGTGTTCGTCCTATTCGAAGGCTGTCAGGATTTCGCCTTTGATTTTAGCTCTTCCACCTGTTGGTTCCGCTAGTGTTTCGTCGCAGACGTTGCAGATAACTTTGTTTACGGCGTTGCTGAAGAGGAGCTGTTCGTTTCCGCACTTCAAGCATTTAACGCGCAGAAACTTGCTTCTCGGTTTTGGAATGAGTTTATTCCATTCTGTCATGTTTTCAGGCTCCTATGTTAAGGCTAGTTTTCGCAGGCGAATACCGTCTTTATGATACATGTAACCGCACACTTTGCATTTAAGACGCAGGGTTTGTTTCTTAGTGGTTTTTGAAAATTCACGTTGAAGTGGGTATTTTTGTCCACCGTAACCTTTCTTCTCCCGTTTGTGATGGCGTTCTCCTTTGGCTAAAGCTCTTCGCTTTCCTGCCTTGTAAACGCCTACAGTATGAATTTGATGAACTTTACATTTTGGACAGTAAGTCCGAATTTGTTTAGGAACATTCACATTGAACACTATCCAGCTTGGCAATAGAGAAAACACACACATTCTTATACTTTTTCCGCTGTATCCGGGGTTCTCCAGCGTTCACATCAGATTTGATTGTCATCTATATATTAAAACTTCTTTGCAGATTAGGCAAAAGTACCTCCCCTGAGTTTTATGCTATGGACCGTGATTTAGGATTTAGATATATCGGAGGCTTTTGAGGGTAATGCATATCTTTTTTAAAACCGAGTACTCACGGTTATTATTGATTTAATTTGGATTTGGTAGCTTAGAATGCAAGCTATTATGTCACGCGTTAAGAAGCACTCAACCGTGTTGAAGTTGTTGCCGTTGTTGGCGTTTGTTGTACCAATCTTTTGGTTGTATTTGCTGGAAGCAGAATCGTTTGAGTTGATGTGGAAAGGCAGAACCTTCCAATTGTTTTTCATATGGCTCATAGCCTTGGAATTTATTCTTAGCTGGGAAACCATCCAACCAAAAAGGATGAGCAAGCTGAGTTCAGTTAAAATTCTAGCCTTAGTTGCGACACTCCTGCTTCCTACAGTATACGTGGTATTGTCCAATTATTTGGGACTAGACACTGCTATCGCTGAGGTTTTTCGGCAAAGCGGTGTAACATGGTGGGAGTCAATGGCGCTCTCAATTGAGTACCTAGTCTTTACGGCGGTATTCTTAGTGATAATCATTCTGCAGTTTGGGAAAAAGGGGGTCAGGGACTTTTCAGTTCCCAGCTTCTTCATTGGCATAGTCGGAGCGCTTTACACGATTGACAACTTGTTTCCTTATGGTCAATTCACACCTTTTCAGCTAATTGTTCCTACCACAGCTACGCTTGCAGCCAACGTGCTAAACCTGATGGGTTACCAAACCACCTTATCCACCACAAGCACAATGCCCCGATTGACCGCAACCGACCCCGCTAATTCCTTGCGGACAGCCACTTTCGACATAGCATGGCCCTGCGCTGGGATAGAGAGTTTACTAATCTTCACTGTAGTAGCACTGTTATTCCTAAAAAGGATGTCCATAACTTGGAAAGCAAAAATTGCCTATTTCTTAGTCGGCGCCATAGTCACCTATATTATCAATATCCTGAGAATAACCGCCATATTCACAATCGGCTTGGGCGGTGGAAATGTACAGCTATTCCACTTCTACTACGGTCCATTGTATTCTATAGCATGGATTGTATTGTATCCTTTGATAATTCTGGGAAGTCAAAGTCTTTGGCGCAAAATCATGGAATATAAAGGTGGTAAAACGCCTCAAGGAATTAGAGAAGCTCAACCTTTTCAGCCAAACCCTGCCTAATCAAGATTTTGGCATTTTCTAGGGGTACAGAGGCAACGTCTTCAGTCATGAAAGGTCCATATTTTTTCATGTCAGTACCGATCACCGCGGGAACAGTCTTAATGAACCGTAAGACAACTCTTTTGCGAATTTTCTTTGGTGGCGCTTTTGAAACCTTATTGGAAACTTGGCCTCTCAAAAGTTTGTCCGCAAACTTTTGATATGATTCTGCAAAAGAAACGAAATCCATGTATAACGATTCTTCTTCATCCGCCAGCAAACCTGAAGGAAGTTCTTGACTTTCACCAACTATTGAGACCAGTTTTGTGTATCGCGTCCAAATTAACTCTTTAAGCATGCACTTGACACGCTTCAACTCATGCTCAAGAAGCTTTGACTTCACGGTTTTCTTATCAATCATCCTTGTTTCCTTGGCAATGGTTCTCAGGTAAGCTGCAACGCGAGTGTAGAAGCCAGAAGGCAAACAGCCCAGTTCGGTGTTGTCAAGTTCAAACCGCCACGCAGCATAAAGCTCATCATACATCCCTAGTTCACCACCTCCGCTCTGCCCTTGCAAATAAGCAATACGGCCGCGGCTGTTGTAAGCTCAACCTTTTCACGCTTATAAGGACCAAACACGTTTCCATCCAACCTAAATTTGGGTGCATCAGAGACAAACACTTTCACTTCGCCTTCTTTAAAGGCTACTGCCTCCTTAAATGGATCAAAATCCTGAAGGTTGCCCAGAGAAAACATTACTTTTTTCAAACCCGTTTTACCATGCAAAGTCCCGTTCATCCTAATCAAACGATGCGTATCCGTTGTGACAACCGTATCTATCTTTGCAGACTCAAGTTCCTTCACATGCTTAGCCAGTTTTTTCCATGTTTCAAACCCGATGCCTTTAACGCTGTCCCATCGACCTTTTTCCACGCAACGTTTCAGAAGCAACTGTTTGTTTTCTAATATTTTGTTGGTGGCTTTACCTTTAACTCCAGCGATTTTTAGGTTTTCTTTTGTGGCGTTAATAATGAAATTTTGAAGCCCCAGTTTCAGGCGCTTGTTCCATCCGAAATCGTGCAAACTGAATTTGGGATGAGCTCGCTTTCGCCCATATTTACCTTTTGTTTTGCCGCCAGCTAGGGTTAAACCTAGACCAAGAACATAGTCAACAATTTCCTTACGAGCCACAGTATCCAAGGTTTTGACTGCTTCTTTCTCAACATGAATATGATACCCTCGGTGCCCAGAAAAAAACACGCTTATCTCTTTACTTGAAAAACCAAAATCCTTTTTCAATATGTCAACTAGCTTGGCGGTTTCGTCTTTGGCGGATTCCAAGCAGATGTCACAAGGCCAAGTCTTCATGTTGAACTTTTTGCCTCCACAGGCAGGACAAGTTTCAGGAGTGACGCCCCTTCCGTTCAAACCACATTCGCTGTTGGCGCATGTCCATTCATCGTGGATTTTGCTACAGGATGTGGGAATGTGGTCAGCGTCTATGTCAAAAACAAGGTCAGCCCCAAGCCAACCCTTCTTATCCATCTCATCCGAAGGATTTTCATAGTAGGCACAAGAACGGTAAACATCTGAAGGAACCCTCTTGGTTAGAAACAACTTGAGATTGCTGATGCTTGGAAAAACTTTGTGCCGAAGCATTATTCGTTCCTTAAAGAGGAGAAAGCCAAATTCCCTCTGTTCAAGCGAATTGGGAGAAGGAATAACTGTGGAGGGTGAACTGTAGAAATGAGAAAAACTTTCATAAACGAAATCTCGGGAAGACACAATCACCCTCGCCGCTGCCCCCTGTTTATCGATTAGATGATGGCACATTCCCAAATTTAACAATTAACCGTCTGATGTTGGATTTTGCTGAAAGTACTAGAGCCCCAAAACTCTTGTCCAGCCATAGAGGACGTTCATTGGATTAAAGGAGATTCCCCCGAAACCAAGTACAGCCATAATGAATATCAGCCAGATCATGGTTACTTCCATGTTTCTTTTTTTCTGAGGAAGCAACGTGTATCCAAAGAAGAAAGGCACGTACCAAATTTGGAAAAAAGGCATCGTGAAAAGAGGCACTAGAAGAAAAATCGCAGAGATAGAAATTAAAGGGTTTTTATTTCGCATATAAACTGCAAAAAGCAGAACTACAGCCAGAGTTAATAACACTGCAAAAGACTGAATCTCCCAAGTTATCTGTGCATGGGAACTGAAAGCGTTAACCCCATTCATAACAAATTCAGGTTTCGTGTTCATCAAAAAAGGCGCGCTAGCAATAGCAGTTATCCCAGCGACACCTGTTAGAGCAGCAGCAGCGATTACCGCTTTATTTTTGATTATACTTGAGAGGTGGTGCTGCTCAAAAAGCTTCAGCAAACCCATTATGATGAGAGGCAATAGGAATATGGCTGCTTGGTACTTCAAAATCACAGATATTGCTATTAATAAAAGGAAATAGTCGTACCGTTTAGTCAGGTACATGTCTATGGCTATCAAGGAAAATAAAAATGGAATTGCATCATACATGCCATTAGCCGTATAAACGACTAGGGGTATGTACATGGCATATACGCCCAATAACTTTAAAAATGGGAACATTTTCTGCTTCCAAAAGCGTTCAAGAAAATAATACAAGCTAACGTGAGCAAACAAAAGGAATAAAGCTATTTCAAGCTTGAAGACGAAAACTTGATTGACGCCGCTCTGAAGCAGAAAACTGAATGGAAGGAACAAAAAGATACTTCCCAAAGGATAGATATGCGCCATATGGGGCCATGTTACAAACTTGTAATGGGAGTGATCGCTGCTAGATAATTGCCCTAAAGGAACATCGAAAATGGAAAAACCAGCTTTTGTGAATAAGGTTGAAGAATATGAGTGTCTAGCATGATCTGTATACCAATTTTCGAAAGATGCAAAGGGATTAGTGTTCACCACTAAAAGGAAAACCCAGAAAGATAAGGACAAAAGGATCAAAATCAATAATACTTGGCGACCTTTCTGCCTTAAGATCCTCGATTTGTATTCTTCCATCCTAAACACTGAAGGTTTCCTAAGCACGAGTTTAAAAAGTAACAATACGACTGAGCCCAAACTAAATAAGAATAGGAACATAGCGGGAGCGGTAAGCCAAGAAAAGGGAAAAAGAACTTTAGGCTTATTAACGGAAACTTGAAAGCCAAGCTCGCTGGCAACATTTGAGTTACCTAAGAAAACAACCTCGTAATAATCAGCGTCAGCAGTAAATGAATACTCAATATCTGCTGATGACACGGTGGAATAAAGAGTGCCGTTATAAGTCACCAATGAAAAGTTGATAGGTGAATTCTCCGGATTGAGGATTGATAGTGAAAGGTTCTCGCGGCCGCGAAAAGAACCTAAACCATGTCTCCACATTTCTAGCGGCGTTAATCTAAAAGAGTCATCGATAATAAGGCTGATTTCAGTTTCACTAGTGGCTATCGGATAAAGACTCACAACTGCAATAACTACACTTATTACAAGCAAAGCAATAGCGCCAAAAAGAACAAAGCTGTGCACGCCAAATCGTCTCATCGGCATCTTCCTCGACATCGTGAGATATTTATGTTTATGTAATCAGAAGCATATGCTCGGTTTTGTTATTTTAACTTCCGCATATTTACGAAGTAAAGAATCAGGGGGTGAGATCTAAAAATTAATGGAGCGGCAGCGAAATACAACATCCAAACAAGAATTTTTCAATTCTCTTTTGCTAATCCACACTTTGCTGTTTTAAAAATATAGGACAAGTAACATTGAATTTCTGTCAAAGTAAGTTTTGATTTTCCGAGTTTTCTGTTGATAAATACTATTGGGACTTCTTTAACCTTATAATCTCGTAAAAGAGCCTGCCTTATAGTCTCGATTTGAATTTCGTAGGTTTGGCTATGTAAACTGCTGATAGCCATTTTAAGAAAATTTGTGGAATAACAACGGAAGCCACTTGTACAGTCCCGAAGTGTAAAACCCATTATATATCTGGCAACAATATTTGCAGCTCGACTGATTATTTTTCTCGTAAACGGCCACCCAGTTATTTTGCCGCCTTTGCAATATCTGCTTCCTATGACTATGCCAAATCCGCTTTGCATGGTTGATAATAGTTTGGGTATAGCTTTTGGGTTATGTGAAGAGTCAGCATCCATTGTCACTATGAACTTTGGTGGGAACTTAGAGGTTAAGAAGATTTTGAAGCCGTCGGTTATAGCTGTTCCTAACCCGGTTTTTTTAGATCTAACACAAAGAAGAATGTTGTCGTATTTTTTTTGCAGATTCTTAACTATCTCCGCCGTACTATCAGGACTAGAATCGTCTATAACTAGAATTGAAGAATTCAGTCGGAGATTTTTGATGTCCTCAATAAGATTTGCTATGTTTTCTGCCTCGCGGTAGGTGGGCAGAATAACACCAATATCTGAAGTTCCCTTTAAAACCCCTATTAGCAGAGAGGACATAAGAACCGCCTATCCAATAAGCAGTTGCAATCTGTTAATAAGTTTTAGTAAAAAGGCAGGAATAAACCTGATTATTGGTGGACTTTATGGGGTTATCCATTTTGGTTCACATGTTAATAAGCTGAAGGATTACAAGCGTGTTTTTTTGTTGATACTGCGAAAATAATCATTCCCGTTTTACTTTTTCCAAACCTTTCGTAAGCCTCTTTTCCTAAGATGATACGACAGCGGATTTCGTATAGTTCTACATATTGGGTCGTCTGGGACTGAACAGATTCCATGGGTTTGAAGTGAAGCGCAGTTATAGGGCATGTATGGTTCTTTTCCCGTTCTCACCCCAGAAAGATGTTCAACTTGATATCGTGTCTTATCTTCTTTAAAGTCAGGAACATTCGAAAACAAGCTTACGATTGTATCTACACTTACTCCTTGACGCAACAAATAAGTTACTAAAGTAAATCTTTCAACATGGGATAGATGTTGTCCTTGTGAAGTTCTTTTCATCATAGCGGTTATGCAAGGAGGATAATCAGATTCTTGGGCTTTTATTACTTGGATGACTTCCTCAAACTGAGGTTTTCTTTTTAAGAATTCGGCTTTTAATTCATCTATGTCCTGTTGAATTTGCTCTGGAACTTTCCCAAGTTCTTGCTTGGTACTTTTCTCTATCTGATTTTTAACGTCTTCTTGAAGAAGTCTGGCTAACTCAATAGGTGTTATATTTACCCACCCATTCTCCATTATTCTATTAATCAGTTTCCATTTTGAGTCGTGGTGCAGCCGTCCTCTTGTTGAAGTTTCTAGAAATTTTGTAAAGTGAACCGAGAAAGAACCGAAGTCGTTTTTTTTCACTTCCCAATTAAATGCTTTGGCAATCTCGAGAATAAGTTCACTGTTTTGCTCCTTTCTTAGGTATTTGTTCACTTTTTGGGCTTCAAACAGAGCAAACCTTTCAGTCAAAGCAGGCTCTGATATTCCCGCAACATACAAAATAGCCAAAGCGTAAGAAGCAATTTCAATTTCATAAACCTTGCTGGGTTCTTGAGAGAGAGCTGATTCAAGCATGAAGGTCCAAGATACTCGCTTTTTTGCTCGGTCTCTAATTTCCTGCAACGAAGGAAGAGCCTCAAAATTTAATTCCAAACCAGAAACGTATTTTCTAGCTCTTGGCAAGAAAGGATAGTGGATACAATCGGATATTGTTAATTTGGAAAATTTGTATGTTATAATATCACCCAATGATTATTTCATACTTCTTTTCTAGGAATATAAAAGCTATTCAAAACATTTGAAACAAATGCTTTTTATTTTTCCTAAAGCGCGTTTTTAGAGAAGGGGGTTTATTTGCGATTTTGGAAATAGTTTTATCCTATCTATTTGAATGATGAATTCAATGCCAATTTCTATTAATTATAGTTGTTCTTCTATTGTTGTTGCTATTGTTTTCTTTCAGAAGCACATATTTGAGTTGGGCCCAATGTTTCCATTTGCATTCTACATTTTTGTTATTCTGTTTCTATTCTTGGGGCAAGGAAGAAAATCAGTTTCCCAGCGGTTGTTTGTTGAAAGTCTATTTTCACAGGCATATCGGTTGAAAATTCAAGGGTGGCAATTTCAGATGTTGCTGACGCGGCTTTTATAATTTCAGACAAGTAACTTAAGCTGAAAGTAGCCTTCGAATTCTCTTTTACCTCCATATCCAGTAAGGTATTGCTTTCTTTTTGAAGCGTTATTGTTGCGCCCATCAGATCCCCTGAAGCGTTTAGAAGAAGTTTCTCTGGATCCGCTTCTATTCGTACGTGGTCACTTACAAGCTGCGCATCTTCTATTACCTGACTCAAACCTTGAGTTGTGATTTTAGCTTTTATGTTAAAGGCTATTTTAGGCGTCGGAACTTCTTCTTCTGAGGCTTCAAGCGTGGGCATGTTGAAGTTTCGGCTATACTTGCCTGTAATTTTGATCTGAAGACGCCCAGTCTTGTCGTCAAGAGCCAACTCCACTGCCTCATCTTTACCTGCTCGTTTGAGCAGCCGCAACAACTCACTGATGTTTATGCACATTTTCGAAGGCAATTCACAAACATATTCTTCAAAAATTGTTTTAGGCCATTCGAAATCAATCATAGCAACACGGGACGGATCCATTGCCCGCAATTTCAAGCCTTCAGGCTCAATTTTGAATGTTGCTTCATCTACAAGAATAGATATGGCGGCAACCATATCCCTCAAGAGTTTAGCGTCAGATACTTTAAGTTTAAACATGCACTTTTTCCTCGCTTAATGCTACACAGAGATGTTATTAAGATTTTAGGCACTTAAGATCATTGTTAATAAACAAAGATGTTTTCAAGAAAACCTTTGTTTAGCAACTTTGATACATGCGATGATAATAATAAAAAAATTAGCTATACTCTCTGAATGTGTAGTTACATTTTGTGCAACGCAGGAACTGTGTCGAAGACTCGTCAGCACTCCGTGTCTGCACTTGCCATACATAAGCAGTGTTGTTTCCGCATTTCGGGCATTCAATTCGGACGGTAGGCAATGTTCGGAGTTTTTGTTCTTTCTTACCTATTACAGCTACAAACTGTTGGGGATTATGCTGGATCACCTTGCCGATTTTGGTTTCAACTTTCTTAGTTGATTCCTGTTTCTTGTATCCGCATTTCGGACAGACAAGCATTAAAGAAGCGGTTTTTTCAGTTTTAGGTTTCTCGAATTCAAGACGTGAACCGCATTTCGGACAGAATTCCATATTCCACTACTCCATGTACTTTTTGGATTCCCTTTGCGTGGTCTCTTTTAAACTTTTTCTATTTTTAAAGCTTTACATCGCTTATCCCTGACGCAATAAGATGCGCAACACGCAGAGCTTCTGGAATATTACTTCGAGTCGAAGTCAACCGCAAAATTTTTTGAGCGTCCTCTTTTGTTACACCAACAGTTTGCATATAGACCTGCGCTTTAGCGCTTCTAGTTGAGACCTCAACAGGTTCTCCTGCTCTAAGAATTGCTTCCCACCGCGCTTTACTGTTGGGCAGATTTTGGAGCGCTTTGTGAATATCGGCAAAGTCAGGTTTTTCACGCGTCACTGTTATGACAGGCAATTTTGTCGCCGCATAGAGTGCTTTAATATCTACTATGTTGAAGCCGGCGAACGTTACGCCGTTCAACATTATCACCCGCAATTGCTTATAGTGAGATGAACCGATTATCATGGAAGATATCTGTTCTGTGGCATCAAAACCATCTACAGCTATCCATGTATGGATTACTCCGTCAAGCCAGAAGCCACCTCTAAAAACAACGCCGATAACTGGAACTTTTCCTCTCACATGTGGCTTGAATGCGCAATCGTCTATACCTAGAACACGGATTTCGGGTTTTATAACGCGAAAACTTTTTCGGTTCAAACCTATTTTTCCCAACAGTTTAAATTTTAAGTATTTTGCAGATATGTTATAAGTTTAACGCGTTTTCTCAAGTCTAGCAGGCTTTAGCTCTGAAACATAATAAGATAACCATACGAACGGAAGCTGTTTTAAAACGAAGAGGAACTTTAAGATCTGAGTGCTTTTTTCAGTTCCTTGCTGAAGGCTTTGTTCATTTCTCGAGCGTTCTCCACAGCTTTAAGCAATGCAATCTCAGGTTTTGCTTTGCCTTTCATTCGAACATACATAACTGGATTTGACGCTAAAGGATGCGGTATATCATAGCCAGCCAAGTCCACCTTCTCGTCTTCCAAAAGCTTCTTCTGAAGTAGGTTGCAGAGACCGTGCCCTGCACCTTCAATTTCTATTTTAAGTTCGTTGCCTTCTTTCTTCAACACTTTAACCTTCAATTTGTTCATATCTCCTCTTTTCCATAATCCAGAGCGGTTTTACGCTTTTCAACGTTACCACATTTCAGACATTGCATCTGTTGACGTTTTGGCTCCAACAAATTTGAACAGCGCGAACAAAAAGCGTACACGACGCCTAGACTTTTGTCGTTCGTAGAAAGATGGAAAACTTGATTCTTATTGCTTATGACATTAGTTCGTATTATATCGCCAGGCTTGCAAATGTCATTCATGGATTTGACGTAGCGCTCCTGGACATCAGAAATATGAAGAATTCCAGTGAAAACACCTGAAACACGCTTATTGCCTATTTTGAAAATTCTAACTAGAACATTGTCAGATTGAGCGTTGCCAACTTGCCCTACGACTGTAGATGAGACTTTTGGAACTGGTGACTCAGTGATTAATGGATAAACAGAAACACGCTTGCTCAGTAAATCCATTAATGCGCGACCAACAACCTTGGAGTATATTACACCATCTTTCACGTAAGTTCCAGAATTTGGGATGAATTCTTCAATTACACCTAAGCGTTCGCCAGGCAACACCAAATTACCACTTTTATGTCCAGATGTTTTCTGATTCATACTGTTTCCCTTTGTTGCTAAATATAAACGATGCAGAGAGGGTCTCCGAACGGGTATATCCTAAATTTCTATGCTTCTCAATAAACCTTTTGATTATGTGAGCTCTAAAAAAGCATTAGCCACTTTTCTTTATAAGGTACAGGTCAACAATAAAAGAATGTTTCTTTTTAGTGTGGAAGTCAAACATGTGCGGAATGGTCATGAGCATGGCGTATACTGCCTTAACAATACCCCGGCGACTCTCAACAAACTTTTTTATAAACGGACACGGAGCAATCTGCAGCATATTTCCCCGGGTCGCTTTAAGCCTTTTAATTAATTGTTTATCTCTGCGCGGGTGGTTATGAAGCGAATAAACTGTTTTACCCACTTCTAAAGCTTTTTGCAAAAACTTTCGGTCGGCAGTCCGCTTTTGTACGCCAAAAGGGGGATTTTGCAGTACAGTGTCAAAATTTCCCTTAACAACATCAATATCTGCCACAATCCAATTGATCTTTTCTTTTACACTCATTATATCTGCAGTTTTTTTCGCCGCTCTCACAGCAACACCATCCACGTCGACGCCAAAAACTTCCTTTGCATCTAACAGAGCAGCCCCTATTGCCAGTCTCCCCGTGCCACAGCCTAACTCCAACACAGTTTTTTCGAAAATATCATCGTAAACATACGCTGCAAGGTAGAGTGTCTCTGCTGCCACATTTGACGGTATAGTGTATTGCTCAAGGTAAACGTTGGGCAGTGGATGGGGTTCAATCTCTGCTAATGCCCGTTCTAGATCGTGTTTCCGAACCAACCTCTTATGGGCAGTTCCTCCCATTTCATTTCCCCCAGCATAACAAGTGTTTCGTTAAGAGACAAGAGAGGTTTACTGAAATTCTTTGCATCATCTAAGGAAAGCCGAGGACAAGCGGTATTTACAAACGCGTCTATTCCGGAAAACTGCATGAGACTATTTGATGTAATCTCTCTAAGGGCAAGTAACGTAGCCTTTAGTCCATTTTGTTCAAGTTTTTCTTTGATTGTCACAGCGTCCTTAAGTCTCATTTGCTTACTCTTCAAACCTATTAAGATCCCGAAGCTTCTTGCATCTTTTGCCTCAGATATACTGGCCCAACGTTGCTTGATGATCAGTTTAATTTCATCTTGGATAGAATATGCTCTTTTTTCGTAAGGATCGGCAATTATCGTTGGCTTTCCCGTGGCCAAAGCTACACCAATAGCGTGAAATCTTCCACCGCCAATAAAAACATAGACCTCAACCTTTTCCGAAACGGATCGGGCGTTGTCAAAATCACATCCGATCACTTGTCCAGGATACTTAACTGGATCCGCATCGCCCACAAAAACGGTTTTTCCAGCATTTTGAAGTATGTTTTTTGCTTTTTCGAGGTGCTGGATATGCTGAACCGTTGTAACCAAACCAATTTTGCTCCAAGATTCAAGGTAAGCCAAGGCTTCTGCTAAAGCTCCTTTAATGCTGACTCTCGCCCTTGCTTCCATATAAACAATTGGCACTTCAGTATGAATGGTCAGGGGCGTGTGTCCGTAATGAACTATTAGGTCTGCCCCCAGAATCCTTGCTTCGGAAATTGGTAGGTCGCAAGCGCCGTAGCACGGATCGGCTGAGACGATTGTGGTAGCCCCGGCTTCCTCAATGAGGGAGGCTATTTGAGGAGCCTCGGGTTTTAGTCCTTCAGGAAGCTGCAATAATACGATTTTAGGCTTAAGTTTCCTTATTTTTCTTTTCAGATTCCTCTCTTCAAGATCGAAAGACATAATTCTCATCTACAGTTTACAACAAGAGATCAGCAATGAAGTGTGGTTCAGCAACCAGAACCTTTACAATCATGATACATCATTTAAAAGCGCTAATCAGATTTATTTAGCATTGAAACCGCTGATTCAAATTTCTTTATTAAGTACTTGGAGTTTCCCTTTGTTATTCCGAGTTCTTTAGCTATTTTTAGGTAATTTTTGTTCTTTCTCTTAATAACTTCGATTAATTCCTTTTCTATCTCTTTAACCGACAGCAAAGTTTCAACAACTTTGTCGGGATTTACACCAATTGAGTCCAGATGCATAGTCAAGAACTTTAGGAAATCTTTTCCCAAATCACTTGGTGCTTGACCACATATTCCCACAGTTCTTTCTGGTTTCATTGAATGGGCCCCTTCGCATAACATTTCAATAGATTTTGTCACTGCAGGATTAGATTCATCGAATTGCCAGGCAATTTTTTCGCTATCACGATCGATTCCAAGAACTAACTGAGTTAGGTCGTTGCTTCCAATACTGAAACCGTCACAGTATTTGGAGAACACTCTTGGAATTATACATATGCTAGGAACTTCAGCCATGAAAACAATTTCAGGTATCTTCAAGCCTTTTTTCTTGAAAGCATTTTTTATTAGTTTAGTTGCCTTTTCTGCTTCAATAGTTGTCCGTATAAAGGGGATCATTGGAACTGCGTTTGTCAAGCCTATCTCATGTACTTGTGTAAAAGCCTCAAGTTCTAATTTATATGCCTCGGAGAAAAACTCATTAATATATCTTGAAGCTCCTCTGAAGCCAATCATGGGATTGTTTTCTTGGAATTCAAGCTCGATTTTGTTAAGTTCTATGTCTGTTGAATGGCAGATTGGACAGTTTTTCTGCGGTTTTAGGGACATGCTTTTGCCACACTTGCAGTTGATTTCATAGTAGACAGCACCTGGAAGAGAGGCATATTCGTTTGTTTTAAAATCTGAGAATCGGACTATAATTTTGCGCGGTTTGAATGCTCCAGCGATTATTGCTATACCAGTCTTTAGCCTTTTGATATATTCGTCTGTAAGAGATGTGATCAGGGTGTATTTTTTCTTAATATCGTCAGCCCATCTTTCAGGACCAAGCAGATCGGCCCTCAAAGCAAACACTGGATGTAATTCTGTGCTTGTTACAACGAATTCGATGCGAACAAGAGAACTACCCTCAGAGGGCAATTGGCTGACGTGTAAAGCCTCATCAGGACTGCCGATGTTCACCATGACTTTTGTGATTGTTTCTGGAATTTTCTTTAGCTCGACCTCTTGCACCTCAAAAGGTATTTCACCCGCGAATATTCTCGCTTCACCAGTTGAACAGTCGAGAGTTATCTTATCCCCATCTTCCAGGCTAAGGACACCAACAACACCAACGGCACAGGGAATTCCCCTTTCTCTGGAAACTATAGCAGCATGAGATGTCCGGCTCCCTCTTTCGCAAATTAGGGCAGAAACTTTCTCCAGGCTCATAACAACTTCCCAATCAGGCGTCGTCATTGAGGTGATGAGCATTGGCTTTATGCCTTTCTTGTTGAATCGTGAAATATCCTTCGTAGCTTCTTCAGGAGTGGCTGATTTAGCAACAACCCCTGAAGCAATCTTTGTTCCAACCGGAATGCCAATGTAGAGCGGATCCTTTTTTGGTTCCTTTTTAAGCTTGAATAGAGTCAATACGGTTCGGGTGGCGTGAACAGTTTCTGGTCTCGCCTGCGTTATGAAGACTTTGCCGTATTCGATGGCATATTCAACGTCCATTGGCTTTTTGTAATGTTTTTCTATAACTGTAACATGATTGGCAACCTGGGTTGCTTCATCAAGAGTAAGAACCTGTGGATCACGCACACCAACAGGAACATCACGGTTCCTCTTAGTTTTCTTGTCGTAAATTAGCATTTCTCTTTGAGGATCTTTGGGTGGAATGGTCCCGAGAACTTTGACTTCAGGTTCTTTAACAAAAGCGGTCCGAGATGCACTCTCTTTTCCTTGTACTATCATTTCTCCTAAGCCATAAACTGCCTGAATTACACCGACATTACGGTTTCCAGTGTCAGGGTCTATGGAGAAAGCCACACCGGCCTTTTCTGAATCAACCATGGTTTGAATGACAACAGAGATTAAACCTTGCTTAAGCAGTTCAGCCTCTGACATGTCAAGAATCCTTTTCTTTCGTAGCTCCTGCCGGTAGTCTATAACCCTCCAGCCAAAGGCAGAGGCAATACACTTCAAAACATACTTAATAACATTAGAAGAGTCTAAGGGAACATTTAGATAGGTTTCAAATTGCCCAGCAAAAGCGGCAGTAGCCATGTCCTCGGTAATTCCAGAGCTTCTGACGGCAACCCTATCCCGTCCAACTCGTTTTTTTAGCATTTCAATTTTTTTCTCCAACAACGCAATGAGTTGGGGGTGCGTCTTTATGTTTTCTATGTCGTTTCTTATTTTTTTCGCAACTTTTTTAGCTTCATCCTCATCGGCTTTAGCCAATATAGCATCTAATTCTTTTACTGAATCTATAATATTCGGGTCCTTGAGCAACATCTTCGCAAATTCTGTGGTGACCATTAAAGCATATGGAACATTATCTTTTCCCAGTATGTGGAACAGCTTAGCTAAACTAGAGCCCTTTCCGCCAGTAAATCGACCTTCAGCAGCAATTTTTTCCTCGATATTGACGATTAAATTCTCAGAAACCAATTTCATGCCCCATACTATTCATTGACATATGAACAACGCGCGCTTATTTTGTCGATTTTCTTGATAATTCCTGTTTCTTTTCTGTGTTTTTCATAGGCGCGAGCTGCAACGGCGAATTCTGGAGATACGGATATTCCGGCGTGAATCATTTCTCCAAGGTTTACATTCTTGCCGCCAACAATGGGAACGTCTGTGCTTCTCAGGCTTTCAAACCATAAAACGTCGGATTTGGGTTTAGCTTTCAAGCTTTTCCCATCTCCGTCCTGTTTGTTGCGTCGGGAGACTTTATTTTATCGATGGTTATTTTGCAGGGGATAGGTAGCTTTGCGCTTCCTCTTTTCAGGGATTCTTTTGCTGTGTCAATCGCAGCAGCTTTAACTTTAACAGCTATAATTGTCTGTTCGGGTTCCACTCGGGCTGCTGTACCTATGGCTTTTCCAAAAGACCTGCGCATACCCTGCTGAAGCCTATCAGCATGAGCCCCAAAAATCATCTTGTTTTCTCTTAAGATAATATGTGGGTATGGACGAATCTGCATAAGATAATCGTTAGTCAATTTATCGACTAGGAGACGGTTTGCGGCTATGCGTGCTGCTTCCAAGGCGCTATGGCGGATCTGAGCTCTTTTTAATGCTACAAGTTTCGCTTCAATCTCAAAGGTTCCTTTGATATCCCCCATTGTGAACTTGACGATTTTCGGGGGTGGAAAACCTTTCGCAAACTTTTTGCGAGTATAAGCTTGACCCCTGACAGGTCGATAATTTCTTGCATGCATAGAGCATCCCTTTTTTAGCATTACAGGGTGGGCAATATTTAAACGATTTGCAAGTATAGCCAATATAATTTTGTATGTTTTTCAAGTTTTCTATGCGAAGATATGGGAGGTTTTTTGAACATTTGGTATCAATTGCTTATATAGTTAGTAGTAGTTTAAGCAAGTGTGAGCAAGCAATTTAATCTGTTTATACCGGGTAAGAATTGGCGTTTGTCGCTGGCGGAGCTTTCCTCTTTACTGGAAACTAGAGGAATCAAATTTGTCGTGTATTCATTCTCAAAGGAGTTTTTTGTAGTCAGCACTGAGGAGAAAGTTCCCAATTCAACTATTAATGATTTAGGCGGTACCATAAAAATCGGTTTTTGCGTGGCTAATTTGTCAACGGACGTTGTTAGGAGAGCTTTTCTTCAAAAAGACAAAAAAGCACAGGAGCGAATTCGCAGGAAAATTGAAGCCAGCGGTTTGGCTGAAAAGATGGTGAAGGCTAAATCCGAGAAGACTCTCTTTGGAGTTAGCGTGTACTGCGCAGACAAACCGTTACGTTCAATATCGAAGGCTATTCAACGTTTTATTGGAAGCAGCATAAAGCTTGAGTTGGCGGGTTATGGTAAGAAATCGAAGTTTATGGGTTTTGCAAAAGGCAGAAGGCTGCCTCAGCTGAGCCATATCGAAGTATTGAAGAAGAACTTGGTTGAAAACAAGGCTGAGATATTGTTCTGCGTTGACAGAGAGAAGACGTTTATCGCTACTACTGTAGCGGTGCATAACCCTTTTGAGTTTCAGAAACGAGACGTGGAAAAACCAATACAGCGCAAGATTTTCGCCATTCCTCCAAGGCTTGCAAGAATCATAATAAACTTGGGTGCTTGTGCAGAAGGTAAAACTTTGTTGGATCCATTTTGCGGTGTTGGCACAGTTCTCCAAGAGGCCTTGTTATCTAAGGCGAAAGTGATTGGCGTAGACATGAACAAGTGGTGCATTGAAGCGACAGTTCGAAATATGAAGTGGCTAAAAAAAGAATATATGTTAGAAAACGCTGAGTACAGAGCCATTAGGGGAGACGTATATAAACTAACTCAGAAGATTGGTGGGGAACAAGTTGACTGCATTGCTACAGAACCTGATTTAGGCCCTGCACTACGCCAAGTTCCGACCAGATCGTACGCTATAAGAATTGTGGAAAAACTGGAACCTCTATTTTGTGGTTTTTTGGAGGAAGCCTACAAGGTTTTGAAGAAAGGTGGACGGTTGGTAGTAATATCACCGTTCATTAAGACACGTTCAGGTAAACCTATTACCATGGAAATTGAGAAGAAAGCTATGGAGATAGGCTTTGAAAGCGTATGTCCTTTCAAGAGAAAGATTTTCTCTGACGAAGTGGCTACACCTAAAAATCTAATTATGATGACTTCGCTTGTTGACGCTGAAAAGAGACACAAAATAGGAAGAGAAATCCACATTTACCAAAAGTGAAGAGAAAAGACATTGAAGTAGCCTTTGTTTAGATTTATTAGTTTGTTTTGTAAACTATGTTTAAGCTGGGTAGGATAGGAAGATTATTGGCTGAAAAAAGACCTGATTGGGACAGGTATTTCTTGGACCTCTGTGAAGCAATCGCAAGGCGTGCAACATGCGATCGCGGCAAATGCGGCTGTGTTATCGTTAAAAATAAAAGAATTATGACCACTGGGTATGTTGGGGCTCCATCAGGATTGCCTCACTGTGACGATGCGGGTCATGACATGCGAAAAATGATTGATTATAATGGCAAAATCACCCAACACTGTGTGCGAACGCTTCACGCCGAACAAAACGCGATAATACAAGCGGCTAGATTCGGCATCCCTCTTGAAGGGGCAACGCTGTTCTGCAAAATGACACCATGCAGAACCTGTGCGATGATGATAATAAACGCTGGTATCAAGCGGGTTGTCTGCGAAAAACGTTACCACACTGATGCAAACACTATGGAACTGTTTAAACAAGCGGGCATAGAGTTAGTGATAATGAATAACGAAGTCGAAAAATACGACAAACAGTGAAATTTCATTCGCGTTTCTAACATCACACAACATCTTTTTTGCTATGAAAAATGCATTTTCGCTTTTTACAGAGGGAATGTGTTGACCCTCGCTTGATTGAACGCAATTTAATTCTCGTTTATTATGGGAGGCTTCGCTTCAAAGCGTTGCATCTGATTATATGAAGCAGAAGAGAATAAAGTCAGGGGTTAGTGGAGCAATATTGTTTCATATTGCTAACTAACTGTGGTTTCGGTGCTATACCATTTTACAATTTCAGTTATTGCTTTACTTGAGTAGCCTGTCTCCATTAGAATTGCTCTCAAATCATCAAGTGTCTCAATTTCCAATCAGTACACCTAAGTATCTGAAGGTGAATCTGTATTTATCTTTTCATTCCGAAATCGTAATATGTCATAAACTCCACCTAAACGTTGGTCGAAGCTTATGCGCAGATACTTCTATATTAATCGCTGAAGATTTGTTCAAAACAGAACTGAATATAAAACTTGAAGGATCAGCCGCATGATAGATCAAAAGCAAGTTGTAGAAGCTTTGATGAAGCCTGAAGCATACGACGAAGGTCCAATCAGTATTGATTTTATCCAGACTCACATATCCTTCATCTTTCTAACCAGAAAATTTGCCTATAAGGTAAAGAAGGCAGTAAACCTCGGATTTTTGGATTTCACTACGATTAAAAAGAGACGTTTCTTTTGTGAAAGAGAACTTGAACTCAATAGAAGGCTGTGCGGGGACATGTATTTAGAGGTTGTGCCCATAAACAAATCCGATGCCATCAGGATAAAAGGCAAAGGGAAAACAATTGAATATGCCGTCAAGATGAAAAGAATGCCTGAGGAGAATATGATGAGCAGACTCCTTGAAAAGAACCTAGTAGAGGAGGGGCTTGTTGACATAATAGCCAAGATCATCGCAGAATTTCATTCAAAAATCGAAACTAGTAGAAAGATTAGTGAATTTCAAATCGATCCAATAGTGGGAATAAATTGGAGAGAGAATTTCGATCAGACGGGAGAGTTTATCGGCAAAACAATAGTTAAGAGAACCTTCGATTTTATCCGTGAAAGAGTTGAAAATTTTATGAGGCAAAACAGGTCTATTTTTGAGAAGAGAATGGAGGAAGGCAAAGTTAGAGACTGCCACGGAGATATGCATTCAGGTAATATCTTTGTCACAGATCGAATTTACATTTTTGACGCGATAGAATTCAATGATAGAATTAGTTATTCCGATATTGCAGCTGACGTTGGCTTTCTAGCCATGGACTTAGACTTCAGAGAACGCCCAGATCTGTCTACTTTTTTCGTGAAGAAATATATCAAGTATTCTGGAGATCAAGAATTGATGAAACTTCTACCATTCTACAAGTGTTACCGAGCTTACGTTAGAGGAAAAGTCATTGGCTTCAAACTGAAAGACCCCCACATCGGCAAAAAGGAAAAGGAGCTAGCAGAAAGAGAAGCAAAAGCATACTTCAAACTGGCTGCCAATTATGCAAACTTTCTTTAACTGAGGGAAAGTTTGCTATGACAGAAACTGATCAACTACATATTTTGGGATTTTTACTGTACCCATGAATGTTGGCTTTTGGTGGCAGTCGCTTCCTCCCGTCATAATTAAGCCATGTTCTTTTGCAAACCTCACGTAATGACTTGTTGTTTGAGCGTCGTTTCTGATGTGCCAACATTCTATACCATCGATGTAATTTAGCAGTGATTCTTTAATTATAGCTGTCTGCTCAGCCAACGATTTTGTAATCGCTACAAGTGAAGTCCCATGAGGGTCGTTTGGATGAGCCAAAACAATTTTTCCTCCAGCATTTCTAACTAGTCTAGTCGCTTCTTCGAGGTAAAGAGGGTACTTCGGAACGTTACACTGTATAAGATACTTATCAAAAGCTTCCTTTCTAGTTCGGACAATTCCTTTCATAATCAAATAGTCTGCGATGTGAGGTCTTCCGAAGACACCATCAACTGAAGCTTTAATCTGCTCAAAATCGCGATTGGCAAGTTTCTGGATTTCTTCTTTTTCGAATTCTGCATTGAGATTGCGCAGAATCTTGGAGGCTCTTTCCTCTCGGTATTTCGACATTTGGCGAAGTTTGTAAGCTAACACTTTGTTCTTCACGTCAAATTGATAACCTAAAAAATCTAGCGATATGGATTTGTCCTGATTATTCTTTGGGTGCAAGAAATTTACGTTCAATTCAACGCCAGAAAGATATCGGATTCCAGCTTTTCCAGCTGAATCAATTGCTATTTGTTGGGAGTCGATTGAATCATGATCGGTGATCGACATAAACCCAATTCTTCGGATTTTGGCTTCCTTAACTATTTCTTCAGCCTTTAAAACGCCATCAGAACTTTTAGAGTGAATATGCAAATCTATTATCATTGAAATGCCTGTTATCTTTTTTCCATACCTATTATGTACCAGTCTTCTGGAGAGTCTTGGCATGTGTCAACAATCAAGTGTACTACCTTTAGCTGTGGAAAAAGCGTCTTTAAGTCATCCAAGTCAACGGGTTCAAACTTGCGCTTGTTTGCAAGATACGCATCTACAGTCAAGGCGTTTGACTCATACTTCTCCTTAGTTCTTCTCTGGAGCCGCGTAACCGACACTTCTTGAGGACAGCTAGTTTGAAGTATAACAAAAGTCGCCCCGTGCTTAGCAGCAATCTTAGCCGCGCGCCGCCGAAGTTCTTGAGTTACAAAAGTAGCATCCAAAACTAGGCCTTTACCTTTTCTTGCGAGGGCGTCTGCCCGGCTGAACATTTCATCATAAACGGACAATCGTTTTCTCATATTTCCAGCAACTTTCGCGTCAAACACGTCTTCACCCTTTAGAACCTCCAACCGGAGCAAATCGCTCCGAAGAATTGGATATCCCTTGATTTTCGAAATCTCAGCGGAAGTTTCTGTTTTCCAAGTTGCTGGAAGACCACAAGTAATCAGCAAAGTCTTGGGACCTAAATTTTTTTTAAAAAACTCG
>CAYFXZ010000002.1:0-117894 GCA_964347245.1 uncultured Candidatus Bathyarchaeia archaeon | reverse complement strand
CTGTTTCTTCTAAGCTTTTGCCGTGCTTCCTTACAATTTTGATCAAGTCAATGTCAGCTTTGTACTTGCCATCAATTTTCTCTGCCACTTGTTTAACTGAATCAACGAGTAACTTGGCAAAGTGGTTATCAGCCACGTTTATTGCCTTGCTAGACAAAGAAGTTATGGCTACTTCCCGCAGAGTCTTTTCGTCATTTATGCTTACGGGAATAGCAATTTTATCCAAAACTTCCTGAGCTTTATCGCTGGCTTTTTTGAAGCCTTCAATTATAACTGTTGGATGAACATTCTTATTGAGCAAACTCTCTGCCTTCGCGAGTAATTCGCCAGCTAAAACTACTGCGGTTGTTGTTCCATCGCCAACCTCATTATCCTGAGCTTTAGCTACTTCTACCAGCATTTTCGCTACAGGGTGCTGAACATCAAGCTCCTTCATTATTGTTGCGCCATCGTTGGTTATTGAGACATCGCCAATGCTAGTGACTAGCATCTTGTCCATACCACATGGACCGAGAGTAGTCTTCACTGTTTCTGCCACTATTTTAGCTGCCATTATGTTATTCTTTTGTGCATCGCGTCCAGTTGTTCTTCCTGTGCCTTCCTTTAAGACTAGAACGGGAATGGTTCCTCCAGCTGTAGACATTCTATCACCAGTTTTTCCATTTTCAATATTTTGATTTACACACGAAAAACTTATCCCAATGATATAAATTTTTCTCAGGGTTATCCTGCTTTGATTATGTTATACCCTGATGCTTTGCGAAGCCTGTTCATAATAGCCAAACCTAATCCCTCGGTTGGCACGTTCTCCGCGATTATTACATCAACATTTGCTTCATCGAACTCTCGCAGAAGCTTAAACAAGTTCACCGCTATAGTTTGCACCTTGCGTCGACTACCTAGAGATTTAACAACGTCGGCCTCATAAGCCCAAGAAGTCTCAGCTGTCGCTAAAACGCCTACCCGCTTGCCCTTCAACCAATAATCGCTGATAAGAGATTTAATAGTAGCCATAACAGGCGGGAGCGCCCCTTCCACCAGAACAACCTGAGCCCGAGGAGCGTAATGCCTATGCTTCATTCCAGGGGACCTCGTCTTTTCAATAGCCAACTCTTCCTCGGCCACAACAAAAGGATGAAGCTTTACGTCGCCAAGAACTTTCCTCAATGCTTCAATCACAGTTCCACCGGGACGAAGAACCATGGGAGGGTCAACGCTCAAGTCTAATACAGTTGACTCCACTCCAATGCGTGTCTGACCACCATCCAAAATCGCGTCGATTCTTCCGTTAAGGTCTTTGAGAACGTGGTTAGCGGTTGTTGGGCTTGGTTTGCCAGCGAGGTTTGCGCTTGGAGCAGCAAGAGGACACATACTCTCTTTGATCAGAGCCAAGGCTACAGCGTTCTGCGGCATTCTAACGGCGATTGTGTCCAAACCTGCAACCGTTACGTCTGGGACGTTTTTTGAACGTTTAAAAACCAAAGTTAATGGTCCAGGCCAAAACTCTTTCATCAACTTTTCAGCTTTCGCGGGAATCTGTTTCGCCAAATTGGTGACATCGTTTATGTTTTCCACGTGAACAATGGGAGGGTTGTCCATTGGTCGCTTTTTTGCCTTGAACAAGTCCAAGACCGCTTTTGAGTTTAAAGCGTCAGCGCCTAAACCATAAACCGTTTCGGTTGGAAAAGCGACTAATCCGCCTTCTCTGATTATGCTTGCTGCCACTCGAATTTTCTCGATGTCTGGTTGTTGAGCATCAACTTTCCACATAACAGTTTGCTTCATTTCGGGTTGCCTTACCTTAATACGCAAGCACATCCTTAAATTTAAAACTGTGCTACCTATTTCAGACACTAAAAATTCTCAATTTTTACTTACAACTATAATATTAACAAATTGATTATTTAGCGTACAACATCATTCTCGTTTTGAATTGAGCTTAAGCACAACTGAGGTTTCAATTTGTCTTTTAGTAATGTTCCAATGCTTTCTAAGAAGACTGTCTGTTTCTTTTCTTGACATAAGTTTAAACCCATGTTTTTCATAGAAGCGTATAGCCCAGTATGCTGCTTCCCAAGTTCCTACCAAAACCTCGGATGTCTTAGCTAGGCTTAGCAGATGTTTAAGTAGCTTTCCTCCAATTCCGCTTCTTTGCCGGTTTGTAAGCACGTAAGCGTGTCTGATCAAAGTAACGTCGTTGACTCGTTGAATTCCCATAACCGCTACCAAAATGTTTTTTTCTATCCAGCCATAGAAGTCGATTCCGCTTTCGATTTCTTCTTTGAGTTCTTCGTTTGACATGTATGGCTCTCTCCACTGGTCCTCTGGAATCACGCCTTTGTATGCTTCAGCGGATTCATTAATAACATCCAGAATAGTCTGGTGCTCGATTGGGTTCAGTCTGCTTATCATTTACTCCATCAACCCTAGAAGACCAAAAATGGTCTGGCGTAACTAGGTCGCTGCGGCTTCTTTTTCATTTTCCGCTCTAAGAACCTTCTCTAACAAGTGCATGAAAAATGCTTGCGCCTGCATTTCCCCAAGTTTATCCAAGTAAACGGATACAATGGCAATTTTCCCTTTTCTTGAAGCAACGTATTCAGCGAACATTCGTGCTGAAATCGCATTTTTGTCGCCTAAAAGCACTGACGAAGAGATTGGCCCCAACAAATCCTTGGGTTTGGGAACCGCAACAGCCATGGTACCAAGCTTATCCTCTTTTTCGCTCAGCATCATGACACACGAGTTTTTGGTTTCAACATAAACCGCTAGAAACCTTGTGTCCTGTTCAAAAAGCTCTTCCTTAACAACCTTGGCGCGTTCCATTTCCCCTTTCCCCATTGGTTAATTGGCTTTTCTTCTTCTCCTAGATTTTAATTCTGAGATAGCTGACTGGATTATGCAATGATTGCTTAAAAAACTTCACAAATATGGGTTAAGGCTTGCGGAACTGTTCCACTCTCGGAGAAAGACTGTCATAGATAGACAGCGAAGTGTCACCTATGCTCCCTCTATGATTTTTGCAATCAACCAATAATAGGATTCTGAGAGGTTGGCTGTTTGGCGTTGGTTTTATGACTGCCGTGTGAAGTTCCTGTAGCCTTCGTTGAAATGTGGGTTGTGAGAAAATCAGGGGGTTGTTGGTTGTATCAGCAGATTTGAGTCTTCTACGCCGACAATGAAATTCACGTTTTCATTTTCCGCTAAGGTCTCCAAAGTTTTTAGATATATGTACAGGTCCAAGAACTCCATGTAATCTTCATCAGCAATACTGTGCTCGGCTACCAAAATGTCTATTGCTTTTCTAATTCCCTCTCCATCTATTACCTTCTGTTGAGCGGTTGCGTTCGCGCCAATTAACAACGCTGTTGCATTGGCATTTGCTTGTATGATCCTCCTGTCCGCTTCGAATTCAGCTTGTATCTTTAACTGTTCTGCTGCCAATTTATCCTCTATTGAGTTCATGTACTTGATTGGAAGACCTATATTCCTGAGGTCTACTTCAACGTTTACTATTGCTCCTCTCAGCGATTCTGCCCCATCTATTGCCCTTATTAGTTCTTGTTCTATCTCAAGACCAATTTGATCTCGGAGTTCTATAGTTTGCACTGCTGAATACTGTTTCATAATAAAACGAACGTGTTCCCTAACTAAAGACGCTACAGCTTTGTCTTCCCAATTTAGCGACGGATAACTTCGATAAAGATCTCTCAACTTGTTAGGATCAATCTCCCAACGAACCATCAAATCCACTTGCATTTCCAGTTGATCTCTTGAAAAGCTTCGAATTGTAGGATAATCTGCGAATTTTTCAGTTCCGTCACCCCACATTCCGAGAGTTTCCCTAGCGTATGGAACTGTCGTTAATGTAGTCCAAGGTGCCTTTATCCCAAAAGTTGGACCTAGTACGGGATCGCTTATTGATCCAGTAAGAGGATCAACTACCATTGCAGCCATTCCAACGCCCACATTGAAAACCATTGTAAAAACCATGAGGCCGATTATAGCAATCGCGACTCCAATTATTATAATTATTCGAAAAAGATTCTTATCAATATTCGGTCTATATTCATCCATTTAACATTTCACCTCCGTTCTTTTTTGCATTCCAGTCCAGTTCATTCAGCTATAAACTTTATGAACTCTATAAAGCTTTCATTGATACAGTTCAGAGCCCAATGAAACTGAACAGAAACGCTTGCTTCAGAATATCAACTTTACCAAAGAGAAACTGTTTGTCAATTCGAGAAAAGTTAACATTTGTCCACTTATGCTGCTATTATCAGTATAGAGAGTGAATGTGAAACCTTTTATTTTTCTGGATAGTCACCAGTTATTTTCTCTTGGCTCCTTTTTTTGACTTCCTTAAAGAGCGCTTCTATTGTAGAAACAAATCTCAAAGTTATATAAACTTTGTCTCATTTTTCTGGAAGAAACTCTCGAAAATATTTATAAAATTGAGAATATTTCTCATAACTGGAACACAATGGATAAGAAGAACGGAGCCATACTCAAAATCTTAAGCAGAAAAGCGGGATTATCGAGCAGAACTCTCTCAAAAATGCTTAAAATACCCGTATCTACGATGCACAGGCGCATTAAAAAATTAGAACACGAAAAAATAATCGAAGGGTACAAAGCCATTATCAACTTCGAAAAAACACCTTGGCCCATAGGAGCATTGCTGATGGTGAATCTGGCAGAGGTGGTTCCAGGAAAAGGGCACATCCCTAAGAAGAACATCGTGGAGTCATTAAGTCACCTAAAAGAGGTCGAGGAGATAATTGAGGTTCAAGCAGCTGACTTTGACTTGATTATTAAAGCCCGTTTTAAAAGTCTTAAAGAGCAGTCTAACTTCGTTGAAGACTTGCGGAGTATAGTCGGCATAGAAGAAATATTATCTGCTATTATTATTGAAGAAAAAATTCTACCTGTTCCAAAAATATTCGGCTAGCTCTGCTTTGGTGCAAAAATTGTCTTGCACTAAATATTATTAACTTGAAAAGCGAATTATTTAGCACTCAAGCCGATCCGTTTCAGAGAGTGCCAAAACATGAAAAAGCTGAATTTGGTCTTACTATTACTGGGTTTTTTGGTAACTACATACACGACAATAACCTGTGTTTCAGCTCAGCACGACTTCGATGCGTTTTTAGGCAACACAATAGATGATAGCGACATTGACGGCGCCATAGGAAGTGAGTGGGATGACGCAGGCAACTATTCTGATATTACCATTAATCCTCAGGGAACAGCTGAAATCTGGACTAAACATGATGAAACCTATCTTTACATGGCAGTAAGATTTACAGCTGACTCAGATAATCCATGGATTGCTTTTCTATTTGGTGGAACTACTTGTATGGCTGCGGACGCTGATGGAGCTCTTTTTGGACACGACGGTTACGCCGCAGACGGTTACGTAGACATCTTCTTCAACGGTTTTACGTCGATTTCAGTAGATGGCTTGCAGGATGGAAGGGGGGCAATGACTGTAGACAACTCGAATATTGTAATCGTTGAGCTAAAAAAGCCGCTTAATAGCGGAGATTCTGATGGAAAAGACACGGGCTGGACTGAAGGTAGCACCTACGCGCTGATTATTATGTGGAATTCCAATAGCTACGGAGCCAGCGGCGGCAGTGTAACCCATTCAGAAGGGTCTCTTAAAGATAGAAGCATATTCATAAATTCAAATCCCATACCTGAATTTCCAGGTTTGATTTTCACTGCCATCCTAGTTGTCACGGCGATAATTGCGTTTTTACTAAGAAAAAGAATCACCGTGAAGCCCAATGTAAATGTAGCTTCTTAACCTACTTCCTTTTTTATAGTTAAAAAGCAATATGAAGTTTAAGAGTCAAGCTTAGGTCCCTAGCGTCAAAAATTTCTTTTCGGTTTGTTAAAAATTAATTAGTAAGTTAAGAGTTAGCAGATTGCGGTGGGAAAGAGTGAACAGAAAGGTCATAGTGTTAATGGGTTCAGAGAGAGATTTCGAATTTTGTCGTCAAATCGCAAAATACCTAAAGCTTTTGGGAGTAGAATATATTTTCCGTGTTGCTTCCGCGCATAAAACTCCTGAGAAAGTGCTTGCTATTTTGAAAGAGTTCGAAAAAGAAAAAGTTGTTTACGTAACAGTTGCTGGCAGGTCTAATGCTTTAAGCGCTTTCGTAGACGGCAACACGGTGAAGCCCGTTATTTCGTGCCCTCCTTACTCTGAAAAATTTGGGGGTGCGGATATTTACTCTTCGCTCAGAGTGCCAAGCGGCATAGGCTCTACGGTGATTATTGAGCCTGAAGGCGCGGCTATTGCTGTGGCAAAAATTTTCGCGTTAGAAGATAGGATGTTGGAGGACCGCTTGAAAGATCACCAGTCGGTAAAAAAGAAGGCTATAGAGAAAGCCGATGAGACCATAAAGAAACTGAAATAGCAGATGTCGAACTGAACCTGGTTCTTGGCCTAAAAAGCGATATAAGCTCACTTTTCTTATTCTAAGAAGTGGAGTGTAAACATGGGCAGTGTAAAAGACCTAAAAGTGATAGAGAATCCTACAGCTAAAAAGATGGGTGTAGGTAGATTTCACTTTTCCGATCGGTACTCAGTTTTTGATTGGGGCGAAATGCCTGATCACATAGACGGGAAAGGTGAAGCCCTCTGTCTAATGGGCGCTTACTGTTTTGAGTGGCTAGAAAGCAAAGACGTGAAAACACATTACAGAGGTTTGGTTGGCGAAAATGGAAAAGTCATCACTTTCGAAGACTTGGAAGCACCGACCAGCATCATGGAAGTTAACTTGGTCAACGTCTACAAGCCAGAAATGCGTGATGTTGAAGGGAAAGTTCTTTACGATTATAGCTACTACAAACCGAAACTGAAAAATTGCCTGATTCCTCTTGAAGTAATATACCGCAATGGGCTGCCTGAAGGCTCCTCAGTTTTTAAGCGGCTTGAGCAGGGAAAAGTAATAATGAAAGATTTGGGGCTAGACCATCATCCTCGTCCGGGAGAACGCTTCACAAAACCCATATTTGACGTTAGCACCAAACTCGAAGAGACCGACCGCTACGTCACTTGGGACGAAGCCAAAAAAATCGCAGGACTAACCACTCAGGAAGTAGTCAAGGTAAAAGCTGTTCTCTCAAAAGTAAACGACGCGATAAGCCGCATAGCTTCCCACGCTGGATTGGTAAACGAAGACGGAAAAATCGAATTGGCTTTCAACAATGAACGTCATCTCATGGTCGTTGACGTTGTAGGCACATTGGACGAGTGTAGGTTCACCTTCAACGGCATACACATAAGCAAAGAAGTTGCCAGGCAATTCTACAGGAAAACAAGTTGGTACGTCGACGTGGAAGAAGCCAAGAAAACTGCAGAAACTCAAGGTGTCAAAGACTGGAAAGCATTGTGCAAATCTCAGCCTCCAAAACTTGATACAAATCTGAAAAGCAGCATTAGCGGAATTTACATGGCAGCTGCCAATGAATTAACTGACCGAAAATTATTTGACGCACCGCGACTTGCGGAAGTAATCAAGGAGTATCGGGAAATGGGTGAAAGGAAATGATGGAACCAAAAATAAAAGAAGCAATAAGCGGGTACGACCCTAGAAACATCCGTATCGGCGTTTTAGGCTCACACTCGGCGTTGGAGGTCGCTTCAGGCGCCAAGCAAGAAGGTTTTGAAACAGTTGTGGTCTGCCAGAAGGGCAGAGACAAAACATACACCAAGTACTACACCAACCTTTTCGACCACACTTTGCTCTTGGACAAGTTCTCGCAAATGGCCAGCCCAAGCAACGTGAAAAAAATGACCGATCTAAACACCGTTTTCATACCAAACCGTTCATTCTCGGTGTACGCAGGTTATGAGAACATCGAAGAAAAATTTGCTGTGCCTCTTATCGGAAACAGGTACATGCTCCGAACTGAGGAACGCAACACACCCAGAAACCAGCAATATCTGCTCCAAAAGGCAGGGATATTGACCCCTAAAATTTTCAAGTCACCCAGCGAAATTGACCGACTAGTAATTGCCAAGGTTCCAGAGAAAAAACGCGCTATAGAACGCGCCTTCTTCTACGCTTCGTCCCTAGAAGAATACGAGAAAATAGCCAAAGAACGTATAAGACAAGGCATAATAACCGAAGAAGCACTTGAAAACTCCATCATAGAAGAATACGTTATCGGCGCTAAATTCAACGCCAACCTCTTCTGGTCACCCCTAACCGACAGAATAGACCTTTTAGGTTTCGACCGCCGCATACAAACCGACCTTGACGGCGTGCTAGACCTTCCAGCCTCTGAACAGCTTGAGCTGAAAATACCCACACAAAACATCGAGATCGGTCACATGGGCGCAACCATGCGCGAAAGCCAGATAGAAAAAATCTTCACAGCTGCAGAACAGTTCGTCGAAACTTGCAAAACGGAGTATCCACCTGGGATGATAGGGCTCTTTGCTCTTCAAGGCGCGGTGACCAAAGACTTAAAATTCTACGTTTTCGACGTGAGTCCTCGGGTTCCCGGTTGTCCGTGTGTTGAGGCAACGTCGCCTTACATGAAATACAAGTACGGTATGGAAGTAGGTCCTGGACGACGCATAGCTATGGAGATAAAGCGCGCCGTGAAAGAGGGTCGGCTAGCGGAAGTGGTAACGTGATAACAAGCAAAGACAGCGTCAAAATGCTGAAAAAGTACGATTTGGATAAGCTTGCCATAGGCACGTTAGGTTCACATTCCGCCTTGAACGTTTTTAAAGGCGCCAAGGAAGAAGGCTTCCGCACAGTGTGCATATGCACCGAAAAAAACGCCATACTATACAAAAAATTCCCTTTGGCAGACGAGATAATAATAGTTAAGGATTTCACCGAACTGCTGAGTCCAGTGCTTCAGGAAAAACTGCGAAGCTTAAATGTCATTTTGATTCCTCATGGCTCATTCACAGCATACCTAAGCACCGAAGAGTTGACCAGTAACCTCTATGTACCCATATTCGGAAACCGACAGTTGCTCCATTGGGAAGCCAACCGGGAAGAACAAGCAGATTGGTTGCGCAAAGCTGGGCTCCTTTTGCCTGCTACCTTCAAAAAGCCGGATGAAATCGACCGATTAGTAATCGCCAAGCTGCCCGGCGCAAAAGGAGGCAAAGGTTACTTCCTCGCTAACTCGGCGTCGTCATTCCGCAAGAAGTCAAAGGAGATGGTTGACCGCGGCTTGATCCGCGAAGAAGACATAGACAAGATTCACTTGCAGGAATACGCTTTGGGCGTAAACGTTTACCCAAGTTACTTCAGCAGCATAATCAAGGATGATGTGGAATTCTTGGCGGTGGATAGGCGGTATGAATCCGCGGTAGACGCAATAGGTAAAATTCCCGCGAATGAACAGCTGGAAATCGATTTAAACCCGACTTACACTATCGTGGGCAATTTTCCCATAGTTCTCCGAGAATCGTTGCTTCCTGAGCTTATTCGGATGGGTGACAATGTCCACAAAAAAGCCAAGGAACTAGCGCCGCCGGGAATCATTGGTCCGTTCTGTTTGGAGACTGTGATAACAGACGATTTGAAGATCTACACATTTGAGATTTCAGCACGTATCGTAGCTGGAACCAACATTGGCATTGGAACTTCTCCCTATGCTTACTTGCGTTATGGAGCTGATATGTACATGGGTAGGCGCATAGCACTGGAGCTGAAAGAAGCCCTTGAACAAGACAGGCTCCCCGAAGTGTTGGCGTGAGAGAGTAGATAACTATTCTTGAAGTTATAGAAGCTTCATCTAGTATTTTCTTCCATAGCAGATAATAAGGAAAAAGACATGACTCTACGTTCGGGAGAAGGATTTGGCAGAAAAAGAAGAACTTTACAGTTGGTTATTTGTGAATACAATTCCGTTGCTGTATAAAGAGATAAAAATAGAACGCCAGAGCAAAATAGAAACTTGGCTAAACCTGTACCAGCTTAGCAGAGAATTAAACATTCAAAAACCAAACCAGAAAGGCGCTAGCTCACCGGTGAACTACGTAATATAAGCCAAACAAGTCTGCAAGATTCTATCGAAATTCTCACGTTTTTTATAATTTTTGTAACTTCTCAATAGGTCAATAACTTCTTTGCGCTTAATTTCACCCAATACTTCTGCAATTGCTTTTGCCGCTACGCCACGGCTTATGAAGAGAAACTGGCACGCAGAGGTGACGTTTGCAGGTTTTCTATGAGTGCTGGCGCTTTCAAAATCAACGAGGAAAGGCTTTTGCTGTTTGCTGATAACAATGTGTTTGGAAGCCTTGCTGAGTTCCCCATGATCTAAACTGATGCTGTCAAGCCGCCAACACTGCTCCAACACTTCACTCAAAACACCTCGCACCTCCTCCTTCTCTTTGTGCGCGTCAAGCCAGCGTCGCAAAAAACAACCGTCAACGAGCTGCATCAAGAGAAAGTTTCTGCTCACGCCGATAAGTTTTGATCCAACCTGTACGCTGTTGGCTTTGGCAAGCATCTGAGCCTCATGCTGCAGTCCCGCTCGGTCAGCATCTACTCTACGAATTTTTAACGCCACTCTTTGCCTACCTAAATAGGCGGTTATGACAACACCAACGAAGCCTTTACCCAGCACGGGCAAGTTAAAAGCACTTGCTTTTCCAGCAAACTCTACTGATGTAATGCCATGTTCGCGAAGTTCTTCAATGCGACTTTCTAGTTCAGCCTCGCTTGATCTGGGATAGCAAATAACGGAAGCGTAAGGCTCCATAACTAGATTTTCCGTGAGCACTTTCATTCAGGCTATCAATCTCCTTGCCCTTCTTTTCCAGAGTCAAAAGTAAACTGATGGCGGATATAAATTTAATTACCAAACGTTGAACATGAGACCTGAATTTAGGTATCAATGTTCTCTAAAAATGAAGAACAAGATTGCACCCAAAAAGAAATCCACTCGAAAATGTTTTAAACGAATCGCAATAACTCAAGTTTGGCAATAGAGTTCTTTTTTTGGCTCTTTTTAGGGAGTGAGAGACGAATGGAGGAGGTGAACGAATCGATTAAAAAAATCGTTTCAACCTGAAAGCTAAAACAACTTCACTAACAATCTTGCTCATTACAGTCTTCTTCTTATCTGCCTAATTGGAATACAATTTGTCGAGGACACCTCTGCTGTTGAATATGTTCAGTACACTGGCACCTTGAACGGGGCAGATTGGGCACTTCGCATTCCAGACCCTTGGAATGGCATGCTAATAGTTATGTACCGGGGCGTTACCCCAGGAATAATTCCCAACCCATTGGCAACCCTAAGCTACGGCACTTACATGCTGAACAAGGGCTTTGCAATTGCAGCATCTAACTACGGTGAAAAAGGTTTATGCGTCCAGGCAGGCGTGAACAGCTCATACGAATTAACCAAGCATATCATCGAAAATTTCGATGTTACTGGAAGAGTTTTCCTTAATGGGGCGTCTTTGGGTGGGTGCGTATCGTTGCTGCTTGGAGCGAAATATCCCGAATTTTATAGCGGCGTTCTCGACTTGTTCGGTCCAAAGGACCTGAAAGAATGGTACATCAGGGTGACAAGATGGGCTAATCTGAGTGATGCCGAACTTGAAGCTGAAATGACAGCACTAGGAATAACTACTATACCGCCACCTACATTTACAACATTGGAGGATTTTCGAAATAGATGTAAAAATAGTTCGCTCGCCCATGAACGGGAAACCAGCGGAACTCCAGCGACCCATCCACAAGAATACGAAGACCGTTCACCCACCTACCACGCAAACATAACGATACCCGTGATAACCGTACATGGAACAGATGACGCAATAGTGCCTCACAACGAGTCTCTCGATTATCAGACTGCGGTTGAGAATGCGGGATGTTCCCACCTTTATCGCCTGTACACTGTAACTGGTGGCGGGCACAACGGTGGTACAGTGGATGAAGCGCTTGAATGCTTTATTGAACTCGTGGCATGGTCAAATAACCTAACTGGGGCAAGTAGCTGGCCAATGTTCCGTAATAATTTGCAAAACAGTGGATACTCAACATCTAACGCCCCGAACACGAACCAGACACAGTGGAATTACACAACCGGTGGCATGGAAGTGTTCTCTTCGCCCGCTATTGCCAACGGCAAGGTCTACGTAGGCGCAGATGACAATAAGTTGCATTGCGTGGACGCTGCAACAGGCGCGCCAATCTGGAACTACACAACTGGAAACGAGTTGAGAAATACTGCTGCTATTGTCGAGGGCAGAGTTTACATAGGCTCTGAAGACAATAATGTTTACTGTTTTGATGCTGTAACAGGCGAAAAAATATGGAATTACACAATAGGCGGTTGGGCAAATACTCCAGCTGTTGCCTACGGTAGAGTCTACGTGGGCTCACATGACAACAATTTGTATTGTTTGGATGCTGTAACAGGCGAAAAAATATGGAACTACACAACAGGCGGCTACCTGCTTTATCCTGCTGTTGCTGATAGTAAAGTTTACGTGGGCTCATGGGACGGCAACTTGTATTGTTTTGATGCTTTGACAGGAGCTTTCAACTGGAGCTACACAACAGGCGGTCCAATTGTTGGCAGTCCTGCTGTTGCCAACGGAGTTGTATACATAGGGTCTGCGGACCGACATGTCTACGCTTTTAGCCCCTATCCTGCAATTCCAGAAAGCTTCACCGTTGCAGTAGTGGTATTATCATTGACTGTTGCGGTTATAGTGAACTTCTGGCTTCTCCGTAGAAGACCAAAATTGAAAAACGCGTTATCAGAGAAAACCTAGAAGAACACGATTCAGTTTCCAATATTCCCTTTTTTATTCAGTCTCCAGAAACCAAACAAAAGAAAGTAATTATTGCATTGCACAGAATTTTCTCAAGATTTGACAGTATATCTCCCAAAAGCCGTATAAGCAGACTGCAACAAAATATAATTTTTGCCCTCGTTATTGGGAAGGGAGTAGTAGAGAGAAGAGGAGGTGAAAACTTTGGAAGATTTGGTTTTGCACAAACTACGGCTTTCGGTCCTTTGGTTAATGGCGATGATTTCTGATGTGGCTTCTGTACTTTTATACGTCATAAACCCTGCTATCTTAGAGGAAATCATAGAGACAGGAACGATAGGTGGCGTAGCAGTTACACCTGAGGAGGCGCTGTTTGGGGCAATTCTTTTCTCGATTATGCTGGTTATGGCGTTCTTGTCGTTGACCTTGAAGGATAAGGCAAATCGCTGGTCGAATGTCGTCGTGGGCGCGGTGTTTTTGGTTTTGTGGGTAGTGAGTTTAATTGAGTTTCTCGCAACTCCAGTAGGCTCACAACTCTTGTTTGCGGTTTTAGGAATTATATTCTTCGTACTAATTGTTTGGTATGCGTACAAATGGCCGAAGAAAGCAGAATGATGCTAAAAGAGAGAGAATATGTTGAAATTAGCCCTGTAAAGATGTTTTCTTTCTAGTTACCGGACCAATTTACTTTCTTTTTTTGTGTTGTTGCTTTTACGCCATTGGTGGTTATAGCAGCACTGTCAAATTGGCTTAATCGCATATTAGCGCATCTTTGAGACAACCTTTTTTGTTTTCTTTTTGATATTAAGAATTAGAAATAATCTTTCAAAATTTTCTAAAGATATGACAAGATATACTCAAGTTAAGCACAGTCGAACTCGTCTATTCGGAATTTTAGACCCTGAAAAAAGAAAAAGGGAAGGTTGCGCGGGTGACATCGCCATCTCTTCGAGATTATAAATTTAATAGGTGCTATTCATTCACTAAATCTGTTTCATGCGAGTTGAATGAATGTCGAAGTTTAGACATACTGCCGATATTTTGAAGTTGATGGGTAGAAAAGAGTTTGTTAGGAACTTAGGAATCCTTGCTCACATTGACCACGGGAAAACCACGTTAACAGATTCTCTGCTAGCTGGCACTGGGTTGCTGTCGCCACAAGTTGTAGGTTTCGCAAAGGTTCTCGATTACCTTGCGGAAGAGCAGAAACGTGGCATTACCCTGAAAACAGCCACCATTTCTTTGCTTTACCGAACAGCCCATGGTTCTTTCATAATCAATTTAGTAGACACTCCTGGGCACGTGGACTTCACGGGCAAGGTTACTCGAGCCTTGCGCACTATCGACGGTGCAATAGTTATTGTTGACGCTGTGGAAGAGATTATGGCTCAGACTGAATTAGTGGTTCGGCAGGCGCTTGAAGGACGCGTGCGCCCAGTGCTTTTCATAAATAAAGTTGACCGCCTAATCACCGAGTTGCAGTTAACGGCGGGGCAAATACAGAAAAAATTTTCCCGTATAATAAGCAGCTTCAACGACCTAATCGAGATTCATGGAGAATCCAGATTTAAGGACAGGTGGAAAGTAGACTCTGTCGGGGAAAGCGTTGCATTTGGTTCGGCTCTGCACAATTGGGGTTTCACCTTAAGAAAAGCTAGTGAGAAAAATGTGAAGTTCAACGACATAATAAGCGCGTACAAAACCGCTACGCACAAAAAACTGCAGAAGCTACTTCCGCTTTGCAGTACAATCTTGGACATAACTGTTAAGCATGCTCCGAACCCTTTGGAAGCTCAGAAATACCGCGTGGAAAAAATTTGGAAGGGCAATATGGCTTCAGAAGTAGGACAAGCTATGGCGAACTGCGACGACCACGGACCGGCAATTGTATGTGTAACAAATATTCGCGCAACATCAAACGTGGGTTTAACCGCCACAGGAAGAGTGTTCTCTGGCACTATTAAAAGAGGAGATAAAATTTATCTTGTTAACGCCCAGATAGAAGGCGTGATAAATCAGGTTTACATTTTTATGGGTGCTTCTAGAGAGCCCATGAATCATGTAGCGGCTGGCAACTTGCTTGCTTTTACAGGTCTTGAACAAGTTAAGGCTGGTGAAACCGTAGTTGACGCGAAATATAAAAAGGGGATGGTTCCATTTGAGCAAGTGCAATATATTTCGAAGCCAGTGGTTACGGTAGCCGTTGAGCCTAAGAACCCTGCGGAACTCCCTGAACTCCTCGCCGCCGTCGACCAGCTTTCAAAGGAAGATCCAAACCTCGCCACTTCGGTAAAAAGGGAAACAGGGGAATACCTTCTAAGCGGAATGGGAGAACTGCACCTTGAAATTGCAGTGAAAAATCTGCAGGACAATCTGGGCAGCATGGAAATCAATGTTTCTTCACCAAGAGTCATTTACAGAGAAAGTGTGAAGCGCAAGGGAAAAGTCGCCACAGCTCTGAGCCCTAACCAACAGAACAAGTTCAAGGTACAAGTGGAAGATTTAGATGAAAAAACCGTTGACTTATTGGAACAACAGTCAACGAAGCAAAGCTTAGAAGGAGTCCTTGCTGTTGATGAACATGAAAACGTGTTGGTGGATTGCACAGAGAAAACTAAGCATTTACGCAAGGTTTTGAATTTTGTGATTTCAGGTTTCAAGTTTGCTTGTAATGCTGGTCCATTATGTGGTGAACCCATGAGAGGCGTGAAAATCAATTTGCTGGACATTCAGCTTAGCAAGAAAAAGGAGTATCGTAGTCCAATTGAGGTTATGCGTGGTGTAGGCAAAGCAGTTTTTGGTTCTTTCTTAACGGCTGAACCTGTTCTGCTTGAGCCAATCTACAAAACCGTTATTTCTGTTCCTACCGAATTGGCTGGGATTTGCTCAAGTATTGTAAGTAGCAGACGCGGAAGAATCTCTGCCTTTGAACAAAAAGGCACTTTCACCTATCTCACGAGCTACATTCCTGTTGTTAGAACTTTTGGTATATCCATGGAACTGCGATCAGCAACTTCTGGTAGAGCTTTTTGGCAATCAATGTTTGATCATTTGGAAAAAATGTCTAAAAAATTAGAAGAAAAAACAATCGAGGAACTTCGGAAAAGGAAAGGTTTGCCTTTGGAGATCCCAAGGGCGGAGAGGTTTTTGGAGGAAAAACAATGAAGCTCGACGGTATTCCACTTAATTTGGATGTTACGCTTTGCTGCGGACAAGTTTTCAGGTGGGATAAAAAAGGCGAATGGTGGTATGGTGTTGTAGACGGAAAAGTCATTAAGGTGCGTCAGATCAATGCGGAACTAGAATTTGCGAATGCAGACCCGAAGTTTGTGGAGAATTATTTCGGATTAGATGATGATTTGCAAAAGATTCGCAATAGCATTGGCAGGGACGCGCATATGAGAAAAGCGCTTGAGAAATTCTGGGGTTTGCGGATAATCAGGCAAGACCCTTGGGAGTGCCTCATTTCATACATCTGTGCAACGTACAAAAATATCCCGGCAATAAAGCACATGCTCCTGAATCTTTCAAGCAGGTTCGGAGAGAAAACATGGCTGGATGGGATGGAATTCTTCACGTTTCCCACACCTGAAAAACTGGCAAACGTCCCCGCAGAGGATTTGGTGAAGTGCGGTTTAGGTTACCGAGCCAAGTACGTGCAGGATACTTCGAAGAGAATTTTCGAAAATAATTTTGTCCTTGAAAGCTTGCGACAGATGCCTTACACGCAAGCCAAGAAACAAATAAGCAACTTCGTTGGAGTGGGATCAAAAGTTGCAGATTGTGTCCTCCTGTTTTCACTGGGAAAAACAGAAGCCTTTCCCGTCGACAGATGGATCGAACGTGTCATCTTGAACTACTACGTGGAAAAGCTTTCACCTGAACTGGTGCAAAAGCTTAAAAAGCGAAAGAGGCTTACCAATTCCGACTACGCTGGGCTCAACATCTTCGGCAGAGAATACTTCGGGGAATACGCAGGTTACGCTCAGGAATACCTTTACCATTATGAACGGATGAATACTTAACCACGTAAGGTTACGTTAGTTGCTGATGCATCGGAAAACGTTTAAATTTAATTTAAAACAGCATTAGTAAATGAAAAACATGTGAGGGCCCGTAGCTCAGCTAGGCTAGAGCGCCAGGCTCATAACCTGTCGGTCGGGTGTTCAAATCGCCCCGGGCCCACTATCAACCTATAACCTTTGATTAAGAGTTATCGTGTGTGCATGTTCAACTTTTGAATTTCTTGTGACGTCTCAGTTTGGTTTTTAAGCTTTTAAGCGTCGAGACGGCGTCAGGTGTTCCAAACAACTTGATTTCTATAGCATCGTTTTCGCATTGTATGTAGCATTCTAAGCATTTGGTGCATTTGGAAAGCGATCCTTTGTCGATTAGATTTATGTCTTGGGGGCAAACTTTTTCGCATCTTTTTTGGTCACTCTGGCGGCACATGGCGCAATAGTCCAAGTGGTAGTCTTCGCACGTTTCAGGGCAACCTTTTTCAACGCATTTTTCAGCTCTCACGACTGGCTTGAATAAGGGGCTAAATGACCCTGCAATGTTAAGGGTGACTCCTACTGGACAAATTTTTTTGCACCAATACCTTTTCTCCCTTAAACTAGCAAGTATCGCTCCAATAGGAATCGCCCACAATTCGACTATGATAGGCATCATTGTCCCTGTAATACTAGTTAACGACTTGAGGTGAAACATGCCTCTGGTTATAACTCCAATCGGGCAAATACTACAGAACACTGGTAATCTGAAAACGAAGGATCCTATAAGCGATGATACTAAAACTCCGTTTGCTATCGTCGCGTTTTTATTGGCTAAGAACCTTCCGAGAGGACACGCTGGGCAAATTAAACCCTGTTCCTTGTTTCTTTTCTCTTTATTTCTTTCAGTTCGTTCTATTCTTTTAATGTTTGTCTTAGGCATGAAACGTTCAATTGCTTTGTCAAAGAAGTCTATTACACTTCCCAACGGACATACCCAACCGCAGAAGAGGTTTCCCAACAAGAAGATTGGAATAAGGAAAAGGAAGAGCGCCACCAACGTAAACAGAAGGAGTTGCCCGTATACTTGGCCTGTCAGCAGAGCTTGCAGTCCTCCTACGGGACATATTAACCATGCGCCTGGTCCAACATAGTCATAAGAGACTAGTAGCAGACTGCAGACTGACTGACTGTAGGGCGATGTTATAAGTGGCGGCTGGTTCAGTCCTCCGAAAGCTAAACTGTAAACGGGGTTTGGTGGAGCTGTAGCGAAATAGGGTATAGGAAGAATGAAAAAGAACAGAAACGCGGCTTTAACTGACCATCTAAAGTATCTAATAGTTTTCCTGCGATTCTTCTTTTTACTCAAAATGTTCACTGTTTGTTTTTCTGATTTTGGTTCTGCTAAATAAGAAATGAGACTTAGGGTAAAAAAAAACTTTCCTTAGTTCGCAGCTCAATGGTTGAGCGAGATGGAATTGCTGTCTTCAGCTGAATTGGTTGATAATTTCATCAACCATCATTATCTTCGCATTATAAACGTTTTCTAGGTACTCTAAGCCCCGTTCGTGGTCTTCTTTCGTGAAAGCTTCTACGCCATCTTGGGCGACTATTATTTTGTATCCTCTGAAGAAAGCGTCTGCAGCTGTGTGTCTTACGCACATGTGCGTGTGTAAACCGCCGAGAACCACAGTTTTCACGCCTTCTCCTTTATACAAACTTCGTAAAAGTGGATCTAGACCTGTTTCGTAGAAACCACTATAAGTTCGTTTCTCCACCAAGTAGTCTTTCTCAGAAGGTTTAAGCTCGGGAATGACTTCAGCGCCTTTGGTGCCTTTTATGGCGTGGTTTCCCCATTTGTCTACGACTTCCGTGTCCTGAGGGTAATGTGCGTCGTTACTATAGATGACTGGAATACCTTTTTTGCGTGCTGCCTCAATCAACCTTAGCAAGTTTGGTATGATATATTTGGTTCTTTTAACTTCTAGTTTTCCAGTAACAAAATCATTAAGCATGTCGATAACTATTATCGCTGGATTTTGCAAAAAGAATCACCAACACAGAAAAGCCTAAACAAGCATTTTAACTTTATCCACCTCACTCTGCTTTTAAATTGTAGGCTCCTTTAGTGAGTTTTTCGGCACCTTTTCTGTGAACTAAGACGGTATCTTCTATGCGGATTCCGCCATACCCGACAAGATAGACGCCAGGTTCCACAGTCACCACGTTTCCCGCAGCTAGAATATCCTTGCTGTTAGGGCTCAACATGGGCGGCTCATGCACTTCCAATCCAACACCATGCCCCAAATTGTGAACAAAGTATTCATCGTAACCCGCTACTGCGATTATCTTCCTAGCGGTAGCGTCGATATGCGCGGCTTTAGCTTTGGGCTTAATTGCTTCAAAGGCTTTAGCCTGTGCGGTTTTCACGGTTTTGTAGAGGTTCTTTTGTTTCTCCGAGGGGTTACCAACCACAAACGTTCTTGTCATGTCGGAACGGTAATACTTGTACGTCGCGCCTACATCGACAACTACCAAGTTTCCCTTCTGAATTCTCCTGTCTGAGCAGCCGCCGTGAGGAAATGCTGAGCAAGCGCCAGACGCGACGATGGTTTCAAACGCTGTTCCCTGAGAACCCTGCTTTCGCATTGAGTACTCGATTTCCGCCGCTACTTCGTACTCTTTCCTGTTCACTGCTAAAGTTTCACAAGCTACTCGCATGCCTTCGCTTGTTAGCTCAGCAGCTTTGCGCATTAACTCAATTTCTTTCTCATCTTTAACTTTGCGCAGATCGCTTATCGAGTTAGGGTCAATTGCAAGCCTCTTTTCGCTTCCCAAAGACTTTGCAAGGGCGCGCCAGCTTTCGATATTTAAAGTGTCCACAGCCAACTTTTCAATTTTCAACGCTTTGGCTTGCTTTGCTATTTCTTCAATTAATTTTTCACCCCGCTTCACCACTTCAACTTTAATCTCGGTTAGTTCTGACTTTGCATGTGCATGGTTCACGCCATAGACGTAAACCACGCTTTCACCTTTCCTTGGAATTAGCAGTGCACTGGTACCTGAAAAACCAGTGAAATAAGTCAGGTTGGCGCTGTTAAAAATTAGAAAACCGTCAAACTCGCCTTCTCTAAGGGCTACCTGTTTTAAAGCATATATCCTCTTCAAAGTAGTCGCCATTAAGTAAAAATGCTGACTGCTAGGTTTAACGCTTTCGCTATTATCCTCCGCTAACAACAGGCATAAAAATTAGCCGGTCACCATCTTTAAGTTTGGTTTCCAAATCGTTCAATTGATTAATCAGCAACCCGTTTACAGATAAAATGTAATAAGGTTTTAAATCTGAGTCATCAGGTTCGTAAACTGATGTTTTGAAGGGTTCGCCGTGTTTTTCAGCGAGAAAATATAGTAAGTCAAATACTGAGGCGTCATCTTTCAGTTCGACTTGTTCAGCATGTTTCAAGCCTAATGCTTGTTTAACGCTGCCCAAATAGTCTACTTTCACTTTCAAGAGCAGCTACCTCAAACACGTCAAACAATATAATTAATAAAGACGTTATATAATGATTTCTTAACAAAATTAAAAAGTCTACCATCTCATGTAGTCTGAAAGCGGCTAATTTTTGGCCGAATTCACCAACAAAACATATTGGGAATCTCCATAAATTTTGCGCTTGAAAGCCATTAAATTAATATAGTTTCTGTTGAAGGTATATAAGACAATAACACGTTAGGGAGAGAATTTGTATGTTCGCCTATGCCGGTAAAATTTTGCGTGTTGATCTTACAACAGGAAAAATTTCTACTGAATCTTTAAGTGAAAAAATGGCCAAGGACTACATTGGCGGTATTGGGCTGGGCATCCGTTTGCTCATGGATAATTCTAAACAAGGAACAGACCCGTTCAGTCCCGATAACCCGCTCATTTTCGCCACCGGACCCCTCAGCGGAACAATGGGACCGACAGCTGGAAACGGCTACGCTGTTGTTTCCAAATCGCCTGCAACTGGAGGCGTAGGTGAAGCCAAAGCTCACGGGTTTTTCGGTCCCGACCTTAAACGGGCAGGTTACGACGCAGTTATCATAACTGGCAAGGCGCCTAAGCTTTCCTACTTGTGGATTGATGATGACAAAGTGCAGATAATGGATGGTGAATTTCTAAAGGGAGCGACTGTTGCCGAAACAGATATGAAACTCAGAGAAGAACTCGGCGACTTCTATATCCGTGTTTCTGCAATCGGTGAAGCTGGCGAAAAACTTTGCCGCATTGCTTGCATAATAAACGATGAATTCCGAGCTATCGGAAGGACAGGGATGGGCGCAGTCATGGGTTCTAAGAATCTCAAGGCGGTCGCTGTCCGTGGAACCAATGACGTTAACGTAGCGGACATGGATGGTTTCAAGGAATTCGTGAAATTATTACATGAACGCATGAAAGGCCCTGCCACAAAGAAGTACAAGACTTTAGGAACGCCTCAAAACGTTTTGGTTTTGAATTCTCTGAATGCTTTGGCAACAAGGAACTTCACTAACTCCCAATTTGAGGGCGCTGAAAAAGTTAGCGGTGAGTGGTTAAACGAGCATTACGTTAAGAAAATCGTTGGTTGCGCAACCTGCGGGATGCGTTGCGACCACATAGCCGTAGTGCCTGAAGGCCCGTATAAAGGGTCCACTTCACGTTTGGAGTTCGAGTGCTTATGGTCTATGGGCCCTCTATGCGGAATTGACCGACTTGATGCGATAATAGAAGCAATGCGCATCGTAAACGAGTACGGCATGGATGGCATATCCATAGGCGTGGTTGTCGCTTTTGCCATGGATTGTTACGAGAATGGCGTAATAACAAAGGACCAGACAGATGGCATAGATCTCTGTTTCGGAAATGCTGAGGCACTCATAGAGATTATTCATAAAATTGGCAAACGAGAAGGCTGGCTTGGCAATACGCTTGCAGAAGGCGTTGAGAAAGCAGCTGAGATAATCGGCGGCGAGGCATACAAGTACGCTTGCCATATTAAAGGCTTAGAACTGCCAGGTTACGACCTGCGAACTTTGAAGACAGCAGCATTGGGCTTTAGTGTTTCATTCCGCGGTGCCTGCCACCTTAGAAACGGTGCTTACTCACCCGACGTGAAAGGCAAAGTAAACCGCTTCAAAATTGAGCCAGGCAGAGGCAAAATGATTATACCTGATGGACATGTTTACAACGTAATCGACTCGCTAATAGTATGCAAGTTCTCAAGGGGAACCTACTACGACGGCTCTAAGGACTTAGCCAATTATTACACGTTAGCCACGGGTATCCCAATGACCCCCGAAGAACTTGAAAAAGCCGGAGAAAGAATAGAAAACCTTGCTAGACTCTTTAACATCCGTGAGGGCAAGGGCACGAGAGAATATGATACGTTACCTTGGAAGATAAAGAACGCTCCTGTGCCTGAAGAAGGTCCAGCGAAAGGTGTGGTCGTCAGTGACGAAGAGCATCAAATGGGACTGGATGAATACTACGCGGCAAGAGGCTGGACAAGCGATGGCATTCCGACTGTTGAGAAACTTAACGAAGTTGATCTAGGTGACTACGCGTTTATTGCAAAAGAAAAGACGAAAGGAGGCAAAGCATGATGGTTCGAGCTCAAGATAGAAAATTCGTTTCAGCAGATCCAGAAAAATGTGTAGGCTGCACAGTATGTGAGTACGCTTGTTCCATGACAAACGAAAACACGTTTAACCCAAACAAGTCAAGAATACGCGCGCTACGTTTAGGACCACTTAATAACATAGCTGTAAACTGCCGTCACTGCGAAGACCCATCATGTGTTACTGCTTGTCCACGCGACGCTTTACGCCAAGAAGCTGACACAGGAATAATTGAGGTTGACGAGGAAGCCTGCGACGGCTGCGCATGGTGTATCAGCGCGTGCCAGTTTGGCGCCATGATGATGCACCCAGACAAGAAAGTTGTTTTCACATGCAACAGTTGCAAAGATCAACCTGACGGCCCACAATGCGTAAAATGGTGCCCTGAAGAAGCCTTAACATTCGTTACAGCACAACAACTAGCTCAAAAATCCAGGATAACCGCTGTGAAAAACCTATTTCAAGAAACAAAAGAGAAAAAAGCTGAAAGCAAATAAAAAGCTGCAGACTAGTTAAATAATTTTTTTCTTTCTCTTTTTCTGTTTTATGGTTAGAATCAGATTTTCACCTTGAAGATTGCAAAAAAATTTTTCTTCTTTTCGGTTCTTATTGCAGTTTTTTGTATGCTAGGGTGAGTAAAAAAAGTATGACCGAAGTGAAGACTATTATGCCGCTGGTTGCTATATCGAATGTTGCTGAAAATAGGATGCCTAGCACTGTGCTTATTATGCTGAAGCCAACGGCCGCTAGGATTGTTTTTCTGAATGAAAGGCTGAGTTGTAGTGCTGATAGCCCGGGCAGGACGAGAAGTGCGACTACTAAGACGGTTCCGATTACTTTTATAGAGAGCACGATTGTTGTGGCAACTAGCAAGTCAAAAGCTAGTGACAGCGTGTTGGTTGGTATGCCCATTACGCGTGAGTCTTCTTCGTCGAAAACCAGGGATAGGAGTTCTCTGCGGAAAAATCCCAAGAACGATAGAACACAGAAGCCGAGTATGGAAACAACCAGCAAGTCGAACTCATCTATAGTTAGTATTGACCCGAAGAGGTAGCTGAACAATTCGACGTTGAATCCTTGAGCTAAGCTTATTGCAATTAGACCGAGTGAAAAACCTAGTGCTAGCATGACGGCAATTGCAGAGTCTGAGGGCGCGACGTTTTTTCGTCTCATGTAAGATATTCCGAATACTGCTAGCACTGAGACGGCGAGTGCTGTCAGTAACGGGTTGATTCCCAGCAAAAGTCCGAAAGCGATTCCGCCGAATGCTGTGTGCGCGAGTCCATCCCCTATCATTGCTTCTTTCTTTAGAATTAGAAAAAGCCCGACCGCAGAGCATGCTACTGCGGCTATGACGCCTCCTAAGAGGGCGTTTTGGAAGAACCTGTAGCCGAGCAAATCTAATATGCTAATGAGTATCACTGTCGAAAACTCCGCTGCATTCATGTCTATGGAATACAAAGTGAAAGTGTTCGCCATAGGCTCTTTTAAGAAGAGCATTGGGGTCTAAATCGCTTGTTATTTGGGCTATTTCTACTTGTTTGTTGATGCATAAAACTTTGGACATTCTGCAGAAGACGGATGTTAAGTCGTGGGTTACTAGAAGTATAGTTGTTTTTCTTTTGGTGTTTAGGTCACTGAGTTTCTTGTAGAATTTTTCTTGAGTTTCTGCGTCAACTCCAACAACGGGCTCGTCTAGGAATATAATTTCGGGGTTTCTTGCTAGTGCTTTGGCTACAAAAACGCGTTGTTTTTGTCCTCCAGACAACCGACCTATTCGTTTGTGGGCGGTTTCTGTTAAGCCCATGAATGCTATGCTGTCGTCAACTGCTTTCCAGTCTTCTTTTGTGTATCTTCTTGCGATGTTTCCTTTTTTTATTCGGCCCAGTGCAACGAGTTCTCTCACAGTTAGGGGAAATTTGCCATCGAAACTTGTTACGTTTTGTGAAATGTAGGCAACTTTTTCCCAAGCTGAGAATTTGTCGATGTTTATACCGAAAAGTTTTATGGTTCCGTTTATTCGTGGGAGGAAGTTGAGGAATGCGAGTATGAGGGTTGTTTTTCCTCCGCCGTTGGGTCCTATTAGGCCTACGTAGTCTCCTTTGCAAATTGTGAAGTTGGCGTTTTGGATTACTAATGTTCCGGATCTTGCTACATCAACGTTTTTTAGTTCTAGTATCGACCCGTTTTTTGTTGCTGTTGCTAGTTTTTGTGCTTTCATTGGTTTTCATCTTTTGTGGTTGAGTGCGTTGGTCATGCTTCTAAGCCAACTTTTAAGTTTTCCAAGTTAAATAATTGTTGTTGGAGGTAATTGTTACCGTCGATTGGTCCTGTTGCTAGGTATAGATTTAGGATTGTGACGGGGTGGCTTGTTTGGGTTTCGAGTTCATTTTTAAGTGTTTGGGCATATTCTTCTGAGTAAACGGGATCTACGTAGACGACGTATGTTTCGTGTTGAACCATCAGGTTTATTAATTTGGCAATTGTTGTTGCGCTGGGTTGTTGATCGGCTGATAGTCCTATTACACCATGCTGCGTGAAGTTGTATCTGTATGCGAGGTATCCGAATGCTTCGTGGGATACGAATATTGTGTTTTTCTGTTTGGTTGAGAGAGAGGTAGTGTAATTAGCTTCAATTTGTTCTAAGCTGGTTTTGAGGTTTGACCAGTTATTGGCATAGTAGGTTTCGTGGGTGGGATCTAGTTGGATGAGTGCGTTGCAAATTTTTTCTGCTTGTAGTTTAGCCATATAGGGGCTTATCCATGTGTGCGGGTCGTAAAAGTTTCGGTCGTGTTCGTGTTCTTCTGTTGTTGCTTTTAGGAGAGGTAAGTTTTGGGTAGTGTCTAAGGTGGCGTGGGTTTTTGTGTTTGATAAGGCTGGTAGTATTTCATCTTCAATCCAACGGTCTAAGCCTGCGCCATTGTAGATTATTATATCTGCTTTTTGGACGGCAGATATGTCTTGTACTGAGGGTTCCCAGTTGTGAATTTCTGTATTGCTAGGTACTAACTGGTTTAATTGCACGTATTTCCCACCTATTTCTTGGGTCAAGAAGGCTAATGGATAAAATGTGGTGACTACTTTTAGCTTGCTCGTTGGCGGGGAGGTTGGAAGAAGGGTGGATGTGACAGCGATCAAGATTGCTACTAAGAGGATGATTCCTAAAATGAATATTTTCTGTTTTTGATTCATGAGTGTCAAATGTTTTGATTCATAAGTCCTATTAAACTTTTCGTTAGTATTATTAATTTTAGCCTTATTGGCCGAGAAAATTAATAAAATTTATTAATATCTATAAGCATGTTTAACAAAGGTGTACCGAGTTGACCATCATAAGCTTGTCAATACCTGAAACGCTTCTTGACCAAGTAGACTCCACTATAAAAGAAAAAGGATTTGCCAGTCGATCAGAAATCACAAGACAGGCGTTGCGCCTATTTCTAAAAAAAGACGTCCAAATCGAAAGCCGTGAAGGTGAAATAGTAGCCACGGCAACAATAATCTACAAAGAAAAAGCCAATAGAGAACGTCTATTGGATACACAACATGTGTACAGTGGACTAGTCTCAACCTTCCTCCACACACACATACACGAAGGTTACTGTCTAGAAGTCCTAATTCTAAAAGGACTAGCCCAAACAATAAGAAAATTCACAGATAAACTCAGAACAAACGAACAAATAACCCAGATAAACATCACAGTACTAGCTCAATTATAACCAAATTAGCGGATTTCGTTTTTGAAATAGTCAAAGAAGTGCAAGGTGAAATCTTCCCCAAAATTCTTCCTAACAATCGTAGAGCTATAAAATTGACAAAGAAAAGGGCTTTATACAAGAATACTTAAGCGACGGACTAATAAAAGAAAACTATAGACCTCAGAGATGAAACGCCAAATGAAAAATGCCGGGCGCTTGAAAGATTAAAACCACCGCTTGAAACAGACAAGAAAAAGAAGTTTACCCAGAAAAAAGAAAAGGAGAAAATGACTCCAATCAGAGGTGGAAGTAACTTCGCTATATCTGGGAATCTCGATTTTTTTATTGTTTTATTTTGGATCTAAAGCGATTTTAGACAAAGTGCACTTTGACGGCGTGTGTTGAGCAAGAAATGCAGGGGTCGTATGCTCTCACCAGCATTTCTAAGGTCAGTTCGATTTCCTTCGGTGTCTTGTCCATGATTTTTGGAACCAATGCTTTCAAGTCTAATTGGATATTACCATGATTTTGGTTTGTTGGGATGATGCAATTGGCTTTGGTGCAGATTCCGTTTTTGTTGTATGTGTAATCATGAAACAGAATGCCTCTTGGCACCTCAACTGCTCCGACTCCCTGGCCTGACTTGACTTCTATTTCGGGTAAGTTATAGTCTGGCTGACTCTTTAAACCCGCTGCTTCAAGTTCATTAATCAGCTTGATCGAGTCCTCCACGCTATGAGCCACTTCTACTAGTTGTGCAATGTTGTTCATGAACGGATTATGGCACACAGGTTTCAAACCGAACATTTCAGCGATCTTCTTAGCTAACGGAGAAAGCTTGTCGTAATTTATGTTTAATCTGGCAAGTGCGCCAACCATGTATGATTCACGTTTATGCTTTGCCCATTTTGCGGTGGATTGTGGGACAACGTACTCGTTAGTGTATGAGAGATATTCTCTCGTTGGTGCAGCTTCAGTGTCGGTTGACCCAATGTTTCCATCGTAAAGTGCGTATTCATTGGGGCTAGTTAGTGCAATGAACTCAGTTTCCCTAACAAAATCAGGGATCTTTGGAGCCAAACTCTTAAGCAGGTCCGCAACGGCTTGAAGGTCTGGAACCGAAGTCTTTAATCTCTCCCTAAGTCTGGCTAAATCTTTCATTGAAGGAATCTTTGAGAAACCACCTGGAATTAGTCTTTGAGGGTGTGTTGTCCTCCCGCAGATCATATCAGACATCTCATTAGCCAGCCTATGTAGACTCAAAACGGTTTTAACTTCCTCAGGATTTGAAGACGCAAGTGGAATCACTGAACCAACGTCCATCAAATCAGGAAGAACCAGGAAGCCAAGGTGTAAGATGTGGCTTTGCAGGTTCTCCGCGTGTAATGCTAGCTTTCTCAGTTTGAGGTCTTGTTCACTTATGGTTATGTCCATAGCCGCCTCAGTTGCTCTTAAAGATGCCAGGGTATGACCTATTGAACAAATGCCGCAGATTCGCGAAGTTATATGATGCAACTCGCTCCACTGGCGCCCTACAACCATGGCTTCAAAGAAGCGTGGTGCTTCGGGAATGTTCCATTCACATCGCTCTAAGTTTCCATTTCTTACGTTTACATATATGTTTCCGTGACCTTCGAGTCTTGTCACGTGGCGTACTTCAACATCAAAGTTTTTGTTTTCCATTACTTTTTCCTCCCCTGCCAACCGAAATATAACCTAAACTTTTTAATTGCGTCGTCAACTGTGAGACCGTATTTTATTAAAACTTCTTTTTGGGAGTTTTCGTTCGGATTATCCACTAAGCCACGGCATCCCCAGCATTTGGTTCCTTCATTAACGCAACAGGAGTTACAGCCTGCACGGGTGACGGTGCCTACACAGAATTCGCCCCTTTCAAAAGCGCAGATATTCTCGTTTTTCTTGCATTCAACGCAGACTGGATAATTTGGGATTTCTGGCTGATTTCCTAGTAGAAGGGATTTGACAACATGGAGGAATTCCTCCCTTGTTATTGGGCATCCGTGCACGTAAGCGTCTACAGGTATCACTGCATCAATAGGTCTTGCTGCGTAAGTGTCGAATAAATTGGCTTTGTCACCGTACACGATTTGCTTAACATCATCTAATTCCTGATAGTTTTTCAAAGAGTTAATGCCACCTATTGTGGCGCATGAGCCTATAGCAACTATTATTTTTGCGTTCTTCCTGATTTGCTTCAGCCTGTCTTCATCTTGAAGACGAGTGCACGATCCTTCGACGAATGCTATGTCGTAGTTATCACTGTGTTCTTTCATAACTTCTCTAAAACTAACAACTTCAACTTTCCCAAGAAGTGTTAGAATTTCTTCTTCCAGATTTGCTACTTGCAGCTGATCTCCTTCGCAACCAGCAAAGTCAAAGAAAGCAACTTTTGGTTTCATTATAATGCCTCCGGCACTCCCTTAATTCTTGAATAATTAAACACTGGTCCATCCTTACACACGTATATATGATTAATTTGGCAGTGACCGCATTTTCCAACGCCACATTTCATTCTCCGTTCAAGAGAAAGGATTATGTGGTCATCGGGAACTTTTCGTTTTTTCAGGTCGGCTATGACGAACTTGTACATGATCGGTGGACCAACCACAATTGCGTAAGTGTTTTCTGGATCAAAATTCACTTGAGGAATTAAAGTTGTAATTACACCTATGTTGGCTGTCCATAGTTCATTTTCAGGGCACCAATCAACTGAAGGCTTGTATTCTACATCATCTCTCTTTTCCAGTGCTGCCATTTCGTCACCGAATAGTAGTTCACGTGGTTCTTTGCAACCGTAGAGAAGAATAACCCGACCGTAATCCTTCCTGTTATCTAAAACATAATTGAACAGCGATCGTAACGGTGCAATACCAAGACCACCTGCAACAAACAAAAGATCCTTGCCTTTCAAGGACTCAGTATCAAAGCCATGTCCAAACGGACCTCTAATACCGACTTTGTCTCCAACCTTTAGCATATGCAACCCAGTCGTCACATTTCCAATTTTTCGGACACAAAGTTGAAAAGCGCCTTTTTTTGTCGGTGATGAAGAAACAGAAATTGGCGCCTCACCCACACCGAAAACAGAAACTTGAACAAATTGACCTGGAACTTGATTTAAGATGGAACCATCATCCAATTTTATTTCGAACAACATTTCGTTAGCAGTCATAGGTATTTTGTTGACAACAGTTGCAAGCTTCGGAATGTAATTTATGTTGTCTTCAGTTTCAATTTTCACATCAGGATGGACCGGCGCATCTAATTTCACGCCCATATTGAGGACTTCATTGTACATATCGCTGAAAAGGTTGACTGGATTAGCTATATCAGGTAGACAGTTTGAAGAACATCGACCACATCCAACACATGAAACAAAACCAAATCGGTCGAACAGGTACTTTCCTTTTTTGAAGTATCTGTGGCGGTACCTAGCAAGTCTCGTTGGCCGGAAGTTTTCTCCTGAAGCAACCTTGGCGAAGTCTTCTAGCAGGCAACCGTCCCAAGTTCTAATTCGCTCGCCATGTTCAAGCGATAAATGAGGATCATCCTTAACATCAAAACAGTAGCAAGTAGGGCATACCAGAACACATGAACCGCAAGCCAAGCACTTCTCGGAGTGTTCCTCCCAAAAACCGCTTTGTCCATAAGTCTTACTCAGCATTTCAGGGATTGCCTCTGTTGGGAAGTCAAATTTCTGCTTTGACATTTGCAATATTTCCAGTTTTTTCTGACCTACTAGCTGAACATCTCGCGCAAGCGCGTCTTCAACGTTTTTTACGTATTTCTCAAGGAGTTGTTCTCCCTTTTGTGAGCCAATGTTGATGACGTACCTGTTGCCGAGGTCAGTTAGCATTAAATCATAGCCATGATCGATTGTAGCGGAACCCATCTGTGGAGCAAAGCACCATTTGGACATTTTTTGGATGTTAACGCCTATGATTGTGGATGATTTTCTCTTCTCAAAATAGTACGGTTCTGACTTAGTTTCCCTGAAAATCTCGTCCATTTGAAGCAGAGCAGCAATGTCATAGGGATGAACGCCGACGATTATTGTGGGCGTAGGATCAGCAGGGTCCCTGGTAGCAAAGCCAGTTATAAGATCATAAGTAATCAAAGTTTCGCGTTGAGGAAAGAAATACTTCTTAGGAGGAAGAAGGGTTACGTCATAATCGAGACGTAGTTCGCTGGCAGATTCTAACGGACCAAAAGCAAATTTGTCATCCTTTGATTTAACACCTATGACATTTAAAGAATCATCGTTGATTATTGAACTAATAAAATTGTTAAAATCTTCTTTCGAAATTACACGCATTTTCATTCTCTCTAATCTCCTCAATAGATTTAAAACTATTTGGAGGTAATTTGCCCTTGGAACATTTATGGTTTTCTCATTGACGAAACACAATTTAACAACAAAATAAACGATTTAGGCTTATGTTAAAACTGTGCCCAAACCATTCAAGCTTTGCTTTCAGAAAGATGCATGCAGAAACATAAGTCATAGATTTGCAGTGCAAATCCTAGTTGTCACCTCTCTTGTATGCATCCTTACTTTTCAGACTATTGGTGGTAAAGAAAAGCATTAAGTAGTGTTTGTCTATTTTTCTTTATGGTTCGCCTGTGGTTTGATAAGGGCACTCTTCTTTTAAAGGGGAATGTAGGCACTCCGTATGGAAAGTGGGATCCGCGGGTAGGCTGTTTCAGGATTAAGGCGCTTCATTATCGTGACGTATTAGTGTATCTGGGGGAGAGCCAGATTGCCTTCGAAGACTTGGTTCAGGAGTTGCCTCCTTTTGAAACCTTGAAAAGCACAGTTCAGTTGCGCTCTTACCAAGAATCAGCCCTAGACAGATGGCGACGAAACGAAAAACGAGGCGTTCTGGTTTTACCTACTGCCGCAGGTAAAACCTACATAGCCTTAAAAGCTGTTGAAGTATTGAGAACGCAAACTTTGATTGTAGTTCCGACGCTTGATCTTATAGACCAGTGGAGAAGCCGAATCAGAGAATGCCTTGGCGTCGAATCTGGATCCATCGGTGGAGGCGAAAACAATGTCCGGATGATAACGGTGGCAACCTATGATTCCGCGTACCTGCAGGCAGCTTTCCTAGGAAACAGGTTTAGGCTCATAATCTTCGACGAGGTTCACCATCTTGCCTCACCAAGCTACATGCAAATTGCCGAAATGTACACGGCACCCTACCGCATGGGATTAACCGCAACATTCGAGAGAATAGATGAAAGACATGAGCTTCTTCCCAGACTCGTGGGAGACCTTGTCTTCAGCCTTGAGGTTGACGAACTAGCTGGAAAACACCTCGCTCCTTATTCTTATGAAAAAAAATATGTGAGTCTAGCACCTGAAGAGCAAAAACTCTACGACAAAGAAATGGATACCTTCATAAGTTATCTCAGAGAAAAACGCATCGTAATGAAAAGACCCCAAGACTTCCAAAGGTTCATCATGCGTACTGGTAGAGACCCGAGAGCACGAGAAGCTTTGCTTGCTCGGAACCGAGCCCTTAAGCTAGCGCTAAACAGTCAAGAAAAAATCAAAGCCCTTGGCAAATTGCTTGATGCGAACAGAAATAAAAAAGCGCTCATTTTCACGTTGCACACTAACCTCGTGTACGCCATAAGCCGCCGTTTTCTCCTACCCGCCATCACCTACCTAACGCCAAAAAAAGAACGCCGTGAAATCTTGGATAAATTTCGGAACGGGTATTACAACACTATAGTTACTAGTCAGGTTCTCGACGAAGGCATCGACGTGCCAGACGCCACAATCGGGTACATACTGAGCGGAACGGGAAGCACAAGAGCTTACATCCAAAGACTCGGTAGACTACTTAGGAAAGTGGAGGGCAAAAAAGCCCGGCTTGTAGAACTTGTTTCCAAAGAAACCTTGGAGGTCAGGATGAGCCGCAGGCGAACCCAAAAAACGGAGGAGAAAAACGCCGTTGCTTCCAAGTAACCTTCTGACAGTCTGGAAACGAAAAGGCACCATTCAGCCACGGTACGCCAAGCTTTCCGCGGAAAATCTTCAGGTATCGAACAAGCTCATAGAAGCTTACAAGCACGGTGTAGGCAAAAAGAAAAGCACCCTGAAAACAGTTGCAGATATACTTGAAGATGAAGGGTTCGACTACCACCTCGTTAGAGGCTTATCACTTTTGCTTGACAGAAGAAGCGTTTTTAAATGCGCCAGCCAAGCTGACCCCGCAGCCTTGAGGCAAAAAATTTTTCAAGCAACAGGAAAAAACGGACCAACAACAACAATGGAACGACGCAAAACAATAATCGAAAAAGTAGCTACACAAATGAAAATTCCTAGCAAAGAGCTTGAAGAGGCAATGTACGCGGATTTGGAAAGCGAGTTGATTCTGCAGGACTTCAAAATAGTATCCGCGCAGGACCTGCTTGAGAAATACAATCTTAGTTTAGCTCAAACCCTTCTTTTTGACTCCGTTGAAATCCGTTTCACCGTTTCAGGAAATTGGCAAAGTATCTTTTTCAAAACCAAGAGGCTGGGGCTGATTTACGACGCTTACAAAGACAGCGAAATCTGGGTTAAAATCGATGGACCCGCAAGCCTTTTCAAACTCACCAGACGCTATGGAACCGCTATAGCTAAGCTTCTGCCAACCATAATTTCTAGTCCTAAGTGGACGGTTGAAGCCAAAATCCTCTGGAAGTTCACAAACGAAATTTACATTTTCAAACTTGAAAGCTGGAAACATAGTCCAGTTTTCGGAAGCAAACAATCCGAAGAAGCCTACGATAGCCTAGTTGAGGAAAACTTTGCCAAACGTTTTAATGCGTTAAGTTCTGGCTGGCAGCTGAAGCGAGAACCTGAACCGGTTATTTCAGGCAAATGCGTGCTTATACCAGATTTCTCTTTTGAAAGAGAAGGTTCTAAACTATACATGGAAGTCGTCGGGTTTTGGACTACTGAGTATCTTCTACGGAAGATAGAAAAACTTAAAAAAACAGATGAAAACATGCTGGTTGCTGTTGACGAAAGTTTATCGTGTGAGAGATTGACGAAACTTGAAAAACAAAAAAGCCTGAACATAATCTACTACCGAAACAAAATTCCGTTATCTCCCATCCTCAGATATCTGCAAGACTCCTACAAAGAAGTTCACGCCCAACAAACGGAGTTTCTGAAAAACCTCAACGTAACATTCACTGAGTCAGTTATAAAATTCGAAGAATTCGCCAAGAGAACCGGTGTATCTATTCAGGCTGTAAGAGCAGCCCTTGCCGAAAAAACCCCAAACAACTACGTGCTGCTTCCAGACAGTTTAATCAGAAAAGACAAACTCGAACATCTCAGGAAGAAACTGGACCAGCAAATAGCTGAAACCGGAAAACTTGCACTAACTGAAGCCGAGAAAATCGCCCATACAGAACAGGTAGACCTGACCGCGGCCATCCAAACTTTAGGTTACAAGATAATCTGGCACGGCATTAAAACAGAAAACGCTGAAATCGTGAAACTTGAAAAAAAGATTGATAAACAACCTTAAAATCATATAACTAGTAAAACAAAGTTTGAATCCCTATAGCGCGTTAAATGGATGTTGCAAAGTCATATAATATTTAACTTGGTCAATATTTATTATGTTGCGTATAGGTCATAGGGGCGCCAGAGCATACGAGCCTGAGAACACGCTTCGAAGTTTCAAGAAAGCCTTGGAAATCGGCGTGGACGCGATTGAGTTTGATGTGAGAAAGACAAAAGATAACAAGCTTGTTGTAATCCACGACGCTGACGTTAAAAGGACAACAGATGGCAAAGGCTTAGTGAGCGCGCTTACGGTCAAAGAGATTAGAGCGTTTTCTGCGGAAAAAGGTGAGAAAATTCCCACCTTGAAGGAAGCCCTTGACTTTTTGGATAAGAAAGTGAAAATCTTTATCGAGTTAAAGGAAGCAGGACTAGAGGAAAAAGTGCTAGGAGCAGTGCGTAAGAATGGGTTGCAGAAAAACGTGATAATCGTCTCCTTCATAGAAGAAGCATTACGAAAAGTTAGAGAATTGGACAAGAAAGTAGAAATTGGGCTGATATACGTGAAACATAAAAACCCCATAAAAGCTGCCTTAGAACTTAAAGCCAGTTATCTGCTGCCGCTTTACAGATTCACGCACACGTCGAATGTTAGGAAAGCTCATGAAAACGGCTTAAACGTTATAGTTTGGACGATAAATGAGCCTAAAGATGTTGCCGAATACAAAAAGAAGGGTGTTGATGGCATAGCAAGCGACAAACCAGACATACTGAAATAAATCAAGTGATTAGAGCCTTCAGAATCTAAAACCGCAAGCTCTATATTCCTTAACCGATTTTCTTTTTTGAAATAGGTGGGCCCGTAGCTCAGCAAGGCAGAGCAGCGGACTCTTAATCCGTAGGTCGCGGGTTCAATTCCCGTCGGGCCCGCCATATCTTAGACTTGTAGCTTTGAATTTTATTTCAAGAACGTAACTAGCAGGTTTTACGCCTAATTTTGGCTTTATTACAGTAAGGTAGAGGGGGTTGAGTGCAGTACATCAGCGCTAACTGAAAAGGATTGTTTGCTTGGACTTTCAGTAAACATTTTAGTTTATGGGTATCTATAGAAGTAAACCAAGAGGAGAGGCGGGATGGCACAGAAAAGTTTACTGGAGTACTCACCAGTGCTGAAAGAAACGTCGAAAACCGAGAAGCTGAAAGCATTAGCGCCTCAAACATCCGAAACCAACTCTGAGAGCAAGAACAAGGAAAAAAGAAAGAACCCTCATGGTTTTTCTCCGGTTTCACCTAATAACCTTCCGCCTTCATACTTTGTTTCCGCAACCTACGATGGCCGCTCGAAAAAAGCGGTAATTAAACTATACGAGCCGAAAAGCGGCAAAATTTTCTTCTGGTTCGACAACACAGGACACAAGCCCTATTGCCTAACTAATCTTTCTCCGTATGAATTGGAAAAAATTGACCGTTTAATGAAGCACGAAGGCTTTGACCATTTCGAACTAGAAGAAAAGTTTGACGCGCTGCTTGACAGGAAAGTGAAAGCTACGAAAATCATTGCTAATGACCCGTTGGCCATCGGCGGTCGCCCACAAGGTTGCATCAGAGACATAATCCCTGAAGACTTCCCAAAAGTTTCAGATACGCCCGTTCAATCTGAAGATATTAAAGTATGGGAAGCAAGAATCAAGTATTACCAATCTTATATTTTCGACAGACAGCTTTTTCCAGGAATGATTTACGAAGTAGAGAATGGTGACCTCGTTCCTATAGTACTTGAAGAAACCGAAAAAACTCTAATAAAACTTAAGGCGGTTTTCAAAGATGAATCGGCAGAAGAGCTAAAGTTCGTCGCGAATTGGGTAAGGCTATTGGAGTATCCTGCTCCAAAGTTTCGGAGAGCAGCCATAGACATAGAGGTTTATTCGCCAATATCTACGAGAGTGCCAGACCCACGAGAAGCCGAACATCCAGTTATTTGTGTATCCGTATATAGCTCGGACAGTAGGAAACGAGTGCTTATTCTGAAACGTGAAGGCGTCCAAGAAGGAAAGGAACCTTTGCCACCAGACGTGACTTTGGAATACTTTGAAAATGAAATAGACTTGCTTCGAGCAACATTTGAAGTGTTATGGGATTACCCTTTTATATTGACCTATAACGGCGACGACTTTGACCTTCGCTACCTTACTCACCGCGCACTTAAACTCAGAATAAGGAAAAACGAAATTCCAATAGAGGTCCGCAGGCGTGTATGCCTGCTGAAATACGGCGTACACATCGATTTATACAAGTTTTTCTTCAACAGAGCAATCAAGATTTACGCATTCAAAAACCAGTACCGAGACGTAACACTCGCCGAAGTCGGTAGTGGTATAATCGGAATACATAAAATACAACTGGAAAAAACCTTCGCGGAACTTAACTATACCGAACTCGCGCGATACTGCCTCAGAGACTCAGAAATCACATTCAAACTAACTAGCTATGAAGACGAGCTAACTATGAAACTGATCCTTGTGCTTGCAAGAATCAGCAGCATGCCAATGGAAGATGTGAGCCGCCAAGGAGTTTCACGTTGGATACGGAACTTTATGCACCGTGAGCACCGAAAAAGGAACATGCTGATTCCAAACTCTGAGGAGATATTAGCTAGGAAAGGCAAAACCGCCACAACAGCGATAATAAAAGGCAAAAAATACAAAGGAGCTATAGTTGTTGAACCAATTCCTGGAGTCCACTTCAACGTGGCGGTCATGGACTTTCCAAGCCTATACCCATCAATAATAAAAGTGTGGAACCTTGGCTACCAGTCTATACTCTGCCCGCATTCAGAATGTCATACAAACATAATTCCTGACACCCCAAATTGGGTGTGCACCAGAAAACGTGCTCTCGAGAGCCTCCTAATTGGTTCGTTGAGAGACCTGCGAGTGCGATGGTATAAGCTGAAAGCCAAGGACAAAAGCTTGCCTGAAGAGATGCGAAGCTGGTATAATGTTACTCAAGGTGCGCTCAAAGTCATTTTGAACGCGAGTTATGGTGTTTTTGGCGCCGCTAGTTTTAGCCTATATTGTCCGCCGGTGGCTGAAGCTACAGCTGCCATCGGCAGGCACTCTATAACTCAGATACTTAAACACTCTGAGGGGTTAGGTATCCAGGTGCTTTACGGTGATACAGATAGCCTCTTCCTTAAGAACCCCTCCAAAGAACAAATTCAAGAGTTAGCCCAGTGGACCGAACGAGAACTGAAAATGGCATTAGATGTGGAGAAAGTCTATAGGTACGCTGTTTTCAGTTCTCGAAAAAAGAATTACCTAGGAGTTCTTGAAGATGGGGCAGTTGATGTTAAGGGATTGACAGGCAAGAAAAAGCATATTCCCATATTCATCAAAGATGCCTTTGACAAAATGAAGCAGCGCCTCGCTATAGTCAAAAATCCGGCGGAGTTTGAAAAGGCGAAGAAAGATATTGCCAACATAGTCCGTGACCGTTACCTGAGGCTGAAACGAAGAGAATGGGAAAATATTGGCGAGCTTGCGTTCCACGTAGTCTTGGGCGATGAACTTCACCGTTATACGAAAACAACGCCTCAGCACGTCAAAGCAGCCAAGATTCTGGAAAAAAGCGGAGTTGAGATAAGAGCAGGCGACCTAATTAGCTTCGTAAAAACTATCAGGGAACCGCACGTGAAGCCTGTTGAGTTAGCGACAAAAAATGAGGTGGATGTTGAAAAATACGTTGCTTATTTGCAATCCACTTTTGAACAAGTTTTGGACGCTTTAGGCTTAAGTTTCGACGAAATCATCGGCTTAACCAAGCTCGAAAGATTCCTAGCATAGTCATCCTTGGTCAACAACTTTCAGTCCGCGCGATTTTAACGGCTCCATGATGTTCGGTTGACTTAATATTGAAAGTACCAAGTATCCTATAACAGCCACCGCGATTAAGCTGCTGACCGTAATACTAGCAATCATGCCAGCCCACGCGGGCACAGTGCCGAAGATTTCTGGCGGCGGAAAGAACAACCAAAGGTACCCACCTACGATCAAGCCAACTGGCAAGGCTCCGGCAATGCACGCCAGCAAACGACGTTTTCTCAGAAGCATGACAAGTGCGGCAGCAACCATATTGGCTAATGGTCCTAGGATGACATCTGGAGCACCAATGAAATAGTAGGCGTTAGTCACAAAACAACCCATAGTTACTCCGCCAACTAGAGGCCAACCAAATAGAATAGCTAACGCAATCATGAAGTCAGCGACACGTAATTGTATTGGACCGTAAATTGTTGGGTTGCCAAACGTAACCGTTTGAATAATATTGATCACCACGTAAAGAGCAGCGAATACCGCGGTCGTTGTTACATCTCTACTATCGAATTTCACTTATACACCTCCTACACCGGGGTTTATTTAAGCGGCGGAACGGGTGGAGGGCCACCTACCCGCCTAACAATCATATGGCACATTCATATGTCCTATTAAAACTTACTGAGATAGCTAACACAAAAATGAGTTTAAAGAAGGGCGGTTACCACTGCTACCATCGTGAAGACTGCGACAATCACTGAAATTATGGCTACTAATTGGCGCTCTGTCAGTGGGCGACGGTAGGTTAGGAGTGTAACTAGGCTTCGCTTGTGGTCAGATACAAGTTTTTTTCCATCAAACGAAACGCTAGCTCTTTTCTTAATGAAGAAGATGGTTATTAGTATAAGGGAAGAATTAAAAACATAGGGAATAATAGAAATCAATAGAGGCAATTTGAGGTCTGTGATTACTGCGAAAGAGGCTATGTTCATTCCTATGGCGAATGAGCCTGAGTTGCCAACGAAAATCTTGCCTTGAAGGTTGAAACCTGCGAGTATTAGCCACAAGATTAAGGGTCCAAGCATCAAGATTATATGTGACGGCGACAGGGTCATTAAACCAATTAAAACTATTGCTGGGCAGACTGTTTCCAATCCATTCAGCCCACCTAACTGATTTACGGTGTTTGTGACTATCATTACTATTAATGGAATTATCAAGAAATAGTATGCTTCTCCTACCTCTATCATGCCGACAAGCGGCAGAGATATTGATGTTCGTAAGCCGTTCTCGATTGCTAAGTATATGAGCGGTAATACGGCTATTAAGGGCATAAACGCTTTGTATCGCCATTTTAGGTCCATCCAGTCATCCAGTAAACCCATAAAGCCACCGAATAAGATACACACTGCCAAAGTTAAAGGTGCAGAAACGCCGTTTGTTGCAGGGGTAATGCCTAAGAAATAGATCAAGAAAAGATAGATAGATGAGAAAAGAACGTAGAGTACTCCTAGCCCGTTTGGAATTAATGGTTTTCCAGTCTTGTGATGATCGGGAACTTTTGGAAACAAGCCTTCGCTTCCTTAGGATTCTCCGTTAGCGCTATAGTAGACTTCCCAGTCAATCTCGTACAATGCTACAAGCGGTATGAGACCTCTATATTTGGCAGATGCTTCGACGGCAGTTAATTCCAAACCAGCGAAATATGCTTCCTTGAAATATGTGGGTTCCACGCCTTCCTCGTCCGCAATAACGTTTGAACCAGAGTTATTATTAACCCATGATTGCTTCGCCCAGCTTAATAGCTTGTATATCGTTGAGTTCTTACCCATATCATTCCACTCCCACCTATTGGTGGTGTTGCTTATCGTACCAAAATCGTCTTCATCAGTCCATGCTTCTTCTTCGCTGATGTATGAAGTATTTACTAATCTTTCGCGGGCTTGTCCTGAAATTCTCGCCATCCATGACCATTTTCCTTCATCACCATAACCCACAGACTGAGCGACATAGTAGCCTCCATCAGATGTTGCTAGACCAAGAGTTGTAAAGACGAGTATGTATTTAGCATCGTACTGTTCTAGCATTACCATTGCCTTTTCTTCGGGTGCCATGAAAATGAACCCGATGTTCTCTATCTGCGTGGTATTCACCGTAGCGTTATCAGCTAAGGTAGTAACATTGCCCATTATTCCTAACCAATATCCGTAATCCCACCATGAGCACACTACAGTTGTTGATTGAAGATTATTCCGTGTCCAGCTCAGCATGTCCAGCCACTCTTGCGCTGGTTCAGCAAGGTCGCTACCGCTTAAGGGAAGACTTGCTGCAGTAACTGTCAAAGGCGCGTATGCTGAACCATACACACGTGGCACAATGCCACTTTGAGGAGAAAACGCAAAGTTTGTAACTAAAAGCACGAAAAGAAGAAAAACCACGACACCACTGTACTCTTTACTTACACGTGCTATCCGGCGCTTTGATTTTATAGCTATTTGTGGAGCTTCCTTTAACAACGTGTAAAAAGGCTTTAATACACCTATGATCCCGATGGCGGCCAAAAGACTAAATGCTGGTGCGAAGATAACAAGCAAACGAACCATCGAAGCTGCGAAGTAGAGTGATGTTGCACCAAAAAGCAATAGGAAAATGTTTCTGTTTGTGGGGTTTCTTAATGTGAAGTACAAGCCTGCCAGAAAGAATATTATTCCTAAACCGAGCTCGTAGTAAATGTTTCCCCAAGCTGATATTCTGTGTTCAGCTACTGACTCTATTAGCGGAGCAGCTGAGCGAATAAAGGGATCCAATACTGTTATGAACTTTCCTGCAATGTCTTGTAAGTAGCCAAGTTGCCAAAGAGCAAAGAATCCTCCAACTATAGTAGCAAGCGATGTGCCCGCGAGAACCACTTTTGTTCTCGAGGATACATTGTGGCGCAAAACTTCAAGAACGCAGAGAAGAAGGAACACAGCTGCAATTGGCAATACTGCTGCTGAAGTAAGGTAGCCTGGCGAGATGTAGGGAATATTTATGGCTATGCCAAGCGCCAAACCAAATGTTAAGCTATAGGAGAGCAAAAGCCGTTGACTGTATCTTTTTAACAAGATTAAGGCGAGAACAAAAAGTACCGCTAAATCCAGTAGATAGTAGGCCGCGCCCCAAGCCCCAATTAAATAGGCTAGTGCCAAACCTGCTACTGTAGAGTAAATTAGTGACGAACGCATCGTCCTTTTCTTGTCGATTGCCCTCAAGAATAGGAGAGTAAATGACAATAAGCCCACAATTCCTAAAACTTCAGTATCAAAGAAGCCAAGTGCTGTTCTCTGGAGGAAAGATGGCGCCAAGGCTAGGAAAAGCGCTGCGAATAAACCAACTGATTTTCCACCCAAGTCTTTACCAACGAAATACATTAACAAGACAGACAAAGTGCCAAAGATTACTGGGAAAATCGAGCAGAACGCCATCAAATCAACATTAACACCCAACCAAGAGATGATATTATAGAGTACTGCTGCAGTCATAGGTAATGAGGGTAACGACTTAGACATGTCCAATCCACCCGGATACCATTGTTGGTAGTTTACCCAGCCCTGACCATCATTCTCCAAGTAAGGCGCGAACAAACCATCTTGTACCATTTTATTCGTTAGACTGAATTGGTAATAGGGGTCAAATTCGTTAAGTCTAATATTGCCTGTGGGTATTTCCCAGCGTATTGGTAGAAGACGAATTGTGAAGGCAATGAAGAGTATTAGAAGCAAAGCTGAGTAACATATTATTGTGGCATGGCTTGTTTGAATGCGTAGCCTTCCAAAAATCTTAAGACCGCTGACGAGTCGTTCCTTGGACAGTGTCTCCTTCCTCTCCTCTGAGCTATCTCTTCACAGTAATGAAGCCTTTTATTTGTTTTTGTGATTAATATTTATTTACACTATAATAGCCATTTATTTATTGCTTTCCAAGAGCAAGGTTAAAGCTTTATAAGAGCTATTTGTCGGATTTCACGCTATGCATAATGACCCACGGGCTTATACAGGGAATTCTTCTCAGCACAAAAAATTTTTCCAGCATAGCCAGAAAAGGTATCAATCTGCTTTCCGATGTTCTGGCAAAAGGTAACCAGTTATACCCTATTTTCCTAACTACTGAGAAACCGGTTTTGGACAGCGATTGTACAACTCTGTCATAAGAGTGACGGTAAGATTTTCCTTGCATTTTCCTGAGTTGGGATTTTAAACTGCTTCTATTGCCGAAAGATAAAATAAGTGTAGCATTTGATTTCAAAGTTCGATGACATTCGGCTAAGGCTTCTTCTAAATTAGAAATGTAATCTAAAACTTCGATCATAAATATCGCATCAAATACATGGTTTTTCAATGGGATTTTTCTCGCATCAGCCGTAATGACAGCAACATTTTTGGTTTTAAGTTTCAACCTTTTTAGAGCGAAAGAATCGATATCTATACCTATTACAGTCGCCTTTTTGTCTGAAGCTAATATAGAAAATCTTCCAGCTTCCGTACCGATGTCCATAACTATGCAAGGTTGTGATAGCATAATTGATTTAAAGATGAAGCCGGATTCTACGCTAGTTAGGTATTTGCCCATACGAGTTTTAGCGGCTTTTTCCCAATGTGTTTCTTCAGAGAAGCTTTTCTTTCGGAATTCGGAAGAGTCTTCCACGCTCCTTACTACAGACTTATTTCATTGGTTTTACTTCGACATCGATGGGTAACAAAGAAAGCTTTTTTCCACATTTAGGGCATTTTCCATCGTGTTGATGTAGAATTTCATCGGGAGGTTTAAGATCTTGTCCTTCATATAATACGCAGCTGCATTCACTACAAATTACGCGTTGAGGCACTACATTTTCACTTCCCGAAATACAAGAAACTACGCTTGCGATATATTTATTGGTTACTAACTTCCAGTTGAAGTAATCAGCCTTTAGGTCAATTTAGCTTCTTGAAATCAAGATTGGCGTTTCTTGAGCACAGCAACCCCGATTGTGCAGACTATTATTGTAGTTAGGATTACTATAAACGCGATTTCTGGAAAAATCTCAGAGCCAGGCACACCGGATGTGAGAGGTATTGAAGCTAATACCGCTGCGGCTAAACCACGGGGAAACATCACCGTCATTAAAGTTTCGTAGGCTTTCAACTCGGATTTGACAGTGGCCATTTTAATAACTACAAAGCGGATTCCCAGAAAGGTGAAGGACAAGACTAGGCCTATAAGGACTGATGTAAATTCTTCTAAGCTGAACAGGAGACCTGTAAAAACAAAGAAGAAGGAACGAATTAGAAAGCTTATCTGACAATGAAAGTCGCGCACATTGTCGTCGATAGAGATTGTAGTCCTGAATTTCAGCAATCTTGCAATGTGACGAGAATTGCCAATCATCAAGCCAAAAAACAAAGCTGAAAGTGCGCCATTTCCTCCTAGGTTTGTAGCTACAACGAAAGTCAGAAATAGCATAGCTAAGGTTAACATGTAAGCGTTGGGTTTTCCCTTAATTCTTTCCAATAAAACAAGCCATGCGACGCCAAAACCTAAACCTACAAGTATGCCTACTCCGAATGCTGTTCCAACAGAACCTAAAGCGGCGTACATATCAATACCACCAGAGACACCTTCCGCGGTCATTTCTTGGAGCAAAATATTCATCGCTGTAAAAGCGCCTACTGTACATAGAACGTCAGTCAAAATGGATTCAAGACTGAGCACTGTTTCAATTTTTTCAGTAACTTTCAGTTTTCTAATTAAAGCTATCACTATTATTGAGCTGCCACCGCCTACGATACTGCCCAAAAGCAAACCATTAAGAAGACGCCAACCGAGAAAGTATTTGCAGACAGCAGCCGTTACTAACACGTTTAATGTAAATCCAGTAATTCCCAACACCAACGCTCTTGGACTGTTCCTGAAAGCTTCGCGTATATCCATGTTTAAGCCGCCATCAAACAGAATGATGATAAGTGCTAAAGCAGCGAAATAGGGTGTAATCGCAAGTAGTTCTTCGTGAGCGAAAAGTTGAAAAATCGGTCCCAACAACACTCCGAACAGCAGCAAAAGGATCGAATCAGGAATACTTGTACGTTTGAAAAACTCTTCACCTAAAAAGCCGAGAACGATAATCACTGCCGCAACAAGGAAAGCCATTACAGCTGGATCCAAACTGAAACCATCCGTTTTTAACCGTCTATTCTTGTACGAATAGAAGTTAAGACTTTCTGTTAAACGATAATCAGAACGATATTTTCTCCTCGCAACGTATTTAGCAATGCCAAGCGGTATTTTTTTGAGGAAAGGCTTTCAATGCTCAGGTGTGGTTCTAGTTGAGAAGGTACACGCTGATAATAACTGAGAAGCCTGATGCGGCTAGAAGGATAGCCTTGGCTTTAGACTTGAAAGGAAAAACCAAAAAGAAAGAGGAGAACGGCGTTCCCTATTATGTAGCAAAAAGAAACAAGTGCATAGTTGTAGTTCCAGGTTTAGGTCACCTTTATACGGTTGCAGGAAAAAAAAGAGGCCAAAAGGGCTATCCAGTTTTCGATTTTCGGTGGATTCCACGGTATTTGGCTGAACGTGGTGCATCACGGACTCATACTTGGCTTAAGGTTATTTCTAAACTAGCAGAAACCGCAGACAAATTTGTTGATGCATGCGACTACGACATTGAAGGAAGTATAATTGGCCATTCAATCCTAAAGTATGCTTGCAACGGCAAGGAAAACACTGCGCAAAGAATGAAGTACTCGACTCTTACAAAAGAGGAGATTGAAAAATCCTACACTGAAATGTTACCTAGTTTGGATTTTGCACTAGTAGAGGCCGGACTTACACGGCATGAAGTGGATTGGTTGTATGGCATAAACCTGTCAAGAGCTTTGACGAGGGCAGCTAAAAACTATAGTGGAAAATATGTTACCCTTAGCACTGGCAGAGTTCAGGGTCCAACGCTCAAGTTCCTTGAAGCAAGGGAAAGAAGCATAAAATGTTTTGTTCCAACCCCCTATTGGAGCATAAAAGCCAAAGTTATACTTGATCGTGCATCTTTCATAGCGAAATACGAAAAAAATCCAGTAGTAGCTAAGACAGAAGCCGAAACAATAACTAATAACTGCCGAAAAAAAGACGCTATAATAGAAAAAGTATCGATTAAAAAGTTTCAAGAACAGCCGCCTTTGCCTTTTGATTTGGGTTCGCTACAAAGTGAAGCCTACCGCCTTTTTAGGTATACACCAATACGTACTTTAAAAATTGCTCAAAGCTTGTACTTGGCGGCGTTAATCTCGTATCCAAGAACTAGTAGTCAAAAACTACCGCCCACAATCGACTACAAAGCAATATTGAAGAATATTAGCAGAATCCCAAAATATAAACAAGAAACTCAGGAGCTTCTCGCTAAATCAGCGTTGAAGCCCATAGAAGGAAAAAAGATGGATCCTGCTCACCCCGCCATTTACCCAACTGGAAACCAGCCTGAAAGTAGGCTAAGCAGTGTTGAAAGAAAAATTTGGGAACTCGTAATCAGAAGGTTTATGTCGGTTTTTGTCGAACCTGCTCAAATGCAGATTACTGAAGCAGTTATCAATATAAACGACAACAGATTTCAGCTGAAAGGAAAGCGAATATTAAAAGAAGGCTGGTTGCGCTTCTACTCACCCTATGCCAAGTCGGAGTATGATCCATTGCCTTTGATGGAGCAAGGAGAGGAAGTCAGTGTCGAACAAATAATGTTGGAAAACAATTTTACTACTCCACCATCTAGATACAATCCAAGCAGTCTTCTGAAGCGAATGGAAAAGGAAGAAATCGGCACCAAAACAACCCGCGCGGGAGTCATCCAAACCTTAAACAGCCGCAAGTACATTCGCGGGGAAAGAATGGTGGTTACTGACCTTGGGTTCGAAGTTATTGATGTTCTTAAAAAATACTGTCCAATCATTGTAACTCTAGATTTGACCCGAAAGCTTGAGAAAAGATTGAACGAGATTCAACAAGGAAACGAAACAGGGGAAGAAGTCTTGCATGACACAATTGAAATCCTGAAGCCAGTGACTAAGCAACTGAAAGAAAAAGAACATATAATTGGCGCACGTTTAAGCCAAGCCTTAATGAAAGCGCTTTTCAAAGATCGGCTAATCGGCATGTGTCCCGTGTGTAAAAATGGAAAGCTATTGATTTTGCACTCGAAAAAAACGAGAAAACGTTTCATTGGCTGCACAAACTACTTCGAAGGCAAATGCAAAACATCATTTCCTCTTCCGCAGAAAGGCGAAACGAAGTCGATGGGAATTATTTGCAAAAGCTGTGGCTGGGTAACTGTCCGAATCTTGATTAGGGGAAATCGTTCTTGGAATTTTTGTTTCAATCCTGAATGTCCTTCGAAAGAAGAGCGGAGGAAAAAAAGTGAAATGTAAAGCGTGTGATCGTGAGGTTTTTGAAGATAATTTTTGCGAGAGACACTTGAAAGCTTATGAGAACATAGTTGAAAAGTATGGTTGCTGGACAATGGCTTTAGCTATTTCTTGGAGAGAATATTTAAGTGAGATTGAGCACAATCCTGTAACAGGAGAATGGGCTAAAGAAGTAGCTAACTACCTAATTAAAAATGAGGAAAGAAGCAATGGCGAAGAAATTTAAGAAGCAAACATCATCGATGTCTTTTTCGCTTAGCCGTTGGTTTGATAAACTCTCAAGTACAAAACCGTCGTCTCTCGTTATTTCGATAGTTGCTATTGGATACGCAATTTTCCTCTTCGGTGGGGGTTTATACACTATTATTTCATCGCCTCTACCCTCGTTCTACATAGAGGGTCGAGGTTTCCTTTTTCTTTACCCTGAACTTGGACAACAATTCGTTGCCGACACCGTGATCTCAGTCATGCTCTACGCAATCGGATTCGCTGGCTTATTTGCTATTTACCAAAGCACAAAATATGCCTTTAAACCGAGACAAGCGTACATGTGGCTAGTTATAGGCGTCGCTCTTTTGCTATTAGCCTACATATTCCTAGAAGAAGCAATCCTAATTAAATTGGGCACATGATCCACTCACCAAGGATTTTTTTTCAATTTTAACTTGTACGCTCCAAAATTCGTGAGTAGGTGAATAGGCGGCGTAATTAGGAGAGTCGCAACCACTAGCTCCCAGTATACCATCGCTAAGGGCAAAGCGAAAACGATGGCACCTACCACGAAGTCAACTTGATCTACGATAGGGAACAGACCGCCAGGCGCAATTCCTAATCGCCTTTTCAGAAATGCTGCGGCTAAATCTCCTAGAAGAGCGCCCAATGGTGTAAGTAAACTGAACAGAAAAGGATATTCGAAAAGAATCCACTCAACTAGACCAACTCCTACACCGACTGCTAAGCCGAAAAAAAATCCTCTGAAAGTTTTATTGTTCCCGAAAACTCGCTTCCCATCTACAAAATTTTTTCCCAAATCCATCTCAAGCCCGCCTCCAGCTAGAACCGGCACGGCGTTTGCGCAATAAGCAGGGAATATGAACGTTATTGCTTTAACGATTAAAAAGGCAATATCCATTTAATCAACCATCACTGACTGAACTGGCAATCATGTATTCCAGTTTCGTCTATTCTTAGGTAGCAGGGTGCTGCTTGATTTTTTTGGCCTTTTTCCTCAAGTACAGCTTTAATCGTCTGCGGGTTTTCCGTTGGTTTCATGGATATTATTGAGTCAGCCCAGAATTTTAAGACTCTGGTGGCCACGGGAGTTACGCTGTCGTAAGGTTCGTTAAAAACGCCACGCACTTGACTTGTCAACACTACGGCTAATTTTTGTGTTTTAGCGGTTTGCGCTAGAATGGCCAGTTGCCTGTTCAGCTCACGGTTTATTCCAAACCCTCTTCCAGAAGACTCCGCGAGTTTAGCCCTGTACAAGGAGTTAAAAGTGTCAACCACTATTAACCCGAAGTTTTTAGCTGCGTATTCTCCAATTCTGTCTATGAGAACCGTCTGTTCTTTGAAGTCAACTGGTTTTACGAGAATTATGAGGTCGGCTATTCCTTCAAGTTTTCCGAAGGTTACCTGCGAGAGTCGTTTAGCTGAGAACGTATTATCGCAATCTACGAAGAGAGTCTTATAACCTTGCATTCCGCAGTTTACGGCACACTGTATCGCCAGAGTTGATTTTCCAGTCTCTGGCTCTCCGTAAATCAGAGTAACGCTTCCAGGAAATAAACCGCCACCCAAGTTGTTGTCTATGCAATCGCAACCGGTTAATACCTTCCTTATCACATTAACACACATCAAGGATTATAAACTGCGAAACCAATAATCTGTTTTGCGCTTAAACATATACGTATATAGGAAACTTGTATGAAAGCGGAAGTTGGAGTTGCCACAATTCAGGGGAAAGCTTACTTTTTAATAGTGCAGAAGTTGAAAGAGAGAAATATTCCCTTCTTGAGTCTGATTCCTGGTGAAACAGTACCCACAGAAGTCAAAGTTGTCATAACTACCCAGAAAGAAAAGCACCTTATAAACCATGAAAGGGTACTAGTTTACAATGGTGAAACCGAACCCAACAACGCAGTTAATGACATTAGGAAAATACTCGAAGGAAAAAAAAGCTATGAAAGGATTGTTATAGGCATAGATCCGGGCGAAGTATTTGGTTTAGCCATTATAGCCGATGGCAAAGTCAACGAAACAAAAAACTGCTTCAGCATTCAAGAAACTCTTAACAGAGTCACTAGTGTCATACAAGATGTTGATTTCGCCTCAACCTCGGTCACTATAAAAATTGGCAATGGAGTCCCAACATACAAGGAATTAGTACAAGAGTTTGACCTTGCTTTACCTCCTGAGGTGGTATTTAAAGTTGTGAGTGAGGCAGGAACAAGCCATCCTTTAAACCATAATAAGCACAGACGCGGCCTAATAGACATAGCTTCAGCCATATGTATAGCTGGACGGGCTGGTCACATTTATCCGCGAAGAAAACCACATGAAACCAAAGATCTATTTCGGTAAGTTATGTTTTGAAGAATCTTTGAATTTCTCGAGCTAAAATGTGGTCACCAGGTCTCAGGACTTTCATGTGATTGCTCACCCATGAGGGTAGGAAGCTACGGCAGTAACTTGTGGAAAATCTGTAGTCTAAAAATACTATGGCTCCCCAATCATCCAGTGATCTAACAGGTCTTCCAGCGGCTTGGGAAGCTTTTTTCATAGCTGGGAGAATGTAACCGTATTCACGTCCCAGTTTTGGGAAGCATTCATTGTAGTAACTTATTTGCGCTTTCACTCTTGGCGTTGGTTCCGCATAGGGAACTCCCACTATTACAACGGAATTCATTTGGTTGCCCGGAAAATCCACGCCTTCCGAAGTTCTTCCACCTTGGACCCCGAGAAAAACGGCACCGTCGCCTTCACCGCAAGCCTTGAACCCAGCCACAATTTCTTCATTCGTCTTTGAACTCATGCCTTTATACTCATGGAACAGAGGTTTATCCAACGCAGCTTCCAACCCTTCAGCTAGTAAAGCGTTTAGTACTTCGAAGGAGGCGGCGAAGATTCCAGTGTTTAGTGGAGTGTTCTGGACAACTTCGTTGATTCGTTCAATCAACACCTGATACATGGCAGGGGTTCTTTTTTCCATCGCGGTGGATACGCCGCAACAGACAATTGAGAGTATATGTTTTTTCGGAAATGGTGAGGGTACAACGCATTGCACGGTGTTTTTAGGAAGTTGCGTTATTTTAGCGTATGCTTGTAGCGGCTGAAGAGTACCTGACATTACTATGTTGGAATAGGTGGATAAGAAAACTGGAGAAGTGACTTTTGACGGGTCTAATGCAACTATTTCCAGCTTTGCCGTTTTCGTTTTGTCCCTAGTTAAGTAGCTGCTTGCAACATTTATGAAGGAGTCGTCACCCAGCTTTTCAAGCCATTGGAGCATGAACTCGCTCAAGCCATGAATGTACGAGCGCGGATATTTTCCATTCGCAAGCAGATTACGCCTAATTGAACTGCCAACTTCATGTAGCTTTTCAAAAAGGTAGCGCGGATTCGAAATGTTCCCATGTTTTTGGAGGATCTCTATCATGGATTCTGCAGGAATTATTTGCTCTCTGTGAATATCCTTTGTTAGTTTTTCGATTTCTGTTCTGAAAAAGTGTGTGAAATCCTCAATTTCCTTGTTTTCGTACTTCTTAGCTTCGATTTCGGCTTGTTTTATTCCGAAAAGTGACAGGCTACTACTTGCGATGTCGATAGCTGTATCCGGCAAATTGTGCGCTTCATCAACGATCAGTATAATCTTCTGCAGTTTGGTCTCAAGATTCTTAAGAAATGCAGCTCGAATCACGGGATCAAAGACGTAAAGGTAGCTTAATGCAATAACTTTAATGTCTGAAAGAGCAGCTTTTACAAGTTCATGAGGACAGAAGCCCTTTCTTCGGCAGACTTTCTGGATTTCGGAAGCTTTGTAAGGGCGACTCGCTATCTGCTGTTTAAGCAAAAGGTAATCATATGTTTGCTCCTCTGAAACCTTGTGGTATGGGCACTTGCCTTTAGCTTTTAGCAGTTCACAAGCTTCCATTAGTGATTTGGCGTCAAAAGCATTCTTAACCGCCAAATTGTTTAGACACATGTGGTTGCGACCTCGAAGCGAAATGCCTGAAACATGATTTTTCTTGAAAATTGCGCTTAACTCTTCTATTACGCGTTCGTGTTGACGGTGAGTCCGAGCCACGTACAGTATCTTAAAATTTTTTTCAACCGCGGTTGGGAGACAAGCAGAAATTGCCGAAATTGTCTTTCCCAACCCGTTACTACCTTCAATTAGAACTGAATGCCTTTTCCGAACAGCATCGAAAATAGTTTTTATGAATTGCGCTTGGTAAGGGCGCACGTTTTCGTAGGGGAAGTATTCTGCTACTTCTAAAGGTAGATTAAGTACGGTCATCCCATATTCCTCTTGAAGGGCAGTGTATATTCACGGGGCACTGTTCGCACAAAGGTCGTCGAGCCCTGCAATATTTTCTACCATGCGCAATTAGCAACACGTGTACAGCCAAATAATCGCTTCGGTCGTAACGTGACTGAAGACTTGCGCGCACGGCTTCGTAGTCTCCGTTTGCATTTGCGAACCCCAACCTTTTTGAAACGCGGTTCACGTGTGTATCCACGGGAATTGTAGGTTGTGCTACAGAGAAGAGCAATACAACATCAGCAGTTTTCGGCCCTACTCCGGGCATTTGTATTAAGAGTTTTCTTGCTTCTTCAAGTGGCAATGAAAATATTGTCTGAATTGAACCCTGAAATTTTTCTACGATTATTGTAGAAACATTTTTTATTGTTTTGGTTTTGCTTCTGTAGAGACCAGCTACCTTGAGGGCTTGTTCAATATCGCTTGTTTCCGCGTTCGCTAGAACTTCGGGCTTGATTTTAAATCGTTTCGAGAGGCAGGCAAAAGCTCTTCTGGTGTTTCTGTCCGCTGTGTTCTGCGAAATAATTGTAACAATTAATGTTTCAAATGGGTCGCGCTTCTCTTTGGTCCACTTGGGCATTATGAATTCTTGACGCAGAATATGCAAGACTTTTGCTGCTCGCCTATCTTTCACGGTACCGTCGCCCTCCCTGAAGATGCTATCTACTGAATCAACCATGCTATAAATACGATCTCCATCAAAACTCAACAAAATGAAAAAGCTCAAAGCATAACTAAAAACAAAGACACCGCTTTGCCTGAGAGTTAAGAATTAAATATTAAAATATTCACGACTAGGAAAAGGGCAAATAAGGGAAGTGAAAATTTATGAATCTCGCGCCAAAGATGCGGTTAGCCTTAATTCTTGTAGTTGTTTTTGTGTCCACGTTTTTCATCGCAATCTTGATATTTTCCAGCACTCAGTCTGCTTATTCGACACCTGATAATAATGTTTTGCAGGTTGAAGACATAACAATAACGATTGACCAAAACCCAACTCCACCGATATCTCTCTCGACACCACAATTTCAATTGATGCGCTTTCTTCTGCAGCATGGGGCGACTTACAAACAACTCCAAAACTACAAATCGGTAGTATAGCCACTGAAGTTTTCGGTCCACTATCATACAAGCAAACCTCCTATCCAACTCAACTGCTAAAACCAGCCAATTTTTTACACAATATCAATAACAATCAAAGACACTCCAATCTCGTGGAGTTTCACCATAACTCCCGATCCATATCAACCGACAATCAGCTTTTACCAGGCGACGTATACACCTTGGATCGCACTTATTATAGCAACAATCACGACATTACTCGCAGGTTCAGCAATCTGGCAAACAAAGAAACGAACTAACTAACCTTCAATGCATAATACTTCAGTTAATCAGACAATAAACCCATTTGAGCACACCGTCATATTTGGATAAGTATCGAAATAGCATACAGAAAACAAGGAGGGAAAACTTGCATCTATAAACTACCCGACCTTTATTTATTTTACAATTTAAAAAAGCGAGAACCAAAAAAACGGCATGTTGCCATGTCCTCAATATGAATCAGTTACCCATTGTTGAGAAAAAAACAAAAGCTTTTCAAAATTTACTATTTTCTCACGGACATTCAACGAAGGTTGCGAATTTGCATTAGAATTGACACGGTTTTTCAGAAAAAAGCCGTAGCAAACTTCCAATATAACTCGATAATTTGTTTAAACCAAATAGACTAGAGTTATATATTCGAATGAATTTAGGTGGAGCAACATGAAATCTCGCTCAGCATTAACCAAATTAAAGGCAGTTTTGGTAATTGACATTTTAATAGTGGCTGTAGCGGCTGGGGTTTACTTCTACCTTCAGGCTGAAGGATTGATTGATGCTGGGCCTAAACAAGCGGAGTTTTCTGCAATTGACCTCACAATCAGCCCGCTGGAGGCTGAAGTATTTGAACCAGTTTTGATAACAGTCAACCTAACTAACATAGGAAGCGAACAAGGAGAATACATAGCCAATCTTACAATAAACGGTGTGTTAGAGGAAAACCAGACGGTTCTTCTTCTAGCTGGAGAATCCGCCCTGGTTGAGTTCATGGTAATCAAAGAAGTTGAGGGCGACTATAGCATTGAAGCCTGTGGTTTGTCAGGATCAATGACATTCAACCTTCCACCACCGTCAGCCAGCAAAATAATCCTATCTAAGCTTTCTACTCAGCCACGTGAAGCTTGGCCCAATGAAATAATGAAAACCACAGTTACGGCCACAAACCAAGGAGAAGAGGCAGATGTTCTTTCAGTGAGACTTATGGTCGATGATTTTTTGGTTGAGAGGAAAGTAATTAATCTAGCTGCGAAAGAAACAACGACTGTAGAATTCATTTATAATGCTACGACTGAAGGAAAACACACTGTTAAAGTGAACTCTTTATCTGGAACGTTTACGGTCGTTCCAGAAGGATACCATACAGCCCTTATCAGGTATTCCGGTGGCGGTTCTGACCTAGTGCCTATCACGCTTAACGGTGAAAACCTTGACATGCCCTATTTTGGACTCTTGCCTGTAGGTGAATACACAATTACGACAACGGATCCCTTCATTTCTGAAACGGCGGTTTTCGAGTTTGCGTACTGGAGCAACGGAGACACAAGCACAACAACGAAGTTCACCTTAGAAAACAGTCTGATTTTAGTTGCAACGTATGACCTGATAAGTGGTTATGCTTCCTGTCCTTCCTTATTCTATTGGAACGGAAGCGATTATGTTTATGTAACGGAAGTTTCTAATGCTGGCTGGTTAGGTTATATCGATTATATTGATGAGAACGGCGAGATTATTTTCGGCGGAGGAAACCCATGGGACACCATAAAATTAGATTCAAGTGAGTTAACACTTAGAAGTACAGAGAGCGGTGATTTTTATGATGTTATCCTTCTTCAGAAGTGGGATGAAATCTTCTATTTGGATGCCGCCTACATGATGGTCGTTGATCACCCGGCAGATGTGGATGTCTATTCAACCATGGTAAACTATGTCAATCAAGCTTTTCCGGGTGAGATTTACACAGTAAGTAAGGACGGATTGGTGTCCCCAGTTTCCGCTGTAAACGAAAATGGAGAAGATGTTTTGCCTCGAATTGCTGAGATGGACGGTCTCTTTACCTCTGGAAGTAATGGACTGGCGAGTTCATCTTGGGACGATATTGATTTGAATCAATTGACACTGAACCTAGGTGATTTGGCTGATGCAGAAGAGATTAAACTTGTATTAAAGGGCATGATTGATTGGGGTTCACCTGAGCATTATTATACGTGGATTGAGGGCTTCAAAGAAGCTTTTACCGAAGGATTTGTGCCAAGCGGCACACAGATTTATCCTGCACCTTATATGGAGGTTTTAGATTCGAATGGAAATTGGGTACGTGTGTCTAATGACAGGCAGATGCCAACGCCCTCCGACTATGTCCCCAGAGGCTTTGTTGTAGACTTAACCGGGCTTTTCCCAGAGGATGTAAGGGAGTACAAGATTAGAATTACAAACTTCTTCAACGTAACCTTCGATTACATCGGAATAGACACAACGCCGCAAGCAGACATAACTGTTCAGCGGATCAACGGTGACGCTACCCTTCATCAAGCGTTTAAAACTCCTTCATCTTCCACAGGAGACTTCACAAGATACGGTGACGTAACACAAATAGTGCTCGAAGGAGACGACATGTACGCAATCGGAAGACAAGGTGACCAAGTGTCTCTTCAATTTCCTGTTGAAAATTTACCACCTCTTGAAGATGGCATAGAACGGGACTTTTTCATGTTTGTGGCTTGCTGGTTCAAGGATCCGCCAGGAAACTGGGGTTACGGTTTTGACTTCACAGTAGACCCACTACCTTTCCGAAGCATGAGCGGCTTCCCATATCCTGAAACAGAAAGCTATCCATCTGATGACACACACTTGCAATATCTCCGAGAATATAATACTAGGGCAGTGGATGCTCCGAACCAACTACTAACTCTAGAGTCTTCCTTAATGACTTGGATGGCTATAGTAATGATGATAATAGCTGTTGTTGACTTGGGTGTTCTCGTTTATTTAAAAAAGCGTAAACAATAGGGTTCATTGTGCGTCTCAGGCAAGAACTGCGCTGCCTACTCCCATGTTGAACTAATAACTCATTTAACCTATTATTTGTGTAAGCTTTAAATGCAACAGGTTCTATTTGATCTCTAAAAACCCCGAGATTTTAAAAATGTTAATGGTGCTTGAGCTTTCAAAGTGTTTTGGTGTGTCCGCCAAAGTTTTCTTATTCGGATTAGTGCTCTGTACCTTAATTTGGCTGCCAGACTTTGCGAAGGCGAAATAAACATGATGGAAATCATTGGTGAGTTACTGAAGTTAACGGTTCTCTCGGGGTTAGCGTTAGCGGGGATACTTGTTATTCTTATATGGAAAAAAGGTCTGGCGACAAAAGTGACCTATCTTCGTTTCCTTGTTCAGGTAGTTTCCATGGTTGCGGTTTTCTATTTGTTCACTTACCCTGTATGGCAGCTTATAGTGTTAACAGTAATTCTTATTCTCCCTCTTTTTCTCGGAAGGTTCTTTTGCGGTTGGATTTGTCCCTTTGCTTTATACATGGATGCGATTACTCTAATCAGAAAAACCGTCAAAGTGCGCTACCGCCTTTTATCCGATAAACTCAACAAATTCCTGCATAACTTCCGATACGTGTTGTTTCTTATCTTTTTGATCATACCTTTTGTGTTATTCCTGCTTGATCCTCCATCGTCGTTTGACTTATCTGTTCTTCTGGCTTTGCTTTTATCTGGTCCTTTTGAGCCCTTGAGAATTCTGGTTGGTCCTATCATACCATTGATTGTCCCTTGGGAGGGGCCGCTTGCAATTAGTGGAGTTTACTTCAGCTATCCGTACGTTCAAGAAGTTATACTTTACTCTGAAGTGGTTTTCAACCAACTTTTTGTTAATATTATCTCGTGGATCTTCGTGGGGTTAACGTTTATTGGTTCATTCTTTGTGAGGCGCGTATGGTGCCGGTTTTGTCCGACAGGGGTATCGATTGCTGTCGTGAATAGGTTTAAAGGTTTTAAATGGGCTCCTATGCTTCATATAGATAAGGATGAGCAGAAATGCACTAAATGCGGAATTTGCAAGCGAGTTTGTCCAGTGCAGGTCACCGAAGTGTACGAACAGAAAGGGGAAAAAATTAGCACCTCAATGTGCATGCTGTGCACGAGGTGTGTTGAAATGTGTCCATATGAAGACTGTTTGAAAGTAAAGATGGGAAGAAAAACCGTTTTCAAGTCTCGAAACTGGTTAGAACCTTCAACAATTGAGTGATTAATAATGATAAGCCAAAGTGAAGAAAAGAAATACATGCCTGAACTCTCTCAGAAAGAAGTTGAAGAACTGAGAAAAACAATCAAAGCTACTTCCCAGAGGATAGTCGCTGAAAACATTGAGAAAATGAAGAAGGCAGATCCAAACCGTCCTAAAGCTATGAAGTACTTTGATGGAATAGCTGATTTTACCAAGCGGGAAAAAGAAATTAGCGTTGCAAAAAGGGAAGGCAAGAAGGTTATCGGCTACATGTGCCTGTTTGCACCGACAGAATTAATTTTGGCTGCGGATGCTATTCCGGTTCGTGTAAACTCGGGTTGGTATGATGCTTCGAAGATTGGAGACCGGGTTGTGCCTGTTGAAGTCTGCCCTATGGTCCGTTCAACTATAGGCGCCCAAATGATTGCTTTGTCTCCTTATCTCGAGTTGAGTGACGCTTTGATAAGCGTGCTAACGTGTGATGGGATGACTAAGCTCGGGGAAATTCTTAGTGATTATAAGCCTATTTGGGCGATGACTATTCCAAGAGTTAAGGATTCCGAGCAATCCATACATTTGTGGGGCGAGGAAATTAAGGCCGTGAAAGGGCAAATTGAAGCGTTAACTGGAAACAAGATTAAAGGGAAGCAGTTGAAATCTGCCATAGAGCTTACTCAGAAGGCGACAAAGGCTTTCAGGAGATTGCAGGAATTGAGGAAGGGATCTCCAGTCATTATGGGTAGAGATGCTATGCTTGTTAATCAGACATACATGTGGGATGATATTAAGAGGTGGACGCAGAATACTGAAGCCTTATGTGACGAGCTTGAAAAAAGAGCGAACCAAAAAAACTGGGTTTGCCCTCCGGATACTCCACGGGTAATGGTTACTGGCACGCCAATGATTTGGCCTGACAACTGGAAGATTCCCACGCTGGTTGAGGAGGCTAACCCTAGAGGGTTACTTGTGGCTGACGAGCTTTGTTCAAGTGAGAGGCTTCTGTATGACCCTGTGGGTGTGGACGAGTGGTCGATGAGAGATATGCTTAACGCTGTAGCTGAAAGGTATTTGATGGCGTCCACGTGTCCCTGCTTCACTTCTGAAGACGGTAACGAAGACCGCATCAACTGGATGTTAAACAAAATTAAGGAATGGAACATACAAGGCGTGATTTACTACGTAGTTCGTGGTTGTATGCTCTACGCAATGGAATACATGCGGATCAAAAAAGTCTTGGACCACAAGAGCGTTCCTGTTTACTACTTGGATACTGAGTACACTCGGGAAGACGTGGGTCAAATGAAGACTAGGGTTGAAGCGTTCTTGGAGATGCTTTCGGCAAGGATTGACTTATAGAGGTGCAGTTGTTGATAACCATTGGACTAGATTTAGGCACTCAAAGCGTGAAGGCAGTCGTATTAAAAGATGGTAAGGTGGTCTCCCGCAGTAAAGCTTTTTCTGGGTTTGATCCTGCGATGGCTGCTGAAAAGGCTCTTGGTGATGCGTTAAAAGAAGTCAACCTGTCAACATCTAATGTAGATCATATTACGGCTACAGGTTCCGGCATGGATATGGCTGCTAACTCCAACAGCACGGTAAGTATGATGGGGGCAGACGCAAAAGCAGGGATTCACTTGTTTCCAAACGCTCGAACAATTATTGACGTGGGCGCGGAAGAGGCGAGGGCAGTAAAATGCGACGAAAACGGGATTATGATGGATTTCGTTGTTAACGAGCGGTGTGCTGCTGGTGCCGGCGCATTCATTGAAGCTATGGCGCGAGCTTTAGAGGTTAAGCTAGAGGATATGGGTCCGCTTTCACTTAAGGCTGAACGTGCAAGTTCAATAAACGCCAGCTGCGTAATATTTGGCGAGTCAGATGTTGTGTCTCTGATACACAAGCAAGAATCAAAACCTGAGATTGCCCGGGCAATATTTGAAGCTATGGCTGATCGAGTCTCGTCAATGGTGCATAGGCTAGGCGTAAATCCTGATGTTGTGCTGGTGGGTGGCGTCGCAAAAGACGTTGGCTTCGCAACGTCTTTAAAGAGAAAATTGGGTGTTGAAGTTTTAATACCCGAGTACCCAGAGTATGTTGGCGCATTGGGTGCGGCTCTTGTCGCCATCAAACGAGTTGTGAAGGTGAAAGAAAATCAGTGAAACCCCGAAGAAAGAAGATATAGAATATTGGCGCTGGCAAGAGTACCACAGGGTTTTCTCAGAGAAAAAGTGGAAAAACAAGGACATAATCACCGCGGGCGTTGACGTTGGCTCGGTTGGCTCGAAAGCTGTAACAATGCTTGACGGAGATGTTTATTCTTGGGGCGTGATGCGGACTGGGTCAAACAGTCCTGACAGCGCCAAGAAAGCTTTAGACTGGGCAATAGAGGGAACAGGGCTTAGAGTTGAAGACCTCAAGTACATTGTTGGAACAGGATATGGGCGTGTGAACGTTCCAATGGCTAACAAGGCAATCACAGAAATTGCTTGTCACGCAAAAGGCGCGAACTATATTTGGGGTCCCAGCGTCAGAACCGTGCTCGATGTTGGCGGTCAAGACATAAAAGCCATACATTGCGACGAAACAGGTCGAGTTACATCGTTTTTAATGAATGATAAATGCGCAGCGGGAACTGGCAGAGGTATGGAAGTTTTCGCTGATCTGCTTAAAATTCCGATCGAGAAAATCGGTGAAGTCTCATTGAAAGTTGAGGAGGAGCCTCCACCAGTTAGCTGCACCTGCGTGGCTTTCGCAAAAACTGAAGCCATGGGGTTGCTTCGTAAAGGCTGGTCTAAAGAAAAAGTTTTAGCTGCATATACTCACGCGATGGCTATCCGTATGGGCAACCTAGTTAAGAGAGTGGGATTAGAAAAAGAATTCGCAATTACTGGCGGACAATCAAAAAACATCGGCATCGTCTCAAGGATAGAAAAAGCGCTTGGCATTAAATGCCTTCCTATGCCTGATTGGCGGGAAAACGGGTTAGACCCCATTATAGCTGGCGCGATTGGCGCGGCACTTTTCGCTAGAGCGTTATATGAGAAACAACAGAAAAGCTAAGAATATTTGAAAGAGGTGACATGTAATAATCACGCATTATGGATATAGCAACGGGTCAGGAGAATACTACATTGTCATTAACGCGGAGAAATGCAATGGTTGTGGTGAATGCGTGAAGAAATGTCCATCATCCTCCCTCGAACTGGTGAGCATGTTTATTGATTTGGACGACAAGACGGTTGCAGCGGTAACGGAGAAACAGCGCAAAAACATCAAATACATATGTTCGCCATGCAAACCTGAAAGTGGAAAAGCACCTTGCGTGCTGGCTTGTAAACAAAAAGCTATTTGGTGCATCTGGAACCCAAGCTGAAACCATTCTATTGTTTTAATTCTTCATTTCAGTTTTTCTTTAGGGCTATTTATATCTCCTTTGTGCAAAAGTCAAAGACAAAATGCGTGTCAATTGACCACAATTCGCTTGATTCTTAAAAATAAACAAGGAATTTAGTCCGTGTTTTTATGGCGTTTTTTCGTTTTTTGTGTTTCTTGTTCTGTTTTTGTGTTGAACAAAAAGGCAAGAAAATGGTTAAAATTTGAAAATAAATAAGCAAATTGTTTATGTGGCTAAAATCTCCATTTGTAGCCCTTATTTCTAATACGTATAGTTGTATATTCACTAAGATATGATTTGAGAATTCGCTACGTTTATTTATAGTAGGCTGTATTGGATATTCTGAAAACCAAGGGATTCAACGATGGCGAAAAAACCGCAGTCAAAAGATGAAGCATTAGAGGCGTTGGACTTCATAGTTAATGTTCTAAAGGAACACGAGAAGGACTTAGACAGACTAATAAACGAGTTAGGAACAGTTGCCGACGCACTTGGTGAAACAGGCGAATTAAGTAGTAAAGTAGAGAAAGTAGAGGAAAGAATAAGCGGTTTACAAAACGATATAACCGGATTGGTTAATTACCTTTCCAGTTCGCCTCGAGAAGCTCCCAATGCTCCGACTCTTGAAAAGAAAACCGAAGTTGCTACAGCCAGCGTTACGCATGGTCCACCGGTGATTCTACGATGCAAACAGTGGGAAGATTTTCAGACTCTGGCTAGACAAGCTCAAACGTTGTCCTTCATGTACAAGGATGATGAAAAGACTTTTCAGGTTGATGCACTAAAGGGCAATCAGATTATAACGTATAGTGGTGAACTTCCAAAGTTAACGGCACTTTTGAAGATTTGGTTGTCAAAGCAACTTGAGGTTCCTGAAAAGAAGATATTAGAAGGCGTTTTAGCTATCGGTTAAGTGCTGCTTATTTTTTATTTGAGATTCATAATCCTTATAAATTTATTGTGTCTTAAGTCTTATGATGTGATAGGAGGGTAATTGAGGTTGAAGGTGGAATCCAACCAGCCAACAGAATTTTTCCGTTCTCGAAGCCTTCTCCTTTCTCCTCGATGACGGGTTGGCTGTTGGGCCGCCAACAAACAATGACAACGCCCTCCACACATAAAATTACTGACTAAAAGCTGAAAAACCGTGACACAAGAACAAACGCTCCACCACCAAGTCAACGAACAAATGACTAAATTCGAAAAAACATTGCAAGAACTGCACCTCCTCAAACGTGCCTCAAAAGATCTGAGAAACTACAGAAAAATGATTAGAATCAACAAGTATGACTAGAGACGCGGCTTGACGCGCACTATACATCCCTAGTAAATAGATTAAACCGTCTGATCTATTTTTAGTCAATCTTTTGCTCTTCTCTACGTTTTCCCTTTATAGACTATTCTTAACGCTTGTACTATCTTGAAGTGCAAATAAATGCTGAGAGAAATTGTCAAAGATAGAGTTTGTCATTTTAATTATTGCTCTTGCCGAAAGACTGAAGTGTTGTGAAAATTATATTTTTGTGGAGGTGTGGAATTGATGGTTGTGAAAATAATCCAATTAATTGGAAATTCTAAAGAGGGCTGGCAAGAGGCAACTCAGAATGCTATTGATGAAGCAGCTAAAACAGTCAAAAACATCAAGAGTGTGCATGTAAAACGTTGCACTGCAAAAGTGAAAGACAACAAGATTGTAGAGTACCGCGCTGTCGTCAACGTTGCTTTCGTGGTTTCCAGATAGAAAAAGTGCTATCTGCCAATTGCGCTGTTTTTCCTTATTTATTATGCACCTTTTCTACTGTCTCTGCTTCAGGATAGTGACTACTATCACAGAAAGGCTTATTCTCGGATTTTCCACAGCGACAAAGAGTAACCCTGTTGCGCACCTGATAGGTTTTACCGTTGGCAGATTCAACTGGTATACCTCCACGTACCCAAATTGGTCCGCTCACGCCCATCTCAGGATCTGAGATCAAACCAATTGACTTGGTGAATTTAGGCTCAATCTTATTTCCAGTTTTTTTGTTGAAAAGGATAAGGCGACCTGATGGGCAGTCGCACGTTTCTTCGATGGCTATCTGCTTTTTTTCTGGGTCGTCTGATTCTGGGACAAGTTTCCAGATTCCGCCTGACCTATGACAGAAGCGTGCTGAAGCGCAGAGGTCTTCAATATCCGACAGTTTCAAAGTTGGGCCATCAATCTTTTTTGGCTGGCCAAGGTAAGTTTCGTCGTTTGCAGTTTCGGCACCATCAAAATTGATTTCAATATGGGTTCCATCGCAGAAAGGTTTTTTCTTTGTGTGTCCGCATCGGCAAAGGGCGTATTTTTCTTGTTGCGTGTACTTGGTACTTGGCTTCCATTCTGTGGCGGTTCCCTCGGAATCGGCGACAATTATCTTTTCTTGTATACGAATTTTGCCTGAAATAATGTAAGGACCGTTTTTGCTCACTTTAATCTTAGCCACGTTTTTTAGCTTCTTTTTTGCGTTCTCTTTTTGTGGTTTCATTCTAATTCGTTTCCTTATTAATCCCATCAGATAAGAGGGGATAGACGTGTTATAGAGTGGGGTTTTTGCTTAATTGCTTTGCGAGCGCCTTTAAAAACATTTCAATGCGTTCTCTCGTTCGCCCAAAATCCGCAATAGAGGTGATTGTTGTGACGGGTGTTTCTGCCGTGACTTTGCATCTCGCAGTTTTCTCGTCCACTGCTACCGCATCAATTATTAGCACCGAGGGATATGATATGAAGCCACCTTTCGTTTTGGCTTTAATGTGATGTTCAGTGTTATCAGCTTCTTCTATAAACCATTCTAGGCTGGCAAGCGCCTTTAGGACAGCTGTCCACACCTTGTCTAAAGAGTAGTCGATTTCAACGGTTTCGTTCTCTTTCCGCAAATAAGCCATATGGTAAACTCCTCAATCCTAAGGCGTCCTACGCCTAACTTATTCTATATTCTAAAACAATTTGAAGCTTTGTTTTCAAAAAAGAAATAATGATGGATGATGGATGTTAAGCCCCGCAAAGTCTGCCTTTTATCTATAAAATTATCTTGATTGTAAATGCCTAATTAAAGCGATATTGCTTTTTCTAAACATGTTAGAGACTCTTTTGGGCGAACCTGATTTTGTTTTTCTGAATTATTGGGACAGACGTTAGAAGACATAAAAAAAATTAGTACTTGAAACGTTTTTGTCCTGAAAAGGCTTCTGCAGCCGAATCTAACTTGCTCAGTCTATCAAGAAATAAGAAATGCGGGATAATGGTAAAGCGGAAAAGAATTATTAGCGTGGAATATCTTACTGTTTTGAACGGGTGTGGGGTTTGTATGGGCGATCTTGATGATTGTCCAAAGTGTGGGAAGCATGAAAAAAGAGAAGTGTTGAGTATTTTCCGGGAGATGTGGCGGAAACCAGATTCGCCTTTGCACAGAATTTATTCTTCATGGGAAGAGTTAGAGCAGCACGTGGAAGTTGAAACAAATAGAGAAGATAGGTTCAAGGTCAATCCATGCCCTAGTTGCGGCGTGAAGCAGAAAGTAACAACGCCGCTCGAAGGGTTCTTTCCTTTTCAAAACTGTAATTCTTGTAAAAAAGCCTTTTACGTCAATAAGGACCTGACAGTGAGAAAATTAACTGAAGATGAAAAGAGAGAAATACCTGAAGCATGGATTCAAATCGTCGAAAACCTTAGCAGAAAAAAATGCGCCATAGTTTTCAAACTGGAATAAGCGCAGTTCCTCTTTGGTTCCTTTTCTTGGGGTTAGGTCTTGAGGATTAATTAGGAAGTTTTAATACTAGTAATGTGCACTGCCTCTGCTAAACTGAGGTTGAGTTGTGATGGGGTTGGGAAGGTTGCTTGAAAAGGCTGAACGGTTAGTGGCAAGCGGCAGGGTTGAGTCTTTGGGTGGAGGTCTTTATAATGTAATAGGGGATCACGGAACTTACACGGTGGTTCAGGACTATACAGGCAAGCTAAGCTGCAGTTGCCCAGGTTTCCTTCAAAAGGCAAAGTGTTCTCATGTGACAGCAGTAATGTTAATAACAAAGACAAAACGAAAGCAGAAACACCGCCAAACCAGATTTAAAAGCTAAATTTGGATATTTAATTTTTTGAGAAGGCACTTAGGTCCTACGTTTTTCGTTTTCTTTTTTTACGGCTTCTTGGTTTTCTTTTAGTTCTTTAACGCTTGCCGTTTTGATTAATCCCGTGGAGACGCAACCCATTTTAGATAACATAGGTTGAATTTTCCTCAGATTTCTTTTCCACTTCATCAGTAACACCGACTTCTTCATAAAAATCTAGAATTCATTAGATTCGCAAAGTCTTGTTGCTTCACTATCTATATGAAAAAGGGAAAAAATGAAAAGGAAATGGGCTTTTCTTTTCTTGACAATTAGGTTTTTGCAGCTTTAATCCAAGCATATATTTCTTCAATTGTTGGCTTTTCAGCTTCCGTGATTTTTCCTTCTTCAACGTAGACCTTGCTAATTCCACTTATTTGCATACCAAATTCAAGTGGGTCTTGCTCAGCAAGCTCCTTCCTGTTCATGACGCCTGCTTCCTCTAGTAAGACTAGATCTTTCTCTTGTATGCCCGGAATCATGGCGAGCTGGGCTCTTCCCTGCAACTTTTCGACAGTTTTCTCGGACATGTCGATTTTTTCTGCGATTAACATAGGGTCAGTTAAAACTAGAGCGCCTACGTCTGTTATTCCCATTTCTCTCAGCTCATTCCCAGTATTCTCTCCTATTCCCCTGACATCTTCCACTTTGCATTGACTCGTCAACAGCGGCTTTGGCGGGACAAACTCCTCTTCCAGCCGTTCCATCTTCATTTTTATTTCTTCAATTTCTTCCGCCTGCTTCAAAATGGCTTTTCGGCTCTTTTTGTTACTCCGTTCTTGACTCTCAATACTGCCTGCCATTCTCACGAGCTGTCCCGATAGTTCATCTTTGACGTCTACCAAGTTACCTTTAATCTTCTTGATTTCATCACGTTGACTATTAAACTGGCTATCCGTTTCCTTTTTTAGGGCAACTAATTCAACGCTAATCTTTTTAGTTAAATTCGCTTGAACTTGTTTTAGCTCTTCTCCCTGCTTAGCAAATGCCTTTCCGACTTCCTTTCTCAGGCTATTTAGGCTTTCATCGACTAGAAAAACTCTCGCCTGCAAGGTTTCCAGAACCTTTTGTTGGAGCTTTTGACCACTTTCCAACGTGTTAACTTTAGAGTTTATTTCGTTAAGAAGATCCTTGTTTGACAATTCGGTTACCAAAGTGACACAAGTGGCTCCAAGGAAAAGAAACGCTGCAATCACAGAGATAATCAGGTAAAAATAGACTGGGATATTGCTAATTAGGCCGCCAATCAAGGGAGGCTCGAATGTACCTTCCAATCCCAGATTAACGGTCATCAATATTGCGTGTATAGCACCTAACCCTGAAAGAAAAGAAAAGAAAGTAGATATCCAAACAGATTTTCCCTGCAAAGTTACATTCCTCTATGTAGTAAGTCAGAGAAGTGTAAATTGCTAGTTATATTTATCATTTATCAATTGCCTAAGTAGACACAAGTTAGTTCAAAAATCTTCGTGCTAGTTATTGGATCTTCTTTCAATCCAGCCAACTTCCTTAGAGCCAAAATTCAAAAATTTTTTCAACTTGGCCTTTTTGACAGCAAAAATGTGGAATAAAGTATATGCAACTTAGAAAATAAGAGTTTCAAGCTTAAAAAGAAGGGAAAGGGAAATTTTTTGTCAATGTTTTGATGGTTTTGATGGTTTAAAGGCTTATCCGTGTGTAAAGAGTGAATCCTCAAGATCAGGATTCAAAACGATGTCATAGACTATGAATGAGTCGCCTCCAACATTATATTCCCAATCTCCAGTGCCTGCCCAATCTGCAAGTTGAGTTTGGTAGTCCTCCAATGCTGGTTCCCATAGGTCCCAATAAGTCGACCAATCTGCAGAAACCTCCATCCATTGTCCGTCAAAAGCAGCCCATACTGTTTGCTCTGCTTGATTCATGATATAGATGAATTCTTGACCGCCTGATACCTGTTCCACTCTGAGCATTACCTCAGAGGTTCCCAAGTTTTTCGCCATAAACACGTATTCCTCTTCCATTTCTCCTATAGTGGCGCTTACCTTAAACTCTAGACTTGTAGCGTTTTCCGCAGTATAAACATCTCCGCCACCATTTCCACCGTTTCCGCCGTTACCACCATTTCCATCGCCAGTACTAGTCATAGCCCAGTAGGCTACTCCGCCCACTACAACTACCGCAATGATAACTACTGCGATAATAACCCATGATACTCCTTTCTTATTCATTATATATCTCCCTTTTTGAAAACTAATTTTGATTATGACCAATTAACTCTTTTGCATAATTTATTATTTAATTTTTACAAACTCTATATCGTGCATTTTATGCTACAGCACATTTTTTATCTTACAAAAATTAAAACAGCCTGCACACAAATTTGATCATTAAAACCGTTTTTCTAAAGTTACTTGTTTTCTTTTTCTTCTTTTAACAATTGGGTAGCCAAACTTGTTAAGAATATCAAGCTGAAAACCAATGCTGCTATGCCTATCTTATAAGCAAGTTCTAGATCCGTAAAGAAAAATGCAAAAATTGAAACCAGCATCAGGGCTAATATGAAGACTTCTTGTACGGCGCTCATATTGCCCAAGCCCAATCTAAGGCTCATATCAGCTGTTCACCTTTGCGGGTTTTTTCTCAGGGTCACTTATTAGTTTTCTCTTTTGTCTGCTTCTTTTAAATAACTGTTAAAACTTGTTGAATCGAATAAGCTTTCATAAGAATGAAAAAAGTCGATGAATTACGTTTGTAAGTACTAGCTGTTTCATTGCTTCATTTCCTCTTTTTAAGCAGCTAAGAAGAGGCTTTCGATTCTTCTTTTTCTTCCATTTATGATTCAGTGTCAATTTTCTAATTATAACACTGTTATAGAGCTTCGGTAAAGTTTTTCCAGTCAGCTGCGGTGATTCTATAAACTGGCAGTTTAGCCTTGAGTTGCGTGTACTAATTTTTGTCCATTTATTCTCTTCTTACATACGTACCTGTAAGATAAGTTGATGTGAAAATTAAGGCAAAAGGAATCCACGTTCCGATTGGACTTAGAAACATATCAAAATTTTGGTTTATAAAAAGGGAAACGATGAAGAAATCCATAAGGACTTTGTAGCAACAAAAATAGCCGCTGTAGTTAAAGGTTTAGTGTAATTGAGTTTTTTGAAATAGATAAAAGATAAAAGGGCAAAAACAAAAGGTGCCCCAGTTGCATGAATAATTAGGGCATTCTCCAAGGTGGTAACCGCTTGACCTCCCATCATCAAACTCCAACAACCCATTTGTCCGACAAATCCAAAAAAGATAACACCCATTATTTCCAAAATTTTCATTCTTCTTGCAACCTCGTTAGTTTGATTTTCTTTTGCCGAAAGAAAATGTGATAGCATTCATAGGACAGTTATCTACGCAACTTCCGCAGAGTATGCATTCGGAATCTTCCAAAGATTCATTCTGAACCATTGAATTTACATCCAAACTCATAGAGCAGTTCTTAGTACATGTGTAGCAATTAGTGCATTTACTTCTATCTCCAACGAGTTGTAGTGATGGCCAGTTTCCTACGTTTCGAATTTTTCTTCCCATAATCATGAAAGGTGCCATCCAGCATCCAGAATGGCAAAACGCTCTCTTGCCCGCTGCAAGTGCAATTCCACCAATTAGAATTGCGAAAAAAAGGAATGTTATAGCTGAATAAACATCGGAGATTGAGATTCCATAATAAGTTTGGTAGAATGGGTCAATAGCTCTTATTCCTGATTGAATGAAAACAATTACTACTATTGAAATCCATGGAATCCAAATGAAATACTTAATTAGATTTCGTTTTTTGCCGTTGTAACTTTTACTATTGATTTTTAGGCTTAATTCTTGTACAGCTCCACCAGGACAAAGCCACCCGCAAAAAAGTCTCCCAAGAAAAAGTGAACCTATGAACATGCCAAGAAAGCTGATGAAACTACCGGTTATGATGCCTTCTAAACCACCAGCAATGATGAGATATGGGGAAAGGTAATAATACACAACTGGAAATAAAAAGAACATTATTAGAAGTAACCTTTTTCTTGCTTTTTGTCTGCGGTTTTGCTCCATAGATTGTCCTCGCTTTTTAAAATGGCATGTCTAGCGCCCTCTTTACAATAATGTTATATTTAAAAATTAGCTAACAAACTTTGATTTCAGAAGCAAATTTAGCGCGAGCTAATTTTATTCAGGAGAAAATGCATTAGTGATTAGCCGAGTCAAAAAATTGGTTTGGAACTTTTGCCGAAGCTTTATTCCAGTAATATTCGAACAAGTCTTTGCAATATTCATGAGAAAGCACATCAGTTACGGTGAAGCCCTTATAATCAAAATCCCCCCTCTAGCATAGGAAAGAAAATCCTGCCGCTCACCGTGTCAGAAACCCCTATTGCCGTGTCAACTCGATCAATCCACCGCTCCTCAAGCCTCCCCTCCCTCTTAGCCTGCGTCTCCACAACAATGTAGTCTTTCACAGCTTTTTGCTCAAAGTACCCCTCCGGATAAGTCAAATCAGCAGGAAGTAAGACCCGCAAACTGGCACCCTTCTCAAGCGTATTCTTCATATGAGGCACCGCGCTAACAAGATGCTGATCAGAAAGAAGCCATAAGAATTTCTCTGCTTCATCCATCATCTTCTCAGCCTCATAGAAAGTCAGCATTACATCGTCAGTATAGGTGCAGCTGACTAAGTCACCAATTCTGCAGAAGAACGCGTGAGGAAGATGCGATAAAGTATGTGTCATGAAGTATTTAGTGTGCTTGGATAAAAACTCAAACCCAGGAAGAAGAGCCAATGCGTTTTCTCCTTATGAGGTAAGCTGAAAGGATCCACCGCTCCTTCTTTGAACCAAATTTGCCTCGTTGAGACGCGAAATATTCCTCGACGTTTCTTGAACCGGGAATTCAAGCTTTTTTGAAATATGAGCAATTTTTGCCGGTTTCTCATTTAACCTGAGAAGAATTCTTAGGCGATCCTCGTTTGAGAGTTCAAACAAGAGATTATACAATTCCTCCAATTCATTTGCCTCGGTATCCCAGTGTTATTTTTCATATTTGAGTTTTAATATTCATAATTGATCTTGCGGATCGTTTAACTAAGTTTTTCCCGTTATTTTGCCTCAGGTGGATGGAAATGAATAAGAAAAACAATCTAAATGATTGGAATTTTCGAGTACTTTGCTCAAAAGGAAGGAGAGGAGGTGATTAAGCAATGACTAAGGAAAGAGATGATGCGGTCTTCTGGGGTGTTATCGGCGTTATTGTCCTCGTTGAGGCTTTGACATGGCTTGGCACAGAGGTTGGGTTATGGCTCTTGGAGTTTCCGTTTTGGACGACAATGGCGGTTTGGGTTTGATTTGCGATTGTGGTTTCTTCAATTCGCAAGCTTCTCAATCGAGACGAAAATAAAGGAAAAAGTGAGTCTTGGTGCTAGGTTAATCGCTTCAAAACCAATTCCTAACTTTTTCGGATACACTTAAATGCTTTTAGTTTGTCAGTCAAATTACATTTCCGTTTTTTAAATATATTCAAAATGTTTGGGAAAACCATTCAGATACAGTAGTTGCTTTCCCTCATCGTCGTACAAAGTTTACAAAAATAAGCAATTATTTCATCGGGATTCATTTCATTATTCGCAATCTTTTCTGCGGCTTCGCAAGCCATTGATTCTACCAAAGGATAGTTTATTCGCAGATCTCTTACCCCTCTTGCAGCTCTTTTTTCATTTAAATATTGACTAATTGCGGCTTGAGTTATACCTATTTTGCGCGCTGCTTCCCTTTGTGTATAACCATGCTTGTTAACAAGCTTTTTTGCCATGAGAAGCCTGAAAGTTGGCAATATCTGAAATATTACAACCTTGCATGGAGGGTCCATATATAGTCAGCTGAATATAACTGCGTTATAATTATTAAATCTAGTGATTTATCTAGAGCTGACTTTAGCAAGATTTCTCTTTCCAAGCAATCTATTGATTGGAGATCTGGAGCAAAAACTTTCACTTTTTCTAGAATTGACAAATGATGTAAAAACAGCTTAGAAGGCTATTCTTCAATGAGCATAAGCGTTAGTGTTGCTCTAACTTTGTTGATTTGTCTGAGTTTATTAGTGATAATCTCTTTTAGAGCATCCATGGATATTACAAAGACTTTTGCAACAATATCATATACACCATAGGAAATATACGCCTCTTCAACACCCTCAACTTCTTTCACATCTTTCAAAACATGGTTTTCTGAACCTGCTTCAACGTTTATCAAAACTAAGGCACGTGATATTCTTAAACGCCTCCCTTTCACTTTTGAAAAACTAGTATTATAACAGCGTTATTTGCTTTTTAGCTTTTCTATCCAAACATTAGGATCAAACGATTCAGCTATGGGGAAATATTTTGGCTTACAGCAGGAATTTCAGGCGTGCTTTGCGGTTCAAGGTTTTATTGCTGAGATTTTTATGCTTGCAACTGAACCAACAATTTTTTTTGCTAGGTTAAAGCTTAGATTGAGTTCGTCCATGAACGCTTTGGCTGTAGCGTTGCTTAGAATCTGTTCAGGCTCAAGTTGTAATTCTTCAACAATTTTTATTCTCCTAAAACCGGCATTTTCTATTAGTTGAGTGTAAGCGAATTTCATTTCTGCACCAGAAATGCAACCTATATATGCAAGAATACTCCTTTTAAGAGCTTCAGGGATGTCTCTTAGAAGCACAATATCAGAAATCATTAATCGACCACCAGGCTTTAGGACACGAAAAGCCTCATTAAATACTCGTTGTTTCTCAGTTGATAAGTTAATCACACAATTTGAAATTATCACATCGGCAGTGTTGTCTGCAACTGGCAGATTTTCAATCTCACCCAAACGGAATTCAACATTTTTGTAGGAACCTTTTCGGCAATTTTCACGTGCTTTATCAAGCATCTCGGGAGTCATATCTACTCCAATAACCCGTCCTTCTAAACCTACTTTGTTTGCGGCAAGGAAACAATCCAACCCTCCTCCTGAACCTAGGTCTATAACCGTTTCGCCTTCCTTCAAAGAAGCCAACGCTACTGGATTTCCACAACCCAGATTTAGATTTGCACCAGCAGGCACCGAATCTAATTCAGTTTGGCTGTACCCTATGTTCTTGCTCACTTCTGAGCTGCACCCACAGCCACAATTCTCTGCCACAGCTATTTTTCCATAACTTTTGCGAACCACTTTCTTAACTTCATCTTCTTTCATGACATCACCTGCTGGTCACACAGTCCTCTCTTCAAAGATTTCTCCTACCATATTTTTTACCGTGTCGCCTAGAGCCTCGACCTTTACCATTACAAAACAGCATATTGTGTCTTTGCGCTCAAGAGCAGCAATCGCCAATTTTGCTCCTGGGCTCAATCTTGCTCTTTCTCTTAAATCCTTGGGCAACACTATTTGCCCTTTGGCATCCATTGTTACAACAGCTTCAATCCTGCAACATTCCTTTTTACTTGACATTTTCAATCGGATATATCTAATGAATCCTAATATTTATACATCTCTGAAAAATCTGAAAAATAAGATGTTGGGTCTTGGATGAAGAAACAACTAACGAAAAACGTTTCACTAGTCACGTAAAAGCAAAAAAGTGATTGTGGTTTTTCAGGTGATACAAAAGAACGCTATAGGATCCTTAGTAGATCAGCCTTCGTAACTATACCGACAACTATACCTTTTTTCATTACCAACACAGCGAAATAATTTTGGAGAAGATTTGAGATTATGGCTAATGGAGCGTCTTCATCTACTTGAGGAAATGCTTCTTCCATTACTTCCTCGACAGGTAATCGAGATATTTGTGCTAAATCTTTTCCAGCCAAAATTTGATTCAAGATAGCTTTTTCCGAAATACTACCGACTGGGTGTTTTCCATCAAAAACAGGAAGTTGGGAGTAGCCATGTCGCTTCATTAACAGCACAGCTTCTGAGACCAATTCACTTTTCTTGATGCCGACAACGCCTTTTTGAAGCACTTTTCCTGCTTGAATTTTCGTTTGCACTTCAAGTCGTTCTAATGTTTCAAAAATTTTCTTTACTTTTGTGTAGGAAGAGTCAATTTTTCCAGATTCTAGTTTTGCGATTAGAGATTGGCTTACGCCAGCTAATCTAGCAAGTTCAGCCTGTTTTAAGCCCAGCAAACGCCTTTTCTGGGCGATCTCTTCAACCTGTGGAAACATGCTTTAGTAACAAATTATAAGGACTATTATTCCTTTTGGAATAAAAAGCACAAAAACACATATAACATTGTTATACAATGATGTTGCCTAATTAAAAGAAGAGGCACATCAAAAAATGAGTGAAAGAAAACTGGATACGCTAGCCGTTCACGCTGGACAAGAAGTCCCCGATCCAGCGACAAGAGCTAGGGCGGTCCCAATATACCAAACTACGTCATATGTTTTTAAAAGCACGAAGCATGCGGCAAATCTGTTTGCCCTAAAAGAATTAGGGAACATTTACACTAGAATAATGAACCCGACAAATGACTTTTTTGAAAGACGAATAGCAACTATAGAAGGTGGCACTGGAGCTTTAGCCGTAGCTTCGGGCCAAGCAGCCGAGACACTATCTTTGCTAGCCATAACACAAATAGGCGACGAAATCGTCTCAGCTAACAATCTCTACGGCGGAACCTATCAGTTGTTCCACTATACTTTCCCCAAACTGGGCAGAAAAGTGAAATTTGTTGACTCCACAAAGCCCAGCGAATTCAAAAAAGCAATTAATGAAAAAACAAGAGCGGTCTACGCGGAAACTATTGGAAATCCGAAACTAGACGTGCCCGATTTCGAAGCAATCGCAGAAATTGCTCATAGCGCTGGAATCCCCTTCGTTGTTGACAACACAGTCGGCGTAGGCCTAGTTAGACCAATTAACTACGGCGTAGACATAACTGTCTTGTCAGCTACAAAGTACATAGGTGGACACGGTACATCCATAGGTGGAGTAATCGTGGATTCTGGAAAATTCAAATGGAACAATGGAAAATTCCCTGAATTCACTGAACCCGACAAAAGCTATCATGGAGTTAAATACTGGGACGCATTCGGAGATTTCCCAAGTTTAGGAAACGTGGCGTTCATTTTCAAAGTTCGAGTGCAATTGCTACGCGATTTAGGCCCAGCTTTAAGCCCCTTCAACGCTTTCCTATTCCTCCAAGGACTGGAAACGTTGCCTTTACGGCAGCGGAAACACTCAGAAAATGCCCTGAAAGTCGCTAAATTCCTAAAAGAACATCCGCTAGTTAGCTGGGTCAACTATCCAGGACTAGAAGCGCATCCAAGCCACAAGTTAGCAACCAAATACCTGAAAGGTAACTACGGTGGTCTTGTGGGCTTCGGCATAAAAGGTGGACTAGAAGCAGGAAAGAAATTTATTAACTCCGTAAAGCTCCTTTCGCATCTTGCCAACATAGGAGACGCAAAAACACTCGTAATACATCCTGCCTCAACAACACATCAGCAGTTAACGCGGGAAGAACAGGCAGAAACAGGAACCACAGAGGATTACGTAAGACTTTCAATCGGCATAGAAGACCCAGACGATATCATCAAAGATATTGATCAAGCCCTGCAGGTTTCAGCAGAAAGGTGAAATGAAAAGAGCTTCAAGGCAGTCGCACATCACCAAATCTTTAGGGCGGCGAAAAAAATTACAATCCAAAATTATTCATTACAAAACACTGAAACAAAGTATTTCAACTTTGCACATCCACCTGACGAATTAACTCTTGAGTCTGGCGAGAAACTTGGTCCAGTGACACTAGCTTACGAAACATACGGAGAACTCAACAGACAGAAATCAAACGCAGTCCTCGTTCTCCATGCACTTTCTGGTGATGCGCACGCTGCAGGATTCCCTAAAGGAGAAGCTGCGGTTGGATGGTGGGACAACCTAATCGGTGCCGGAAAGGGTTTAGATACAGACAAGTACTTCGTAATTTGTTCCAACGTAATCGGAGGTTGCAAGGGTTCAACAGGGCCCTCTTCAATAAACCCGAAGACTGGGCAACCTTACGGCCTTGATTTTCCAATAATAACCATAGGGGACATGGTAAACGCGCAAAAGCGCTTGATTGACAATCTAGGAATAGAAAAACTTTTGACGGTTATTGGCGGCTCGATGGGTGGAATGGAAGCGCTTCAGTGGATGGTCGGTTATCCAGACAGAATACGGTCAGCCATTCCCATCGCAACAACAATGAAACATACACCTCAGCAAATAGCCTTCAACGAGGTGGGAAGGCAAGCTATAATAGCAGATCCTAACTGGAAAAAAGGCAACTACTACGGCTCCGCTATCCCAGCCAAAGGCTTAGCTGTGGCAAGAATGATAGGTCACATAACCTACATGAGCGATGTTTCGATGGCGAAGAAGTTTGGCAGGCGCTTCAGAGCAGCCCGAGAACCGTACAAGTTTGGAGCAGAATTTGAGGTTGAAGGATACTTGCGGTATCGCGGAGACAACTTTGTGAAGAGATTCGACGCCAACTCTTACCTGTACATAACGAAAGCCATAGATTACTTCAATCTTCTTAATGGAGAACGCTTAGCTGACATATTTCAAGGTCTAGAGGCAAAAGTGCTTGTGATAGCTTTCAAGTCGGATTGGCTTTATCCAGCGTACCAGTCGCAAGAGATCGTGAAAGCTTGCAAGCTCGCAGGGGTTGATACTACTTACTGCGAGATAAACTCCACATACGGTCACGACGCTTTTCTCTTGGAAATTGAGGAAGAAGCACATCTCATAAAGCATTTCCTGAACGCAGTTTCAAACGAAACTAAGAACGGAGCGTGACAAATCTGAGACAGCCCCTAGCCAAAATTGAACATCAAATCATTATGGATTGGATTGAACAAGGCGCGTCCGTGCTGGACCTTGGCTGCGGCGACGGAGAACTCTTGGAGTGGCTCATAGATGAAAAGCAGGTGCTTGCCCAGGGTATCGAAATCAGCAATACAGCAATTCACCGATGTGTTGCTCGAGGCTTAAGTGTGGTTCAAGAAGACATTGACACGGGCTTGTCTGAATATGGTGATAAGTCCTTCGATTATTTAGTATTGAACCAGACTTTCCAGCAAGTTAAGAAACCTGATTTTGTTTTAAAAGAAGCACTCAGAGTTGGCAAGAAAACCATTGTTGGATTTCCAAACTTTCTTTGCATTTCAGCAAGGCTGCAGATGGTCTTTAGAGGAAAAGTTCCTGTCACACCTTCACTACCTTACCAGTGGTATGATACTCCGAACCTACATTTCTTGAGCATTGCAGACTTTAAAGAATATTGCATAAAAAGAACAATTCAAATTGTTGATTCAGCTTTTATTGCAGGAAACAAGAAAGTTCACTTTTCCCCAAATTTATTTGCAGAAATTGGGCTATTCCTGTTGGCAAGCCCGGCTTTTGATAGCAAATATTAAAAGAAAAAAGGGGAAGAGGCTGAGGTTTTAGTTAAATGAAAGCCCAAAACGAACCGAGTCGTCTCACTCTATATGCGTTTTAACTACAAAGCTAGTTCGTTATCGATTTTCTCAAAAGAACAGAAAAAGCTCATTAGCCAAAGCATTGAATGTTTCTGGTTTTTGCTTCATAAATTGTTGAAGCCTGTAACGTTTCCGCATAAATGCATTATTGTTTTTCCTTTCGCCAGTTTCGCCATCGCAGAACAAAAAGGGAGCTTAAGTTCAACACGTTCCATGTTCACCAAAAGAAAAACGCTGCAAAAAAGAAGGGAAAGCGCATCGCGTGAGAAATCGCCACTTTAAGTTCAATAAGCTTTTATAAGAATGTTTAGGAGATGTTTATGCGGCAATGCACCGCTTACAAAATAGAGGACGTAGACTGAATGCCACACATCAAGAAAATTGAGCTTAAAGGATTCAAGTCTTTCGGACCGCAAACGATTAGGGTAACTTTAGATAAGGGTTTCACTGTTATAACTGGTCCTAATGGAAGTGGAAAAACTAACATTATGGACGCTTGCTTGTTTGCTCTCGGCGAACTAAGCACGAGAAGGATGCGTGCTGAAAATGCTGCTAAATTGATTTTCCACGGCTCTGAAAAAGCCGGTCTAGAAAGAGCTAGGCGTGCTAAGGTAATCATTCAATTTGACAATTCAGACGGTGTAATGCCTGTTGACACGCTCACAGTTACGGTTTCGCGTGAGGTTCGCAGAAACGGCCAAAGCGTTTATAGGTTGAATGGTAGACGAATCTCCAGAACGCATATACTTGAAATTCTATCTATGGCCGCTATAAGTAGTGTTAGCCAAAACATAATCCCCCAGGGTACCATAACACGGCTAACAGACATTAATCCATCGGAACGCAGGAAAATAATTGAAGATCTCGTTGGAATCGCTCAATATGATGCTGAAAAAGCTGATGCAGAAGACAAACTGCGGACAGCAGACATCTCAATCCGCACAGCTATGGGGAGAATAGACGAAGTGCAAAAGCGGCTTGACGACCTTGAACGGGAACGCAACGAACTTCTTCGACACAACTTCATACAGAACGAAGTGAAAAAGTTCGAAGCGGTCAAGACTTCCCATGAAATTGATCAGCTAAACAAGAGGGTTGAGGAAGTCTCAACGCAGGCTGAAAAAGCGCGAAGCAAAGTTGAAAAGTTCCGCGAGTCACGTAACAATCGCAGAGCAAAAAGAAGAGTAATAGAGGGTGAGTGGCGAAAACTCAGCTCAGAAATGGTTGAGGAAAGTGGCTCTCAGGTGCTGAAAGTGCAAATAAAGATAGGAGAATTAAAATCGCGGCTAGCCGAGATCACGACTAAAATAAGTGCGGGGCAAACAAGTCTTGAAAGCCTGAAGCGGGTGAGAGACAACAACATAGAGCAGTACCAGTCTATAAGAAAAGAAATCCACGAAAACCGAACACATATAAGAAAACTACGCAGAGAAAACGAGAGACTTCAATCCGATATTAGAGAAAGAGAGGGTGAGCATGAAGCTCTTGTGCAGGAGACCGAGCAACTTTGGAGCGGACTGGGAGAAAACAGCAAGAGTATCCGCCAGCTCGAAACTCAAATTGACTCACACTATAGGAAGCTTGCGTTTTTGCGGTCTGAGTACTTGAAGCATCAAAATGCTATAAACCTTAGCTCCAGACGGCTTAGGGAACTGAACGACCGCAAAGCAAGATTCACTGAAACTCTTAAGGAAATTAAGAACTCACTCAGCCAGCTTGAGAAAGTTCAAAAAGAGCAGAAATCACAGCTCAAAAGCCTTGAGAACACTCTGGAGCGGAGAATCTCTCAAAGAGAGACAGTTGAAAGAGAAATTTCTGAAGCGGGAAAAATTGCGAGTTCGGCTAAAGAAGCGGTGATAGAATTCGTTACGCAGCGTGAACTCGCGGAGACTGTTGCAGCTGAAGAAAAAGCTTTGCGAAGCATAGAGGAACTTGGCGAATTAGGTGCGATCCCGGGCATTTATGGGCGATTGCGTAGGTTGATCAAAGTTGAGAAAACCTACAGGAAAGCAATCGCAGCGGCTGCGGCTGGGTGGCTTAACGCTTTAGTTGTAAGGGACATTGATGCTGCTTTCATGTGCACTCAAACTTTGAAGAATATGAAGTTGGGAAGAATAAAGATTATCCCGCTGCAAGGTGCTTCGAATCCTAATTCTTTGGAGGCGCCTTCAACGCGTGGCGTTAGTGGAGTTGCTTCCGATTTTATTGCGTGTGCACGGATTTACGAGCCAGCGGTTAATTATGTTTTTGGAGACACACTGATTGTGCCTAATGATAAGACTGCGTTTGCACTTTCAAGTGAAGGCTACCGTACTGTGACTTTTAATGGAAACCTTTACGAGGCTGGAGGCGGCTTTGAAAGCGGATACTATAGATCTCCAATAGATTTTTCAAAACTAATTCCCAGCGAAAACGCCATCAAAAGGCTTGATGAAGCGGTGAAAGCTCTTCAGCAGCATCTTTCTCAGAGGGATACTGACATATCAGTTTTTGAGGAGGAAATTGAGCGTACCAAAATTGAAATTGCACGTCTTTCTGATTCTATAATTACCCTTGACAGGGAAATGATCCGGGTTAAGCGGAACGTCAGGCGAACTGAAGTTAACATGCATCGCGTGGAACGAAACTGTGCGAAAAGTGAAAAGGAAATCAAGACTGCCAGAGAGCATATTGGATTATATAAGACTGAAAGAAGCGCAATTAAGAAGGAAATTCAGAAGCTACAAGCTGAATTAGGCGAATTGCGAAAGAAAACCGATGTTGGGCACATTCAGGAGCTGGAGGTCAAACGGGAAAAGCTTGCGGAAGAAATAATTTCTCTTAGACAGAAGCTCGGCACTGTTCAAACTGATATGTTCACGCGTCAATCCCAGTTTGACAATGTTCTTCGGGTTGGATATAAAAACGCTAGGATTCAGCTTTCGAAAGTAAAGCAACAGCATGGCAAACTTGAAAAGGAAGTGACTGAAGCGATTCAGGAGCGTGAATCCCTTAAGCAAGAAATTTCTAATTTGGAAAAAAGCCGGGTTGAGCTTTCTAAGGCGATTTTTTCAGCTAGGGAAGAAGCTAAAAAGTTCACTTCACAGATAGATACAATTGATGATGAGCTTCGTGTGCTTGACACAGAATATGAGCAGTCTGAAATGCTTTTGAACCAGCTTCAGTTGAGTGTTCAGACTTACCAACTGCAGCTTCAGCAGTATCAGAACCACCTTATGCAGTTCGGTTATGAGACACCTTTGAAAACGACGCAGAAGCAGGTTGAAGCAGCTGAGACCTCTATAAGGATGATGCGATTTGAGCTGGAAAGGATAGGCGGGGTGAATCAGCTTGCATTATCGCATTACCAAGAGCAGAGTTCAAGGTATCGCGAGCTATCTCTGCGTTTAAATGAGCTGGAAAGGGAAAAACAGGCCATAGTGCAGTTTATGGATGAAATTGAAGCTAAGAAACGGAAGGTTTTCATGAACGCGTTTGAAAAAATCAACATTAACCTTCAGACTTACTTTTCGAAGCTAACTGCGGGGGGCTCCGCGGTATTGCAGCTTGAGAATCCTGACGCACCTTTCCACGGCGGCATAGACATGATGGTTCAGTTCCCGAACAAGCCCTTCATAGTTGTCAGCGGTGCAAGCGGTGGTGAACGTTCAGTTTCAGCTGTGGCATTCATATTTGCCTTGAAAGATTTCACGCCTTCGGCGTTTTATATTCTCGATGAGATTGATGCCCATTTAGATGCCTTTCACACTGCCAAACTTGCTGATCTGTTGGCTGAAGAATCTGGGAAAATCCAGTTCATAGTTATCACTTTGAAGCCTGAGATGGTAAATAAAGCCCAGAAGATTTATGGCGTTTACGAGCGGAATGGAGTTTCCAACGTAGTATCAACTAAGTTTTTGGAGGCGACCAATTAGTGTCAACAGCAGTAAGAAAGCCTTTTTATCTTAGACCTCCATGGAATATTCTCTTTGAGTTAAACAAGCTTGAAAAGCTTAAACCCTGGAATGTGAACATCTCTTACCTGCTCAGGTCTTTTCTTTCGGAAATGGAGAGCACAGGAAAGGTGGACTTCAGAGCTTCTGGCGTTGCTTTGGACTCTTCGGCGCTTATCTATTTGATGAAGTCAAAGCTTTTGTTAACTCTTCAGGAGCCTCCAGCACCACCCAAGCCTCCTCCAGACTTTATTCCGCCGCCGCTGTTTCTGCCTCTGAGACATGAGCTAACTTCGACAACTATACGGAATTTGTTGGATGTATTAGATGAGGTGCTGAAGGGGGAAAAGCTGCATCGCCTTGATAAGGTTGTTTCGCATCCTGTTCTTCCAGCGGTCACTGACCTTTTGCCTCAGTTTGACGCGTTCTTGGCCGAACTTGAGTCGAGTTTGCAGACGCTTTATGAGCTTCTCTGCGAGAAAGTAAAAGGCACTGGATTAATAGAGTTTTCAACTCTCATAAAAGGGGTCAAACGAATGGATGCGATTCGCACATTTATTTTGCTCCTGTTTCTAGCGCAAGAGGGTAAAATTGGTTTATGGCAAGATGAGGGAACCGAAAAATTATACATAGCTTTGGGGAATTTAAATATTGCAAAAGACGAACGAACAATCAGATAACTCGCAGGCTGAGGCTGGGAAGGCTCAAGAAGAGAAAATGCAGCTTCGTCTGAGACTCTTAGAAGCAGCTTTATATGTTGCTGGTCGCCCGTTAACAGTCAACGAATTATGCTCGGTTCTGAGTACTCGGTCGAAAAACAAAACTAAAAAGTACACCAAATTGCTAATGCAAGAGTATTCAGCTAGAAACACTGCACTTGAAATTTTAGAGCTGAAGGATGAGCGTTACGTTTTACAGTTAAAAGCAGATTTCACTCCACTGGTTAAGAAATTTGTCAATAGACCTCTTCTTTCCTCTGGACCATTAAAAACACTTTCTTACATTTCTTATCGGCAACCTGTACAGCAGAAAAGAGTAATACAAGCGAGAGGTCAACATGCTTACAGCCACGTGAAGCTTCTAAGGGATATGGGGTTAGTTGCCACTGAACACGCTGGGCGTTCCATGATTCTGAGGACAACTGACTATTTTGCTGATTATTTCGGATTAACCCATGATACGGCAACTATGAAAAGAGAATTGAAGCGCATATTTGGCGAAGCAAAAAAAGCGTAGAAATTATCTTAGAAAGGGCACGAATGTTGCTCATGGCTTCTTGTTAAGTTCATTTATTTGATTTTGTCTGAGAACAAAATCGTTTTATCCTGGATTCAGAAGATGGGTAGCGATGGTTTTTATAAGGATAAAGCAGATAACAAATGCCCAAACAAGGTGACAAAGATGCCCAAAATTAAAGTTGCATTGGCAGGCGTTGGAAATTGCGCTTCAGCATTTGTTCAAGGATTGCGATACTATAGTGTGTTTGCGAAAAACCCGGTTGGATTACGCAACCCAATATTGGGCGGATATGAATCAAGCGATATCCAAGTTGTAGCCGCTTTTGATTTAGATAACCGGAAAGTCGGAAAAGACTTAGCTGAGGCTATATTCGCAGCGCCAAACAATGCCCCACGAATCATTGACGTTCCAGTAGCAGGTGTAAAAGTTCAGAAAGCCCCTACGTTGGATGGCATAGGCAAAAGCGCCGAAGAAATCATCCAACCTAGCAACCAACCTGACGTAAACGTGGCGCAAACACTCCGCGCAGCAAACGCTGAAATCCTCTTGAACCTGCTTCCAAGCGGAGCAACAAATGCGTCACTCTATTACGCTGAACAAGCTTTAGCCGCTAAATGCGCCTTTATTAACGCCACGCCAACCTACATAGCAAGCGATGAGACGTGGGTAAAAAAATTTGAAACCTTGCAACTACCAATCGCAGGTGACGACTTAGTTGATCAAGTTGGATCAACTGCGTTGCACAAGACCCTGCTCAAACTTCTCTCAAATAGCGGTGTAAGAATCACAGAGACCTACCAGCTAGATGTTGGCGGAGGAACAGAATCACTTGAAACGCTGGATCGAACTCGGGAAACCAAACGTGCAATTAAAACTCAATCCGTAGCATCCGCGCTACCATACAAAGCGGAAATCGTAGCGGGCTCAACCGACTACGTAGACTTTCTGCAAAACAAACGCGACAGCTACTTCTGGATAAGCGGCACTTACTTCGGCAATGCTCCAATGCATATAGACTTGAAGTTCAGCACTATTGACGCGCCGAACGCAGGTAGTGTGCTCTTCGACGCGATAAGAGCAATAAAAATTGCATTAAATAGAAAGCAGGCTGGAGCATTAGTTCCACTCTGCGCCTACGCCTTCAAACGACCGCCACAAATGATGCCGTTTGAAACCGCAGAAAAGACCTTCAACACATTCATAAAGGAAAACACTTCAGCGTGATTTAGCCAACATTGCCAGTTCACGCTTCACCTTTTCTTTCGTTCCACCCTGCTTCATTTTCTCTTTTAACAAGCTGATTTTCTTCACAGGAGTAGGGTCAACACCACAGAGAACTGCCAAGTAGACACTTGTGAAATCTCCTATACAAATAGTTGACAGCATCCTCGCAAGCGGATAATTGCCTTGACTCCATACTTCGAATATCTTCGAGCCAGAAGGCAGAAGTGTTTTTGTCATTTCGATTCTGTTACGAATCTCATCGGACTCCGCTTTGTCCCTGATGAATATCGTAGAGAAGCATTTTGCAAGCTTTGTATTTTCCCAACCTACAATCTCGTTATGATTAAGCTCGGAGAAAAACTCCCATTTCGAAGGCACTTTGCTGTTCTCATTGAATTGCTGCTTAAAACGTTGAGCCACGCTGCGGTAAACTCCAAAACCGTAAATCACAGGAGCACTTCCGTTGATTTTCGAAGCCAACATCTTGGCAAAATTATCTTTCACAGGTTTTTCAGGCGCGTTCTCATCAGCTATACGCTCCAATAGCTGGGTCGCCTCCTCAAGTTCCTCAGAAATATCTGAAACAGCACCCACTTCCTCCAGCGACTTAAGCAGAGGCACTATCATGTAGGGAAGAGCTGCCCGCGGCGGCATACCTGAAGGAACACGAAGATAGGGCACATTCAGCTTCTCAGCAAATTCCAGCAAACTGCCTCCTGAGCTTACGCAGAAAATCATACAACGCCTCTTAAGGGCGTCAAGGAAAGTGCTGAGAGACTCCTCTGTCTCTCCAGAATAACTCATGACTAACACGAGGCTACGGTCTTTTGCGTAAGCTGGCAACGAATAAGCTCTGCTGACTTCTATTGGAACCTGTGCCTTGTCGCGAGCCCAGTCTTTCAGCAGTTCGCCTCCAATTGCTGAGCCGCCCATGCCCGCAACAATAATGTTCTCAGGATTGGCAATATGAAGAGAGACTTTTTCTGCTATATTTATGGCTTCTCGGTAATGCTTTGCAGCGTGCATGCAGAACGCAAGCATATTGCTCTTATCGACTTCTCCTATTTTGCTGATATCATCCAAAACTGACGCTGCCACTTTGCTTCACCATGTACCCGCACTTTTATATTCAGTTTTTAACTTTTAAGCTGAGCGTAGACACGAACAGATTTTTAGGTGGAAGGGGCACGGAGGAATGAGTAGAAAGAAGCTTGCAATAGCGATACCAACTTCAGTTATTTCAGATACTCCGCATTTGCGTGAGAAAACCTCAAAAATAGGCTTTATAGGAAGAACGGCTGCGATTTTTAGAGTGGATGAAATCATAGTTTACCCTGACAATGTCCGAAAAAGCAAGCAAAAGAACGAAGCTGACTTAATTAGACTTTTGTTGTCTTATTTAGAGACGCCTCAGTATCTTCGAAAACGCTTTTTCAAACTGGACCCGCGGTTGAAGTACGCCGGAATTTTGCCGCCGCTCAGAACTCCACATCACCCGTTGAATAGGAAAGCCAAGAAACTGAAGCCTGGCGAGTACCGTGAAGGCGTGACCACTGGCAAAACTAAGGAAGGCGTGCTCATAGACATAGGCGTTGAGCGCTCTGCGCTTGTACGAGAAACTCAGTGGGCTTTGGGTAAACGATTAACGCTGCAAATAGTGAAGGTGGGTGAACACATTGAAGCTCAAGTGATAAGTAAAGACGAAGTTCCAAGTTACTGGGGATACAAGGTTACAGTGGAAACCAGTTCTTTTGGTAAACTCGTGGAAAATGGAACGTTCGATTTAGTTATTGCAACATCCAAGATTGGCATTGGATTCGTGAACGTAGCTAAAAAAATAACTGAGAAATGGCAAAAGGCAGACTACAAGCTTGTGGCGTTTGGCGCGCCATCACGTGGATTGCACGAGATCATGGATAATGAAGGAGCTGATCTTAACGTAGTTGCAGATTTCGTGGTGAACATGGTTCCTGAGCAAGGAACAGAGACTGTTAGAACTGAAGAAGCGCTCATTGCCTCGTTAGCTGTGTTTAACATGCAGTTTGGTTGGTAGTACTTGCTGATTTGATTATTTAAACGTGATATTGGGACAAAGAAATAAATGACCGTTTAGCTATGTGCTGTTCATGGCGACTCTTGACATTGCAATGCCACTGGCGTTATTAGCTGTCTCAACTATTGCCTTGCTTTTAAACGAACGGACCGAAAGAAAACTAAAAATAACTTTTGAAGAGAGAGAACTTCGCACGCGCCATGTCTTCCTGCTTGTGGTAATGATTTTCGTGGTTATTTCCGTTATCGGCTACGTTTCACTCATAGACCCCGGAAAAATTTTTCAAAACATAATACTGTTGGTGTTTCTTTTCTCGTATTCGATGCTACTTTTCATATTTTCATACCTTTTTTCAGGTATGAAACAAAGAACATCACAACTTTTCTCATTGGTGATTGTTGTCACTAGTTTACTTGCTGGAACAATTGGATTGCTTGAGCCTTTTGCTGATGGATTAGTGTTTTACAGGGCCTTGGTGTTTTATAGTTTGGCATTGTTCGCTTTTGCTTCAATAGTACTCGATATGAAAAAAGCGGAGGTGCAGGAAAGATGGTACATTGCCGTTCAACCGCCGACTCTATTCGTTTTGCTGTTTGTGTTTTTTAATGTTGTATATGATGGAACACCTGTATGGTACCCAATTTTACTGGACGGTTTTGCTTTGACCTTTGCTGTGTTGATAATTCTTTATCTGGGGTCTTTGTTTACTTGGAAAGCCACGCTAATTTTTGCGGTTCTCCTAACAATTGTGGACATAATTCTTGTGTTGGGAACAGGCGCAATGGTTACAGCAGCACAACAATTCACTGGGTTAGGACTTCCAGTACTTGTTTACCTGCCAAATGTTCCACTTATTGCTGCACAAGAAGGCCGTGCAAGTTTCTTCGGCTTTGCTCCTAGAGGTCTTGGGCTGGGAGACTTCTTCTTCGCTGGAATTCTCGTTCTTCAGACGTTTAAGAAGTTTGGAAAAAGGGCAGCCTACACGGCAGTGATAGGCATAACAATTTCTTTCGCTATTTTTGAAGCGTTTCTACCTGAAGTTTTGGCTTTGCTTGGGCTGTTGCTTCAACGAGAAATAGGGGGTTTTCCAGGTACTTTGATGATTATCTTGGGATGGTTACCTGTCGTGGCGTGGTATATACTAGGTCATAGAGAACAAGATACTCATGATAGTGAAATAGATCAAAAAATAGTAAATGATGTTTTACCCAAACAGGGCGCCTAAACCTTCTAGCGCTGCCTCTTCTTTGGCTTTTTCTTCTTCAGCTTTCTTCTTCTTGTCTTCTTCTGGTTTTTCCTCTTTAGTTGGTGTATCTGTTGCTGGTGCTGGTGCGGCGGCCATCATCGTTGGAGCAGCTTTGATTGCCTCGTCAATATTGACTTCGCTCAGAGACGCCACTAGAGCTCTTACTTGTATTGCATCAACATTTATTCCTGCAGCTGTCAAAACGTTTGTCACGTTTTCTTCGTTTATTTCTTTTCCTGCCTTGTGAAGGAGCATCGCGGCGTAAACGTTTTCCATATTTCTCACCTCTTCATCCAACTATTTTAACTTTTTTAGTTGATACGGTCCTTTCCTCTTAAAGGAAACAAGCTAATACTTAAACCTAGGCATTGACTACGGTATTTTTCTTGCCGTTTAGAAGAATGTCTAATTGCTTAAGAACCTTTCGTCCCTTTTATGCTTTGATTTTTCTTGGTCTCCGCAAAAATCGCAATAGAAATCCAAGTTAGCAATCAGCGGAATGGCATTAATTGCGATAACAGTGTTGTAGCACTACAGACAATGAAAAAAGAATCTTCAGTATAAAAGCTATCAACATCCGCGTCAATCAAAAAAATGTAATAAAATCAGAACGCTCTAATGCTTATATAGTCTCATGTATTTTCAAACGCTAAGTGGATTATGCAATGTTTTACCAAGAAGAGATTATTTTGAAACCAATTGGCGTAGTCAAGACAACCGCCGTTGGCGATGAAGTTAGAGATAAGACTCGAACCGCAAAGATTGTTATCTGCAATGAGTTATCTGAAGCCTTAGATGGTATTGACGGGTTCTCGCACTTGTTTGTGCTGTTTCTGTTGCATGAAATTCCGGAAAATCAAAGGAAAATCTTGAAGGTTCACCCGCGAGGCAGAAAAGACATGCCGCTCCTAGGTGTATTTGCTACGCGAACCATGTTTCGCCCTAATCCTGTCGGATTAACTCTAGTTGAGCTTGTCAAAGTGGAAGGCAACGTTTTAACGGTTCGGGGGCTTGATGCATTTGAAGGAACTCCAGTTCTTGATATAAAACCCTTTGACTCTTGGGATAACGCTGAGACAGCAAAAGTGCCCGAATGGTGGACCCAACTAAAAAAAGAAAAAATGAAAAAAAGCCAGCCCCAAAATTTTTCTTAGCTTTGTTAAAAACAGTATATTGCTGCTATTGCTTTAAGCATACTTTGCCTAAGCTCTTCTCCCTTCAAAGTTGTTTTTTTCAAGTTGGCGAACTCATCGCCTAACATCGTGTCTTTCAATGTGGACTTAATCCACTTTTCAAAATCCCCGCGGTAAAGGTGAAAATCCAATGCTCCCACATCTACGCGTTTGACTATTTCGTAGAAGTCTTTGATACTTTTTGCTGAAAATCCACAGGGTTGGCCAAATCCCGTGTAAAAGTGAAACTCGGTGTTTTTTGGAACTGGTTTAATTGCTTTGAGGATTATTTGGCCTTTCTTTGTTATGCCGTAACCCCCACCCATTTTCTTGATGAAGCCTGAGTCAACTAGGTCTTGTAATCGTTCTACTGTCTGGTTTGTATTCAAGCCGATCATTTGAGAGAAAGTATTCATGTCTATACGGCTTGTAATCTCGCTCATAAACTTCAAGACTTTCAGTTTCTCCTCCATCAAGCAGAAGTTCACCTCCGCTACGCCTTTCTATAATCTAACTGAGCCTTAAATGTGTTGATGTGACTTAAACTAAAACACGAGATTCACCAAAAGTTTTTAGAAAAGGGTGATTAGCGTTAAGTTAGGTGAGATATTTGCAGGAAGCATTTATTATCGTACTGGTTACTACCAGTAGCAAGCATGAAGCAGAAAATATTGTGCAGCATCTTGTCAAAGAACGAATTATTGCCTGTGCCAACATAATGGGTCCAGTTTGGTCGCTTTTCCGCTGGTCTGGAAAAATTGAGCGCGCAGAAGAATACTTGGTTTTCATGAAGTCACGCAAAGACTTGTTTGAGAAGCTATCTGAAAGGGTGAAGGCTTTGCATAGTTATGAAGTGCCAGAAATAATTGCGCTTTCAATTGTTGAAGGTTCAAAGGCATATTTGGGTTGGCTTGATAGTTGTTTGGCAGGGTCAAAAAAAGGTTAATGTATGTTTTTGTTCACAAAAGCCTTAAATAAGACACTACGGTAGGATTTAGAACTTAGAAGGTTGCTATAATGGGGTATCGTATTTGGCTCCGAACAAATACAGGCTCTACTCAAATCTCATAAACTAATCTTCAAGAAGCTACCTTTTAACCAATCACCCCTCGAAATCTTTTCTAAGCTTCAAAAACTTCATGAAATAGCCTACCTCCTCGAATCCATCGAGGGTCCAAAAAAACTAGCACAATACTCGTTCATAGGCTTCGCCCCCAGATTAACCATCAAAATAAAGAACGGAGACATAGAAATCCGCAACGAGAAAACAGGCGAAACCACCAGAGATAAAACAAGCGACCCCCTGCACGCCATCGCAAACCTCGTTAAAGGTAAAACTGTTCTCAATAGCAAATTCAGATTTGTCGGAGGCGCAGTCGGCTACATTTCTTACGATGCAATTCGCTACTGGGAGAAACTTCCACAAAAAACTCGTGATGACCTAAACTTTCCAGATACCCAGCTGGGATTTTTCGACGATGGAATCGTGTTTGACCACAGGCAAAAACGTGCATTCTACTATTACTCAAGTGATAACCGCTTTGCCGATGTTGAGACGCTAACTACTCAAACCTGCACTCCAGAGACTTTAGAGTATGGCCAGCCAAAAGCTAATACTACGAAAGAACGGTTCGAGGAATCAGTAGAAAAAGCCAAAGAATACATAATCGCCGGTGATATATTCCAAGTTGTCCTTTCTAAGCGTTACGAATTCCGGATTGAAGGCGACTTGATGGCTTTTTACCGTTCTCTACGCGAGATAAACCCGTCACCATATATGTACTTCTTTAAGGCAGGCGGCAGTCGAATTGTCGGCTCAAGCCCCGAAATGCTCGTCAGAGTTGACAATCGAGTGGTTGAAACTTTCCCCATAGCTGGAACAAGACCCTGCGTGGAAAACCACAGCGAAAACATAAGATTAGCCAAAGAGTTGCTTGCAGATCCTAAAGAACGGGCTGAGCACGTAATGCTTGTTGACTTGGCTAGAAACGACGTAGGAAAAATTGCTAAATTCGGAAGCGTACACGTTCCAGAATTCATGAAAGTTCACAAATACAGTCATGTACAACATATAGTTTCTCAAGTTGTGGGAGATCTGAGAGACGATAGAGAATGTTATGACGCTTTAAGAGCGGTTTTTCCAGCAGGCACTGTTTCAGGAGCACCCAAAGTCCGCGCTATGGAAATCATCGAAGAACTCGAACCCACCAAAAGAGGACCTTATGCGGGCGCTGTCGGCTACTTTTCTTATAATGGTAACGCCGATTTCGCCATAACCATCCGAACCCTATTTGCAGATGAAGACAAAGCCTATGTTCAGGTAGGAGCAGGAATAGTAGCTGACTCCATTCCAGAACGTGAGTGGGTTGAAACTGACCATAAAGCTGAGGCTCTTATGAAGGCGCTTAAAAAAGCTGGGGGCGAAACAACTTGAAAGTCTTGGTCATAGACAATTACGATTCTTTCGTTTACAACCTTGTCCAATACATCGGAGAGCTCGGAGCAGAGGTTATCGTCTATAGAAACGATCAAATAGACCTAGAGCAAGTTAAGAAGCTTAAACCCGACAGAATAGTCATTTCGCCAGGACCTGGCACTCCTGAAGATAAGCGGTACTTCGGCGTTTGCACAGCCATACTTCAAGACGTTAGCCGCAAGGTTCCAACTCTCGGAGTCTGTCTCGGTCACCAAGGGATAATCCATGCTTTCGGTGGAAAAATAGTCTCTGCAAAAAAGCTAATGCATGGAAAAACCTGCACAATAAAACATGACGAAAAAGGTATTTTCATTGGCGTCCGCAACCCATTCAAAGCAACCCGGTACCACTCGCTCGCAGGTGACAAATACTCGATTCCTTCATGTCTAATTGTGACCGCTGTGGCTATTAATGACGGAGAGATAATGGGCGTCCGCCACGCTAAATATCCTATTGACGGCGTGCAGTTTCACCCTGAATCCATACTGTGTGAGGATGGGAAACTCGTTATGAAAAACTTTCTGGAAGGCAGATGAAGAATGATCAGAGAAGGCATACAGAAACTGATTGAAGGAAAAAACCTGACTTTTGAGGAATCACAGGAAATTATGAGAGAAGTAATGTCAGGAAACGCAACAAACGCGCAAATTGGCTCGTTTTTGACAGCCCTGCGAATGAAGTGTGAAACAGTTGACGAACTAATAGCTTTCGCTAAAGTCATGCGTGAATGTTGCCACAGAATTCACCCCCGCGTAAAGAGGCGTCTTGTCGACACGTGTGGAACAGGAGGTGACAAAATAAAAACTTTTAACATAAGCACAGCCGCAGCTTTTCTGGTTGCTGGCGCTGGTGTTGCCATAGCGAAGCACGGGAACAGGTCGGTTACTAGTAAGAGTGGTAGCGCCGATGTTCTGGAGAAGCTTGGTTTGAACCTTAAAATTACACCTGCGGAGGTTCAAAAAATAATCGAACAGGTGGGAGTGGGCTTCATGTTTGCACCTACCTTCCACCCTGCTATGAAGTACGCGGTTCAGCCAAGAAGAGAGATAGGCATACGCACCGTGTTCAATATTCTTGGTCCAATGACGAACCCCGCCTCTGCCAACGCGCAGTTGCTCGGTGTTTACGACGCTAAACTAACGATTCCAATGGCTTATGTATTGAAGAGGCTTGATTGCGAAGAAGCAATGGTTGTTCACGGATTGGACGGGTTGGATGAAATTTCTACGTTAGGCAAAACAGCTATTGCATGGCTAAGGGAAGGCGAAGTTGCAGCAATGGAGGTTGCGCCAAGGGACTTTGGTGTCAAACAGGCGCGAATAGCAGATATTAAAGGAACAACACCGGAAGAAAGCGCAGAAATTCTATTCAAGATTTTGAACGGTGATTATGCTATTGATGACCCGAAAACTGAGATAGTGCTTGTCAACAGTGCCGCGGGAATAATGGTAGGTGGAAAAGCAGAAGATTTCAGTTATGGCATGACCATAGCTCGCAAATCAATTGAAAGCGGGGTTGCTTATAAAAAACTCAAAGCGTTAATCAAGGCTTCTGGTGGAAATCTATTAAAACTTGAGGAGTTGGAGTCCAAATATGGCTGATTTTCTTGACACTCTAGCGCAGAGCGCAAAGGCCACCATAGATAGTGGGTATTATGAAGTGGTAACTAAGGAGGTATTTTCTTGCATCAGCTTGAAAAAGGCAATTCTTGAAGCCAAACATGCACCTGTCATCACTGAAATCAAAGCAGCCTCTCCATCTGCGGGTGCAATCAGAGAAAACGTTGAGGCAAGCAGCATAGCGGAAAGAATGGAGAAAGGCGGAGCTATTGGTATTTCCGTTTTAACTGAACCCAAAAACTTCAATGGGTCTCTGCGTTCGCTCGTTGAGGTGAGGAAGACAGTGAAGCTGCCTATTCTTATGAAGGATTTTATCCTCAGATCTCTTCAGTTGGAAGCGGCTTCTAAATTAGGTGCTAACGTTGTGTTGCTGGTAAAGGCTCTTTTTGACAGAGGCTACTGTGAATGTAACTTAAGCGATATGATAGCAACTGCGCACTCTAAATATCTTGAGGTTCTGCTGGAAACACATACTGAGGTGGAGTTTCGCGCGGCCCTAAGAACCCAAGCTGACTTGGTAGGCATCAACAACCGGAATTTGGGAACTTTGAAGGTAGATTTGGGTGTAACCAAGAGAATTCTAGATAGGAATAGGGCAGAAGGCAAGGTCATTGTGAGTGAGAGTGGAATTAGCACGCCTGCTGACCTGCGTTTTCTGCATGAATGTGGCGCTCAAGCTTTTCTCGTTGGGTCAGCCGTGATGTTAGCCGATGATGTTGAAGGAAAAGTTAAGGAGTTTGTGTCAGCGTTATGACTGGGGTTAAGGTGAAAATCTGCGGAATAACCCGAAAAGAAGATTTGGATGGTGCCACCGAAGCTGGAGCCGACGCGGTTGGGTTCGTGGTAGGTGTAGAATCTTCCCCGAGAAACCTTTCGCTAAATGAAGCTGAAAGACTAATTAGGCAAGTTTCACCCTTTGTGAAAAGCGTTCTAGTCACGGTTTTGAGAAGCATCAAAGACTTTTCAGAATATGAAAAGCTGAATCCAGATGTCATTCAAATTCACGGAGAAAACCTGCAGGCCCTCTCTTCCGTTCGTATGAAACTGCTAAACACCATGTTGATAGGGGCTGTCAACGCGCATGTCGCTAGTGACCTTGCCGCTATCTTAGGAGTGGCAAAACAGTTTGACGCAGTTCTTCTCGACTCCTTCGTTGATGGTCGACATGGCGGAACAAGTGTGGTCCATGACTGGGGATTGAGCAAACATGTTAGACAAGTTATTCAGCCAAAACCGTTGATTCTGGCTGGAGGACTGAATTCTGCAAATGTTGCTGAGGCGGTGCGCACTGTTGAACCTTATGCAGTGGATGTGTCCAGCGGCGTTGAGCAATCACCTGGACTTAAGAGTTACAAAAAAATGGTTGAGTTCATAAAAAATGCGAAGGATGTTAGAAAATGAAAAAACTATGTAGCTACCCGATTGACGGAAAATATGGAAAATACGGCGGTCGCTTCGTTCCAGAGGTGCTGATGGCGGCGATTGGCGAGTTAGAAGAAGCATATTCACAGGTTAAACAAGACCAGACCTTCAAAAAGGAACTGCAGTATTACCTTTCAGAGTACGCCGGAAGACCCACGCCGCTTTATTACGCTGAGAATCTAACTAAAAATATCGGCGGAGCAAAAATCTACTTGAAACGGGAAGACCTAGCACATGGAGGCGCTCACAAAATTAACAATACGCTTGGGCAAGCGTTATTGGCTAAGAAGATGGGGAAGAAGCGCGTAATAGCTGAGACAGGTGCAGGTCAGCACGGAGTTGCCACGGCTATTGCTTGCGCTGCTTTGGGCTTGAAGGCTGAAGTGTACATGGGCTCTGAGGACATGAAACGGCAACGGCTTAACGTTTTCAGGATGAAATTGTTGGGCGCTGAGGTTCACCCAGTGAAATCTGGCTCTAAAACTTTAAAGGACTCTATAAACGAGGCGTTCAGGGACTGGGTTACCAATATTGAGAACACCTACTACTTGATAGGCTCGGTTGTGGGTCCCCATCCGTACCCAATGCTCGTCAGGAATTTCCAAAGCGTCATCGGCAATGAGCTGAAAGAGCAGTTCATGAGGAAAGAGAAACGTTTTCCGAATGCACTTGTTGCTTGCGTCGGTGGAGGAAGCAATGCGATAGGCACGTTCTACCCTTTTGAAGACCACCCAGAAGTGAAGCTGTACGGGGTTGAAGCAGCAGGGGAAGGCATTGAATCGAACAAACACGCGGCTTCCTTAGGCGCGGGATCGGAAGGCGTCTTCCACGGGATGCTAACATATGTTCTTCAAGACACTGAAGGGCAGATACAAACAACCCATAGTATTTCTGCGGGTTTGGATTATCCTGGTGTTGGACCAGAGCATTCTTTTCTGAAAACATTAAAGAGAGCTAAGTATTTTTCAGTCACGGATGAGGAAACAGTGGAGGCTTTTTGTGCATTATCAAAGGAAGAAGGCATAATCCCCGCGTTGGAGTCTGCGCATGCTGTAGCGTTTGCGATGAAGTTGGCTCCGAAAATGAAACAAGAGGAAACGGTTGTTGTTACGTTGTCTGGTCGCGGAGATAAGGATGTTGAGGTTGTGGCTGACTTCATGGGAGTGAAAATATGAGCGATATAGCAGAGGTTTTCCAGAAGCTGAAGGCGCAAGGTGAAGGCACACTTATAGGCTACATTACTGGAGGTGACCCTAAACCCGAATTTACTCCTAGGATTGCTGAATCGCTGATCAAAGGAGGCGTAGACATCCTTGAGCTGGGAATTCCGTTTTCTGATCCGATAGCAGATGGACCTACGATTCAAGCTGCTAGCGTTCGTGCATTGGAGGAGGGAACAACGCCGCAAATGGTTTTGGGCATAGCTGGGGAAATTAAAAAGAAGTTTGGCGTACCAGTTGTGATTTTTACGTATTTTAATCCTGTTTTCCGTATGGGTTTGGAGCGGTTTTTTAGGCTGGCGAAAAGCTTCGGTGTTGACGGCGTCGTGGTTCCTGACCTTCCAGTAGAGGAGGCGAAAGCGCATAGTGAAGCCGCGAAAAGTTGTGGGGTGGACACTGTCTTTCTTGCAACACCCTCGACTTCAAACGAACGCCTGGACAAAATTGTGAGGTGCACGTCGGGTTTTCTCTATGTTGTTTCTCATTTTGGGGTTACAGGAACACGCGAGTCTTTGAATGGTTCTACTGTGCAGTTAATTCGGCGTTTTGTGCCCTACACTTCTGGACGAGTTCCGTTGGCTGTGGGTTTCGGGATTTCAAAACCTGAGCATGCAAGGAGAATTGTCGAGGCTGGGGCTGACGGTGTTATCGTAGGAAGCGCTTTTGTAAATATTGTATATAAATATCAAAGTAACATTCGTAAGATGCTTGAGGAGTTGGAGGCGCTGGCTGGTAGGCTTAAAGAAGCGATAAAAAGGAATGCTTAGAAAAATAGAAAAAGTTGTTTTTGAAAGACTTAAGTTTTTCTTCTGGCTACGTAAACTGCAATACCCGTGCCGACTGCGACGAAAATTATGATTATTCTGATAATCAAGGTTCCAAGTGCTTTCTCGGTCTTTATATTGAAGTTCCCTAATTTAGTTGCTGATTCATAAAATCATATAACGTGTATATAAAGAGCTGTGAATTCAGAATCTAATAAAACTTCCATGTAAAAATCAGTTAATCCCTAATGTTTAATAAACGTCTCTTAGAAAAGTTTTATAGTTTTATACTAGCTCTATTCCTTGGCGGTGGGTCTTAGGCGGGGGGGTAGGGGTCCCTTGCACCGTAAACCCTCTATATGACGGGCTAACAGCTGAGGCTGAGGCGTCAAAGGCCGCTTGGACCTTCCTTTCCGAAACATTGACTATCCGTCCCTTGAGGTTGGCGGTCGATGAGGAGCTTCCGTAGGGAAGCTGATTTCATAGTTCACCAGGCGAACCCGGCCAGGCTCGGGAGAGAGCAACCTAAGTCTGGGCGTTCAGCGCTCAAGGGGTCGCGGGTAAGAGCGTAGGACTTGAGGGCTTCAGGCGGAGTCTAGGCGTCAAACCACAGTGATCCACCGCTATTTTACAATAAGCAAGTGCGATTTTGAGTTTCACACCCAAAAAAGATTACCGTTACTATTTGAGAATATACTCCAGATTAATTACGTGAAGGTTTACGCTGTTTCTCTTTTATTGACAAAGATGTTTTGAGTCGGATAAGGCATTTCGATTTTTTCTTTCTCGAATTCTTCCAAGATTCTGAAGTTAATTTCCTGTTGTATATTTAAGTACTTAGTGTAATCTCCCGTTTTAACATAATACACTACATTGAAATCAAAGCTGAATGCGCCGAATTGTCTAAAATGAACTGTATCTAACTGCGTCATTTTTATTTTGTTTATGACCTCGGCTATGATTTCTGGAATTTTCTTGAGTTTTTCAATAGGTGTATCACAACTCACCTGAACCGTGAAAGTGATTCTTCTTTTTTTCAGCTTTTTGAAGTTCCTCACAGACGCGGTGGTTAAATCTTGGTTCGAAAGTACCAGTTCTTCCCCCTGCAAAAGTTGAATTCTCGTGGACTTTATGCCTATCTTCTTAACAGTTCCAGCATAATCGCCGACGATAATGAAATCACCAATCTCAAATGGGCGATCGAAATATATAGTCAAGGCGCTGAAAGCGTCGCTGAGAATGTTCTGCAAAGCTAATGCGATGGCGATTCCGCCCACTCCAAGACCAATGACGATGCCTGAGAGGTCTTGTCCCAAAACTCCAAGAATTATGAATAAAGCAAAAACGTAAACGGCAACCTGCAAAACTTTTTTAAGAATGAATAATACGTGGTTGCTTACTTTTCTTCCACGTTTTACGCTGTCTTGAGCATACCAGCTTATAAGAACATTAATTATGCGGGTTATTACGAAAGTTACAACTAAGATTTGGGCAACTGTAAACGCGAGAGTAAATTCTGTGGAGTATGCTTGAAGCGAAGCAATACCCACTAAACCGTAGTATAAACCAAATAAAATCGCAAGAAGGAAGATGGGCGCCCGTATGTTTCGGAGTAGCTCATCATCCAAATTTGTATGGGTTCTTGAAGCCCATCTTACTAGGTACCTCTTAAAAAGAGAGTGCCCTATCCAAGCAATGATGATTGACAAAGAGAAGACTATCGTGAAAGCAAATATTTCACTAATTATTTGATTCAAACCGACGTATTGTTGTAATAAATCTGATAGCGTTAGCGTTACATTAAACATGGCACTTCACTTTGGGACTTTAAAAACTCTAAATTTTTGTTCCTTATTAATCTAATCCATTAGTCGTGTTGAAATCATCAAGCCATCCTGCTTTCTCATCTACTCGGCGTTTGAACATGACGCCCAAGTTTTTCCTGTTTTTTGCTTCATGATACTTGAAATATACATTGTCATTCAGTATTCCAAGAATTTCTATTTTGCCAGTTGTGTGTGACATGACGTATTTGAAGCGTTTACTATGCCCATCGCATTTTGCCTTGGCTTTCTCAATTATTCTTACCCCTTCGCATATCGGAACTTGGAAATGGGTTTTTACTCTTTTGACTGGGCGGCATTGAAAAACATAGTAAGGTGTAACGCCGATACTCACTAGTCTATTCATTAGAGTTGCAAGCGTTTCAGGATCATCGTTAACCCCTTTAAGCAAAACTGTTTGATTGCTCAGCAAAACACCTGCGTTGATTAGCTTGTTTACTGCGCTTATAGACTGCGGAGTTATTTCTCGGGGATGATTAAACTGGATCACGACATATAGTCGCCTATCCATCTGCGAATATTTCTTGAAAAGATCCAGAAGCTCTGGGTCGCTGAGCCTGCTTGGAAGAGAAACTGGAGTTCTGCTGCCAAATCTTATGTAGTTAAGATGATCAATTTTGGTTAGCACTTCCAAGAATTTCTTGATAACTTCATTGGGAAGAACAAGTGGGTCTCCACCACTAATTAGAACATTGTTTATTTCCTCATGGTTTGAAATGTATTCTGCTGCGTCTTCAAAACGTTTAACAATCTCTTCAGTTGGCAACCCAACAAGGCGTTTTCTGAAGCAGTGCCTGCAGTAGGTTGCACACCTGTTTGTAGCCAATATTAATGCTGTTTCAGCGTACTTGTGTTGAAGACCAGGCATTTTAGTGTTTTCAGCTTCACCGCTTGTATCGTAAAACCCTTCGAGGTGTAACTCATCCAAACATGGTATTACCATCTTCTTTATTGGATCATTGGGATCGTTCCAGTTTATCAGAGACAAGTAATAGGGACTAACGCGCATGGGGTGAATTTTGACAACTTGCTTCAGCTGTTCCTTTTCATCAGAAGATAATTTCAAATAATCTGCAAGTTGTTCTATAGAGTTGATAACGTCCTCTAATTTCGAATGTTCTGGCATATCTCGCTGTTTTCCACCCTTTAAGTAAGCCACTTAGACTCGACGAAAACCTGTGAATTTTGATCTTCTACTGGCGTTTATAATACAGGAAAACATGATTTAAAAGAGTTGCGACCTTAATGTCCAAGAATGGGCTTCTTCAGTCTAAGAAGCCAATTGTGATTGAAGAATATAGATTGCCTTTGATCCCTATCGAAAAAGATAGTACGTAGCATTAATACGAGGAAAAATTGTGGAGAAATTAGGACATCCAAAAAATGCTGAAGCAGGTATCATAGTGCCGCTACTTCATTATTGCCTTCAAGTCTTCTTCAGGAGTTGCTATCGGCTTAATTTTGAACTTTTCAACGAGCACTTTCAGGATGTTGGGTGTTATAAACGCTGGTAGGCTTGGTCCGAGCTTTATGTTTTTTATGCCCAAAGATAGTAGCGACAGCAATATTGCTACTGCTTTCTGTTCATACCACGAGCATACAATCGACAATGGTAAATCGTTGATTTCTACGTTGAAGGCTTCAGCCAAAGCTTGAGCAATTTTAACGGCTGAATAAGCGTCATTGCATTGTCCAATGTCCAAGAGTCTTGGAATTTCATCGACGATGCCTAGGTCTTTATCAAAGAACCTGAACTTTCCGCATGCAAGAGTCAGAACAATAGTGTTTTTAGGCGCTTTCTCAACGAATTCTGTGTAGTAGCTTCTTCCTGGCTTCGCGCCGTCACATCCGCCAACCAACAGAAAACGTTTGATGTGACCTTTTTTCACTGCTTCTATAAGCTTATCTGCTATGCTTAGAACAGCATTTCTGCCGAATCCAACAGTAACGTGCTTGCCTTCTATGTCGGCTTGAAATCCCGGCATTTCCAATGCTCGGTTTGTTACCGGAGAAAAGTCAGCAGTTGTTACATGCTGCGTTCCGGGCATTCCGACTGGACCTGATGTGAAAATGTTGTCTTTGTAGATTTCCATTGGTTTTTGTATGCAGTTTGTTGTCATCAGTATGGCGCCTGGGAACGCTGCGAATTCTTTCTGTTGATTTTGCCATGCTGTTCCATAGTGACCGTAGAAGTGAGCATACTTCTTCAGCTTGGGATATCCATGGGCTGGCAACATTTCTCCGTGAGTATAAACGTAGATTCCTGTTCCTTCAGTTTGCTTTAGAAGTTCCTCTAAGTCTTTGAGGTCGTGTCCGGATACGAGGATCGCATGACCCTTTTTGGCGCCTAAAGGAACCTTTGTAGGAGTTGGGTGACCGTACGTCTCAGTGTTTCCCGCGTCAAGCAGTTCCATAGCTCTGATGTTGATTTCGCCGCATTTCATTACCAAACCTATGAAGTCGTTTACTCCTAACGATTTGTCCAGCGTAGACGCGAGACCTTTATGTATAAATTCGAAGACTTTGTTGTCTTTCTTTCCTAGAATATAAGCATGGTAAGTGTAAGCTGCTGCTCCTTTCAAGCCATAAGTTAACAGCCATTGAAGCGAGTGAAGATCAGGGTCTGTTGCAGGGTCTGATCTTATTCCAACAAGTTTGCCTTGCGCTATGAGCCCTTCCTTGGTTTTTTCCAAAGCTAAATTGGTTGGTCCTCTACTCGTGACAAGGTGTCCTCCAGCTGCTTGCGTTTCTTTTCGCAGTTGATCGCGTAGCTCTGCTGTTTTCCTGATATAAGCTACGATGGCGTCTGGATCGAAGTTTACGTTTGTTAGTGTAGCGAATAATGCTTCGCAAGTGAACACGTTGACCTCTTCAGTTAAAACGCCAACTTTTGTTGATTCAAGCGTTACTTGCGAAAGCCCTCTTAGCATATAAACCAGCAAGTCTTGGAGCGTGGCTACATCAGGGGTTTTCCCGCAAACCCCTACAAGCGTGCAACCTTGTCCTTTGGCCGTTTGTTCACATTGGTAACAAAACATTTTTTCTTGACTCATTTGTATTCCTTCCATATAGGGTAGTCGCGTATCTAAATAGACTTTGTCCCGAAAATTTAAGGGGTTGTTTGTGAGTTTTTGTTTTTCTGCGAAAAATTCAAGTGGTTTCTTTTTCAAAGTAATGCTGTAGCAATCTCCGGGTTCCTCTTCTAAGTATCTCCGAAAGCGTTGAAACAGTTATTCCCAGCTTAGCAGAGAGCTCCTGTGTCCCAATTTTCCTCGGGTAGTCAAAGAAGCCCCCCTTTAGCGCTAACCAGAATATTCTTTCCTGCTTCTCCGTCAAGACTCCCATTCTTGGTTCGAAGCTTCCCATTTTGAGAACGTTCACCTTGTGCCCTGAGCGTTCCAGAGCAGATATAATGCTCTTGTATGCCTTTAGAGTGGGTACTATGCAACTGTATTTTATTGTATGCGTTTCCATGCTTTTTCCTGAAATTAAAAACGCGTCACAAGAGAGAATGCTGTTGCAAACCTCGCAGCCTTCACTTTCGAACCATATGGAATGTTTACTTTCAGTTTTTCCTCGAGGCACAACGATTTTGAAGTCCTTCGGGATTTTTCTAAGCTGTTCTCGGTCAAGCTCTATCAAATGTTTGACTGAACCGCTACTTGAGCTTCTTATGTCCGCTACTTTCAGGTGCTTGATTCCAATGGAAGCAAACTTTTTCATGATTCTACACTGTCTGTTTTCCACTTCGATAACAACATGGTAGGGTCTGCGCCATACATCTGTCATTGATTAACCCTTCAATTGTTTTGTGTAAATCAGTTTCTAGTGAAGAACGCGTTCGGTTAGTTAAAGCTTATATTGGGGGTGGAGGTCTTGTCCCCAGAATAACGCTCACGTCAATTGTTGAACTACCTCTCACAACAGTAAGAACAAGACTCTGATTTGGCAAAGTTTTTTCTTCGAGGTAGCTTGCTAAGTCATCATTGTTTCTAATCGGAGTATCGTCTAAGGCAATTATGATATCGTCAATGTTTAATCTGCCGTCTGAGGGGCCGCCAACTGTGACTGTAGCTATTCTCCATCCGTAAGTAACGCTGGCACCAATTTCTTGGGCTAAGTTGTAACTCATATCTTGTCCTGAAACACCCAAGTAAGAGTGCCCTTCGTAGGTCCCAGTCGTTATTAATGAGGATATCTCTCTGAGAATAGTGTTTGACGGAACAGCGAAACCTAAACCCTGGGACTCAGAGACTATAGCGGTTGTGACGCCAACAACTTTTCCAATAGCGTTAAGCAATGGACCTCCAGAGTTTCCAGGGTTTATGGGCGTGCTAGTTTGTATGATGTTGGCAATTGAATAGCCACCCGCGAAGTCTTCTTCCGTGATGCTTCTACCCAGAGCACTAACAACACCCGTCGTCAGTGAACCAACTAGACCATACGGATTTCCTATTGCAATGGCTGGGTCGCCCACACGAAGCGTAGATGAGCTAACGATATCGACAGGTTTAAACTCGCTTGCGGGAGCATCAACCGAAAGAACTGCTAAGTCAACATAGGGGTCAGTTCCTAGCACTTCAGCTGAGAAGCCGTTCCCGTTTGAGAAGGTCACGCTTAGAGCTGAAGTATCATGTACAACGTGGTAATTGGTAATGATCACCATCATGTCCATAGATTCGTAGGCGAAACCCGATCCTTGGACGCCTCCGTCGCTGGTTGTTCCTTGAACTAAAACAACTGATTCCCTTACGCTCTCGTAGATGTCGGCTAGGACAGTGTTGTTCTGGTAAATCGTAATGTTTTGGTAAGTCGTATTCTGGATACCAGTAATATTTGACAGTTGACTTTGGAGAGCAGCAACTTCATCGCGGAGTTCGGTCACTTCTTGAAAGGTTATGTAAAAAATCACTATTGCACCAACAAGCAATCCTGCCACAAACAAGAGCGCAAAAAAGCTAGTTGAAGCCTTATTTTTGGCATTAGTTTCATGCATTTCATTAGCCTCTAAATGGGAATTGGCGACTTCAGAAAATAAACATTTGCTATCTTCTATCGATAATGTCTAAAGCTTCAGGTCCTGTTCCTATTAAGACCACTGGAACCTCTGTTCTTTTTTCAACTTCTTTGATAAACTTTCTAGCGTCTTCAGAGAGGTCCTCGAATTTTCTGGCGCTCCGGCAATCGGGAAACATACAGTCGAGTTTCGTCATCGCGGCTTGTGTAGCGCCGTTTGTTTTTGCATTTTTTTGAGCTAAGTCAAAATTGAATATGGCAGAACGCCTTATTCGACCTGTTCCAGCGGCTGTTTCAAACCATCCTCTTTTCTTAGCTTCTTCAATTGTGATTTCTCCTGGTAGAGGCCCAGCGCCAACACGGGTGATGAAGGCTTTGTACACTATTAGAACTTCATCAACTCTTGTGGGGCCTACTCCTGCTTCGGAGCATATAGCCGCGGCACCCGTGTCTCTTGAAGTCACGTATGGATATGTTCCGTGGAAAAGCGAAAGCATGAAACCCTGTGTTCCCTCAAGCAAAACCTTTTTGCCCGCGTCGATTCCATCGTTAATTTCTGTTGCCACATCCGTGAGGTACGGTTTCAACTCGGGGATATCTTTGGCGAGCTTGGCAGTTCTTCTTGCACGTTCTTCAACAGCAGGTCCAACACCCCAACCTGTGGTACCAATACCCTTGTTGAAAGCGCTTGCCTTGTCTTGAATAGAATGCTTCTCCTCAATAATTGAAGCCATCTGGTCAATACCTATGCGTCGACCATCGATTTTTGTTAGTTCCATTTCCTTAAAGAATTGAGCGACATGAACGTTTGCTCCAGCAGCAATCAATAAACGGCATTTTTCAAAAATAAACGAGGCTGGAACCATGTGCAACGCGTATTTGTTGCCATCTAGCCAAACCGTGTGAGCAGCGTTAACTGAGCCTGTTCTTACGCAAAAATCAAGTTTATCGTTGAGAGCGAGATACGAAATTATTTTTCCTTTGCCTTCGTCACCCCAGAAGGCACCTACAATAACCGTGCAAGGCATTATAATTCACCCTGAAAAGTTTTCTCAAGAGTTTATTAACCTTGTCGACGCTTTTATGCCAATTGCCGCAAATGAATGCTATCCATGGAAATTAGACTACGATTAATGACAAAGGCCATAGAAAAATCACCAGTTTTTCTCTTATTGCGTGAATCATGATTGGACAAGTTCAAAGTGAGCATAAACAAAAACACAGAAAAACAAACCCGGCATATATTGTATCTAAGCATCTGGTGACGAATTGTGACGCTGAACCACTTTACTTACCCAAGAGAGATTATTATTGACAGTGCCGGATGGAGCGACCTCTTACTAGGTATTGTGATAGGCGCAATCAAACCTCCGGACCCGCGTTACATGGAGCGGAGGGTCCCCACGGCATCCTTTCAGCCGCCTAATTTCAAGAAAAAAAAGTACTTGGACGACTCAGTGAAAATCGCCGAAGAAATTTTCGATGTTATGCAGCCAGACGCGGAGACCTCCTTCAAGGTTAGCTCAAGCTACGTTCTATCCAGCGTGCGCAGGTACCTGCAAAACCGCGGATATAGAGTTGAAAAGGTCGATTTTACGGGCGAGCTTCAAGCAATGGTTGAAAGGGGCTACGTCAGATGGTGTGTAGAAGTGGGTGTACCCGCAGAACTCCTTAAAACCAAGAGGCGCTTCTGGACGCTGCTTGAGTGGGTTGCTGAAATACCTAACCTGAGAGAAGGCTTAGTGAAAACTGGGTGGGCAAGTTGGGAACGAAAGTGGCGAGAAGAAATTTATAAAAGACCTCAAGGTTTGCAGCGGTAAACTTTTTTCATTAAGCATTTTACACAAATTTACACGGAGAGTGCCAACTTTAATGACGCTTCAGCAGGTGTCCTTCGCGGTCTATTTCGCCTTTACGGATTCTCGTTGTTGAAATTGGTTTATAGTTTTCCGCAGGTACCATGCGTATTGTTACTATTTCGAGCGGGGGTAGTTGCACTTCGCTTCGTTTTTGGTTAATTTCTAAAGCGATTCTCTCAGTTTCTTCGCTTACGACTAAAGCTTCTATGCACTTGTCTGTAAGAGTGGGGCCGTAAGCATCGTTTATTGGAATAATTTCTGTTTTGTCATTTTGGCTTGACTTTTTTATGTAGGCTTGCAACTCTTTGAGCCTCACATCGTACGGTGCGGTTATATGGGGTTTACTCATTCTTTTAGCGAACTCGTCAGTGCACAATCCGATTAAAACGATTTCGCCAATCTCAAAGGCTTTGTCAAGTAGACGCCTGTGTCCCTTGTGCAGTTCGTCGAAGGTTCCGCCAACCGCTACCTTTCTAAACTTCTTCATTTCTTACCAGCCTAGCTCCTTGAAAGTCAATTTTGGCAGTAAGGATTTTCTCGTTAGGTAAAACTTGCTTAAAAGCTTCTTTTATGTCTTCCACGTTTTCCTCAAACGCAAGAGCGTGAACCGCTTCACCCACCATGTTCTGCGCTGCTCCGACAGCACCAGCCTTTATAGCCAACTTCACAAGTCGCCTAACACGCGGCGTCATGAACCCGGCTTTATCGGCGAAATTCAAACAGCATTCCATGAAATTTTCAACGGAAGGCTCAGCTAGAATCATCTCTAAAGTCTTCGCACCCCAACGGTTAACCTCGCGTCGTTTTTCAACTGAGTTCAGCACTTGCTTTGTGAGCGTGGCATCGAAAACTCCTGCCACTATCACGTATTTGTCGTTTATTGGTATGCGGTCGATGACGCCTATACCTGGCGCGCCCGGCTCAACCACGAGTACACAACCACCAATCATCAATGGAGCAACAGTTCCTAAACCAGTTTTACACTGCACTTCGGCAACATGGGCGATTCTGCCAATCTGGTTGTATGTTAAAGGCAAGTCTAAAACTTTCGAGAGTGCCAATCCAGTTGTTAGGGCTCCACCAGCGCTGGAACCGAATCCCGCGCCAATTGGAATATCGACTTTGTGCTTGACTACCACGTCTAATTGCTTGGCAGTCCTATCCAGCAGCATTTGAGATATGGTTTTTGTAGTTGTAGCTTCTGGCGCAAGTTTTCCATTAATGAAAACGCGGATGCAACTTGTTTTCGCTTCAGTAACAGAAACTTGGGTAAAAACACCTTTTTGGATTCCGAAGCCTCCGCCTCTGGAACCAACCCGCTCTAAATCACTGATTGGCGTTCCGTCGGCTGCGCTGTCACAGATTTCAAAAAAACTTGAAATTCCCGCGGGTGAAAAAGCTTTTGCAACTGTCTTTGGCAATTATTTCGCCTTTTCTTCAGTTTTCTGCGAGTTTTTAAGGGAAGGAAAAGCTCTGTAACAAGCTTCAGCTATTGGCGGCACCAAAATGACCATAAAGGGGATTTCAGTTGCGAAAGTCCAAGTGAAAAGTATTAGACCAGCATAATACGGCAAGTTAGCTGCACCTCCGATGGCTGCTGGCAAAGCGAAAAGCTGTGTGTATGCCCATACGCCAACGCCTATTATGGCGCTTCCTAATATGGTGCCAATAATAGAAGCAGCACCAAAGCTTCGCCATTTAGGTCTCGCATAACCTACTGCAATTATTATTATGTAGCTTATGATGAATATTGCAAGCACAACGGTGATGTTCAAGATTGCTTCATCGAGGGTAACGCCGAAGTAGTTCACCACGTTTTCAGGTGTTATCACGAGATATGCTAAGGTGGCAAGTATTGTAACACCAACACCCAGACTTAAGAAAGTCTTCTTCCAATCTAAAGGCTTGCGCGATAGATATCCAATAACCCCGAAGGCAACAAGATTTGCCGGTACGCCTACAACTAGGCTAAGTAAAGGGTCGCCGTGAATTAGTGTGTCACTGATGAAAATGCCGATAGCGGCTCCAATACCACCTACCGTAGCACCAAAAAGTAATGCAAAAGTTGCTGGAATTATCACAACAGGCCAGAATCTAACGCCACCAACAGTGGGAGCAACTACTGGAAATACAAAGTAAACTGCAAGACCAATAGCAGCATACAATGCAGCGTTCATAGCTATCAATGTTACGTCAATAGATTTCAACATCCGCATTTTTATATCACGCTCGTTCGTAGTATAAGTGGAGAGAAATAAGGCTTCCGTATTGATTGTTTAAACATGTTTAAACTTTTAAGCTATCTTAAGCTTATTTTTTCGCCGGTGGCTATGTAAACTATTGCTTCGCCGACGTATGTGGTGTGGTCAGCTATTCTTTCGAGATATCGCGAAACCAGAAAGTTGCACATGACGCTTAGGTTTTTTGCACGCGTCTTGGAAAGTTGATCCATATACTCAAAGTAGAGAGCATCCACCTCATTTTCAGTGACAGCCAAAGTTTTAGCCAGTTGTGCATCATGTTCCTTCAAAGCTATTACGCTTTTGCCCACCATTTCAGAGACTTTTTCAACCAGCTTCGACATCAAATCCGAAGCAAAATCACATTGGCCCAAAGCCCCTAGTTTCTTGTGGGCAAAAGAGATGTCCCATGCGTACCTACCATATCTTTCAAAGTCATATGCTACTTTCATGTAAGAGTTTATTATCCTCAGGTCGGAGGCTACCGGCTGATATTTCACTATCAGCTCGAAAGCTTTGTTTTCAATTTCCACGGTCATTGAGTTGATGACGTCTGAAAGAGCGCGTACCTCTCCCCTGACATCTTTGCCGTTCATGAAGGCTCTGATGGACATGTTTATGGCGTTTTTGGCTACCTCACCGCTTTTATAGACCATCATGATTAATTGCTCTAAACCTGTGTCTAAGAGTCTAGCCATAACTTTCACCTAACCAAATTTCCCTGTTATATATTCCTCCGCTAATTCACTTTCTGGCTTCTCAAACAAGCGCTTTGTGGAGCCGTATTCTACTAGTTCCCCAACATACATAAAAGCAGTGAAGTCAGAAACTCGGGCAGCCTGTTGCAAATTATGAGTTACGATTATAACTGTGTACTTTTCTCCAAGTTCGCGAATAAGTAGTTCTATCTTAGCCGTTGATGCAGGGTCAAGAGCGCTACAAGGTTCATCCATGAGTATAATATCAGGTTCCACAGCCAAAGCCCTTGCGATGCATAATCGTTGTTGTTGTCCGCCTGAAAGGCTTAAAGCATTGTCATTTAATCGACCTTTGACTTCATCCCATAAAGCACCACCTTTCAAACTTTTCTCCACGATGGCATCGAGTTCCTCACCATCAGCCATCTTGTGAAGTTTAGGTCCAAAAGCAACGTTCTCATAGATTGATTTTGGGAAAGGATTAGGTTTTTGAAATACCATACCCACACTTCTTCGAAGTTCAAAAACATCAATGTCTTTGCCATAGATATTTTCCTTGTCTATGTATATCTCTCCAGTTGTTTTGCTTTCCCGAATTAATTCGTTAAGTCTGTTTATTGCTCTGATTAGGGTTGTCTTTCCACATCCAGAAGGACCCATGACAGCCGTTACGGCGTTAGTTTTGATCTCCATATCTAAGTCTTTTATAACATGTTTACTTCCAAACCACACGTTCAAATCTTGAATATCAATTTTTACTTCATTTTTCACCATTTTATCGTCCTCTAATTTGATATCGATTACGAATGAAAATTGCTAAAGAATTCATGCCCAAAAGAACAGCTAAGAGAACAAGTATCCCAGCCGCTGCTAAACCTCGGAATTCTGATTGAGGCTGATTCACCCAATTGAATATTTGGATGGGCATAACTGTGAAACGGTCCAAAGGTCCAGTTGGAGTAAATGGTACATAAACTAAAGCAGCAATGGCAATCATTGGCGCTGCTTCACCTATCGCCCTAGACAAAGCCAGAATTGTTCCAGTAAGCATGCTAGGTAAGGCTTGAGGCAAAACAACTTCTCGGGTGACCTGCCAACGCGTTGCTCCAAGGGCATAAGCTCCATCCCGGTCGGCTTTGGGAACACTTCTTATAGCTTCCTGAGACACAATTATAATAACAGGTAAAATTAGCAAAGATAATGTTAAGGCTCCAGCCAAAATGCTTCGCCCCAGAGCTAATGCTTCTACAAATAATCCCAAACCCAAGATGCCATAGACAATAGATGGCACTCCAGACAAGTTAGCTATGTTTAATTGTATGAAAGAAGTAAACCGGTTCTGAGGCGCATATTCTTCAAGGTATAAAGCGGCTCCAACTCCAAGGGGAAAAGAAATAAGCGCGGTTAGCCCTACAACCCAAATGCTACCAAAGAGTGCCACTAATATACCTGCTTTTTCTGGATGCCGCGACGTAAAACTAGTAAGAAACTGAATATCTAGCCATGGGAGCCCCTGTTGAAATGCATCAAACAGCAAAGCAGCCAAGCTCACTAACGTAAGAATAATGCCTGTTAAGCATAGAATGAGCACTATGTTACCTTTGATTTTTCGCCAAGTCTCTTTTCTTCTGCTTTGTTGTTTAAACAAAGTTAATACCTCTTCCAGTAACGTTTTTTCACCCATTGTCCAATAAGGTTGATGGCCAACGTGATCAAGAAGAGAGCTAGCGCCACGGAAAAGATTGTTTTGTATTCAAGACTGCCAAATGGTGCCTCGCCTAAGCTAATCTGGGTTATATACCCAGTCATTGTCTGTATACTTTCCAGCGGATTCAGCGTCAGTTTGGGTGTGGAACCGGCGGCTATGCTTACAATCATAGTTTCGCCAACAGCTCTTGAAATTGCTAAAATAAATGAAGAAATGATACCTGATAGGGCTGAGGGAATAACCACTCCAATAGCAACTTCATGTTTACGCGCTCCAAGGGCGTATGCGCCTTCTCGAAAAGACTGCGGCACTGCCATCATAGCATCTTCACTTAAGGATGCCACCATCGGAATAATCATAATCCCCATTACCAAACCTGCACTCAAAGCATTGAATACAATCATCTCCGGAAATATCCCTTGGAGCAGTGGTGTAACGAATGTTAACGCAAAATAGCCATAAACGACTGTGGGGATCCCTGCGAGAATCTCCAATACTGGCTTTATTGTTTTCCGAAGTTTTTCGGGAGCATATTCACTTAGAAAAATGGCGCTACCTAGTCCTATTGGAACAGCCAAACTTAACGCTATAGCTGTAACCATCAAAGTACCCCAGACTAGCGGTAACACGCCAAAATGTTGATCTTTAAAAAGCGGAGTCCACTGTGTCCCAGTGAAAAATTCAAAGATTGATACTTCTCCAAAGAAGCCGACAGCCTCAAATACCAATACTCCGAGGATGGCTAGTGTAGTAAATACAGAAACCACCGCAGCAGAAAAGAGAAGCTTTTCTATTATCCATTCGCGCCGGCGTTGTGTTTGCCTTTTTGACGGTATATTGGTTATATTTTCACCAGCTGGGCATTTGTTTAAGTAAAAAAGAAAAATAAATTAAGTTTATTGGTCGAGAGCCTCAAGATTTTGATTATATACTGATGCAGGTAACGGGGTGTAGCCTACTTCCGATACTAGTTGTTCCGCATTCTCCATATAGAATCTAACGAAATTCTCTACTTCGGGTCGCGCCAGTGAATCTTTGTTTATGTAGATGAAGAGCGAACGAGATAGTGGGTTGTATTGCCCTGAGTTGATTGTCTGATCCGTTGGGATTACAGGTCCGTTGCCTGAGTCTATGGGAACAATTTTTAGCATGTCAACGTTTTCAGCATAGTAAGCATAGCCAAAATATCCTAAGGCATTAGTATCCCCTGCAATTCCTTGCACCAGTACGTTGTCGTCCTCGCTTGCAGTGTAATCACTTCTGCTGGAACCTGCTTCACTCATAATAACTTCAGTAAAGTAGTCGAAGGTTCCAGAGTCAGTTCCTGGGCCATACAGTCGTATCGGCTGGTCAGGCCATTCTGGTCGTATATCGTTCCAACTATCTACTTCACTATCAGGATTCCATATTAAATTAAGTTCTTCCACTGTTAGGAAATCTACCCAAGTGTTATCATGGTTCATTACAATAGCGAGACCATCAAGGGCAATTTCAAACTGGATATATTCAATGCCATTATCTGCTGCGGCTTGTGCTTCCAGATCCTTGATAGGTCGTGAAGCATCACTAATGTCTGTTTCTCCTACTGTAAAGCGTTTGAAACCACCTCCAGTTCCGGAAACACCCACGATTGGGTAAACGTTAGGGTAGAACTTCTGAAATTCCTCTGCTACGGCTTGCGTTATTGGATAGACTGTACTGGAACCGTCGATTTCAATAGTACCTTTTATGTCTTGTGTTCCAATGGTGGAGTACCAATACCCTACTATAACAACTACTGCGATTATTGCTACTACCATTATTGTTGTATTCTTTTTCATTATTTTCTTCCTTCTTTTGACGTATTAGACATGATCATGAGGCATATATATCATCCTAACAGACATTATAGAGAACTATCTATACAATTTAGCTATTCTTTGTTTGATGTTTAGCGAAAATGTCATAAATTAAATGCGTATAGAATAAACTTGGGTCTGAGTGTGCTTGATAAACAAGAACTAGCGAAAGTGGCTGCGATATTTAGCGCGTTGGGCAACCCAACCCGACTAAAGATTGTTGAGATTGTAAGCAAGACTGAAAGGCCCCTACACATAAAGGCGATAGCTCAAACCTTGAAAAAGGATTACGCAGCTGTTTACAGGCATATTGGAGTGCTAGTGGAGAGTGGGGTAGCAGGCGTTTACGATGTCGGACGATCGAGAGTGATGTACCTTAAAGACATGAATACCGTTAAAGAGTGCCTTCGAATCGCCAAAAAGTTGCTACTAATACAATAACATAAGTTATGAAAAAAAACATTCAATTTTAGAAAAAACATAAATATAATTTAGCATACATCATATCTTTCTTCAAGGCAAACAAACATGCAAAATCTATCCTCAAAAAAACTTGCATTAGCTAGTTTATTAGGGGCTCTAGCTGCAGCATCCGAAGTAATAAAAGGACCGCCTTTCGACATACCCTTCCCCCTTATGCCACCAGGTACTGTTTCATGGGACTTAACGGGAATACCCATGATGATCAGCTTGTTCCTAAATGGTTCAATGGGTGGGGTGTACACGTCAATCATTGGTTGTTCAATTATTTTTCTTAGAGGAAATGTTCCCGGTGGCATCTTCAAACTCGTTGCAGAACTAGCAACCATTCTGGCGTTTGCCGCAATTCGAAAGGGATTAGTCATCAAAACTTTTGTTGGTGTTTCGTCGCGAGTTATCGTAATGACAGCAACAAACTTTTTCTTACTTCCAATCTTCTATCCTGCATATTACTCGATAGCGGCAGCCGTGGTTGTGTTTTTGCTTCCACTAGCAGTGTTCAATGCTACGCAGGCCTTACTCAACATCATTCCAGCATACATAATCTACTCCAGATTACCTAGCCGATGGCTTAGATTGAGCAGTTCCTAGAGAAGGCTGTTAAATCAAAAAGTAATTTTTGGTAGGTTTCTGCAATAAACTAAATGATAGGCCAATAAAGGAATGAAAAACAAAACTGGTCAAACCCAGAGCCCAAGATTGCGGGCTAATTTTATTCTTTAGACGGAAAAAGCCCGCGCTAGAATGAAATCCCCATAAGAAAACGATTGGCCTTTAATCAGCATTAAAATGAACGCTGTAAGATTTTACCGCATTTGCCTATTTCTTGTGTCTTTTTATTCTATCCTGTCTTTGAGCTTTCTTGCGCCAGTCCCTTTTTCTCTGAGTCTGCAGAGAAAATCTTTCGCGTCTTTGATCAGGAGCCATTTTTCGATGGTGGGCTATGTTCCTGTAGAAGGTTTCAGGGTCTATCCTGCTGTCCTTTAAAGCTTCAATATTTCTGTTTAAATCCGCTCTAGCATCAGCCTCAGTTATGTTATCAAATAATTCCGAGTATAAAACATAGGCAGCGTGGAACGGGAAATTCATTGGATCATCAATAAGAAGTTTCTCAGGAAGAGGTGCTTCATTCTTGTTAGGTTTTTCTGTCATCTTTCTCCCGCTTTTTGCAATGTAGCAAATAGGTTTTCCCTCTTTTATAAGTGTCCCTGTCTAGGTTGATTTCCGATAAATCTCGCCCGAAAAAAAGTAACAAAAAAGTGGTAAACCTGCTCCATGAGCAATTTTGTTAAGACAAAGCGTACTTGGACCAGCTGTCAGATAAACTGCCGTATTTTTTGGGAATCCTCTTTTAGCGCTTCTGCATCACGATTTTGGGGGTGATGTGCCCACTGGCTATCTTTTCTCATGGGAATTATGTGAACATGCAAGTGAAAAATAACTTGACCAGCGGCTTCACCGTTGTTTTGGACAATTCTAATGCCTTCAGCTTTTACTGCTTTATTTACGGCATGAGCCAGTTTTTTCACGGTTCCATACAGGTACGCTATTTCATCCTCTGGAATCTCGTATATATTCTCGTAATGTTTTTTTGGCACAACAAGCGTGTGACCAACGTTTATGGGTTGAATACTCATGAACGCAATGACTTTTTCATCCTCGTAGATTATGCTTGAAGGAGCTTCTTTCTGCACTATTTTACAGAATACACAAGACTCGGACATTGTAGATTCCAGGTTTGTTATTCCAACACATTCGGAGTTCTTTAGTTTTACGGCGAAGACGAAGGAACAGCTATAGCTTAAAAGAAGGCGACAAGTAATATACCTTCATGGATCCATTGGTTGACGACATAGGAAGTTTCCCTTTACCTGCTGAAGTTAATAGGGAAACATATAACATTGCATACCAGCTCGCACGAGAAGCCATGACTAATAACCGAAATATCAATGGAGACCAGTTCATTCGTGATAACTTTTATGATGTAACAATCAAATCGTTTAAAAAGAAAGTAACCACAGGACTCGATGTCGTTAATTCTCCTTGGCATTACGACGGCATCCGCCAAGTCAGCGACGCAGTTCACAAAGCTATGGAAAAAGGCACTTTTATAGTAGATGAAAAAGACGCCTTCTTGCCTGAAGTGCGCGTCATTGAGGCTGAAGCCAAAAGACTTAGCGAGGACCTCAGAAAAAAAATCTCGCTGCGAGCCTGCATTTTTGGTCCTATGGAGCAGTACCTACAAGAGATAGGCACTTTGCTCTATAAGGATGTGCTTGAAGGTTTCGCTGAAACCATACGTCGCTTTGCAAAAAACAGCATCGTCAACACTAAATACGTCAAAACTGAAGTAATATCTATAGATGAGCCAAGCTTCGGCTTCCTGAATATAGATACAGAAAAAGAAACACTATGCGAGATTTTGGAGAAAACTTTCGACTTCCAAGGCGCAGTGCGGCAGATTCATCTTCATTCAACGTCAAGGCTGTCCGACTTGCTGCAAGTAGAAAACATTGATGTTGTTTCTTTCGAATACGGCGCTTCGCCAAGAAATATTGAAAATGTTTCGCGAAAAATGCTTGAAGACGCGGACAAACGGATACGCGTTGGCGTTTCAAGGACAGATGTAGACGCAATTATGGCGGAACTCAACGATAAAGGCGTGCCGAAGCCAACTGTGGAACAACTTGTAGAAAGCGTAGAAGTGATAAAGAAACGATACATCTCAGCTAAACAGAAATATGGAGACCGTATGACATTCACTGGTCCAGATTGCGGTGTCGGAGGCTGGCCCTCACAAGAAGTCGCTCAATTATTACTGAAGAGAACTGTAGAAGCAATAAAAAAACATAACAAATAGACAGTAACTCTGCAAACACAGAGAATCTATTTCGCGAGGGTCCTCACTCTTTTCCGAACCTGAAAGAAACTAAATGACCTATTTAAGGCACAATTTTAGTTCATTCCAGAAAAAGTAATAAGAATCTATTCTCTGTATGCATTTTTTTGGAAAGGCGTCGCAGCCGCTATCTGAAACTCCAGCAAAAGTTTTTATCTAAATGGGTTTTAATGGCGAATTAGTCCTGAATTTCAGCTAAAACTTAGCGTTTAATCGGCTTCAATTCTTAAAACTGAGGATTTATATTGACGAAGTTGGAAAAGTAGTTTCGAAGTTACGGTTGGCGGAAGGTTCTGGAGACTGTAGTTTATGAAACATGTGAAAATTTCGGCGTTTGATTGCCCTGATGCTTGGTTTCAAGCGTTAAGCCATATTTGGAGGAAAGGGGACGCCTTCCAAGTAGGGTACGGCTCTGAGATCACTGAAACCAAGAAACTTAATTTGACAATAGAGATAACTCATCCAGAAAATAGGCCGCTTGTCAGCGATAAGGCGCCTTGCGACATCAAGTATGTTCAGGGGTACGCTTTAGAGTATTTGTGGTGTGGCGAGAAACATGAAGGTGAAACGTACACTTACGGTAGCAGGCTTAACCATCCTATTAACCAGATAGAAGAAGCTGTGAAAAGGTACGTGCAGGAGCAGCAGGACAGGCAAGTTACCATGGTCATACGGTTACCAGAAGACATGCAAAAAAGTCTTCATGATAGGAGGCATGAGCCACCCTGCTTAAGCTTGATAGATACTGAGATTCTTGATGGAAAAATGCATTTGACGTGTTATTTTAGGTCCTGGGATGCTTACGCCGGTTTACCCGCTAACATCGCAGGTTTGCAGCTTTTTAACGAAGCCTTCGTGAAAGACATAAATAATCTTGGGAACTTTCAATTGGAGACTGGCAAGCTGCTTTTTCACTCAAAGAACTGCCACATTTACCAGAGGCAATTCAAGCTTGTTGAAGAACTGTTAAAGCCGAAAACCGGCGAAAAAAAGCCACGCCTTGCGGAAACAATTAAGGGTGCCTCTGAAATAAAGAAGGAAAAATAAACATGTTATATTAGTACTTGATATTGAGTGACCTAGTCCGAGTCAGAAAGTGGACGAAATTTAAACATTTAGTCTTGAAATTGAAGACAAACTCAATCTTTTACAGTATTGACCAGAACACCATGTCGAAGATAAAAGAGCATACGGCGTTGCGTCTAATTCATCTGGCGTAAGGCGGCCACCACGTTTATATTGATTTTCCCAGAGGAAATGAAAACTTAATGAGAGAAACAGGCATCCAGATAAGCGAAGAGAACGGAGTCCGCTATTTAACTGATGATAACGTGGTTCAGTTCATCAAACGGGAGCTGGGCGAGAACTTGAAGGTTTTTTCGTTCTGAACAACTTAGGTGAAGGAAAAAGATGGTTGAAGAAACATATCATGGTGTCCCTCGAAGCAAGTTACTTTGGGGTTCAACGATAGACAACGAGAAATGCACAAGTTGTCGAAAATGTTTAGACTACTTAAAGCTTGGCGTTTATGAGCCTGAAGGAAAAGACGGCAAAAAAGAAATCGGTTGTAAAAAACCTAATAGTTGCGTAGTTTTCTGCACAGGCTTCGCAGAGCAATGCCCAGTTGGCGCTATTAAATTCCCGTAAAAAAAGAAACCCGCGAGTTAATCAAGAAACTGCAGAAAAAACTAGCAAAAAAATCTTTTATTATACATTAGGTATTCAAATAGAACAGCGTTGCCTTCAATGATGAGGAGTCTAATTGGTTAATGCCGAAGCAATTGCGAAACTGCCTGCGGTGTTGAAGCCTGTTTCGGATGAGCAGGGTGGAAATGCGGCTGTAGCTTTGCTTTTGAATCCCAGAGGAGGCGACTTTGATTTGCTTTTGGTTAAGCGAGTTGAGAACCCCTTTGATGCGTGGTCAGGGGAGATGGCGCTTCCCGGAGGAAGACGCGAGTCAAAAGACCTGAGCCTAAAAGACACGATTGTGCGGGAGACGCGTGAGGAAACTAGTGTATCGCTTGCCAAGTGCCAGTTTCTAGGGGTTTTAGATGCGGTGCGATCGGAACCTAAGCCTGACTTTAAGATTCTGCCTTTTGTAGTTCTTTTAGAGGGGGAGCAACGATTGAAGCTGAACAAGGCAGAGCTCGAAACATTTATTTGGGTGCCATACGAAGAGGTCGTTCAAAGCAAGGGTACAGTACAGTTCAGTTTCGGAAAGGTTCCCGCATACGTATTTGCAGAAGAAGTAGTTTGGGGAATAACCTACAACATTCTTAGCGAATTCATTGAAGCGGTTGAAACCACGAAGAAATGAAATTTTAGCCGTCGAAAACATTAGTTTTGGCAAGGAGTTATGCCCTCTCTTGCGCTATAGGCTTTTAGGTTTTGAGGAGAAAACTACATGGTAACTCTATAATCCCGTCTTCTGTTGAGGGAAGTTTGGGCTGAGTATGAGTTACGATTCTTTTTGGAAGGTTCTAGAAGAAATAGCTATTGAGTTTCGGATAAAAGGGGAGAAAACCCCGCCGAATGTTATGAATGATTTGAAATCCGCGAAAATCCTCATTAAAGTTCAAGATGCCTCAGAAACCGACCGCAGCGAAACTGCGCCGAAAATTAAGCAGCACCTTGGAAATGTAGAAGCGTACCTCATCACTGAAGCACAGAGAAAATTCCCCCCCACACGCATCGACACATGGCTCAAGCGCATAGAAAAAGCTAGCCATAGCACAATCCAAACATGCAAAGTTAAAAGATAAAAAAAGAAAATGGAGAGACGAAGTTTATTACTGGTGTTCCCCGCGACCAAAAGTGGATGCGCGTTAAACCCCTAATCAACTTGCCTCCCGAAAGACTAAAGTAACTCGCGGAAAAAGCAAACCTTTCCCTCCGAGAAGAAAAAGAGGGTTCCTAATTATCCACAGAAACTGAGCAACATCAAGAATTTCATAAAAAAAATGACTGCCAAAAAAGCCAAAGAATAGCTAAGAACGACGATAAAAAAATCGTTTTGGAATTGGCTCTATTCCATACTTACATGCACTATAATTGGATTCTAATAGTAGTTTATTCCAGAAAACTGGAAGGGAATTTAATTCCCTGATCGCTTCAGTTCCTTTGTCTTATGGTTTGCTGTTAACTGGTTCTTTGGCGTAACGCTTTCATGGTACCTGAAACTGCTGTAACATGCACTGCTACTTCCTTGCCTGCTATTGACGTGATTGTTGCTAAAGATGCCCGGACAAGGTTTAATGTGGATAGGGAAGTGCGGACGACCGCGGTTTTCTTCTCTAAGTCATAGTCAATCAGCGTTAAACTCGTTTGGCTTGCTCCATATTCGCCGTAAAGCTTAGCAACAACGCCCCAAATCGCGTTCATGAACTCTTTCCTGCTGGGTAAACCGTCAGAATCCAGCTGCAAAGCCAAGTAACGCCGCTTAACCCGCTTCAACAGTCATGTCCCTCCTTGATTACACGAATTCCAGGCGCCACAAATTCTGCACTGAGCTTCTCACGGTTACGCTCTACAAGTGCAACTGGGTTACGAGATACCGCATCCAACCCTGCAACTTCGTCCAGACCGAAAATGAATCCTAAAGCAGCCATTTCACGTGGCTTCCGTAACAACAACTCGTGTGAGACACCGCTTGAAACTACAATTGGCACGCCGAAACTTTTTGCGATAGAGGTTTCACGTCGCAAACAAGAAAGCAGCCGGACCCGCGCAGCACCTTCTAAAACAAGCAGAGGCTTCACGTCAATCTCCAAAGCTGCCAACCCCTTACAAGCCAACTCGGCTTCAGCCCGGTCGAAAAACCTTCTGTGAAAATCCAGCAAAGGGAAATTCAACAAGTCAACTCGCCTATCCTTAGCAGCCTGCCTTGCAACCGCTTTACTCTCACAAGAAACGGAGATCACCTCAAACTTTCGCCTTAACCGCCTCAACTGGCGCATAAGATCAGCTGGACCACGCGGACGCAAATCCACGCGCGAAACAAAATCCACCCCTAACTCACTGCAAACACCTCGCAACCTGTCAACCTCTTCAGCACGCGATTCCGCGGCAAGAGATACACCAACCAAACCGTAGCCAAGCGTCACAATCTTACTCAATACCCGCAACATTCCAGTGGCGTTTTTGACGTTCAAAGGCAAATGTAAATCCGCAAAAACCCGCTTCAAGGTAGCAACCCCACATTTTTGCAAAATGCTACAATCTCCTCGAAACTCTTATTTTTGAAGTGAATTTTGAAATGTATTGGATCGTTCTGCGAAAAACGCACATCGTCCTGAAAAGCAAATTGCTTGTCAAACCTAAGGTAGAGGTTTCGTTTCTCTAGATGCAACTTGATGTCGCCGTCAAGCTGTTCCTTGTCTAATGACGTTAAACCAGCACCAATCTTCTGTAAAATAGCTGGAAGCACCTGTTTATCGGTTAGTTTCGTCTCAAAAAGAATAATTGGGTTCCCGTGATGCCCTGTCAACCGGGTTTTTTGGAAAACAACGCTGCCACTTACCTCTAAAGGCAAAAGGTTGCGAACGGCAGCCAAAACTTTTTCAGAGTCTTCAGTAGCGTGAGCAAAAACTCGCACTTCAATGTAGCCTATAGGCAGTTTAGAAGACACGACGGCACCGCGTTTTGTTAGGGCTATTTCACTTTTTAGCTTTTTTCTTCAGCCGCGACTTCTGTTTCGGTTTAGCCTCGGCTTTTGCCCTTCGCACGTAGGCTTTCAAAACTTCAACGTTCCAGTCATGGAAAGTTGTCCTGCGCTTATCTAAAGGTATCTCGAGTCTTTTCGCCTCTGCCAGAGCTAACTTGGCTTTTCTAAGTTCTTCTACACTAAATCCTCTGCCGCTTCGTTGTTTTCCATCTTTCTTGTTGATTTTAGGTTTTATGTGATGCATTTCACTTGGTTCCTTTAGAGCCTCTGCGTTTGCTGGGTCTGAATTTCTCTGCTCCCCTGCCTTTCTTGCGAAGGCTTCTAACTTTTTTTCCTGCGCTTGTTAGACTTCTGAAAACACGGCGATGATGCTGTTTCTGGGCTACCCAGCTTGCGTCTTTATCGGTTCTTATTGCAGGGTGATTAGGGTCAACCATTATGACTTCAAACCATTTTGAACGCCCATCTTCACCTACCCAATAACTGTTCAAAACTTCCAGATTTGGGAACTTCTTGCCAGTACGTTCTTCAGCTATAAGTCTTAAACTCTTGCCAGGCTTAAACTTGGTAACTCCCATGCGTTTGGGTCTGCGTCCAGCTTTTGGCCTCTGCTTCCGCAAGCCACCTCTCCTCACACGCGTGCGAGCTACAACAAAACCTTGCTTAGCTTTGTAACCTAGTTTTCTAGCGCGATCAAGCCGCGTAGGGTTTTCTATGCGGATTATAGCTGGCTGTTTTCGCCATTCGATAAGCCTTTGTCGCATAAGCTCGTCCAAGTAGGACGCCTCTGGTTTTGACCACGCTTCAGCTATGTATTTGTATGCCATTTTTCTTTTTACACCTCGAATCTAATGATTACGGTTCAGCCCAAATTGGGCCACATCCCAACGGACACAGATGGTCCGCCTGCAATTTTACTCTTTAGCACCACGCTCAAAAATAAACCTTTCCAATGATATTTCAAACATTTTCTAGCGCTCACTTCGGTTTCCTAAATAGCTTGTAATTATTCATGTCGCATACGAACTCAAAGTCGGCTTCAACAAGCTTTCTCGCTTCTTTAACTGTTTGAGCAGCTTCTGAATGGTAGGTGTCAGCTTCAAAGTTAATCAAGTGAGTGTAGATTGTCGTTGTTATGATGCTTTTAGCATGGCAAACGAAAACGCAACCGCATCCTCTCTTTTCCTCCTCCGTAGAATCTTTTGGTGAGGTTCCTCAGGTTACGATTGAAAGGATTGAAGTAAAAACTGTCAAACTTTACGTCTTCTGGATCAGTGAATGATATAGATGCTGTCTTCAGTGATAAATGTGGAAAGCAGATAAAAGATTCGTAACTAAAAAAAGGGGAGACGTCTTCACCATCTATGTGATATAATTTTATCATCCAACAGCCAGCGTTTACTATATATATTTTGAAAACCGCTTAGGTCGCCTGAAAAACATGGTATCGATGAAGTCGCAGACATATAGCGCACACTCAAATGTGATCGATGAAAAAAGTCGCAA
>CAYFXZ010000001.1:123772-133970 GCA_964347245.1 uncultured Candidatus Bathyarchaeia archaeon | reverse complement strand
GCCGTTATACTTGACCGGACTATACTACCGGAGCTCTAGACTATACTACTTTGGCTTCTTGTAAATCGCTACCTCGTCTCGTTCGCTGTAGCGCAGATATTCAAATCCAGCTTCTATTAATTTATTTTCCTATTCCAGTTTTGATGTGCTCGTCTTGGACCGCTGTCTTACTGAATAATACAACCTTACAAAGAACAATAAATCTGGAGCTAGATACAGAATAAACGTTTGGAGATCGCAGCTCTTGTTTTGATCAACTATTAACTCTCAATTTGTGTTCTTACTTTTTTCGAGGGGCTCCGCATTTTGGACAAAACGATGCAGTCTGTGCCATAAGAGATTCGCAATATATGCATGGAATCATCGCTATTTCTTTTTCTTTGGTCTTCGATACTGCACTAGTCCTGATTACTTGAATTTCAATAGTTTGACTTGTAATGTCAGGACGATTGTCAACTGCCACCACTCCCTTTACAAACCAAGTAACGTTGGCGTCCATTCCGTCAAATGATTCACGACCTGCTACAGGAATGCTCAAGACTATTGGAAACTCTTTCTTGAATCCAGGAACTATGTGTATTTGCCCACAGGCTTTAGGATCAGACGAATGCAAAGTGGCTTGATCCCAATATACTTGTCTAATATTTCGTTTCAATCGCTTATTATATACCCATCTCTCTTTCCTTCGCTTTTCTATGCATCTGAGCTCAGCCCTTACCTCGGTTGCATCAAATTCCTCTTTCGCAACTACAGTGATAACACCTTCAAGATTCTCTCCTAATTCCACATGATCAGTCTGAGTCTTTAGAGTAACAGTTGCTTTCGGTGTTTTAAATCGTGAAAGAAAGCCCAATGGCATCGAATCTCCTTAGGATAGTTTTTTATATTGCACGGACTTTAGGTAGAATTCTTATATATATTTTTCAACGTTAGAATACTTAGGAGCAATTCAGAAATGAGTGAACATGAAACCATTGAAAAGGTCAAAAACAAGCAGGGAATCCTCGATAGAATTCAAAATTTCTTCACTTTAGGCTATGGAACAAAGGAAGATCTAAGAGAATTAGATAAAAAACTCAGAGACTTGATGTACGAAGATTTTCGTGACATACGTCACAAATGGGAAGACATCTATATGGAAGCCATAAATCAAAATATCTCAATCCCTAGTCCAAAGTTCAAAAAAATCATTCAACTTACAGACCGTGTTATGGAAAAAGTTCGACATGCAGATTATGGATATGCAGGTCTGATGGATAGAAAAGGACATATAAGAGAAGAAGAACTAGCAAGAGTACTCAATTTTGACCAAACGCTAAACAAAAATGTAGAAGACATAAAACAAATCGTAACCCAAACTTATAATAATATGGAAGATGAAAACTGGACAACTATATCTGCAGAAATTAAGAAGATACAGGGTCTATTAACGGACTTTGAGGAAAAACTGCAGCAACGTAAAGAAAGCTTTAGACCAATAGACATATAGGAGAAAATTAAATGCCAATTATTGAAAAAGCTGCTTGGGATTTTGGAGGCGATCAAGACATTGCCTACAGATTTCCCAAGCTATCGCTTAAATATGGAAGCCAAGTTATTGTGAAAGAAAACCAATGGGCGGTTTTTTTCCGCGATGGAAAAGCTTATGATGTTTTTGGACCTGGTAGACATACCATCACAAGCAAAAATATTCCTTTTCTCACTGCAGCCCTTCGCAAATTAGGCATAATTGGCGACATATTTGAATGCGAAGTTGTGTTTGTAAGCAACAGTCAATTCAGAGGTAACTTTGGTGGACAAGCCTACTCCGCACCAAGTGGTAATATACAATACCAAGCAGAAATAGGCTTCTTCGGTTACCTGCTTTACAAAGTTGAAGACGCCAAATTATTCGTTGTCGAGTTCTTTGGAAACAGGGGTGCGAGCACATCGAAAGATGTTGAACGCTATATTAGGGGTTTCATTAACGAGCGGGTAATAGACGAGTTCGCCAATTTTGACACATTCAATTTGGTTAAGAATGTTGACGAAACTACTGACAAAGTTTCCCTGATAATCAGAGATGAAGCTGCACGTATAGGTCTGAAAATCATAGATTGCGTATTTGAAGGAGTGAAGATACCCGAAGAAGCTAGAAGGTTTGCTTCAGGAATGGGACAAAAAGCGATGGCAATGCAATATATGAAGGAAACGACGGCAGAGCTACCTCCTGGAGGAGGAGCCGCTGCAGCTGGAGTAGGGGCTGGAGTTGGAATAGCGATGGGAACAACAATAGCAAAAGGAATGGAATCCAAAGGTCCAGAACAAATAGTAATCTGCCAAAACTGCAACGCTCAAAATCCCTTGGGAACAAAATTCTGTGGAAACTGCGGAAAAAAACTTGGAGCCCTAAAAAAAGTAAAATGCCCAAAATGTGGAGTCGAAATGCCTTCAGACATGAAATTCTGTGGCAATTGTGGAAACCCGCTTGAAACTGTAGAAAAAGAATGCCCAAAGTGCAAAACAAAAAATCCGCCCAACAGCAAATTCTGTGGAAACTGTGGCAAAAAACTTTAGTTCTTTACCTGAGCTTCCTTAATATTTCCAAAAATCCATATTCAAAAGTGTTAATATCTAATCACAATCCTTGCTTAATCTAAAACTGATTATGCCGAATAAGATACCACTAACTATATGACAGCACATTTCGCATTAACCTAGTGGAAAAATATTTTCAATAAGTGATTTCTTCTAATTTTTTAGTTTCAAAATAATCTAAGTGGTTGGTATTTCTGGGAATAGGATTTTTTTAGTGTTTGCCTTGCAATTTGGGCATTCAATTCTATTTGCAGAATAAATTGTTCTGCAATATGGACATTCAATTCTAAGCAATTCATTGAAATGTTTGTCTATTATGCTCATCCTTTTTTCTTGCAATTCTTTTTTATGTTTTAGTTTTGAGGCTGAAAATGCAAACCATAAAGCGGCAATCGTTACAACTATGAACATTGTTGAAAAAACCAGAATAATTTCCACAGCAATTGATGTTGCCATTTCTTTTCCCATAATAGATTGCTTATTTCAGCAACTACTCGCGTAATTAGCCTTTGGAAAGGTTAGCGTAAGAGTGAAACTTAACGTTTATGAATTAGGAATCAAGACGGGAAGAAAGAGATTCTTCAAAAATGATAAGAAAAATCCGAAAGAGATTCTAGTAGAAGCGAGTCAAAATATGGCAAAAACTAAAAGCTGTTCAAAATATACCGTCTAATTATCAAGTAATAGTTTCCGGGAATGGCTATGAAAGTTGTGATCCATACAGATCAGTTATCCAAGTATTATGGTAAGGGAGATGAGATTAAAGCGGTAGATGAGCTTGGCCTAGAGATTTATGAGGGAGAAACCTTTGGTCTCCTTGGTCCAAACGGAGCAGGCAAGACAACTACTGTTCGCTTGTTAAATTGCATCATAAAACCCACTAGAGGTACAGCCACAGTGAACGGCTATGACATCCTCAAGAATGAAACGGAAGTAAAAACCCACTAGAGGTACAGCCACAGTGAACGGCTATGACATCCTCAAGAATGAAACGGAAGTAAAAAGGGTCACAGGTCTGCTTGCTGAGTCGCCTGGATTGTACGAGAAGCTCAGTGCCTATGAGTTTTTGGAGTTTATGGGAGCCCTTTACGATGTCCCAAGTGATATTCTAACTGAGAGAATAGAAAATTTACTAAAACTGTTCGGCCTTCACGAGAGACGTGACTATCTGCTTGAAGGCTACAGCCGAGGCATGAAACAGAAGATTTTGATCGCCTCAGCTCTGATTCATGACCCCCCCCCATTCTGTTCTTTGACGAGCCCACCTCCATGCTAGATCCGCGCGCTGCGCTTATGGTGAAGGATCTGATAAAGAAGTTGGCCGACACTGCTGGGAAAACTATCTTCATTTGCAGCCACATTCTTCCTGTTGTGGAGGAGTTGTGTGATCGCATAGGCGTAATAAATCAAGGCAAACTCATCGCAATAGGTACAGTGGAAGAAATCATTGCTCAGACAAGAACGAAGACGTTGGAAAAGGCGTTCATTGCCATAACTGGAGGCGTCGAAGAGAAGGAGCTATTGGCGTGGAGGGACCAGAAGAGTGGCAACCCCTAAGTGGCTCATGGTTGCAAGGAACCACTATCGAATTACCACAAGTGCAATACGGAGAATTAGAGCCTACTTCCTCTATCTGGCTACTGGATTGGTGGCAGTTTATGTTGGGCTTATCGCTCCTGCAATTGTCAGTCCATTTATCGACGACTTTCTCGCGTTCATAATAACCCAAGCTGCAGTACCATTAGTACAGATTATACTTTTCATGTTCTTTTTCTTTATGATACTGTTTCCAATTAGCGACACGTTGAGGGAACCGCAAACAGGGCAACTAGAGATCTTCTTGGCAGCTCCCATAAAGCCTAGTGACGTGCTTTTGGGTGAATTTCTAGGCAAAATGCCTTTCTACGCCATCGCAATTGCAGTAGTTACTGGCACTTTCACAGCTTTTCTGACTCCACTGGGGTTAGATATTGCTCAGATTGCTATAATCATCGCAGTTTTTGTCATAACGTTTCTATCCGCCTTCTGGATAGGAGTTGTTATTGCAGCAGTATTAGGAACAAAGCTTGGAAAAATCGCCCGGGGAAAAGATATTGGAAGAGCTCTTGCAGTAGTCATCGTTCTACCCATGATTGCAGTATTGTATGCGATTATTGGAGGCGGATTGCCTGAAGCTCTCACCAATCCGGGAACGAGTCAAATAGTTAGAACAGCGCTTGGAGTATTGCCTAGTTCTTGGGGCGCTGAAATCTTCGTTGGTTTTGCCACCAATCCTGGGAATATCGGTGCTGTTGGCTTTGAGACCTTGACCCTATTCGGAGGACTTCTCATTTTCTTGGCAACTTCCTTATGGGTGGGTACTAAAGTAGCCAATCGTGCCTACAGCCTTGACCCCTCTAAATTCACATCTTCTACAGCAAAGCCTGACGGTTTCTTCTACAAAGCAATTAGATTTGTGGGAGGCGGCAGGTCATTTGGGTCTCTCTTGTCTTCTATCTTCAAGGATTACAGTAGAAGACTTGAAAACCTATCGTGGATCATCTATGCTGTAGGGCTGGTAACCTTAATAAGAATATTCATTTCAGATACTTCGTCGGAGCCCATCGATCAATTAGTGTTCTTGAGCCAGATGGCAATCCCATTTCTTGCTGCTTTTGTTGTTGGAACAGTAAGCAGAGGAAAGGACACTCTCTTCATATTCAAGAAATCACCGTTTGGAATTAAGAAGTTTGTGAAGGCTAGACTCGTACAATGTTGGTTGGTAGCAGTTCCAATCGCTGCAGCGTTGATTGCTGTCTCAACAATCTTGCTTCCTCAGATTAGGGTGGAATCCTTATTGATCAATATAGTGTGGGGTTCACTGAGAACTTTTACTTTAGTGGCTGTAGTTCTAGGTCTATCTATTATTAACCCGATCTTCGCTGAAGAATCACGAGAACGCAACATGGGAATCATAATAAACCTGATGGTGGTCCTTTTCGCCACGATAATACTTGAAATTGGTTTACGTAGGATAGGACTGAGTTTTGGAAAAATGCTGCCAGATATAGACTCGTTCACCGTTATCTTATATGATCATCTCTTCTTGACCATGGTTTTTTCGCTAGTAGGAATTTTCCTACTTTATAATGGGATCAGAAAGCTAAACAGAATCGAATAAAAAAAGAAAAGTAGGGGCTTAATATTCGTCTGAAGGACCGCCTGGAGGCGCTCCACCGCCTGGTCCTTCTTTTGGTTTTGTGGATGCGATCACGTCATCAATTCGTAGAATCATGGCTGCTGCTTCAGCTGCTGATTTTATGGCTTGTTCTTTTACGACTGCGGGTTCGATTATACCTTTATCTATGCTGTCTTCGACTTCGCCATTAAAGACGTTAACGCCTTTGTATTGACCTTTTGCCTTTTCGTGTGCAGATCTTAGTTCTACGATAATGTCAATGGCATCCAAACCTGCGTTTTCTGCTAGAGTCTTCGGTATTATTTCAACTGCTTCTGCAAAGGCTTCTATGGCAAGTTGTTCTCTGCCGCCGACGTTTGTTGCGTATTTGCGAAGTTCCTTGGCAACTTGAATTTCAACTGCGCCACCACCAGCAACTATTTTGCTATTTTCGACAACGTCTGAGACCACTGATAGTGAGTCATTCATTGCTCTTTCGGCTTCATCCACCATGCGTTCCAAGCCTGCGCGTATAAGTACCGCAACGCTGTGAGGATCACTGCATCTTTCGACAAATATCATTTTGTCTTCGCCAATTTTCCGTTCTTCAACTAAACCCGCTTTCCCTAAGTCTTTGGCTGTTAGGTCTTCTAAATCGGAGACTATTCTCCCTCCTGTTGCACGTGAAAGTTTTTCCATATCTGATTGTTTTACTCGTCTAACCGCCATTATGCCTGCTTTTGCGAGGAAGTGTTGCACCATGTCATCTATACCTTTCTGACAGAAGACAACATCTGCTTTTGCGGCTTTGATTTTGTCAACCATGGCTTGCATCATTTTGGTTTCTTGATCCAGAAAAGCCTGCATTTGTGTTGGGTCGCGAATGCGGATTTCAGCACTCATTTCGGTTTTCTCTATTTCCAATGCAGAATCTATAAGCGCAATTTTCGCCTTTTCTCTCTTTTTTGGCATTCCTGAGTGAACGACTTCTTTGTCGATGATTGCCCCACTTATAAGTTGTGTTTCGAGAAGGCTTTTACCTGTTTTCTTTACGAGTTGGATATTTTCGATGTCGGCTAGTTTTCTGTCTCCACGTTGCTCAGTGATTTGCTTGACTGCATCTATTGAAATTTCAGCTAAGTGTTCTCGAGCTGCGCCAACTGCTTTGCTGCTCATTGAGGTTAACGCTACTTTAAGCAGTGTTTTACGGTCGTTAATGTCCACAGGAACTGCAACTTTGCTTATTGTTTCGATTGCCTTTTGCGCCGCCTTCCGGTATCCGCTTACCAGTATGGTTGGGTGAATATTCTGATCGAGGAGCTCCTCAGCTTTCTTCAGCAGTTCGCTTGACAAAACTACTGTAGTTGTTGTTCCGTCGCCAACCATATCATCTTGGGTCTTGGCGATTTCAACCATCATTTTCGCTGCTGGATGTTCCACATCCATTTCGTCTAGAATTGCGGCGCCGTCGTTTGTTATGGTTATGTCTCCTAAACTGTCGATGAGCATTTTATCCATGCCACGAGGACCAAGTGTAGTCTTTAAGACTTCGCCGATTACGCGTGCAGCCATTATGTTGTTTCGTTGAGCTTCTTTTCCTCTACTTCGCGATGTACCTTCTTTTAATATTAGAACCGGCTGTCCTGAACCAGTTGTTGTTAAATACGCCATATCGTCAAACCTCTCATTAATCGTTAAAGCTATTTTTCAACCGGAAATATGCAAGAACCCAAAAATATAAACTTTTACCCTATCGGTTCTGCGTTTATACTTAAATGTTCCTTGAGAACCGTTTGGGTCTCCTAAACAGCATGATGCCACGTCTTTCAGTGACGTAGTCGAAGCCAGCGCTCAGCGCTTGTTTTGCTTCCTCAACTGTTGTCGCGGTTGTCACTTCAAATTCGTCATCTTTGAATTTAACCAAGCCTATGTATTTCATGGTGTTTTCGATTCTTTTATGTCCAAGCAGTTTTTTGACGGTTAAGACGTTGCCGTTGGTATAGTGAGCTATCATTGTTCCGCCCCAGTGTCTAAATGTTCTAAGCTGTATGGACAGCAATCGGGAGTTCTTTTGCAGTTCAGCAGCTCTTTTCTAGTAAAATTTATTCCCCAAAATCAAACATTCAGCATTTAGATAATCTCATCTCGAAAACAGAAAAAAAGAGAAGAAATCCCGAATCTAAAAACGTTCTCACAAATTTTAAACCAAGATTGGTAGATCTGAACCCAATAAGGAGATTTTAAATGCGCGCACGCTTTTCGTTTGCTGTTAAATCCTACCATAACCGCTACCAGTAATCGCCAAGACCTGTCCAATTGCTTCTAAAGTTAAGTCAAAGGTTGGATATTTTCCATCGGGAGTAGTTCCAGTTCTAGTTAGTGTTCCCTGAATAGATAGTGATATAACAAGGGGGTTTGAAGCAAAAGCTTCAGGAAGGCTTGGATCATCGATTATAAGGGGTTTCGATGACAATGAACCGATAAAATCCATCCAGAAGATTACACCTTCGGATGGACCACCAGGATCAACAGAAGCTATTCCTTGAAGTGCTCCATTGAATAATATTATGCCCTCAGGAGTATTTATAGCTAAATCTGACCTGCCCCTGATCACCGCTTCGGAATTAGCTGCATCATCCTGAAAATTCAAAGTCATTCGCTGGGCGAATCGGGGATCAATAACATCATCTGGCTGGAATGCGATACTTACAACTCCGTAGCCAATGCAATCTATTACTATGCCCCTTTCACTTCTGGAAATACTTCTAACAACAACATTTTCGTAGCCCAGTGATAAATCTGCTACAGGCACAAGAGGATCAGCAGTTACTACTCTTTGAGCTGAACCCAGGGGTATAGAGGAGAATATAATGAGGAATACTATTGTGAGTAAAACCAAACTTTTGTTAACCGTATTTTTGGGGGCTATTTTTTTAATTTTAAATCAACCCTTCCTTTTTTAGCATTTTACAATTTTCAAGATTGAATACGAACGGACCCACTTTGGGATCTTCTTTTTTAGAAAAAAAATCAACATATAAATCATATAGAACAAAACTTGGAATAAATTAGACTTGGGTTACTTGGTTGGATTAAAAATTATTTTTTTTGTTTGGAATCAAAATTTAATCTAAAAAAAGGGATAATTGAGCGGGTGACATCTCCAGCTGGTGATGGGTTCAAAGCAATCCTGATGTGAAGAATGCTGGGAGTTTGTTCTCAATCCTCGCATAGCGCGCGCTAAGGTTATTACAATACTTCTCTATCAACGAGTCACAAATACAACTTGTAGGCTCTTGATTTCCAATTCATAAAGGTTAAGTTCCCGCTGAAGGAGAAATAATTTCGGAAAATTACCGAGTCTGCGACTCGCTAAAACGAGTTTCTTATATGGTGAAGAAGAAATGGCAACGTTTGCTCTGGAGACTTTCTTTCTGATTTTTGCATTCACGGCTATTGTCCTTACGATAGTTGCAGTCTTATTTGTGTTTAATACAACGAAACTGAAAAGCAAAAAAGAGTTGCAGGGAAAGAGGATGGATATAGTAGACAAACACTTCAATGAAATGACTAGAATCGAATGCCCATATTGTAAGACCCTTTATGATGTGAGTAGGCAAGAGTGTTCTAGTTGCGGAGCCCCCACAAAGAAAATCCTTTTCCCGGACATACCTAGTTAAGCGCGCGCTACAAGATTATGGCACTAATTAGAAGAATAAAGGGGGTTTTTTCATCTGCATGGGATGCAATTCCCTTCCCCAGCGTTTAGTTAGTGAAATATACATCATCTTTCTTATGCAAACTAAAAAAAGGAAGTTAGCGCGAGAGAAATCGCTATTTTTGTCTTGATGTGACCGTGTTAAATCACCACTAAACCGAATAAGACTATTTTACAAAAGAAAAAACGCGCCAGCCTTAAGTGTAAAGTTTTTTACTCTAAGAATCAATTCTAAATGGATTAGATTGAAAAACTCTTTCAAGAAGATTTTTATCGAGCGTACCTGTTTAACAAACCTTCTTGCCTCAGCCTTAGAAGTATATCCAAGAGAAACTACCGGAATACTGATAGGAAGAACTGCAAAAAGAAAAATCAAGAATAAACTGCTAAGAATGGCGATACTTCAGGGAGCTTATCCTATTCAGACTGCTAAGAGAAAATTTGCGGAAGTCGATCCCTTAGAAAACAAACGCGCGTTTTTGAGAGCATTCAAGAGTATAGTTGTAATCCCCAAATTGTTTGTTGCTGGCGAATATCACTCTCATCCAGACGACACAGCGGAACTGTCCGAAGATGACCTCGAGTACATTTCGGATAGATTTGATGATATCTACAAAAAAGAAGATGTACTGTTGGAACGAGGGAAATGGTTGGAAATTCTAATTAGAATACGAAAAAAAGTTTATGCTCAACGAAAAGAGCCAGGTTGGTCTTTCTCAGATTATGCTCAGAAGGCAAGATGTTTA
>CAYFXZ010000001.1:84025-123762 GCA_964347245.1 uncultured Candidatus Bathyarchaeia archaeon | reverse complement strand
AGTCTCGCCCAAGAAAGGGTTTGATTTCACTATTGGAGCTTACTGGGTATATCGCAAAAAAGGAAAAATGAGAAAAAAGGAAATTGAAGTATATGTTCCTTGGACTCAATCCCGATACTGGGTGTGATCTAGAAAAACAACAAAAAAAGGGATGTTTGTGCGGGAGATATCGCCACGTTCTTTGGGATAAACTTTTACCCTAATAAAAGCCAACTTCATACCCAAACAAAAGGAAAAACCACCACCTCTATGAATAGATACGAATGCAAATGCTATCGCTTTGGACAGTTATTTAGAGTAAACTACTTTCCAATTTAGAAAATGGTGAAGATTCCTGTTTTTTATTGTCATCATACCAGTATCAAAAGAAGTAATGGTTTTAAGGCTAGTTAGGAAAAATATCAGTCATGTTTGTTCCGCGGAAGGTTCTGGAAGAGAAACTCAAGAAGATGTTGGCAGAGGATGTTGGACAAGGCGACGTAACATCAGAGGCTGTTATTCCTGCAAGTCTGATTGTTGAGTCTATAGTCATTGCAAAGGAGCCGGGAATTGCCGCTGGAATCGAAGAAACTATAATTCTCGCGGAAAGCCTTGGGCTGAGCGTTGAAGCAGAAGTTACCGATGGCGATATTATTAAGAACGGCGAAACAATCTTGAAGATTTCTGGAAAAGCCAGGGTTATTCTTTCAGCTGAGCGAACAATATTGAATTTGCTGTCGCGCATGAGCGGTATCGCCACAGCAACTCGGAATCTTACTGAAAAGCTTCGAAAAGCAAATTTGATGGTGAAAATCGCAGCAACACGTAAAACCGCTCCGGGTTTGCTATATTTTGATAAAAAAGCCGTCTTGGTTGGCGGCGGTGACCCCCACAGGTTACGGTTGGACGACATGATTTTGGTCAAGGACAACCATGTGGCGATAGTTGGGAGCGTTGAGAAAGCGGTGAAAAAAGCGAAAGCGTCTTCTTTCAGCAAGAAAATCGAGATTGAAGTCTCCACTACGACGGATGCGGTGAAGGCGGCGGAAGCGGGCGCTGATATAGTTATGCTTGACAATTTCTCTCCGAAACAAGTCAAAGAAGCCGTTGCGGCGCTGAAAAAAGCAGGGTTTTTCGGCAAAGTCCTTTTAGAAGTTAGCGGTGGAATCAGCAAGAAGAACCTGTTGGAGTACGCTTCGGCGCAAGTTGACGTTGTTAGTATGGGTTCATTGACTCATAGCGTCAAAGCTTTAGACATAAGCTTGGAAATTGTAAACCCAACTAATTTTCCCGTTTAGTAACCAAGCAACAGCATAGCTAGAACTAAAAGGTTCACTGAAGAATGAGCGATAACGGCTACTATGTAGGAGTTCCAACGGTAATAGACATAACCTAGCACTAACCCAGCGGATATGGCTGAGAGAACATAGACCAGTTGCGGGTCAAAATGGAAGATACCGAAAGCAAAAGCAGATATTAAAACCGCTGGTACAAATGAAAACCTCCGGGTCAGTGTACTCTGGAGAAAACCTCTAAACGCAAATTCTTCACAGACGCCAGCTAGACCTAACGCAGTCGACACAGTAATGAGTCCCGAAGGCGAGGCTGCAAGCTCAGTTATCATAGTGTTGGATTCTATGACGGCTTCACTCTCACCGAAAATTGTTATGAGTACTAAGGATACAACAACGTTAACAAAGAGCAGAATCGCCCCGGATGCGAAGCCCAGCATAATCAGTTTAGGACTAACATCTAACCTGATGTACCGCTTGATGTCAACGCCCTTAAATAGAAGGTACCCAAGTGGAACAATCAAAATAATTAGCTCAGAAAAAACCAGAGCCAAACCAGCGTCGAATATTAAAAAAAATAGTGAGCCAAAAAGCAAAATCATGCCAAAAGTAACAACAATAACTAGAACAGCTTCAATAGTAGATACAGCAGCACCTTTTTCTTGTTCAGCAGGATTGGCTAAAGTCAAACTCTCAACACCTAAACTGGTTTCCAAACTTATTCCTTTGGTTTTACTCGTAACGCACGAAAGCCTCTCGCACATGGATTCAGAATTTCCGCCATATTAACTTTGCTTAAAACGTCTTCGGCGTCTTCAACATACCCGCGGACGTCATGCTCCGAAGCAATAAGCGAGTGTAAATACAATCTTCTCCCAGCTATGCGAGGCTGGCATCTAGAAGGCAAACCCAACATAACCTCTTCTTTTTCCTCCAAAGCTTGTCCACAAGCAAACAATACAGCCTCAGCGGCAGCTGTCAACTCCGCTATCCTCACCGGAACACTATCTTTGCCAATAGCCAACACATCCAACCCGTACACGCGTTTGATTTCACTAGCAACCTTACGCAACCGAGGCAACAACCGCAAAAGATGCGGCCTCGCCTTATTGGAAACTCTCATTTTTGACAGCTGAACCGGAGACAAATTTTCAATTGGAACTGCACCCAAAGACAAATCCAAATGAACAACATCAGAATTTACAATGCCCAACAAATTCCTACAAAGCTCAGCTTCACCCACGATCACTTCGTACCCGCTTGTTACTTCTTTGAAAATCGGTCTAGCCAAACGAGGATGAGCTTCTCTGTATGGGCTTTCAACCAGCACCGAAGCCGAAGCAACAATATATCGTGGCTGGAATTTCGAGTCCAGTATAGCTACTGATGAATCCGCCGATACAACTTTCAATTTTTTCCACAGTTCCAGTATTTATATAGATCGCGAAAATTAGTTTTGCTCTTCATCGCGGGTATTTTTCTTAAACTTCATTGCCAAAAGATACAACTCAGAGCTTTTGGCGCGGCTTGCCTTCGGTTTTATTATCTTGACAACTTCAAAATTCTTCTTAACTTTTTTCATAAAACCAGATAGCATGTTGCCTTCAAAAACCTTAACAAAAAAGTTGCCTGAAGGACGTAGCAAACTCAACGTGACTTTTAACGCTTGATTCGCCAAATCTATCTGCCTTGCATTATCAATTTCCCATATGCCCGAAATGTTCGGCGACGCGTCTGAAAGCACAACATCAGCTTTTCGAGGTAAAAAATCCATGATATGTTGCAACGTTCCAGGCTCCGTGAAATCTGCCACAAGCGTTCTAATATAGACTTGAGGAAAAGGCTCAATCGGCTTCAAGTCCACGCCTAAGATGAAACCGGTCTTACCAACAATTTTTCTAGCAGCTTGAATCCAACCACCCGGTGCTGCGCCCAAGTCAACTACAACATCGCCTCTACGAATAAAACGGTAAGTTCGTGCAGTTTGAGAAAGTTTGTAAATTGCTCTAGAACGGTAATTTTCAGCTTTAGCCTTCTGATAGTAATAATCACGTTTTCTATCTTGTATCCATGCTTTCGGCAAAAGAATCGTCACCTAACGCGTCTTCACTTAACGCTTCTGGACCACTTTCACCCAAGGTCACGATCCACTCAGTAAGCTTCACGCAGTCTTTCGGTGATATTGCTGTTGTCGGGTCACATCTAGCGTTATCTTTGCACAGCAAACAGGGACAGTCAGCTATTGATTCTATCGAAGCAGGCATCCTTTTGGGAAAAAGTCGGTAAGTCCATCTTCCACCCTGTAACTCTTTTTCTCTGCGAATCAGCCCTTTTTCCTCAAGCTTGATCGCCACTCTAGAGCCTTCCCGGCTGCTTGCGTCTAACTCCCGCCATAGTTCCGATTGAAGCACACCTTTGAAACCCATGCGTATCACAAAGTGAAGGGCTTTCTGTTCCAGATCATTACGTTTCGGCATAAATCTCAGTTCCAAGTCTTACATTAAATATAAGCGTTGGTTCGAAGATAAAAATATGTACCCAACAAACCAAGAAACGGGATGAAGGACTACAAAGATGAAAATCGATGAGCAGTACTGCCTAGGAATAGAATCAACAGCAGACGACTTCGGCGTCGGAATAACCACCTTCAAAGGTGAAATATTATCCAACTCTTCAAGCGGATACATACCAGAAGAAGGGGGAATCCATCCCAGAGAAGCCGCAAGGCACCACACAGAAGCCGCAGACAAAGTCCTTGCCGAAGCCCTCTACAAGGCAGGAGTCAAACCCAAAGACCTAAATCTAATTGCCTTTGCACAAGGCCCAGGATTGGGACCATGCCTTCGCACTGGTGCAACAGTAGCTCGCACTTTAGCCTCTTACCTAGATTTGCCTCTTGTAGGTGTAAATCACTCCATAGCTCACATTGAAATAGGAAAACTCGAAACTGGTTTGATAGATCCGGTGACACTTTACGTTTCTGGTGGAAATACCCTCGTCTCAGCCTTTGATGATTCACGCTACAGGGTTTTCGGCGAAACCTTGGACATAGCACTCGGCAATTGTTTGGACGTATTCGCGAGAGCCGCTGGTCTCAAACATAAGTATGGCATGCCTCTAGGCGCCGCATTAGAAGGATTAGCTACAAAAGGCAACAAGCTGATCTCGTTGCCTTACGTTGTAAAGGGTATGGACATATCCCTTAGCGGTTTGCTTACAGCAGCAACAACTTTGCTACGCAAAAGAGAGTACAGATTAGAAGACTTATGTTACAGTCTTCAAGAGCAGGCATTTTCTATGATTACGGAGGTCACTGAAAGAGCATTGTCGCACACTGACAAACAAGAAGTTCTGTTGACAGGGGGCGTTGCAGCCAACAAACGCTTACAGGAGATGATTGGCTGTATCGCAGAGGAGCATGATGCAAAGTTTAATGTGGTACCGCTTCAGTTTGCAACGGATAACGGTGCTATGATTGCTTGGACTGGAGTTTTAGCTTACACGCACGGGTTAGTTACACCCATCGAGAAGAGTTTTGTCAAATTACGATGGCGGTTAGAAAAGGTTGATGTTCCATGGATAAAGTAGAAACAAAGACGCTGCTCAAAAAAGGAGCTGAGGCAAGCCTTTTTCTCTCAAATTGGCATGGACGAAGAGTTATCATAAAAGCGCGGATGTTAAAACGCTATCGCCCTAATGAGTTGGATACGAAAATTCGAAATTACAGAACATTACATGAGCCCCAGCTTATGCATGAGGCGAAAAAAGCTGGTGTGCCGACCCCCACGATTTTTCTTGTTGACATGAAGAACTCGACAATAATCATGGAGTTTGTGGAGGGCACTCAGGTCAAGCAGGTTTTACCTTGTGTTTCAAGGAAGCAACGGCAGGAATTATGCTTCAGGATTGGCGTGTTGATTGGAAAACTGCACTGTCACGGCGTGGTTCACGGTGATTTGACAACGTCGAACATGATATTGACTCAAGGCGGCAAGATTTTTTTGGTCGATTTTGGTTTGGGCGAAAAAAACAGTGGACTTGAAGCCAGAGGTGTAGATTTGCATTTGATGAAACGAGCGCTGCAGAGCACACATTGTCAATTTGCAGAAAACTGCTTCAGGAACGTGTTTAAAGGGTACTCTTCAGTTTTAGGTGAAGAAAACGCGGAAAAAGTTTTTGAGAAGATCCGTGAAATAGAACGGCGAGGGCGCTATGTTGATAAGAGGAAACAGGGAAGCTGAGTTCCCCTTTAAAGGAAGAGTTGTGTTTTTCGCCACGGGTAACAATCACAAGTTCCACGAAGTCCGGCACATATTAACGAAACTTGACATAGCTGTGGGCATGCTCAGAATGAAAGAAACTGAATTGCAAAGTGATAGCCTTACGGAAATTGCGCAGACATGCGCCACAGAAGTGTTCAAACGATGTAATTTGCCAGTTATTATAGAGGATGCGGGGCTTTTTATAGAAGAGCTAAAAGGGTTTCCTGGTCCGTACGCGGCTTACGCATACGAAACCATTGGTAACGAAGGCTTGCTGAAGCTTATGGAAAACGTGGAAAACAGGAAAGCCCGTTTCTGTTCGGTTATAGCATACTGCGATAACGAAGCAGAAGCTCCAATAATTTTTGACGATGAGGCAGAAGGCGAGATAACTATTAGAGAGCGCATAGGAAACAATAAATCAGATTTCGGGTTTGATCCAGTCTTTCAGCCTGATGGGAGCGTTAAGACGTTTGCGGAAATGACCCTTGAAGAGAAGAACTGTTTTTCGCACCGTGCAAAGGCTGTCCGTAAATTCGCCAAATGGTATAAAAGTTTTCAGTAATCCTTGAAGAATTAAGTTTGTGTTATAATGGTCTTTTGCCCATTTTTTCATAGCTAGATTGAATCTAAATCTTATACAGCCTCGAAATATTTTCGATTGTGAGTTCAGCTACTTTTAAATATTCGTGTTCCGTGGGTCATAGTGCTTAAGGTGTGAAGATGCCGAAAAAGGAAAAAGGACGAGCACATTCAACAAGACCTGTTAGCAGGCGCCCTCCGAGCTGGTGTAAATACCAGCCTGAAGAGGTGGAAGCCTTCATTATTAGACTAGCGAAGGAAGGGCATTCACTAAGCAAGATAGGCACAATTCTTAGGGATCAATATGCTATTCCACTAGTGAAACCCATAACGGGAAAAAGCATAAGTGATATACTTGACGCGACAGGATTAGCCCCATCTATGCCAGAAGACCTGGCCAATTTGGTTAAGAAAGCGCAGGGTCTTGCGGTTCATATGGACAAGAATAAGAAAGACTTGCATAACAAACGCTCAATGCAAGTTATCGAAGCAAGAATACATAAGCTTTCAAGATATTACAAAAGAACAGGGGTTCTCCCCAAGAAGTGGAAATACAAGGCGAAAGTAGCTTCAATAACTTGACATTGCTCCACGGCTAAAATTCGTTTAACTTTTCTTTTGCATAGTAATTCTATTTAGCACCAGCTTTAAATCTTGATTTCTCCTTTAGGCAAAGAGTGAATTAACATGGCTGAAGATCAAGCGCCAACAGAACGCTTTTTAGCATCAGCTGCTCAAGCAGCGAATGTCATAGTGGGAACCGTGGAGAAAGATGGATTCATTCATGTTTTCTCTCATTTAGACGCGGACGGCGTTGCAGCAGCAAGCATTATTGGAAAAGCGCTGTTCAAGCTCAACGCCCAGTTCAGGCTGAGGGTAACGCAGTGGGTTGACGATAAAATAATCGGTGAGATTGAGGCGGACAAACCGCAACTTGTTATCTTTACAGACTTCGGAAGCGGTTATCTTGAGCTGCTGAACGAGAAAATTCCGGACGTCAAAGTGCTTATTCTAGACCACCATCAAGTAAGCGGTGACATCGAGAACGAGAATATCGTGCAGGTTAACCCGCATTTATGTGGCATAGATGGAGCTACAGAAGTCAGCGGGTCCGGAGTAACCTATTTTGTAGCTAGAGCAGTTAACGCGAAGAACGTGGATTTAGCGGACATAGCACTTGTGGGCGCTTTAGGAGATATGCAGGACAAGAATGAGCAAAGAAAACTTCACGGTTTAAACGCATTAATAGTTGAAGACGCGGTCGCAGCGAAGCTGGTTACGGTGGAAAAGGACTTAACTTTCTTCGGTAGAGAAACCCGAGCGATACAGAGAGCCCTTGCCTCCGCAACCACCCCGTTTATCCCAGGCTTGAGTGGAGAAGAAGACAAATGTTTGGCTTTCCTAGCGAGTATAGACATAAAGCTTAAGGATGGCGAAAAGTGGCGTGCGTTAAGAGACTTGACTGAAAATGAAAAGAAGAAGCTTTCCAGCGCTCTCGCCGATCACTTGATTGCGAGAGGATTGCACACTGATGTCGAGAGCCTAATAGGCAATGTTTATGTTTTGAATCGGGAGGAGCCATGGACTCCGCTCCGAGACGCCCGAGAATTCGCGGTGGTGCTGAACTCCACAGGACGCTTGGACAGGCCCAGCCTCGGTATAGCCATCTGCATGGGCGACAGAGGCAGAGCGCTTGAAGAAGCCAACAAGGTCTTAGATGTTTACAGGAAAAACATCAGCACATACCTCAGCTGGGTCATGGAAAAACCTGAACGAATGAGGGAACTTGAGCATATTTATGTTGTTTACGGTGAGACATTCATAAACGAAAAGATAATCGGCACTATATCTTCTATACTAGTTTCTGGTCTCTCAAGTCCTGAAAAACCGCTCTTAGCCTTTGCTAAGATCGAAGAAAAAAACACAGCGAAGTTTTCAGCCAGAGCCACCGCCTTGGCTCTTAGCAAAGGTATCAACCTCGGGGATGTTATGCGCGCAGCGTCAGAGAAATATGGCGGAAAAGGCGGGGGACATAACGTAGCCGCAGGTGCCCAAGTACCCATAGACCAAACTGATAATTTCATAGTTACCGTCAACAACCTCATTGAAAAACAGTTGAAAGGTGAAGACAGTGGAAGCAATGATAACGCTTGAATATAGCGATCATAAAACCGCCGAAGCCATAGCCAACGCTGTCTCTCCGGACAACTACCAAACACTAACAGAACTAACCATCAAAACCATTACAAAAGACAATTGCGTACTCACTGAAGTAAGAAATAAAGGAAAACTCGCCACGTTTATCGCAACAATTGACGATTTGCTTTTCTGTGTCTCCACTGCAGAAGTAACGTTATGTGCAGTAACAAAGGCTCGATTTTAGCAGCTTTGATGAAAGCTGGAGCTTAACTAGTAAATTTCAAGAAATAAACCGATAAACTTATTATGGTAGTAGCTCTAGGCAGATGCTTCAATCAAAACCAATGGAAAAGATCCAAGAACCTCTCTCTGCGCGAGTTGAAGACGATGTCTCAGAAATTGTCCAATTACCAAACAGGTCTTTTGCATTAATGAAGCCTAGAGCAATTTTCTTGTGAAACACTCATATTACCTTTACTTTTTAATGAATTATGAAGCATGTTTAACGACCTCCAGAACATTCAACACAGAGCCTATCCATCTTAGGTAGGCGTTCAATGCTGCGCGTAGGGCAACGGTATCTTTGGCTTCAACCTTCAGAATCACAATATCACCTTCTCTTTCCAGAACCGCTCGCGCCCGGAAATTCACGGGCCGTTCAGCTTCAGGCGTTAAAGCGTCAACAAGTGAAATTAACTGTTTTTCTGAAGGTAACTGCAAACGCACTATTGCTTTAGCTTTCATTTTCAAGCTACCAGTTATTGAATTGGGCGTTTGGCATTTTAAAAAATGTTGCTATGTACGAAAAATGTGAAGAAAATAGATTGGGAATCAGGCTGTTTCTTCGTCTGCTGCGGGAAGTGGGGCGCTTATTTCCCCTGCGATTGTGCCTTTGGCTGCACGTTTAGCTACGACACCGAGTTTTGTAGAAGGCGTGTAGGCACCTCCGGCAAATGTGTAACCGCATTTTTTGCATTTCCAGACACCGACGCTTTCTCGCTTAACTCTTACGAAGCCGCATTGTGGGCATCTGTGAGCTTTTTTAAGTCCCGCCGTTACTCTAATATACCTTTTTCTTACTTTGGACCCGTAACGGGCTCCTAAGCCTCTAGCATGGCCAACCTTTTTTGTTTTTCCCAAGTTTTCACCACTTCATTTTTTTTCGCAGTTCTGCAGCTTTCTTTTTTGTCATCTTCATTCCCTCTAAAATCTGTTCCTGAGTGAAATAGCCTGCACAGCCCTTCTGTATAGCACAAATGTTATTTTCGTCGTTGAACGCTATGGTCAGCCTCGCGTTAATAACCTGCTCCTCTTCCAAGCACGGGTCAACAATCAGCTTGTCATTTATTTTTCCGAGAGTCACTGTTATCGGGTGGCTTTTCATTGGAAGCGGCGTGTAACCCTGCTTAATTATTACCTCGTCGCCTTTGACTTCGTAGTTAGGCATCTTGGTGTTCATCAACGCTGCTACAGCAGCTAAAGCTGAAGCATCTATCAAGTTTCCATCGTAGTTAAGCACATAAACATCAACGAAAACAACAAAAACTTTCTTTCCAGACTCAATACACAACTTTTCCGTATCTATAGCTTTAGACTCGCGTATGCCCCTGTCAACTATTCTAGCTAACTCGATAGAGGTTTCATCTGGCGGTCCGGGCTCAAAATCTGGCGATGCTAAGGGCACGAGCTCCGCATTAACCGTTAGCACTCCATCATTGGGCATATCTGGAAACGGCGTACCAGTTTCAACTTTTGTTCCAACTAGAACCTCAGTTTTTCCCAGCAGAACTCGAGCTGAGCCTTCTGCTTTTTCAATGACGCCCTGCTCAATTTTAATTTCTCTGTAGTCATAAAAGCCTCTTCCATCAAGACGTTTTTCCTTCTCAATTAACTGTTCTATCTGCTTAAGCCTCACACGCGTTACTAGTGATGACATTACTCTTCAACCTCCTCTTTCTGCTCGATAAGAATATATTTCGTTTTTAACGCTTCCTTTTGCAAATCGTAAATCTTTCGGCATCCTTCAATCGCCATGTTAACTGCTTTCTCAAACTCTTCAGGCGTGAGTATGCCATCCATCTGCAACAAAGTAACCACGTTCAAATTGGGCATGAAAGCAACTGGAACATCAGCTGAGCCTACTTTATCTTCAATGTCAAAAAGGTCTAGAACCACTTTATCTTCAACTTTGCCAGCTGCACAAGCAACCACCAAATCGCGCATGGGAATGCCCGCGTCTGCTAAAGCCAACGAAGCAGCAGTTATGCTTGCGCACCTTGTTCCGCCGTCCGCCTGCAAAACTTCAATGAAGACGTCTACGCCAGTGCGCGGATAATATTCTAAGAACAAGGAGGGTTCAAGGGACTCCCTAATTACTTTTGAAAGCTCTATTTCTCTTCTTGAAGGCGCTGGTGACTTGCGTTCACCTACTGAAAAGGGCGCCATGTGGTAGCGACATCTCAATACCATACGGTCTGGACGCGACAAGTGTTTTGGATGCATCTCTCTAGGACCAAATGCCGCAGCCAAAATCTTGTTTTTTCCATGTTCTATGTATGCTGATCCATCGGCGTTTGGCAAGATGCCTACTTCAATTTTTATTGGTCTTAAATCGTTTGCTTTTCTACCGTCTAATCTTAAGCCTTTTTTATCCATCAATTTTTCAGGTTTTTCATTCATTATTTTTACCTCCAGTTTTTTCTTTTTCTTCTTTCAGAAATTGTGTGATACGGTCTGTTAGACCGCTTGTATGGGATTCATCTTCGATCTTTTGGATCGCCGCCAAGGCGCGTTCCTCGTCGTTTGGATTCTTTCCAGTAACCAGGATAACTCCATTGAGCCCGAGAATTATCTGGCAATTTGTCTGCTGCTTTATCATAGAAATCATTGAGCCTTTTTTGCCTATAACACGGGGAATCTTCGTTGGAGTTACCTTAATTATCTGTCCTCGGGTTATTTTTCCCAAACCTGGCTCGCCAACCGTGAGCTGAGGGTCGTGGGCTCTATCGTATGAAGCTATTTTAGCAACTATTAAGTCGCCCCCGCTGAGGACTTGCGATAACTCGTCGTTTTGCGGTTTGAATGGCCTGCTCAAAAGGTCTGAGGCTCTTAGAAGAGCCGTGTAGGGTGCCTTTATATCGACAGTCCAGCCGGTGAATCCAACTTCCAAGACTGTACCTATGACTATGTCGCCTACCTTCGGAAAATAAAATGACCGCAAAGCGACTACGTTTACTTGCTTGTTATTAAAGTCCGCAAGTCCGATTCTTGAGGCGTAGATTTTGTTATTTTCAGCGTACGTATTGCTTCCAGCTATGTAGTCGCCTTCAGCAAGCATCTCTCCGGGCGTTACAAGCTGCTTCTTTTCAAAATATGTTGGCATAATTCATTAACCTCCAATTTAAGTTTGTTAGGAAAGTATTTTCGCTTCTCCATTTCCTTTTGTAATATTTCCAAGTTTGTTGAGAAACGAAGCGTATGCGCCAGCAGGCATCTCTATTACACCTAGCCATGAACCATCTGAAAGCCACTGATCCTTTTTGATTTCGCCGGTACTCTTAATTGCACCATAAGCTTTTGCTGAATACGCGGCAGGTATCCGGACTCTCACAGAAATCTGCTCGATTTTCAAAGGCAAAATTGGCCTTAGAAGTTTCACTATGTCTCTGGCTTGTTCTTCAACAGGCTTGTGCGCATCTATTTGGTAGCGGATTTGTTCCATGGCGTTTTCTATTCGTAAAGGCGGATGGGGAAGATTAGTCTTAGGATCAACTGCTTGTCTTGATATGAAATCTACGATTTGTTTTCTTGTGTTTTCTAACATCGTGCGCCTTTGTTCTGTTGTCAGCTGAAGTGTGCCTTTTTTCAGTATTTCAGCTGCGATTTTTAACGGATCCGTAGTTTCGAAAACTTTGTTCATCTGCTCCTCTGAAACCTTGGTGCCTTTGTTTGCGTCCGCAAAGATGATTTCAGCTGCTAAAACTTCTGCTATTCGAGCGTTTTTTCCAGTACGGTAGTCTAATGCTTTGTCTGGTTTCACCAGAATTTCAAAATGCTCATTATCTTTTGTTAAACGCGCAATTGTATACTTCTCACTCATTAAGTTGTCACTTGCTCGAACCCAGCTCTTTGATATAGCTTTCGATTTTCTCGTCAGTCAGCATTTGCAGTTGTTTTGTTGTGGCCGAGATAACAGCGATTTTTATTCTGGGCGCTAATTGCCTCGCTTCTAAAGCTTTTACTAGACACTTTATTGTAAGCTTAGTGTTTTCTTCCAAGCTCAGGTTTTCGTTGTATTCATCTTTTAATATCGCCAATACTGTTTCTCTTCCAGCTCCCAAGGCTGTGGCTTTGTATCCCCTATAGGTTCCGCTGGGATGAGTCCCAAAAACATGCGACCCCGTTTTGTCAACTCCGCCGAAGATTATTGAAACACCGAAGGGTCTCACACCCGCATGCTGCGTGTACATCTGCTGTATGTCGCATATCCTTTTGGTTACAACTTCCACGTCTACGGGTTCATCATATGTTAGCTTATTGCTCTGCGCGTATATCCGCGCTTGATCAATTAGTACTCTAGCGTCGGAGCTTAAGCCTACTATGGCAGCGCCTACATGCTCATCGACCTTGAAGATTTTCCATGAATATTCTGCTTCTTCAAGGGGCTCGATGTTCTCTTCCGAGCCTATAACTACTCCCTCTGCGCATTGGATTCCAATGATTGTGGCACCACGGTTTACTAGCTCCATGGCGTATTCAACTTGAAAGAGCCTGCCATCTGGCGAGAAAACTGTTATTGCACGATCATATGCTCCTGGTGCTGCAAATACGGACATAACATTTAACCTCGTATTATTCTATACGCTATTGCTCTCTCTCATACAACAACTAAAGTAAAAACCTTTCTCATATAAGGATGTTCTATCTTGCGCCTCAAATGATTCGAAATGTAGCACTTTTCATTATGAACCAGGGCAATTACGATTGAGAAAGAGCTGCTCAAACAACGAAAAATCACGATTGACGTTTAAGCTTATAAGTTTTCAACAATTTTATTTTCTCATACAAAGGAAACAATCAAGAAAATATTGGAGAAACGTGAAGAGATTAATGCAAATGTGAAAACTTGTAAAGGTGGGATTGGCCAATTGCAGGTTGAAGAAGTCTTGAAAAAAATGTTTGAGGCTGGAAATTGCTGAAGTACATTGAGGAAGCTGAAAAGTTCCTAGAGATCACAGGATTCAGAAACTTGAAAATTGAGAATTCGGAAGAATTCGTTAAGAAAAAGCGTATGAACCTGCCTGAAAACGTTTGGGTTCAGTTTTTTGACGCTGGATCAGTAGCCTCTTGGCAGCATTTGTACTTTGCAGTTTTGAACGCGCTGCTTGCTTTTAAACAAGAATTGAACGTATCCAAGAGCGTGGCTATGGAAACTATGCTCTATGCGTCAGCTCAAAGGCAGATTCAAAAGGCTATAGATATAATGGGAGTGAAATGTTCCTCTACTAATGTCGCGGTGGTTATAATTGGTGATGGCGCTGAGTCTGTTCAAGCTAGTCTTTCAGTGATATCGAAGCGGGTCGGAAAGGAACCCGATGACGATGTTCTTGAGGTTTCAGACGATAAGGCAGAGAGGATTCGTGATTCTTTCGGGATAAACGCTGTTGAGCTTGAAGCGGTTTTAGAAATGAGAGACGTCATAGACTGTTTAGTTGACCTTGTTATAGAAAGAATGGCGTTGTTGCAGACTCGCCTTTAGATTTAGCGCATTTTTTCTTTTAAAACAGCCAAAACATTATTGGGTTTTATGACAGCCATGCCTGTCAAACCACCGATAACCTCGATAAGCATGATTTTGTCAGGGTTTTCCAAATCAACTTTTCTTTCGCTACCACTTGCTTCAATACCTAAGACGGCTGCTTCTATAAGGTTTTTAGAGTGTAGATTTGTGAAACGTTTTTCAACTGTGACTCTGAAGGTTTCGCTTTCTTCGATATTGGAGGCAAGTTCTGTGGCTGCACCTTTTATTTCGTCCAAATTAGTTGGCACAACTTTTTCGATGGGAATTATTCGTAGGGCGTAGCGGAATTTGTAGGGATGCTCCTGAAGAATAGCTCGGAACTTTTCTACTGCAACGCAGGGATTGAAACAGGTTTTTGCTACTACTAAACCTCGAATTCCCGTCTTGCCGACCATTGGTACAGAGTCTCCCAGTTCATCCTTGAGCAGATAAGTCAGTTCAGATTGCATCTGTCTCTCCTTTCCACGTGAAGTTGTGGCTAAAATGTTGAAATCTTTAAGCACGATTTTCAGCTTCAGTAAAGGTTTGCTTTAGGGGTCAGTATAGGTTTATGGCTTTTCTCACAGCTTACCGCTCGCAGCCGTCGCCTAACATCATCCCATGCTATAATCAGGCAGACGCGGATTTATCCATTTTGATTCTTTTTCAAGTAGTATCAGCTCGGAGTAAATGGAGAAAAACAAATAGAAAAGCATGAATATTTACGGAGAAATTCCGAAGAGATTTCGACAATTGACGAACAAAAATGTTTAAAACGCTCTAGACTACGCTACATTACATCCAAATAGATATGGAGGTGAACAGAATGGTTTTTGAAGAAGACGAATGGGAAGAAGGCGAAGATGAAGAATGGGAAGAAGAGGAATGGTAATAATTGCCAGAAAATCTAACTTTCCAACAATATATTTTCTATGTTGCTTGTCTACCCCTATGTTTCAATATAATTTTTGGGCCCATCTTTATAACTTACAAGTTGATTTTCATATTTCGAGTTTGCCATGACTAGAGTTGCCGTACTAGACTCTGACAGATGCAAAGTAAAAAAATGCAATAAGGCATGTATTAGTTTCTGCCCTATGGCACGTAGCCGAGTGGAAGCTATAAAGATAGAACACAACAAAGCCGTCATTTCCGAGGTACTTTGTAGCGGGTGCGGTATATGCGTCAAAAAATGCCCCTTCAAATCCATTAGCATAGTAAACTTGCCTGACGAGTTGGATAAGGATTGCAGTCACCGTTTTGGACCCAACGCATTCAAGCTTTTCAGGTTGCCAATGCCCTCTCCAGGCACTGTTCTGGGTTTGCTTGGTCAAAACGGTATAGGCAAAACTACCACCTTGAAGGTGCTGTCAGGTGAATACAAACCCAACCTGGGACGGTTCGAGGAACCGCCCGAGTGGAGAGAAATAATCCAGTTTTATAGGGGCTCAGCACTTCAGGAGTATTTTCAGAAGGTAAGCGAGGGTAAGCTTAAGGTCGCTCATAAACCGCAGTACGTGGATAAGATTCCTAAAGCCGTTTCAGGCGAAGTTAGCGACCTTCTAGAGAAGGTTAATGAGAGAAATTGTTTGGATAAATTGACTGAGAATCTTGAGCTTCATAAGATTTGGGAACGGCCTTTGGCGGTGCTTAGCGGAGGCGAACTGCAACGCGTGGCAATGGCTGCGACCTTAAGCCGAGAGGCAGACGTTTACCTTTTCGACGAGCCATCCAGCTACCTTGACGTGAAGCAACGTCTGCAGGTTGCTAGAGCTATAAGAAGCCTCAAGGAGCAGCAGAAAATTATTATTGTGGCTGAGCACGACTTGGCCATAATTGATTATTTATCTGACCAAATCTGCATCTTCTACGGCGATCCGAGTGTCTACGGCGTGGTTTCGCATGTGCATGGTGTGAGAACGGGCATAAACATTTACCTGCAGGGTTTCATTCCCGATGAGAATATTATGTTTCGTAGGGAAGCTATAATTTTCCATGAGAAGCCACCAGCCGTAGGTGCAGGGGCCGGGGAAACACTGCTGAGTTGGATGCGGATTGAGAAGAAATTTAAAGGGTTCAAGCTTGTTGCGGAGCCGGGTGAAATCAAGCGGGGAGAAATAATTGGGATTCTTGGTGCTAACGGGATAGGAAAGACCACTTTCGTGAAGATTCTGGCGGGGCTTGAGGAGTCAGACGACAAACAAAATTTTGGCGAGGTAACGGTAAGCTATAAACCTCAGTATATCTCGTCAGAATATGAGGGCACAGTGCAGGAACTGCTTATGGGCATTGCTAAAAAGACTTTCACTTCAAGCTGGTACAAAACAGAAATCCTTGGACCTTTAAGGCTTAACATGCTATTGGACAGGTACATCATGGAGCTTAGCGGAGGGGAACTGCAGAAAGTCGCCATTGCCGCTTGCTTGTCCCGTGAAGCGGATTTGTTCTTACTGGACGAACCCAGCGCATACTTGGATGTGGAAGAGAGATTGAACATGGCTCGAACTATTAGAAGAGTCATTGAATCCAGAAACGTTCCCGCTTTTGTGGTTGAGCATGATGTTGTAACTCAAGACTTTATAGCTGACAGGCTAATGATTTTCGGCGGAGAACCTGGCGTGAATGGCATCACGAGCTCGCCCACCAGCTTGAGAAAAGGCATGAACATTTTCCTGAAAGAAATGAACGTCACTTTCCGCAGAGACTCAGTCACAAGGCGACCTAGAGTTAACAAGGAAGACTCTAGAATGGATACGTTCCAGAAGGATCTTGGTGAGTACTATTATACGCGGCTTAGGCAGAAATAAAGACAGGGGTTTTTCTAAGTCGAGAAGTTACTATGAAAAATGTAGTTAACTTAAAGAATAAGCATAACAATAACGTAACCGAATCATAATTAGAAAGGACCAGAATGGTGGAGGCTAGAAGTGGGGCAGGTAATCTTCCAAGAAATCAGCGCATCTGACTTTTTCTACCGTAATCGTGACATCGCTGGTTTCACTAATCCGTCTCGCGCAATATTTGCGGCGATTAGGGAGCTTGTGGAGAACTCGTTGGACGCAGCTGAAAGCCTCAAAATACCACCAGACATTTATGTACGCCTTTCTTTTGAGGCCGAAGCAAGCCAAGATACTCAAATTTACAAGCTAAGAGTTGAGGATAATGGCTGCGGAATCCAACCGCGGTTTATTCCTTCAGCGTTCGGTCAAGTGTTGTACGGTTCAAAGTACAAACTGAAACAGATGAGAGGCACTTTTGGCTTGGGTGGAAAAATGGCTGTGCTATACGGGCAAATCATGACGCACCAGCCTGCTTACGTGACTTCCAGCACTGGTTCAGCTAAAATTTATTCTTTCAAGCTTATGATTGATATCCAGAGGAACCGCCCCTTAATCCTTGACCGTAAAGTGCTTATAAACAAGGAGCGTTGGCGCGGAACAATCGTCGAGTTCGCTATTGAAGGCGACTATTTGCGGGCTAGATCGAAGATTCTAGAGTACTTCAAGCAGACTGCTATGGTAAATCCATATGCGAACTTGACTTTCGTTGATCCTAAAGGTAGGCTCTATAAGTTCATCCGAGCCACGATGAACATGCCTGAACCACCAAAAGAGACTGACCCACACCCATATGGCGTTGACGTAGAGCTTCTCCAAAGGCTCATTCAAATAACTCCATATAAGAGCATGCAGGAGTTTTTGAAAAACCATTTTCATAGGGTAGGTGACATAACCGCACAAAAGTTCCAAGTGTTCAGCGGCTTAACAACAGCTTCCTGCAAGAAACATGGTAAACTGTCTCATAATGATATAAACTGGACTAAAGGACCTAGTTGCCCCCGGTGCGGTCAACTATTAACATTTAGCCCATCAAAGAAACCAAAAAAACTCTCGCACCAAGAAATTGTCAGTCTAATGCAGCACCTAAAAAAGTTTAAACAATTCTTGCCACCAGACGCAACCTGTCTGTCTCCTTTAGGTGAAGAGCTTTTGAAAACAGGAATCCTGAAAGAGTTGAATCCTGAATACTTGGTTGTTAAGCAACGTAAACCCTCAACTTACGCAGGTCATCCGTTCATTATTGAGTTGGGTATTGCATATGGCGGCGATATTCCCCGAAAAAATAGCTTCCTCATTTACCGTTTTGCTAACAAGATTCCATTGCTTTACGATGAAGCTAGCGATGTTTCGTACAGGGTGATAAATTCCATGAACTGGCGTAGGTATAAGGTTTCGCCTGATATGCCCATAGCCATCGTTGTGCACATTTGCAGCACTAAAGTACCCTACAAAACCGTTGGGAAAGAATTCATCGCCGACCGACCGGAAGTCAGAAAAGAAGTGGCGAATGCGCTTCGTGAAGTCAGCCGTCAACTCCAGCATTTCTTATCCAAACGAGAACACGTAGACCGGGAGAAAAGGCGGCTTAGCGTTTTCGCCAAATACCTACCCAGAATCGCCGAATTTTCAACAACTCTGGCTGGAAAAGAGAAACGTCCCGATATTCAAAAATTGATAAAGAGTGTGCAGAAGTATGACACTAAAGAAAAGTAAAGGAGTTATGGCCGAGAAGAAAAACGAGATAATGGGCAGCCTGAAGAAGCTAGGCATACAAATTTATGATCAACTGGACAGCGGCGTCTTCCCAACTATCACCATGCCCAGTCGTTCCACAGAAAATATTCACTACGATCCTGACGTTCGCCAGTATATTCTAGGTGAAAAACGCGTTACCCGAAGCGCAAGGAATATACGCCACGTGAAACCGTTCACGCAGTTAGCATGGGCTGCTATGTTTTCGAATGAGCTGACGTTTCACCGTAAAACCTCAACCCTGAGAGACGTCTATTACTCCGCCCAAGCTTACAACATGACCTTCAAGGACCAACAAGAATCGAACAACATAATAACCGATTTGGAAACGGCAACTGGCCGTTCCAGAGAAGATTTTAACATTTTCCCTGAAGAACGGTCAGCGGTTTTCGGCGACCTAACCATAGAGTATACGGTTCCAGGTTATGAAGGTAAAACCTTGAATTTATCGTCGCACCCTGACGGCGTCTTGATTGGTCCTGCGTTAACTTCTTCCGAATTCGCAAACACCACAGCAGACAAAGTCATAGCCATAGAAAAAGGTGGCTTATTCACGAGGTTTATTGAAGAAAACGTACACAAGAAGCACAACGCCGTGCTGGTTCTAACGGCTGGTCAAGCACCCAGACAAACACGATATTTCATACGACGCTTGCATGACGAGCTAAAAATACCAGTACATATTTTCACCGATGGCGACCCTTGGGGAATGCACATTGCTATGGTCATAATTTCTGGTTCAGCCAATGCTGCGCACCTACGCGATTTAACCACGCCTGATGCTGTTTGGAGTGGCGTTTGGGCTTCAGATATAGTTAATTACAAGCTTCCCACTGATCCACTGGACGACGTAGACATCAAACGACTTCACGAGTTGCAAAAGGACCCGCGATACCAAGGTGACTCGCTGTTGCAGAGAGAAATCAAAACGTTCTTGAAAATCAGGCGAAAGGCGGAGCAAGAAGCTTTCAGCAGATACGGTTTGACTTATATTGTAGATAAATATTTGCCAGATAAATTGTACGAAAAAAGTAAAGGTAAAAAGAAGAAATAACAGTTTCACTTTTTTCAAAGCTTTGGCTGCTGTTGCTACATCGGTTATTCCCAAAACAAGCATATTTATCATTTAATATCTGTTCATCGCAGAAATTTTGAATAGAAAAATTGCAGGCTTCAGCGGATTTAAATAAAGTATTTTTGCATGAAACGTCTGGTTTGCTTTTGTAGGCCTAGCTCTTTGCAAAAACTATTACAACAAGCACACCTTTTTCCAGCGCTCACACATTTCACGTGTAGCTTTCTCAGCTCCAGTAATCTATGTATGTTGACTATTCCGGATTTGATCTCGTCCGCGTCTTTATGAGTAATTGCCGCCATTTGTTACTCCTCTTTTTGCTACATTAGTACATTGTTACGGTGAGGGTTATTTTTTAGGGTTATAAAAGAGAGTATATTTCGATTTTAGTCACATTTAGTATGACTTAGCCTTATATATAACTAATGATAACTTAAAATATAGTAGTTTAGTTACAATTAGTGTTACTATGATCTACGCTAAATGGAATAAATGTAACAAGTAAAAGAGATGATGATGAACATGGTTAACCAAGAGAATGCAAGGGAAGCCGTTCCCCTTCCTTTATTAACTGAAACATGGTTTAAACAAAGATTCCCCGATATGGGAAATATTCGAGTTATAGAGGGTGTAGGTGAGCATTGGAAAAGGCAAAAAATGAATTCTGTAATCGTTGTTGCGTTTCACGCCGATTTGGAAGTGGCACAACTTAAACATTTTTTCCCGCTCTTTTTCACAGAGCACCTTATCCACAGCGGATATTCAGTAAACCCTGCAGTATACATTGGAGCCTTGCGAGATATAGGTCGAGGTTATCACCGGGGAGACATCAGAGAAAGAGTTGCAGAGGCACATAACTTCTTTCAGGGCATATTCACTCCAAGTGCGCGGGTAGTAATTGTTGAAGACAGGATTGAAATTCAAAGAGACGTCTATAGTATCTTGAGAATACTTGAATTTGAAAAAAGCCTCCAGTCAATACTTGGACAGATCAATACGCCAGAAAAACTTCTGGAAAAGAATAAAGTTAAGCTAACAAATAAGGAATACCCGCTCACATATTACGAGAAAGATCTTCTACGCATTTATCTATTCGAGAGAAATAAACTTGGAACAGAAATCAAAAAATACCCATATGTAAGCTGGGGTCTGGAATCCCTAGGTTATTTGGGAGCGTCGTACAACTTTTTTGACAAGTCAAATGCGGGACTTTCTGTTCTTAAAAAAATGATCTGCGCAGATCAAGGCATCGAGTATCCAGCAACAATTGTTTTACCAGATCCTGTTGCGGTCTCAGGCAGTCTCATGAGGTACTTGCACTCTAGAGACCTGAATCCGGATGAAACCTTGTTTATAAGCGATTCTTACACTGACATTAGCCGTAAAATCTATGAGCGGGAAAATGTTTCCTTGAAATTCCTTGATTATCTTTTGCGAAACATAATTCGCCCCTTTGTTAAAAAGCCCCAAATCAAAGATTGCGAAGCGTGTTGGACTAAACTTGCCGAGCAAAAATACCTAAAAGGCGAGTTTGCATCCCGTGAACTTAAACGGCTTGTTCTCAAATGCTATTGGGATTTCATAAAACCTTATTACCAGTCCATGGAAACGATTCTTGGCACCCATGAGAGCTTGTTTGTTCCAGAAGAGCTAACTGAGAAAACTCTGAATGCTTTAGGTTCTAAGCGGAATAGAGAGATTCTGATTGAACTTGCTAGACATTATCAAAAGCATGGTTCATTTATGACTGTGAACGAATTGTTTGAAAAAATGGGGTTGAAAAAAGGAGCAAAGAAAGGGCTTTGGAGAAACTTGGAGACACTTGTAAAATGTGGATTGGTGGATAGGATTCCTGAGGGGCGAAAACTTCACAAGTACAGTATAATCGGAAACAAGACAACAATCCGCATACGCTTGTCTCTTATTGAGGAAAAACGCACCTTTCGAAACATAATCTGATTCAATGAAAAACAATGCCCTTGTTGAAAAACTGTTCCACCACAACAATCTAAAAAAAGATTCATTCATGTTAGGTCTTTAGCAAGCAAAGTTTGCAATCGAAAGTATAAAATAACTGTTGCTTTTTTATGTAGAAACCACATTAAAAAGAAAGGATGGAACGGTTATGAGTGAAGGAGACACATTCTGGGTATCGCTAGCTGAGAAATTTTTCGGGCTTCTTCTCACCATTATTGGCGCTTTATTCCTTTACTTCACGCTAACTAGCACTGTTGCTTTAGGTGGTTTTACAGGACTTTTCGGTTTTTTAGGCATCGTCGTTATGCTTATTGGCCTGTTTCTGCTTATCGTCAAACCGCGAGAATAGTAGTTACTCTCTTCTCTCCACTACTATTGTGCAATTAGCAACTAATGCAGCTATTACACCTAGAGCTGCCAGCCAAGGAACAACAACCGCGCCTATTACCCCTACAGTGGCTGGAATCTCAAGCAGCTGTTTTCCTTTCTCGTCTTTTACGATTATTCTTGTAACGTTTCCTTCATGTAGGAGTTCTTTTACTCGTTCAACGAGGTTGCTTGATGAAACAGTGTATTCTTCGCGGGTGACTTTAACGGCTGACGCGCCGCAGACATGACAAAACTTATCATCCTCTTTAAGAGAGGCACCACACTTAGTACAGTAAGGTATGTTTTTTCACCTCTCTGTGCAAACGGTTGCAACAACTTAAAAATTTTATCCTACTCTGGGCTGAGTGTTTATAAACCTAAGCCGCATTATTTTTCGTTCAGTCAAGCTTATGCGTAGCAAAAACAGAAGGAATAATTCAAATGCCTATCCGTCAGCCTATAGTATGCGTTCTAGGACACGTGGATACTGGCAAGACTTTGCTTTTAGACAGGATTAGACGAACAAGTGTTCAGGCGAGAGAGGCAGGCGGAATAACGCAGCACATAGGCGCAAGCTTTTTTCCTGTTGAGACACTTAAGCAGCTAATTGGACCGTATCTTTCCCTACTTAAAGGTGACATTCAAATTCCAGGCTTATTGATTGTCGACACTCCTGGACACGAGGCTTTCACTAATTTAAGGCGGAGAGGCGGGAGCGTAGCCGATATAGCTATTCTTGTTGTTGACGTTTTGAAGGGGTTTGAAGCACAAACTTATGAGTGTATTGAAATCCTGAAAGCCCGCAAAACACCCTTCATAGTGGCAGTGAACAAAATTGACAGAATTTCAGGTTGGAAGCCACAGCAATTCACATCTTTCTTGAAAGCATATGCGGTTCAGAACGCTTATGTTCAAGAAAGTATGGATAACAAGATCTACGAACTTATGGGCACATTCTCACGCGAGGGCTTCCGCACCAACCGTTTTGACAAAATCAATGATTTCACATCAACAATCGCTCTGGTTCCTACCAGTGCAAAGACTGGCGAAGGCATGACCGAACTTATGATGGTTCTCGTCGGTTTGGCACAGCAGTATCTTAAAAAAAGGTTGCAGACGTCAGAAGGCCCAGCGATGGGATCAATTCTTGAAGTCAAGGAAGAACCAGGGTTAGGATTAACACTTAACAGCATAATTTATGACGGTACACTTAAAAAAGACGATTTAATCGTTGTAGGCGGCAAAGATAAGCCAATTGTAACCCGCATAAGAACGATCCTGGTACCGAAACCTCTAGATGAAATCAGAGATCCACGCGACAGATTCAGCGCGGTTAAATGTGTCTTCGCAGCGGCTGGTGTAAAAGTAGTTGCGGCTGATTTAGAGGGTGCGCTTGCAGGAGCACCTTTGTACGCGGTTCCTTCAACCGAAGAAACTTCAAAATACGTGAAACTGGTAGCCGAAGAACTTAAGCAAATCAGAATAGCCACTGACATTAAGGGCATAGTGCTGAAGGCTGACACTTTAGGATCCTTGGAAGCCATTGCTGAAATTCTTAAACAGAACAATGTGCCGGTAAGGATTGCAGATGTAGGCGACATTTCTAAACGTGACGTGGTTGAAGCCTCAGTAGTGAAGGCTCACGAACCATTACTTGGAGTGGTTTTAGCTTTCAATGTTAAAATTTTGCCTGATGCTGAATCAGCAGCAGCTAACGCTAGTGTAGAGGTTTTTAAAGACCAAATAATCTATAACCTAATTGATAACTACCTAGAATGGTTTAAATCCAAACGTGAGGCAAAATCTGAGCAGGAATTTGAAAAACTCATTAAACCTGGAAAAATCTTAGTTATGCCTGGCTTCGTTTTTCGAAGAGCAAAACCCGCAATCTTCGGCGTGGAAATATTGGGCGGGCAGCTTAAACCAAAATACTCGCTCATAAGAGCCGAAGACGAAGCAGAAATGGGTGTGGTTCAACAGATTCAAGATAAAGGCAAAGCAGTATCCGAGGCCAAACAGGGTATGCAGGTTGCTGTGTCGATGGACAAGCCTATTGTAGGTAGACATGTTTTCGAGAAAGATATTCTCTATGTAAAGGTGACTGAGTCTGACGCCAAAATGTTGATGGAGGAACATGCAGACAAGCTTTCAGACGAGGAAAAGGAAGTTCTAATGGAGTATGTGAAGATTATGCAGAAGAAAACTCCTTTCTGGGGCGGCTTCTAGCTTCTTCTTGAAAGACAATGATTAATTTGGAGATTCCAATACTGATAGTTATTATTTATCCTCCGCCGACCGGAGGCAAAATAGCCAAGATATCACCAGTTTCCAATTTGGTTTGTAATCCGTTAAGAGTTGAAGCGCTTCTTCCGTTAACCAGAAGCTGAAGAAAACCTTTAATGTTTCCAGTCTCGCGGTCATAAACGTATTCAATAAAAGGTTTTCCGTAATGCTGCTTCAGCGTCTTGAGAACAATGTCTACCGTGACCTTCATCTCTTCTGAAAAATCGAGTGTTTCCTCTTTCTTGCCAACGATTTCTCTCAAACTGGTGAAAAAGCGAACTGAAACTTGCAACGTATGAGCACCTTCACATTATGAGAAATGGTGAAATTAATCTGTTACGCATAAAAGTAATCGCTGGAAGTTTGAACCGGCGCTAGGAAAAACGTTTAAAATTTACCTGTTTTTTCTGTAACAGGAAATAAATAAAATAAATCTATGTTCTTAAATATAGTTGTTATGCGACTGATGCTGTGCTGCTCTGAACTCGGTTTGGGACATGTTTCCCGAATTATACCCCTAGGCAAAAAACTGCGAGAGAAAGGACATACCCTGTTCTTTTTTTCAGGCGGAAAAGCCTATGAGCTTTTGCTGAAGGAGTTTAGAAACGTCTACCTTTGCACCCCTGTATCTTGGTACGAAAACGCAAGAGGCATAGTAGCTTCAGCATCACTCATCAACATTTTATTCCCACTACCAATTTTCAACTACGAAAAAAATAAATTTGAAATAAAAACCTCAACCGCTATGGAGACCGTGCACCGCTACTATGACTTGAGAAGATACATCCGAAAAATCAACCCCGACCTAATAATCGCAGATGGCGATTTGCACGCACTTCGTATGGCGTCAAGATGGAAGTTCCCAGCGGTTTATATAGCGAACTTGATACGACCGAGTTTCGGGTTTTCCGCCTTTCTTAACCCTGGCGAACGTTTCGTCGAACGATACGTAAAAACATGCAGGAAAATCATAATCCCGGACAATCCTCCACCATATACCGTTAGTGAATATAATATAGGGGATTTAAACAGCATAGGCATAGAAGAAAGAACAGAGTTCGTGGGAAGTTTTCTCGACACCACATACAAGCAAGGACTGGAGGAACACGTTTTCGCCCCGATAAGTGGGCCTTATGGAACACGAGCCAAACTGGCAAAACTGATACTACCGGTGCTCGAAGAACTTGAAACGAAAAGTATTGTTAGTTTAGGAACACCCAACAGAAAAACTGATGTGAAAAAAGGGAATTGTAATATACATGCTTGGCTATCGAAACAGGAACGCGAAGAAGCCCTAAGAAATGCCAAGCTAATAGTCTTTAGTGGTGGACACAGAACATGTTTTGAAACTGTGAAGTACGCTAAGCCAAGTATATGTATCCCAACACAGCCAGAACAAATGGGAAACGCCGAGAAACTCCAGAAACTGAACTGTTCAATATCCGTTAAAAACACGAAAGAATTGAAGGTGGCTATCAAAAAGATTGATGAGGAAAAACAGCTCTTCACAAGAAACGCAAAAAAGCTGAATATGTTTTCTACCAAATTTAAAGGTCTAAATCGGGCAGTGCAAATAATCGAAAACGCAGTTTAAAACAAAATGAAGCTTATATATTGCCAAGGTGTACGCGTTTAACTTCGCCTTTCGGAGATTCCTCTTCGAAGACTATGGCTTGAAATTTGTAGATTTTAGTGTCTTTCGTCAGCCAGCTGTCTGGAGGAAGCCCAGCTTTGATGCAGCACTGACACAAATATTCTTCTTCACACCATTCCCATTCAACCGGAACCTGAGGTAAAAGCAGTCCTTTGTAACCGCCTTTTTCAATAATTAAGCCGTCTTCGCCCACCTTGATTCTAGCTAGGTACTCCTTAGGGTTCCCAACCTCTACAATTTCAGGTGGAGTAAGTACGCTAACTTCAAAAACTACGTTGCCAAGCTCGTTTGAAGAAAGAGGATAAAACCTCGGATCCCGTGTCGCCGCGTTCACAGCAGAATCAATAATCGCCTCAACCAGCGGATTTGTTGGATAGGGGTAACCGATGCAGCCTCGAAGTTTTTTCTCCCCGTTTTCCAAGCGGTTTATTGTGACGAAAACGCCGCAAAACTCAAACAGTTTTTTTGGAGTGCTTGCTGGAGCTTTGACAGCTCTCCTTGTCGCTAGGTATTCTTTCACCGCGTTCCGCGCAAGATTCACCAGGAATTTTCCTTCTTTTAAACTTATTTTGAAAGCCAAGCCACCACTCTCCAATGCACAACCATAGCGAATGCCATTTAGGCTTTTTTGCTGATGGTTAATGCCGCGTTTAAAACTTGGTTTAAAACTTTATTGACTCTTCTGATACGCCTTTCTTGGTTATTATTAGGAAGTCTATACCGTCGCCGCTCAGGGCATCTCTGCTTATGGCGGATTTTACAGCTCGTATTACGAGCGCTTTTGCCTCTTCCACAGTTAAGTCTTCTTTGTAACTTTCTTCCAAAACACCCATAGCAATTTCTGTTCCAGATCCGACTGCGGCGTACTTGTCAGGTATCAGCGAGCCCAGAACGTCCAGAACGTAAAGCGATGGACCTGCATCGTCTAAGCCCCCTACTATCGTTTGCGTGATTAATGGCGCATATCTGCGGTTGAAGAGAATGTTGGACATGAGCTTGGCTGTAGCTTTCACTGAAATCCGTCTGCCGACTTCCATACTGAAAAGGTTGGCCTGTGCCTCCACTTCTCTGGTGAGGACCTGCATATCGCCGACAAGGCCTGCGTAAGCTGCACCTATTTGGCTTGTTAGTTTGAAAACTTTTTTGCCCCCCTTGCTCATGACTAAGTGACCATATGTAACGCGTTTTTCAGAAGCCAATATGACTCCGTCTGCGCATACAACTCCGACCGTTGTGGCGCCTGGAATCCAGGCCATTCCTCCTTGTTGCGCTCGTGATCCATAATCTTCCAATTTTTTCACCGTTCTCGTTGATATACACAAGGCAAGCTATTAAGTTTACTTATAAGCATCGACAAACCGGGGAGACAATAACTGAAAGGTAGCTCATGAAAAACTGAAACAGAAACAGGTTCTATTGAACGAATAAAAGTGATGGTAAACCTTTTAAATATTAGAGGAACGCAAAACCTATAAGTTAGCTAATCTTGCTGGCTAAAGGTTTACGATTCCAATAAACTCTTCGCAACGTTAGGGTAGTTGCATTGCGCGTTCACTGCTTACAAAAAGCAAGGTGTAGTGGTATCAAAACTGGAAGAGCGGGGAATAAAAAGCGTCAAACCTTCATCTGTTCGAGCATTTTAGTTCTGCTATTACCTACCTCTTTAGCTTTTCCATGCACTATTTCCTTAGTTTTCACATATGAAGAGTCAGTCAACAAATATTGACTAAAAAAAATTTGTTGGTCAAGAAAAATTGACTAAGAAACGGGCGTTTTGGGGTTTTTTGGTCAAGAAAATTTTACAAAAATGCTTTTATCGAAAAATAGCTCAAGATTAAGTGATATACTGGGAAGAATATTCAAAAAAAGAGGTGCGAGGGTCAATGGAAATGAAAAAAGCACCATTATATATGGTGACTTGGCGGTGTACCAGAAGGTGTGTGGGCAACTGTCTATACTGCAGTTACACACCTGAATATGCAGTAGATGCTGAGGTTAATACCAAAACAGCGTACAAAATTGTTGATGAAATCTACTACTTTGGCTCGCCATACTTCGGCATAAGCGGTGGTGAACCATTAATCCGAAAAGACATTTTTGACATAATAGAATATGCTAAAAGAACAGGGTTCGGAGTAAGTTTGATAACTAGCGGCTTCGCTTTTGACCAAAAAAGATTGGACCAACTCGTGCGGAACGAAGTTTATACGGCGGTCAGCATAGATGGCGCCAGAGAGTCAAACGATAAAATAAGAGGTAAAGGAAGCTACGACAAAGCATTATACGCCATGAAGAAGCTTTCGGAAAACGGAATCCTAGACTGCATAGTCACAACCATGACCAAATACAACATAAAAGATTACGAGCACGTTGTCAAACTAGCAGAAGAATACAAAGCAAGAATGGTGGTCTTCCACAACCTTGTACCAGTAGGCAGAGCAGGATCAAACATGCCCGATTTGGCACCCTCACCAGAGGAGTATGAAAAAGCATTCCATGAAATTTATGACCTGCAGGTAAAGCTGGCAAACAAAGTCAAGATTAACGTTTACGCGCCGTTTTACGCGAGAATTGTGAGGCAGAGAAACCCAGCTGACTTCTGGAACTGGTTCCAAAACGGCTTCCTAGGCAAATGCACAATCGGCGGAAACTACATCAGCGTAACCGAAAACGGCGACTACCGATCATGCGGTTTCAACGAGAACTATAGGTTAGGAAACGTGATGTACAAAGGGCTACAGTCAACCTGGAACGAACTGCAGCGTTCTGAGTTGCATTTGAAGCTTCGAGACAAAAACAACATCAAAGGAAAATGCGGCGTCTGCGAATACCGAGAAATATGCGGAGGATGCAGAACACGAGCCGAATACTACACAGGCGACCTCTTCGAAAGCGACCCAGCATGCGCCTACACACCAAAAATAATACGAGAAGAAAACTCTCAGAGGCAAGTTATAACTCAAACAATATGATCAATATCTTAGATGATTGTCATCTTCATTTTTTAAAGTAGCATTCATTTTGCAGTTTGCTATGTTTGATCAGCCTAGTAAAAAGAATAATTTTTATCTAATTTTTATAATACCTATTCTTTCAAGGTGATATATAATGGGCAAAGGATCAGGCTTCGGGAAGGTAATTTTGTTCGGCGAGCACTTTGTGGTTTATGGTGTACCAGGTATTGTTTCGGGAATCGATTCCACCACGGACGCGGAAGTAACAAAAACTGGAAAAGAACTTGTTATCAAGGATGAGCGGAAAGCCTCTAAAGGTTATGCTGAAAAGAAAAAGCTTCAGCAAATCGAGTCAATTGAGCGCATGCTTAAAAAGATGGGACTTGACCCAAAACTTCCATTAAAAATATGGATAGGCGGAACCCTTCCAGGCTTCAGCGGGTTGGGGGCTTCTGCAGCAAGCAGTGTCGCCATCGCCAGAGCCATCGCGGAAGAATTATCATTGAATCTTACAAACGAGAAAGTCAACCAAATCGCCTATGAAGCGGAGAAAGCCTATGCAGGTAATCCCTCCGGTATTGACAACACCGCGGCAACTTATGGTGGTTTATTGTGGTTCATGAAAAACGTTGTAGGTGGACCAGATATTATTGAAAAACTCAGTGTACGCAAGCCAGTTGAAATAATCATCGGAAGCACAGGCAAGGTCGCAAATACAAAGGCGATGGTTGCAGGTGTCGCTGAACGAAAAAAGAAGAATCCTGAGAAATATGATTCGATCTTTAAGGAAGCAGAAAAATTAACTCGTGCTGGCCGGAAAGCTCTGGAAAGCTATGACCTAAAAAAAGTCGGTGAACTCATGAACAAGAACCACAGCTTGTTACAAGAGATTGAAGTTTCTAGTCTGGAACTTGACCTGTTAGTTGAAATAGCAAGGAAAAATGGTGCTTTTGGAGCGAAACTGACAGGCGGAGGCGGTGGTGGCTGCATGACCGCGTTGACTCCAAGCAAAGAATTGCAGGAAAAAGTTTCTTCAGCCATCGAAAAAGAAGGATATAAAGTGTTGAGGACAAAAATTGGGATTGAAAAGATATAAAGAAACAATAGTCTATTAAAAATGAGGAGGAAATGGAGTGGGGTTTAGAAGTTTTCTAAAAACTCTTGAAGAGAGCGGAGAGTTAACGCGTATAAGCAAGGAAGTGTCATCTGAGTATGAGATGGCTGGTGTCATAGAGGCTCTCAGGGAGAAACCCGTGTTTTTTGAAAAGGTGAAAAACTCTAACATTCCAGTGGTAGCGGGTCTTGTGTCTTCTAAAGAAGTGATTTCAAGGGCTCTAAACTTGAAAAAGGCGCATTTGCTCAATAATTTGTCTAATGCGTTGGAGAATCCTTTGCCGCCAAAGGTTGTGGAGAAAGGCGAGTGCCAAGAGGTAATTGAGAAAGAAGTTGATCTAGGAAATCTTCCCATAATGCGGTACACTGAAAAAGACGGGGGCAAATACATCGCATCTGCAGTTTCCATAGTTCGAGACCCTGAATTGGGCAGAAATATGTCTTTTCATAGGTTAATGTTGATTGGTAGAAACAAATTTGTAGCTCGGATAGTGGAAGATAGAGGAACAGACACTGCGCTCAAGAAAACTGGCGGGGAACTTGACATCGCCATTTGCTTAGGCAACTCAACTGCTGTTCTTCTGGCTGCAGCTACATCCTTGCCTAAGGGTGTTGACGAGTTAGGTATGGCAAACGCGTTAGAGCCAACAGAGCTAGTCAAGTGTAAGACCATCGATCTTGAGGTTCCCAGAAACTGTGAGTTTGTGTTGGAGGGACGAATAACCAAGGAAAGAGCAGCGGAAGGGCCTTTCCTAGATACAACGGGAACGATTGACAAGATAAGACAGCAGCCAGTAATAGAAATCAAATGCATTACACACCGAGAAAAGCCAATTTACCAAACGATTCTTCCTGGACGGCATGAACACCAATTTCTAATGGGTATGCCAAAAGAACCAACAATCTTTAATGAAGTGAACAGAGTCTGCGAGTGCAAGGATGTCTACATTACTCCTGGCGGCTGCAGCTGGCTTCACGCGGTCGTACAGATAAGAAAGCAGGACCCAGACGACGGAAAGAAAGCTATTGCAGCTGCGTTTGAAGGACATAAGTCTCTGAAGCATTGTGTAATAGTGGACGACGACATAGATATCTACGATCCAAACGCCGTTGAATGGGCTATCGCAACTAGGTTCCAAGCAGATAAAAATATCGTTATCTTGCCAAATCAGAGAGGTTCGTCTCTCGATCCATCTGGAGACCTAACTGAGGGGAAAAAGGCGAGAACGTGCAAAATGGGCTTAGATGCAACCATTCCGTATGGGAAAAAAGACAAGAGCTTCATAAAAGAGCGCTACAGAAAGGTTAACTTAAAAAGGTACATGTGATTTCAATGCAACTTACTAATAAAGAAGAAAAAATGCTAAACGGAGAAGAAGGCTACGCCGTAAGAAAAGCAATGCAAATCCTCGTTGCTTTAGGTGATATTTACGGTGCTGAGCGCCTCATAAAGGTAGGCTCCGTCCAAGTAGCAGGAGTATCATATCACAATCTCGGCGACGCGGGACTGGAATTTCTAAATGAACTCGCAAATGACGGAAAAGTCAAGGTGCTTACTACGTTAAATCCTGCAGGCATGGACCTAGAGAACTGGCGACAACTCGGCATCAGCGAAGAATTCGCGGAAAAACAGAATATGGTGATAGATGCCTTCGAGAAAATGGGCATACTCGTCTCTTGCACGTGCACGCCCTACTTGATAGGCAACCTGCCCCGTTACGGCGAACATGTGGCTTGGTCCGAGTCTTCAGCCGTGACTTTTGCTAATTCAGTTATAGGTGCAAAAACAAATAGGGAAGGTGGACCATCAGCACTTGCAGCTGCTCTTGTGGGCAAAACTCCATGCTACGGGCTTCATCTAGACGAGAAAAGAGTACCAGACATTCATATTAAAGTGAACGCCGGTTTAGACAAGTTTTCTGATTGGGGTGCTCTGGGCTATAGTATTGGGAAAAAAGCAGAAAATAAAATTCCATTCATAACTGGTGTAAGAGACGCCAAAGTGGACGAGTTAAAGTCTTTCTGCGCCTCGGTGGTAACTTACGGCGCTAAACCTCTTTTCTATATGCAAAACATCACACCCGGTGCAGAAAGACACCATCCTCCAAAAGAAATGGCTACAATCGATGACGAAGACATCCGAAAAGCCTACAAACACATTAATGATGAAGTCGCGGAGATAGACTTTGTATGCGTAGGCTGCCCTCACTGCTCAATTAAAGAAATCGCTGACATAGCCACGCTACTAAAAAGCAAAAGAGTATCTCCAAACACTGAGTTTTGGGTTGCAACTTCTAGGTTCGCGAAACAGTTGGCGGACAAACGAGGTTATACCGAAATAATCGAGAGAGCTGGAGGCAAATTTGCTTGCGACACCTGCATGGCAGTAGCCCCGCTGAAGGGAAGATTCAAGGCAGTGGCAACAACCTCAGCGAAGGGCTGTTACTACTCAAGGCATAACAAGATGCTAACTAAAATGGGTAGTTTAGAAGAGTGTATCGAAGCGGCGGTGACGGGAAAATGGAACTGAAAGGACGCATTATCTCGAAGGGAAAAGCTCAGGAAGAAGCTTTGGTTACTTCGCAACCGATTTCATTCTATGGTGGAGTAGACCCAAATACTGGCGAAGTACTTGAGAAAGGGCACGAGTTGCAGGGCAAAAGCGTCAAGGGAAAAATACTGGTTTTCCCAAATGGTAAAGGGTCAACGGTTGGCTCTTATACGCTTTACAGGCTTAAAAAGAACGGCGCGGCTCCTGCTGGAATAATAAACATGGAATGCGAGACCGTGGTGGCAGTCGGCGCAATAATATCTGAAATACCCTGTGTTGACAAGATTGACATCTCCCAAATAAAAACAGGAGATATAATCAGCATCGAAAATGATGTTGTTACAATAAAAAGAAATTGAATGTAAAAGAAATTGAATGTGAACAAACAAAAAATAAAAGAGGATAAAATTTGAGCGAGACAAAACCGATAATACTGAAAATTGGTGGCTCAGTCATAACCGACAAGAACGGAGAACTTACCGCGCGAACTGAAACTATAAACCGTTTGGCAGAGGAAACCCGGAAAGCGGACATAAAAAACTTGATAATAGTACACGGTGGAGGAAGTTTTGGACACCCCACAGCCCAGAAATACGGAATTAATGAAGGTTTAAAAAATGACTCCCAAAAAGTAGGTTTCGCTGAGACTCATCACGTGATGACCGTGCTCAACGGTTTGGTTATGGATGCGCTAGTATGGCACAGCGTTCCGGCTTTTAGCATAGCACCATCCTGTTGCGTGGTAACTGAAAATGGCAGAATAAAATTTTTTGAAGACAAAATTTTGAAGTCGCTGTTGAAGATGGGAATTATACCGGTTCTTTATGGTGACGCTATCTTAGACGAAAAGTTGGGATTCGCTGTTCTTTCCGGCGACCAAATTGTCTCGCATTTAGCGATGAAATTCCATGCTGACAAGATAGTTATTGGCATGGACACTGACGGTCTTTACGACGCAGATCCTAAGGTTACAAGAAACGCTAAATTGTACTCCCACTTGACTTTGAGCGAACTTAAAAAAGTTAAGTCAAAGCTGACTGGGTCTATTGCAGCCGACGTTACGGGTGGAATGTTAGGTAAAATAACTGAACTTGTTCCAGCTATTGAGCAGGGGATTCCAGTGATGATGGTGAACGCTGCCAAGCCAAACCGCGTTTATGAAGCTCTTGTGGGAGATAAGGGAGAAGGTACATTTATAGAGAAGGCGTGAAACTTGGGCAAGCAAACGGAAAATCGGAAAGCTGAACATATTAGTATTTGCCTATCTGAGAAGGCGCAAGCCAGAAAAGTCACCACAGGCTTTGAAGACATCCATTTTGTTCACCGAGCCTTGCCAGAAGTTGACAAGAAGAAAATCGATGTGTCCACTGCGTTTTTCAATCACAAGTTTTCTGCTCCGTTAATTGTAGGCGGTATGACTGGGGGAACAAAGGAAGCAACAAGAATAAATGCGGCAATAGCTGAAGCAGTAGAAACGTTGCAATTGGGGATGGGGGTGGGCAGTCAACGCGTAGCTATAGAAAACCCGAAGCTAGCGAAAACTTTCTCGGTAGCTAGAAAAAAGGCGCCAACTGCCTTCTTAATCGCTAACATAGGCGGAATACAGCTTGTACACGGATGCGGGTTGAAAGAAGTGAAACAAGCTGTTGAGATGATAGATGCTGACGCCGTAGCGGTGCACTTGAACGCTTTGCACGAAGCAGTTCAGCCTGAAGGACAAACATCCTTCAAAGGAGTTCTCGCTAAAATCTGTGAAATTGCAGGGGAAATACAGAAACCAGTCATAGTAAAAGAGACGGGCGCTGGTATCGCGGCGGAAGACGGGAAAAAACTTGAAAAAGCAGGTGTAAAAGCTATTGATGTTGGTGGAGCAGGCGGAACAAGTTTCGCAGCCGTAGAGTATTACCGTACAACTGGACATGAGAATAGCCTACGACACTTTTTAGGCGATATTTTCTGGGATTGGGGCATCCCCACCGTAGCAAGCCTTGCAGAAATAACTCAAACAGTCAAGATACCTGTTATTGCCTCGGGTGGATTGAGAAAAGGCATGGATATAGCTAAGTCGTTGGCACTTGGCGCGTGTTTGGGAAGTGTTTGTCAGCCAGTATTGCAAGCCGCAGTTAAAGGCGTGAAAGCCACTGAGCAAATGCTTTCGCGTTTAATAGAGGAAATGAGAAATGTCATGTTTCTTGTTGGCGTAGAAAAAGTGGAGGATTTAGCGAAGACGCCATTTGTGGTAACAGGTAAAACTGCAGAGTGGCTTGAAAATAGAGGGTTCAACGTGGAGAACTATGCCCGAAGAGGAGAGCGTAAGGCGTGGACATAACTGAGTTTCTTCAAGAAACGGCACCTCTAATTGATAAGGCAATTGAGAAGTATATTCCGAGGGAATTTTCGGAGGACTCGATTCTTTTTAGGGTTAATCCGCCGAAGTTCAGCAGTAACTTGGAGGCTTTGAACAAGGGCGTTGCTGAGCCAATATGGGAGATTCTGGATAGAGGTGGAAAAAGGTGGCGTCCAGCCTTGTTTTTGCTTATCTGTGAGGCACTGGGTGAAAACTCTGAAGACTGTTTGGATTTTGCCATAATTCCGGAGGTTGTTCATAATGGCACCTTGATGGTCGATGATATTGAGGACGCTTCAGAACTCAGAAGGGGTAAGCCGTGTTCATACAAGATTTACGGCGTTGATATAGCATTGAACGCGGGAAATGCTATGTATTACCTTCCGCTTTTGCCATTAATAGAGAAGAAAAGGTGGTTACCTGCAGAAAAATTGCGCGACATCTACGAGGTTTATGTGCAAGAGATGATAAACCTCAGCTTGGGGCAGGCTATGGACATCACGTGGCATAGAGGCATAGCAAATGCAGATGAATTGAACGAAGAGAATTATATGCAGATGTGTGCTTATAAAACGGGAACTTTGGCTCGCATGTCGGCTAAAATCTCCGCTGTGCTTGCAGGAGCCAGCAAAGAACTAGTGGAAAAGCTTGGGAGTTTCGCTGAGAGCATAGGCGTAGCGTTCCAGATGCAGGATGATGTTTTGGATCTTACTGGTAAGGAGTTTGCCGAGAAGAAGGGGGGCGTAGGGCAAGACATAACTGAAGGAAAAAGAACATTGATTGTTATTTACACGTTGAAAAACGCAGTCAATGCTGATAGAAGGCGTCTTATTCAAATTTTGAATATGCACACCTCAGACCAATCGCTTCGCGATGAAGCTATTGTTTTGATGCAGAAATACGATGCTATAGAACACGTTAATCGTACCGCTAAGCGGATAGTTGAAGAGAGTTGGAGTGAAGTTAACAAACTTTTACCTGCATCAGAAGCTAAGGAAAAATTAAAAGCGTTTGCTGAATTCTTGATTAAAAGAACCATCTAATACTTGAGAGTAGAACACTTGACCCTGGAAAACGATGAAAACCTAAAAGAACTTATTCTGAAAGCTGCTTTGCTAAATGCATTAAACCACAACGGAAAGGCTCAATCAGACGCCCTTATGGGGAGGGTAATCGGTGTGAGAAAAGAGCTGAAAACGAAAGCAAAAGAGCTGGCAGATTTAATAAGCAAGATAGTTAACGAGGTTAATAATCTCTCAATTGATGAGCAAAAGCGAAAAGTTGAGGAAAAATGGCCTGAAATCCTTAACAAAGAAAAAACAGAGGAAAAAGACAAGCAACTTCCAGCATTGCCAAACGCGGACAAATACGAGCAGGTTATTACGCGTTTTTCTCCGAATCCGGACTGCGTTTTGCACTTGGGATCGGCGAGGGCTATCATATTGAGCCACGAGTATGCACGCCTTTACAAGGGCAAATTCATCCTTCGCTTCGAGGACACAGACCCTAAAGTGAAAAAGCCTGTTTTGGAGTTTTACAACAGCATCCGAGAAGACCTTGAGTGGCTTAAGTGCAAAGCAGATGAGGAATACATTCAGAGCGATAGGATCCAAATTTACTACGAGTACGCTGAGTGGCTTCTTCGGGAAGGCAAAGCTTTCGTGTGCACATGTCCGCCTGAGCAGTTTCGAAAGAAGGCAGTTGCCCAAGAACCGTGCAACTGTCGAAGCATTTCAGCAAAGGAGAATTTGAATCGATGGCAGCTCATGCTGGAAGGCGGTTACAATGAAGGGGAAGCTGTGGTTCGCGTTAAAACAGACATTGATCATCCGAACCCAGCTGTGAGAGACTGGCCTGCCCTCAGAATCATAGACGTAAAACGTTATCCCCACCCAAGAGTGGGAAGCAAATACAGGGTTTGGCCGTTGTACAATATGGCTGCAGGTGTGGACGACCACTTGCTAGGCATCACACACATAATCAGGGGCAAAGAGCACTTGACTAATCAAGTCAGGCAGAAGTACATGTACAAACATTTGGGCTGGAAATACCCTGAAACCATACACTACGGTAGATTAAAGATAATAGGCGCTTTTCTAAGCAAATCTAAAATAGTTCAGGGCATTCGCGAACACGTATACACAGGCTGGGATGACCCCCGACTTGCAACTTTCGTCGCTCTGCGAAAACGAGGAATAACTCCTGATGCCATTAGGAAGATGATAATTGACCTTGGACCCAAAACTGCAGATGTGACGCTAAGCTGGGAAAACTTATACGCCTACAACCGCAAGATTCTGGATCCTGAAAGCTTCAGATACTTCTTTATTTCAGAACCAATCGAGCTAAGAGTTGAGGGAATTCCAAAGATCTTCACGGCTAAGCTCCCTTTGCATCCCGAGAAGCCTGAAAATGGGTTCAGGGAGTACACTGTGAAGCCTGAAGGAGATGAAGATTCAAAAGTTTTCTGGATAGCAAAAAAGGATGCGAAGTCTGCAAAGGTAGGAAAGATAGTTAGGTTTATAGAGCTTTTCAACATAAACATCCGAAGCGTGAAATCAGGCTTAGTGAAAACTGTGTTTGCCAGTCAAAGTTATGGCGACGCAAGAAGAGCCAAAGCTAATCTTATACATTGGATACAGAAGGGCACTGAAATTCCTTGTCAAGTTGTTATGCCTGACGGGTCCATTAATGAGGGTGTGGCGGAGAGCGCCTGCAAAAAGTTAAAGCCAGGAGACGTGATACAATTCCAAAGGTTTGGTTTTGTTCATGTCGACGAGAACAATACGAAGTTAAAAGTGTATTACGCTCACAAGTAGTCAGGAGAAAAAACCAGTGAGAAAACAAGATAAAGTCATAATTTGGCCGGTTTATTTTGACCAAGCCAAAACGCGAAAAAACGGAAGGCGAGTTGCGAAGAACTTGGCAGTGCACCATCCTAAAATCGCTGAAATTACAATGGCGGTGAAAAAACTCGGTTTAAAACCTGAGGTTTCTCCTGAAGTGGGCTACCCCAAGACTCCTTGGCTTAAAACTGGCATGATACTTGTTGAAAAGGAAGACTCAAAAGAGAAGGTTATAAGAAAAATCGCGGATCAGCTTTTAAGGATACGAAGCGAAAAACCGAAAAAATAATTGGGTACTCAGCTTTTTTCTTCTTTGCTGCCAATTAAAACAGCGTTAATTACGCCGTCTCCGCCTGGACGGGAGGTAACTCTAGCCAAACCCAAGCTTGTTTCTATTTCTGCTCCTTTGGTAATCACGCCTCTTCGGTTGTAATCAACATTGGCGTTGTTTTTAACCACACGCAAAATCTCCGTTTTCTCTGTTTTGCCACTTTTAGGATCAGTTACAGAAGCGGTCTTGTCGCTTAAGACCTTGGTTTTGATTTTCCCGCCGTAGCCTCTAGTATTGCGCCGTTTTGTTTCTCCGAGTATGGTTTCTGCTGGAAAACTGCCTTCTTCAAAGTTCCTTTTTACACGGTAAGCTCGCTTTCTTCCACCTGTTCGCTTCCTTTTACGTAAACTTCCATGCCAAACTGACATTTTACATGTTCCTTTTTTAACAACTAATGTTGAGTGTTCACTACAACCTTATTTTGTCATATAAACGTATCCATCTAAGAGCACAATAACTTGCTTCTATTAGAGCGATACATAGTTACTTTATTTTACTAGATGTTTTTCCGAGCGCCAAATTGAACTACAACACATGTTTTTCACTTATTAACCACTAATCATAATAGGGGGAAAACATAATCTTGGACGAGAGGTTAAGACCAACGAAAACATATAGAGACCCAGTTTGCGGCATGGTTCTAAATGAGAACACGGCCAAGTATAAAATCACGTATGAAGGAGAAACCTACCATTTTTGTAGTGTAGGTTGCAAGAAAAAATTCAAGAAACGTAAAACCAAGTTCATTAGGTAAGCACTGAAGAAGTAAAAGGCAATTTTAAGTTCTCTGCATACATAGCTGATTTTGGCGGGTTCCAAAAGCCACAACAGCAACACATTATTCGCTAAATATAGCAACTTTTGTGAACTAGAGTTTTTCTTCTGTTGAAATATCCATCATTGTTAAGCCTGAAACTGGCTTCGGATAGAAATCCGTGGATTTTTCCGGTAACCTCCAGTTCTTCTGAGCTATTTTCCAAACCGTTTCCGGATTTACTGGATTAACTAAGAAAGCCAGTTTAGCCTGTCCGCAATCAACTTTTTTTAGCGCATCCCTCGTCGACTCCGCGAAGAGTATATGCTCATCCATTTTCAAATCGCCAACTTTGAGCACATGCTTGAAGACAACATCCCGCAATATAACAACGTCTAGAAGGCAGGCCTCTTTTGGGCAACCGTTGTTTATAAGTCTGGAAGCACGTGCCTTATCCTTCAAAAGCAAGCCATAGGCTTTTGAACCATCATAAACACAGAAGACATGCTGTTTCTCGTGAATTTTAAGGAAACTGTCTAAAGCTTCAACTATTGGAGCCAACTCCACAACCTTGAACAAAGCTTCAAGCGCCCTCAAAGTGGTTTCATTCAACTCGGATTCTGTTAGCAGCCTATGGGTAGGTAAAACAGCAAGCCCTTCCTCTTGAACAGGAACCATATAGCACATGTGAAAATTGAACGCTGAATTTTCAGTCCATGGAACCTTCGCGCGCATTTCATCTCTGTAAGCCAACGCACTTTCGTATCTGTGATGGCCATCAGTTATTACCATGCGCTTTTTCTCCATAGCCCTTATAACAAGCTTCAGCCGTTCATGATGAGTTACTCTCCAAACCGA
>CAYFXZ010000001.1:0-84015 GCA_964347245.1 uncultured Candidatus Bathyarchaeia archaeon | reverse complement strand
CAAAAGAGTCTTCAACCTCCACCGCAGGCTTTCCTCTTTTAACCTCAGCAAAGAAGTCGACAGTAACATTCTCAGGATCTGAGTAAATTAGAAAAACAGGTTCGAGGTCTTTCTGAACTGCACGTAGCATTTTTAACCGGTCAGTTTTCGGCTCGTTATACGTAACTTCGTGCGGAAAAACTATGCCTTCCTCGTAGGAGTAGAGCCGCATAGCAGCAATCAACCCAGTGCGAGTGCAGACCCTTCCAGATAAACCGAACTCCTGCCTGGAAACAAAGACCGCTGGCTCCCTTGCCTTGGACAGTACACCTAGGCTTAGCCACTCTTGAATTCTCTGCTGCGCTGTTTTATACTTGTTTTTTTCCATAGGAAGGATTAAGCGACAATAATTGTAGGTTGATTTCTCGTAGTATTCTCTCTGCAAACCATAAGAGATTTTGTCATAAGGAAGAGTTATCAAATGAGTTGGGTCACCAGCTTTCTTCGTGTAACGTATAGCTCGGAAGGGTCTAATATCCACCAAACATGTTCAGCTCAGTTTCTTCCAATCCTTTGATTATTTTTTCAGCTATTTGTATACTTGCCTTCAACAGGACTTCTTCAGTTTGAGCGCCAATGTGAGGAAGCTCGGTTTTAGGCATGTCCCAAGTTTTTTTAATTTTATAGACTTTTTCTTCCAGTAACTTCAGACCTTCGTCTGCGATTTTGTCGCAGATTAAGATTTTAAGTGTCAATTAGTCTAAGCCCCAAATTTCGTCGATAGAAGCAAGCACTTGCTTGATTCCTGTGGTGTTCCATTCACCCATATGTCCAATGCGGAAGGTTTTTTCTTTTAGTTTGCCGTAACCGTTTCCTATCGTGAAGCCTTTTTCTGCGAGTTTTTCGTTTAGTTCCTTCACGCTTTTTCCAAGGCTGTTTTTAACACAGCTAACAGTTATTGACTCGTAGCCTTTCTCAGGGAACATGTCAAAATGTTTCTTTGCCCACTGTTTTGTGTATTCTGCCATGTCCTTGTGCCTCTGGTAGACTTTGGCGTAAGTTTCCTTCAGCAACAAGTCCATACGTTTGTTTAGCGCGTAAAACAGCGGAATATTCGGGGTGGATGGTGTTTGATGCGTCTTTTCGAATTTGAAGATTTCTACCAGATCGGTGTAAGTGCCTCTGTTTGGAATTTGCTGAGCTCTTTCTAATGCGCGTTCGCTTACAAGTGCAATGGCTAATCCTGGAGGTAACGCAAAGCATTTTTGGGTTGAGGCAAAAATAACGTCACACTCTATTTCTCCGGGTAAGATTTTGTCGCCTGCCATGGATGAAACGCTGTCTATTGCTATCATCACGTTTGGGTAGTCTCGGCGAATTAGTTTTCCGACTTCACGAATTGGGCTTCGAACTCCGGTTGAAGATTCGTTATGACAGATTGTCACGGTGTCATATTTGCTTGTTTCGAGTTTTTCAGCTATTGAGTCGGGCTTAACTACTTTGCCCCATTCTACCTCGAGGAAGTCAGCGCTCTTACCGCATGCACGGATAACTTTGCCGAAGCGCTCAGAAAAAGCACCGTTGACGCAGATAAGGGCTTTGTTTTTAACGATACTTCTGCCAACAATATCAAACCATAAAGCACCTGAGGCAGTTGTGACTGCTGGTTTATAGTCTGCGGGCAGTTTGAAGAAATGTTCCAGTTTCTCTTTGATTCCTGCGTAGAGCTGCGAGAACTCTTTGCTCCTGTGACCTATAAGAGGATGAGTCTGCTCGCGAAGAATTTCCGGGCTTACTTCAGTTGGACCAGGGATCAATAATTTCTTGTGCATTTTGCCAATTCCCTTTATGATTTGAATTCAAAGTTTTCGAGGTTGCTTGCAGGGAACTATTGAATCTTTTCATACTTTTTTCCTTCCAAATTTTTTGCGTTCAAGATAAATCGCAATCAAGAAAACTAAGTGACGAAAGTAGATTAAAGGTTAACTGTACAAGGTTGTGTTTTCTGTTGCGAGGAAAAGCCTCATATATTTTGTCTTTTTGAGGGTTTGATTTCGTTTGTTGATAAAATACGAGAGTTTTCTATAGAAAAGTTCTGAAAAATAACCTCATAAGGCATTTAAATTATGAGACAGAAAACATATGGAAAGGGGCAGTGTCAGTGGCAGAAATTATGATGACATTAGAGATACTCGGTGATGGAAAATGGCATCTGACAAAAGAACTGCTTCTGAATCTAAATTTAAGTGAGAATAAATTTCGAGAGCTTACATCTTTTTTGAAAACGTATAGATTCATTAAGGTTGACAAGAAAAACGGAAGAATAAAAATTTCCAGCGACTTCAAAAAGTTATTATCTATTGAACAATAAGTTAAAAAACCAAAAAGTGTGATATAATTTAGGGTTAGGGTGAAACTTTCTTAAGAATGCCAGAATGGTCGGCGTCTTTTTCCAAGAATATGCTAATTTTGTTTCCGTCAATGTTCATGCAGAGCGAGTTGTTTTCCTTGCCTTCGACGAGTATGCTCTTCACATCGCCTATTTCGAATAGATCCGAGATTACTCGGGTTGAATCTAGTATCTGAGAAGAGAATATGGCGTATTCAACTAGTTTCTCGGGCTCTTTCAGGTCTATTATTGCTGAAACGGCGTTTCTTATAATATACCCTATTACGCCTTTGATTTTACGGATTTTTGCAAGTTTACTGGTTAAGTCTGTAAATGTTTGATTTTCTTCTGAAACTGTAACGAGTTCGTTTTCATCAACAATTACTGCTGTTGCGGCTTTTTGATTACTTCTTTTCTTAACCATTTTTTTCACCTTATTCGACGACTGGCTTGACTGTGACAAGTTCACCTGCTGCGGCTTCTAAGGCGATCTGGATTTTTTCAGGCATTTTAATTACGCCTTTCCCTTCATCTTTTGATTTTTTGATTTGTTTTAATTTGCATCGAGTGGTTTTTCCGTTTAAGGCTTCGATTTCGACTTCATTGATTTTCTTGTCACTATAGAGTTCGCTCCACTGTGCAATTACTTCTTGATCGACACGTACTGTATCTGATGGAACTCTGAAACCTTTGAGGTTTTCAATCATTAATTGCTTCACTGGAGGTTCTGGGAGCATCGGTTCATTATCAACTTCTGGCTCAAATGATTCTGTTTCCTCATACAGTTTGCTCATTTCAGCTTCTTCATCAAGCTCATCGGGCTGGCCGTTTTCACCGTCTACAGCTTCAGGTTCATCAACCTTTTCTTCAGTGACTTCTTCAACAGGTTCTGGCTCTATTGTTTCAATTGTCTCGTCTTCAATTGTGATTTGTTCATTTTCAGTTGAGGCAGGCTGAATCTCTTCTACGAGTTTGATCACGATTGGAATTAAAACTCGGGATAGGGTGTTAACGTATTTTTCATCTGCCTTTACTGACGAGACAGTTGCTAAATGAAAATCGCTAATGGCAGAGATGTTAACCTTACCATGGACACCTTGGATGCTTATAGCTTCCAAGCCACCTATTATGGCCGCGTTCTCCATTATCATATTAAAAGTCTCCACGGTTTGGGTTGCAGTTTCTTCTGTTGTATTTTTGTCTTTAGCTAAAACTTTTCCATCTTTTAAAATAAAATTGCTGGTTATGTCTGGGCAAACGTTTTGAATTTCCTGTAATGTGCTTTTGAGAGCAAATGTATATACTTGATTATTCACACCAATTAGCTCCTGCGATTAGTATTCTCATTACAATTCAAGCCTAGGAGATTTTGAATAGTATACGTTCTGGAACTCCTTCGCTTTCAACAACTAAGTATTTCAGACCTTCAGTGTCGCCGAGTTGATCTAGCCACTTCAGCGCTTCACGGGCTTTCTGCAGGACTAAGAGGCGTTCTTGGTGACTACGTACAACGGACTCTATAACGGTCAATTCATGGAATGGGTTAGCATCTAGGACGATGCTTAGATCGCCTAGATTAATTTCGCCCAAGCTTTCGCCTGATGCCTTAGCTTTGCCTGCGAGTTTCATCACCACTTCACGTATTTTCTTTGATTTTTCTGCCAGCGAGCGAATATCATCTAATCTGCGCAGATACTCGCCCAGCGTGCTTTTCGTACTAGATATGTCTTTATCCAAGGTTTCGGCTATATCTTCGGCTGATGAGTATTCTTTTATTTCAATTACCATTTTGTTTTTGTTCACCTCTGAAGAGGAAACAAGAGAATGGGGATTTGAGTGGTTTTTCACCCTACCCCTTTATTTTCTGCTAACAATGGGGAAATTTAGCTTGGCGCTACAGCAGTGTATGTGAAAGTGTTGCCTTTGGTCGAAGTTATTCTGACTTGATAGTTGTCGCCTTGGCTCCAAACATAGGGTATGCTTATAGTGGCTTGGGTATTTTCATTTATTGTCGTTTCGGCTACCGCTACGTATCCACCATTAACATACGCATCTGCACTTACGGTTACAGGGGATGTTCCAATATTGCTTACAAGAAGGTCAATACTGGCAGGGTCAGCAACAAAGTCCATCTTTACTATTTTTAATTCTTCTGTGTCCATGAATCCGATTGTGAGTGCGCCCATCCATGCGGCTACTGCGATGCTGACTGCGACTGTGACTGCGATGAGTATGATTGATGCAACGACGGGGCTGAGTGCTTTTGTGTTCTTCCTTATTTTCCTTAAAGTTTTCATTTCTTTTTCTATCCCTCCTTTGGGATTGATGAGTATGTTAGAGAGGCAATGTAATTTAAATCTTACGACTTAATACACAATATTATATATGTGTAAAACAAACCTACAATAAAAACGATGAAATGGAAAAAACCTTTAATTAATAAACGTTGCAAAAGAAAGTGTACAATAATTGAGCGCAAATTTTTCGCTTAAGCTCGCGCATCGAATTCTTCGAAGAAGCCGAGAAGCAGCTCAGCTACCTTTTTCCCCAAATCAGTTATTACATAATACTTCTTGAGCGGATCAATACGCTCACTCTTAGCTAAACCTAGCTGTTCAATTTCAATCATTCGAGACCTAAAAGTTCCGTCACTGAGTGTCAACTTGTTCGCGCGCATGAAATCTTTAGCAGCTTTCCATTTTCCGCGGTTAACGTAAAGCAGAAGCAGACAGTCAATAGCATGGTCCTTCTCAAGCATCCTTTTGATTGAAGACAGCTTCGGGTCAGTCAGGATGTATTTTATCTTCTCCTCTTCTCCATTTTTATTCATAGCCACCAATCACACCTATTTTTTTGTATTGAATATAGCAGAATGCCCTTAAAAGATTTAACCTATATTACGATTTATGACACATTTCTGAGGATACACTCGCTAACAAAGCTAAACTATTTCGATTTTCGATAGAACATTAAACACAGACCTTCAATAATAAAACGTCAACTTTGACAAACTAAAAACTCAGGAGACAGTTTTATAAATTATCCACAGAATACTAAGTAAAGGTGAAAGTAATGCTTTACATTGTTGAAATGTTTTCCGACATGGTTGGAGACATAATTGCTGCCTTACCATCCGTAATCGCCGCAATCTTAATAGTTCTCATTGGCTACGCCATCGGAATACTCGTCGGAAACGCTGCCAATAAAATAGTCGAAAAACTTGGCATAGAAAAAAACTTCGATAAAACCATGACAGGCAAAGCTTTTAGAAACGCAGGTTTAGACCTATCCAATTTCATCGGAGCAATGACAAAGGCCTTCATAACGATACTGGCAATAATCCTCGCGATACAAATCCTAAACGTAGGCGGAACAATCGGAGGCTATCTAACGACCATAGCTGACTATCTACCAAAGCTCCTCGGCGGAATCCTCATCATAGTCTTCGGAACCGTACTCGTCGACTTCCTGGCGTCATTCATCGGCAAAATGATTAAACCAATGTTCCCTGAAGCGAAAGCCGAAATCGCAGACATGCTGAAAAACTTGCTAATGATTGGCTTAGTAGCATTCATACTACTAATGGCACTCGACCTTATGATGCTTGCAGGCGACCTAGTCTACCCCTTGATACTTGGTTTTGTGCTGATCGGTGCTGGTATAGCATTAACAGATGGTTTAATAAAATCAATAACCGACGACCACGTAGAATTCAAAGGAATTGCAGGATACGCGAAATTCGTTCTATACAGCATCTTCCTAATAACAGGTGCAGGAGCAATATTTGCAACTTACTCAGGCGTAACCAACATCCTATCAAATGTTTCATATGCTTTCGCAATAGCACTTGGAATAACGCTAATCCCGATCGCATACAAATTGGCAAAGAAAATGTCCAAAGAAACTGAATCCTAAGACTTCTCCAACACACCCCCTTTATTTTTTTCAGCATTAAAAACAGCCACAAATGTAAGAAACCGATAGACAGAGACAAGCGATCTCTTCGTCAAGATCTAAGTTAGAGTTTGTACCGTTCACAGTAAGCTTCGCAGGTTGGAAAAACTGTTTTCACGCGTTGTAACCTTTTCTTCACGTTAATTTTGTCTTGAAGCTTAACAACTTCCTGAGGTTTACTGAAGCGCTCAGTTTTACCGTCTTCCCGTTTTCGCTCCACTTTAATGCAGTCATCCACCATACAGCATAGAACACAGGCGCCGCAATAAACGCACAAATCTTCAACGATTCCAACTTCACCGGTCTTCCAATACAACGCGTTGGTCGGACATTTTTCAATGCACAGCTTGCATTCTAGTCCCCAGCAAGTACGTTTGTCAATACTGATTTTTCCTTCTTCAAAAAATTCTTTCACTCTTGTAGATGCCAAAAGCTCCTTTCGCTGCTTCTTCTTCTCATCCTTATCGACTGACAAAAGGTTGAATATATCAACATTTGTAGAGCTTTTTCTAGGCATTGCGAACCAACGCTAATCTGATTGTAACTTTAAACGTATAAGAATCAAGAATTATAATTACTTATCCTACGAAAAAACGAAAAGAATCATAAAACCATATATCTTTGAGCTAGGGAAAAAGCGCTTCTGTGTGTTAAGACAAGTTTTTTGGAAAAAGTACAACATCCGCTAATCATAGATAATTAAATGCAATCTTGAAAAAGGCTTATATCGAGTTAGCTTCTTTTCCCTGAATAGAAACAGAGTTCAAATAGCGAGCAAATGATGAATGGTGTTTTAAAATATGGAGTTTTGTCCAAAATGTGGTTCCCGTCTATTACTCAAAAAGGAAAAAGTTGGCGAAGATTTCGAGGCAGTGTTTGCATGTCTCAAATGTGAATATGTAAAACACGGAATAGAAAAAGTCAGACCGAAAGTATCTGAACCAAAAGCAACTAACACAGAGAAAACAATTACAGTAATAAGTAAAGAAGATCAAGAGTTGCGAACTATGCCCACACTGAACGTCGAATGCCCGAAATGCGAAAATAACTTGGTCTATGTTTGGCAAGTGCAAACTAGAGGTGGAGATGAATCTTCAACTCAGTTTATGCGGTGTACCAAATGTGGACATACCTTCCGAGAATACACATAGACTTTACTCGTTCAAAGCAAGAAAACACACATATAACAAATTTACCTAAGAAAAAAGATAAGAAATGGAAGGTAAAGAACCCGTGTGGCATAAAAAACCACTCTTATTGAAGAGGAGTTCAACTTCAAATAACGCGGAACATGGACAATAGTTTTTAATCAGCTGCACGGGCGTATGCTTCAACTAAGTCTCGAGCGGAAAGAACGCCTATGAGTTCCCTATCTTTAGTGATTGGAAGTCGTTTTATTCGGTTGCTAGTCATAATTTCCGCTGCTTCATGAATGCATATGCCCATAGGGGCTGTAATAAGCGGTGAGGAGCAGGCGTTCCCTACTTTTTCTATTAATGATTTATCATTAGCCAAAAACTTTGTTAGCAAATCTCTTTCGGTGAATATGCCCTTAGGTTTTCCTTGGCTAAGTACTATGACGCTGCCTACCCGTTTCTCCGCCATTACTTCCGCAGCCTTTTCTACAAGCACCTTCTCGTCAACGGTTACGACCCGTTTGGCCATAAAGTAATCAACTTGAAACCATACTTTCATATTTTTGGGAGCCTCAGGAAGACTTCTAATCATGTCTGAGGCAGTTATTATCCCCACAACTTTTCCCGAGTCACATACTATAAGTCGCCGTATTCTTTTTTCAATCATAATACGAGCTGCCACTTTTAAGGAGGAGTCAAGGCAAACTTTAACAACTGGAAAAGACATGACCTTTTCAACTTTTTCGTCCCGTATACTAGTGCCGCCACCTATCCAATCTTTCTCCAGTTTAACTCCTCTGCTCACAACATTTAGCAAATCTCTCTCAGTTATTATACCCACAGGTGTATCATATTTTAGAACAAGCAAGCTCCCAATGCGTTTCTCTCCCATAAGTTGCGCAGCTTCATACAATGTGTTTTCAGGACGGACTATAACAATATCACGCGTCATAATCTCCTCAAAATTTGGAGAACGCATAATACCATACTTATGTCTAATCGTCGCATTATTACCAATGGCTGTTGAAGCTTCTTTCCTCAAGTTTTCAGGGTGCATGATGTCTTCCCTCATCATAACTATATTTATACCTTAATTAAAAATATATGATTCTAATTGCAGAAGGCTCTATCATATTTAATGCTGAAAAATCCATTGAATTCAATTTTGATTCTAAAGAAATTTTCATTAACCTATAGTGCTATTGATTTTTTAGGCGACACTACAGTTGAGAAAAATTAACCTAGTAATCGTTACATGCATTCTTGTTTCACTTTTGTTCTGGATAATAGATTCAGATACGCTTGTTGATTACTTTGCTTTCAGCGGCGTTAACCTCCTCAAAGGAAGAGCATGGACTCTTCTTACGTCATTGTTTCTCCACGCTGATACCCTGCATCTGGTGGGAAACATGCTTTTTCTCTATATATTCGGGAACACGACAGAAGAAGAACTAGGAGCCGCAAAGACGTTAGGCATTTTCTTCGTTGGTGGAATAATAACCTTTCCTCTGACCTTGCTATTTTATGACTGGTCAACATGGCTAATTGGGGCTTCAGCAGCCATATTCACTTTAGCTGCAGTAGTTATGCTGATTAAACCCCTGAAACTTTCCATCTTTTTATTCCTGCCTCAAGGGTTGGTGGCGATTCTATACTTCGTGTATAATGGGTTAGCGGTGTTTTCCGGCACCGAAGGAAACGTAGCTTACGTAGCTCACATAATAGGCTTCGCCATCGGTATCCCCTTTGGTTTAGCGTGGAGCAAGAACTGGCTCAAAAATTTGTTGATAAGCATAGCTCTGCTGATTGTGTACATAATAGTAGTGAGCGTTTTGATTCCACTTATTTTAAGCGCAATAACCTAAAACTCTGCAAACTTGACTAAGCAGGCGTAACCAACACGTGAAATCTGAAACGAATCCTTATAACTGAGAGAGACATTTTCAAAGTTGTGAATATGAAATGTGCGAATTCAATGTTATCCTCAACGGCGAAATCTTGTTCAAAGATGTAGTCTACGCAAGAATCAAAGGAGACAATGTCATCGCAAAAAACGTGTTAGGCGAAAACAAACAATTCATGAACTGTAAAATCGCAGAAGTCAACGTGAACACTACAGAACTAGTATTAACAGCCGCAAAACCCTAATGGCTGGTACACCGCAACCAACACGCTTTTGTTTTGATCTTCCAGTTAACTCTCAAACGCCGACGTCAAATATTGCGACCTTTATTAAACGAGCATATATGTTAAATTAGCTAAGAACAATATTATCAGCTTGACCTTGCGTATCTTGCCACCAGCCGAGTGAATTGTATGCGGAAACTCGTTAGACTAAGTCTAGCTGTAGGCGGTTTCCTGATAGTAACGAGCCTAATTTTGACAGGAATAATTTTTCTAACAGCACTGAACATTATTGAGGAGGAAGTTTTTACAGACCCAGGAATTGCCTCTGTGTTAACGATGATATTTCTCGCCATCGGAATATTGGATTTCATCGCAGGAATAATCCTACTAAAGAAGAAGTGACCATGCATGAACATCAAGAGAACCCTATCAAAAATTATCGGCTTAACAGAAACAGCAATAGGATGCATAATCATGGTTTTCGGCTTCTTCGTTTTCTACAACATTTTTGACCTTCAAAATGCTTTTAACTTCTCGGCAGCGGCAATTGGACTTTACCTTTGGACTTTCATCATCTTCGGCTTGCTATCCGTCATAAGTGGGCTTTTGCTCTTTTATGAACCATAAGAGTTGACTGACATGGATGAACCTCACTTGAAAAGAGAACTCGGTCTTTTTCGTATAACAATGTTGGGTATTGGAGGTACCCTAAGTGCAGCCAACTTCGTAATAATCGGCGAAGCAGCAGGCATGGCGGGTTACGCCATTGTCCCCATAGTTGTCATCTGCGGTTTACTCAGCCTATTAACAATGTTTAGCTACGCCGAGTTGGGAACGGCAATTCCGCTAGCTGGAGGCGAATACACGTTCTCAAAAGTAGCCTATGGCGGATTCACAAGTTTCCTCACAGGGTGGTTCGAATGGCTTAGCAACATGTTTTACACTGCACTTTCCGCAATAGGCTTTGCATACGTGGTTTCATATCTCTTTCCACAGATCAACATACCTTCAACTGCGGTCATAGTGGTAATAATTTTTGCAATAATAAACCTAAGAGGCACTAAAGAAACAGCGACCGCAGAAACCATTATAACCATAATAGTTCTCGCATTATTGACTATTTTCGTCATAGGTGGTTGGTCCTTTATTCAAGGATCCCAAACAACTCCTCAATCATCGTCTTCCATAGGCATATTTGGAATATTCGCCGCAACCGCCTACCTGTTCGAGCTTTATTTGGGAGCTGAGGCGATTGCGGCAGCTCAAGCTGAAGTAAAAAATCCTGGAAGAAATATCCCTCTTGCAATTGTGCTGTCCGCAGTGGTTTTAATTATACTTTATACAAGCGTCGTGGTCGTCGCTGTCGGCATTGTTCCTCCAGAAATTCTAAGTGAACAATCGTCACCAATCGCGTTTGTTGCGGAACAAGCCTTAGGACCAGTTGGAGGTGTTTTAGTGACAATTGGCTTGGCGATTGCGGGTTTAGCTGCAACAAACGAAGCTATCATGGCTCAATCGCGAGTGCTCTATGCAATGAGCAGAGACGGCTACATGCCCAAGGGTATATGCAAGATTCATAAGCGCTTCTGCACTCCTCATGTTGCAATAATCGTCGGCGCAATTTTCACCGTGATTTTCACGGCAAGCGGACTTGTGAATTTTGTAGTATACGCAGTTAACCTCGGATTCATAATTGGCTTCTCAATCGTGAACTTATCAGTGATTAAACTTAGAAAAACGGCGCCACACCTAAAAAGACCCTTCAAAGTGCCTCTGTACCCATTAACGCCAATCGCAGGGATATCAGCTTCAGTGTTTCTTGCGCTATTCATAGATCCTTCTGTGTTAATTCTGGGTTTTGAACTGATCATCGTAGCGTTATTGGTTTACTATCTCAAAATGGTGGGTCAACATCGCATTCGAATTGCTTTCGGAGGAATAAGCTTGGGCCTAGGCGCATTCTTAACGTTTGTGTCATACCTAGTGGGAACCAATGTCGTGTTGCAAGAGCTCCCATATGAAATTAAAATCACAGTTTTTGGCTTTCTGGTGTTCGCCAGTGTAATTCAAATTTTGGCTGGAATTTTAAACCTGCTTGCACCCGATCATTAGGGCAACTGAAAAGTTGCAATGATGAATAGACTCGTGATTGGTAAACTTTAATTAAATCAGAGGCATCTACCTTGTTTTGTATGAGACGGAAACGCAAAAAAGGTTTTCCAGAAAAAGAGCCAAGAATGATTGACGTAGACAACTTGATTGGCGACACCACACGTAGAGAACGCTTCCAAGTTTTTGAATTACTAGCTTCAATACGCAAGTTTTTAATTGTCATACTAATGCTCTCAGGCGTCTTATCAATGTTTTTCTCCGCGCAGTTGCTCATGGGGTACCCAATGTTTACGTCATCAAACTTCATCGCCTTAGTCGCTACAGGCTTCATAGGCGTGGCTAATATAACCTGCGGATTACTTTTGCTTGCCTCAGAATAACCCGCCATCACCTTTAAAAAACACCTCTAGTTATAAAAAAATAATGATAAATTAAACTGAATGAGAAAATTTCCAAGTTGAGTCTAAGCCCGAATGTCCAGCATTGTTCAGCCAGCTGTTAACCAACCGTCGCATCTTTTCCAGTTGATGCGATCTCTTGGGAAGATTTTGAGCAGCTAGTCACTGTGACAACTGTTCTTTGCTGGTCAATTCCAGCATGCTCCCCAACTTGGTAACTTTATATTAAGTACTTCCTCTCGTATTAAGTTGCTTGTACAACAGCGGATTAATTGGATGTTTATAAAGAGTTGAGTTTTTAACAAAAAAAGCTAAACTATTGCATGGTATCTGGGGCTAAGACCTGAAAATAATGGCGGGTATTTAAAGTTGAAAAGGGTTGGTGCAATAATCAAGCAATGGTTTTGAGGAAGTTGAGGGCTTATATACGGTGTTTAAACATTAGTGTCTGAAGTTTAAATAAGTAACTTGCCAGTATCAGCTGATAAGGAAACAAATGATGAACGGCAATGAAAGATTCGAACAGGATTTAACTGCCTTAATGTCGCAGCTTACACTTGACGTTAATAAAGATGTTGAGAATAAGCTAAACATGCTTAAGCACTGGCTAGTTAACCTTCAAAAGAAGAACGTTGTAAAGATTAACCATTCCGTTATGGAGCTTGTTTGTGCCAAATACCTCATATTGAAAGGCTATGAGGTGCAGCTTGAATATCCTCTTAATGAACTCTTGACTTGTGACTTGTATTCTATAAAAGGCTACGGAAACCTAATAGTGGAAATTGAAACAGGTTATATTCCTCCAGAGTATGCGCTGTCTCCTTTAACTTATACATCAGCTCGTTTGGCCAGCAAGATAATAAGGTACAATAGTTTCGCTGGAAAATTTGCTCTGGGCATGCCCCCTCACTATATCCTGCCTTTTCCACGCGCCTTAGCTAAGCCACCTAGAAAAAGAAGCTCTGAAGAAATTCACGCAATTAAGAAGCTCTGCGATAAGTACTATCAGAATCCGCCAGTCACCAAAGAAGAGATTCAAAACGCTCGCATACAAGAGATCTACATAATCGACGTTGATCAAACGAAAGTTCAAGAAATCGACCCGGAAACCTACATGAAACGTGCATTACACAGAGGTATGCTTTCTGACTATTCGCCTTCTCAAACTCATGAGCGATAAATTCAGTGAAGTTCTAAGTCTTTATTCTCCTCTGTTTTGATGGAAGTTTCTACACTGATTACACTTAGAATTTGGAAAAGTGAACAAAGCTTCTTGAAAGCGGTAGAGGTGCTCGATACACAAGAACGCAAAATTCTGAACGGGAGTTTACATTGAACTTACCAATTCATGGACGAAAGCCATAAAATGTGAAAGATCTAGAAAAGTTTTCACATCAACAAAAACTCAATTTGATCAACACATAAGATACACCTTAATAGTGTTTACAATGCGTCTTACAGAGAAAAATTGATAAAAAACTATTCAATTCCTATTTCAGGCGAGCTTATGCCAAAAAAGAAAACATGGGTTGAAAAGTTAAACGACAACAAAGGGCTTCCCAAAGTTGAGAAAATCAGTGATAAACTGAGCAAACGCTGGGGTTCAGGCTCCGTAGTTATGCCCGCCCCAATCGAAGTAGATGAGCTAATGAGAAAAGTTCCAAAAGGAAAACTCATTACAATAAATGACATCCGAACCGCTCTTGCTAAGAAACACAAAGCCACAATCGGATGCCCCCATGACCACAGGCATCTTCGCTTGGGTCGCAGCAAATGCTGCAGAAGAACGAGAACAAAAAGGAGAGAAAGACATCCCACCCTACTGGTGCACCTTGAAAACCGGCGGGTTCTTGAACGAAAAGTATCCCGGTGGCGTAGAAGCTCAAAAGGTACGTTTGAAGCGAGAAGGCCACATAATAATCAAGAAAAGAAAAAAACGTAGTCTTAGACTACGAAAAAGCGATAGCTAAAATTTAGATCATAACGATTAAAGCCAAACCCGTACCTAACGGAATTAGAATGTTGTCGTTTACGGGCAAAGGCAGGCTCTCAATGATTATAGCAACTGTCGCTGCAATTAACGCCAACCAAGGCGACACGAAAAAAGCTCCCGCTAAAAAAGCAAAAACGAAACCGAAGAGCGAACCCTCTAAGGTTTTGCCTTTGTTAAATGGTACTGGCGTTTTCGAGATTAAACGTCCAAAAAATGAGGCAGTACTATCGCCCAAAGTGAATATAGCAATGGCAGCACTGTTCACCGGTGTTGGAAACAGCAACAATGTTAGCAGTATGCCTATAGCGAAGTAAAGGGGAGCGGCGGCAAACTCGTACAATTCGACATGGATTGTGGCGCTACGCGTTATCGGCGATATAACGGGAAGGTTTTTCCGGTTCATCCGAAAGATTTCGGACAATGTATAAAGCGCGCTCACCACGATGATCATTAATACAACTGAGTGAACTCCTACTAAGCCTGCTAAAAATGGAATAAAAAAACCAGAAGCATGAATCACCTCTCTTAATAGTTCGTTCTTTGACGGCAGAGATCGCTGTTTTTGTTTGCCATCTATCAAGGTCAGAATTTTGGATATTTTGCCGGTAACAACAGTATCAGCTTTGACGCGCAATATAAAGTCTGGATTGTACCCTATATTATACGTTCCAGATAAAAAGATACAACTGTTGTTTCTGTCGTCTGCGACTACAAAGCAATCTTCCAAGTTAATCCCTTCAGTATTTATTATTCGGCTTAGGACCATCCGTTTGCCATTAGCTTCTATAGTGTCGCCCCAAATTTCACCTGTCAAAGCGCCATTATTAACGCCAACTTCTATGCCCACTGAGTAGTCTGCGCCAAGTGTGCTGCCCATTTTTTTAACAACTAAGGTAGGGATTCCTGAGCTTATCAACGCGATCTTGCAGTTTCTAGTCTTAATTTGAGCAAAGAAACTTTGCAACTGAGGTTGCAAAGGGATTTCATTAAAAATCTGAATAAGCGTTTCAATTTTAATGCCCTGCATGATTTTGAAAATGTGTTTCAGAGCCGACTTCAACTCGATAATGCCTGCTCCATACAGAAAACCGATGAAAAGCATTTTCAGTAGCGGAGGAATGCCAAGGTGTTTGCCTACATCAAAGATGAAACGGTTTTTCGGAATCAACACTCCTTCAACATCAAAGACCACTAGCCGAGGTTTGCTTTTGTCCAGCATAGGCAACCTTTTTCACTTCTGATTAGCCGTCCCTTATGACCTTCATAGGTAACGCTTAATGAATTAAAATGAGTTGTGATGTCTCTGAGAACGACTATTATGTTTGACTGCAAATGAAGGGTTTGTCATGTAGTTCTAGGGGGCAGCCTCCGCCACAAACTTGCAGTTGAGGGCAGTCTTTGCATTTAGGCTCAACATATTCTCTATTTCGAATCTTGACGGCTAGAGGGTGGTTCCATATTTGTTCCCATCTATCAACAAGGATGTTTCCAAGGCTTTCAAAATAGCTTTGGCACGGGTAAACCTCACCGTTTGGCCCCACACACATGTTTATCATCGCTGCGGTACAGGATTTGACGCCTAAACCCAGCTGGACAGGGTCAAAACGGCAATACTGAGTTGGTGTGTACCATAGAAACTTTATGTTAAGCTGCTGGGCTTTATCAAGTATCTGCACTAGGAGAGGTTTCAGTTCTTCAATGTGTAGCGCGAACTCTCGGCTGATAGCGTTTGCCTTCCCTGAATAGATGAGGGAGTTGCAACCGAAAGCCTCTACGCCAAGCTCCTTTATATAGTCAATTGTTCTCAGGAAATCGGGAGCGTTATGTTTACTAAGTGTGGTGTTAGTAGTCACATATATCTGCGAGCGCACCGCGTTTTTTATTCCAACAACAGTCTCCTTCCAGCTGCCCTCCGTTGCAGTCATCAAATCGTGAATGTTAGACCTATGCGACTCAAGAGTGACTTGAACAAAGTCTAAGCCAGCCTTCTCCAGAGCTTGCACGTAATTTATGTCTTTTAGCTTCCTGCCATTGGTTATTATCCCTGTAACCATGCCCTTATTCTGAGCATACTGCAGCAGTTCTGGCAGATCCTCGCGTAACGTCGGTTCACCACCTGTGAAGGTTACGATGAAAACACCGATTTGGCTAAGACGGTTTATGACTTCTTTCCACTGGCTGGTGTTTAGTTCTGGGGTTTCGTGGGGTCCCCCAGCGTAGCAGTGGATACAGTTGTTTGAACATTTAAAGGTAAGCGCTATGTCCATGCGCAACGGCGCTGTATACTGGTAGCTGAAGGGTTCCTCTTTTGCCACTTCAAGAAAAGATATTGGGCAGATTTTCTCGGTTCGAGCCAACGTGCTTATTGTGTAGACGATTTTTTCGTAGTCTGCTTTTGCTTTAGCTGCATTTACGCGATACATGCGGCGAATCTGCTTAAGCGTCTCGCTTTCACGCAGTCCTTGCATTAAGTAGTAAGTATAAGCTGAAGCCGTTTCGTTCAAGTGAAGCACAGTGTTCGCGTTTATCACCATGACCCCGCGCCCATCAGGTTGGATGCGCAACTGAAGAGACATACCCGCAAACTCTCCCTCCCCACGGTAAGTATAGCGTCCCTGAGGTATTCTAGGCGGTTGCAGTGCTTTTCGAAGGAAACTCATGTTTATCCTACACCTCCCCCTGCACAAGCGCAAGCACACGAAACACAGGCGCAAGCGCATGCACAAGCAGCACAGGCGCAGACACATCCAGCTTCCCTTCGGGCAGGTGTATGCGACGCTTTTTGGGGTTGCATTGGAATTATAGCGTTGGCGAACTTCTCTATGTCTGTTACGATTTTGCTCGAGGTTTTTTCAACAGCAGTGGCGATGTTGTTTGCAAACTCGGCGCCTGGAATCTTTGGGGGTTGGGCAGCTCTGGCTGGTGCATCAACGTTTGGTTTGTATGTGGGATGTGAATTGTAATGGCGGTAGCCGTACCAGTACCAAAACCATAGGGGGCTTGGGTTAAAGGTGCGGTTGCTGAACGTTGTTTCTGTCCGGGAGCGGTAATTCGGATCAAGCATAAGCCAGAGCAGTTGTTCATCGTATGCTTTGGAAGCCAAGTCAACTGTGCCAGCCTGTTCTACTTGCGACCACGCTTTAGTCACGATTTTCCTGTAATAGTCTACTGTATCGCGACGGCTGTACCCGCGTAGCTTCTGCTCCACGGTGTCTCTCAGAAACATCACGGTATGCGCCAGTTTACCCTCGTCAAGAGCGTCATCCTCGTTCAACGCTTGGAGGAAATCGATTTCGTAGTATCGCAGCGGGTTTTCGCTGGTTCCCGTTTTGTTTTTGAATAAAGGCATTATTCTAAGTTTAAGTGCAGGGTTAGTTGATTCAACCCAGATGGCTCTTTTCTTCAGCAGACTGTACAGGATTTCGGTGACGATTTGCGGGGGTTTCATGTCAAGCAAGTAAGAAGCCTCAACCGCCGTCAAGCCGCGTCTTATTCCAAGAGTTTCCATGCTAACTTGTGGCGAAAGGTAAGATTTTTTCCGTGCCGCGTAAATAATGGCGACTATTATTATAACACCGAAAATCGATGCAATCAGTACTAACCCATAATCTTGAAAGAACGCGACTATACCTGTGGGTTGTGTCTCGTAGTTTTCCACGTATTCAGCGGGAAAAGAAACACCTACAGAGAACCTTTCGTCTGGGCTGAGGTTCTGGGTTTCCCAGTAAACTCCCAACCTGCCATCCTCAACCACTGTGTTATCCCAAAAAACATCAGTTGTTTTCACCATATTGCTGTCTACGCCTGTTGGAAAAACAATCAGTACGCGAAGGTCGTGAACACTTGCCTGCTCCCACCATGTGGGAGTGAACTGTAAGCCCACGTTACCCTCGTTATCTGTGTCCACCCATATCATGCGAGCAACGTTCGTTGTTAAATTAAATCTGGATGTTTGCCCAGCCATTAATGGCTGGTAAAGGTTAACGCGCACTTTGTAGTCACTTCCAGAACTTTCGTCAGACGTGGTCAAGGAGTGCCCGTACTGGTCAACGGCTTCGCCAACAGTGAAGTCGCCCCGTGGCTGCCCGATGAATATATAGTTTATGTTTGAACCAAAATCAAGTGTTAGGCTCATATCATAGAATAAGTCGATGGTTCCGTCCTGGTTTATCCAGATTTTTACCCATTCATGGTCAATGTGGTATACCCGTTCCTGCGAGTTAGCAGTGCTTATGGCCGCCAGAGCGAAAATTAAAGCTATAGTGATTACTACTGAGTGAAAGCGTTTTTTCACCATTTTGGCTCCTCAGTTACTTCAAAAGTGTTTCCGCAGTAGACACATGTCGCGTAAGGAACACCTGAAACCAGTTTAATCTGATTTACGTCAATGGAAGCAGAGCAGTTAGGGCATTTGAGCGGGGCTGCTTTCATTCGCCCCGATAATTCTACTTGGTGAATCACGGTTTTTGGTTTTCGCGTTATGTAATAAGCTATCGCAACACCGACGCTCAGCAGAATAATGCTAATGGTTAATCTTGCAAGAGTGAGCGATGGCTCAGCCGAGGCGGCTATAGCAAAGATTACTCCAAAAAAGAATAAAACCGCTACCGCAATGGTACCTAATATCGTTACGATTTTCACAATTATTTGTGGTATAACATCTTACAATTTAATTTTGCCCTTAAAAGTGTCGCAAATTTTGGTTTCTTAAATATATACTATCATCAGAAAAGGCTTTACTAGGATTCAAGGCTTTTATATAAAACTAATAAAAATGAGCAAACGACTATTAAGAAAAGAATTCATAAAATGTTCAGAAGCCGTTTACGAAGAAGGACCATAATAAGATACCAGAATTCTGACGCGAGAACAAGATTTCCACTACCATCTTCTTTCCAAAATTCTCATTTCCAACCAAGAGCTAAAAGCCTGACAGTCAATAAACACCGCCGAGATGGTTGTCAGCTTAAAAGTAACTTTCAGCAGAATAGCGCTAGCATTCGTTACTGTGGATTGTTCATTTCGGTTTTTTTAAGGTGGATAGCTGCTACAGTGGCATTGACGTTTTTCTCTTCAACCACAATTATTATTTGGGATGTGTGAGGGGCAAATATTCCCCGTTTTATGTTTATGCCTGATATTGCGCCTATAGCTATGGAGGCTACTCCTGCGGAGTCTTTCATCCTGTCGCCAATAAGCGTAACCACGCCTAAACCATATTCAATTCTCAAGTTTTCGTCAAAGCCCTTAAGCTTCTCCTCGTTTTTCCGTAGAAATTCCGAATCTAAGAACAAGAAGTCCCTGAGTCTCTCACCTGTCTCCAAGGTTTCAGCGCCTAAATCCATGAAGTCATTGCGCTTTTCCCAGATCCTTAGCGAATCTTCCAGAGAACGGCTTTTCTCGTCGCTCATAGAAAGAATGGCGCAGCCAGCCTTCCCAGTCAAGCACTTCACTATTTCACCGCCTTTTATCTCAGACTTAATCACCGAGTACATCCCAGGCTGATCTATTGGAACTACCAGCAAAGGCTGCAGGAACCGCCTAGCCATAGCGATTGCTGGACTCTGTAGTATTTTCATACCCATCGAAGAAGCCTTGTGTGCCTCATTGTAAGTAAGCGCAGCCACATGCTTGGTTTTTTGTCCCTTCACAACTTTAGGGTCAGCGCTTTGAACCGGAACATCCTTAAACAAGAGCGTCTCAGTCTGGTAGTGACTTTTCAATAGGCATGATGTGAAAACCGCAGTGAGATCTGAGCCTCCTCTACCTAACACTGTTTCAAGCCCATCTGCAGTTACGCCAAGGAAACCAGCTAACGAAACAACCTTGCCCTCTTCCAAAGGCTTGATTAAGGCGTTAACTCGTTTTTTGCTAAGTTCATAATTAGGCGTTGCATAATCAAAATTATCATCCGTGACGATAGGCCAGTTATGAACGGGAATACGGCAAGAATCAATATTGTTACTTTTCAAAATATATTCCGCCATCGTGGACATGGCAAGTTCCCCACCATGAGCAAGAATTTTTGCTTTCACATTGCCGCTAAAACGTTTGTTGACGGAAAATAAAGCGTCCTGCGTCTGCCGTTTATAACAAGCTATTTCGGTTTGCGCCTGCTTGAGAAACTTGCCTTTAACGTGAAGCTTGGCAATGCGGTTATAAACCTTGAAAACGGGGTCTATTGAAACCTGGGTTGCGGTCGCGTATGATTCTCCAATATCGATAAGTTTGTCGGTGCAACTCATCGGCGCTGAGAACACAACTATCGGACCCACAGCGTCTTGTGCTTTAAGCTCTTTTATCCGGTTTAGAATTTTAGGAAACCCTTTTCCTTCTACATCTAATAGACTGCCGCCGAATTTTGCCACTGAAAGCTTTTTCTTTAAAGCCTTTTCCTCCTGAGCATAGATTTTAGCTGATTAACATTGCTTTAAATATTTTCTGAAATGAGCCCAAACTCTATTGTCGTGGTTAAAGCAAATTTTATAATCGCATAGCACGCTCTTAAAGCATATGCCCTTCCAAGCGAAAAAACTTCAAGAAATTCGCGCTTCGAGGGCTTTGCAGAAACACTGGCTATTCGCTCTACTACTACTGTTGCCTTTATTGTCCTTTGTATCAGTTCACATAGGCTTGCTAACTGCACTAGTCTTCACCTTCATCGTCCCCGGTTTGATTTTCCACAGGTTTTTCAGTTTAAAACTTCACGAAATCTTAGTTTTTATTCCAGTTTTCAGCGTCCTCGTCTCCACGCAACTAATATACTACCTATCTTTGACTCTCGGTTACTCAAGAGAAATCATACTTACATCGTTTCTTGTTTTGGCAATTGTGTACGGACTGGCGAAATCACGAAAGACATCCACACACTCCTTCAGAGAAATCCTCAAAATCACGCGGCTAAACAAGGTACTGCTGCTAATTCTTCTTCTGATTTTCCTTATCTCCGCAGTCGTTCTTTATCGTAGTGTTTGGTTTGAAAACGACCATGGCATAGTCATAACAGGTTCAAACTGGCAGGACACTCCCTTACATTACGAAATAATCGAAAGCATAAACAATGGTAACTTTCCCCCTGAAATGCCATATTACGCTGGAAACAGCATGAGTTACCACTACTTTGTAGACTTTCACACCGCCATTGTAGAAAAAACTTACGGGTTTCTGCCTAAACTTCTGCCATTTCTAAATGCCGCCTTTATTCTCGTTTTCGCCTTGTCAGTATACTCTTTAGCTAGGGTGAACGGAAAAAGCGCGGCAATCTTCGCAACAATAATTGCAACATTCGGCTGGGGCTTAAGCTACATTAGCCTTTTTTCAGCGGTAGCCCTTGGAGAATTTAGCCCTGCAACAAATTATATTTACCAGTATGACGGCTTCTTCGGTTTGCCATCGATATTTGATAATCTGCTGCAGCAGAGACCGCTTCTTATCGGCTTGCCTGTTTTCGCGTTAATTCTAAACTTGCTAAGAGACATGGAAGACAAGAACAAAACTATTCTAGCTGGCGTCGTTACCGGTTTGCTATTTCCTTTCCACGCAGTATCTTTCATTTGCGGCTATGCTGCCTATTTCGTAAGCCTCCTATTAAACAGCAACTACTTCAAAAAGCACCACCTGTACTTTCTGGTTTCCGCTTTTATCGCTTTGCCCTTTCTTGTTTCCAGCAGCTCTTCAGCTTCAATCACATTTGCTCCTCTCTGGGCTGAAAGCTTCTTAAAGGAAAATCCAGTTCTGTTTTACATCGCGAATCTCGGCGTTCCATTTCTGCTGTCTTTCATTTTCATTACAAAAGTAAAGGGACTCTTTTTGAAAATCTCCTTCATCGGTTTGTTTTTAGCTCCGAACCTTGTTTCTATAACTCCAAACTCCTGGGACATGTACAAGTTCTTCATTTTTGCTTGGGTTCCAATAGCCGTTCTTAGCGGGGCAGCGCTGGCAAGAATCAGAAAGAGTGTAGCTCTGGTTCTACTTTTGCTGTCCGTTTTAACGACGGCGAGCGTCGTCATATATAACGTTGGAACAAGCAGTCAAGCAGCAAGCTGGGATGAATACAATTTAGGCATATGGGTTAGAGAAAACACTGAAGAACAGACTGTCTTCTTAACCTACTATTCCATTCACTGCCCTCCAACAATGATTGGGGGGAGGCTGAGAGTAGCTTCCTACGTGAATTGGCCTTACGGTCATGGCTTGGAACTTGATGATATTTACAAACGGTTATACGATATTGACTTAGCCTACACGGGCAACGCAGACGATTTAAGACAGGTCGTTGAAACGTACAATGTCACCTACATCTACGTTGGCAGGGAAGAGTTAAGAGAGTATCCTGGATGCGTTGCAAGGTTTAATAGCGTGGAATGGCTGGAACCTGTTTACAGCGAAAGTTTACGGGTTTACAAAGTAGCTTATTAACGCTCAAACATTTTGAGGGGAGCTATTACGGTTTCTTAAAAAACGCTTTTATTCGGACGGTATGAATAAGACTTCAGAGGGAAAAATGAAAATCAACTTCTCTTTTGAAAAGCGCGAAGCCCTAGCTCTAGTAACATTGCTAGCTATTGCGTTTATGGTTAGATATGCGTTTTTCTCAAATCAGGGATATGAAGAAGTTGATACGCGAGATTTTATGGCTTGGTTCCAAACCGCAGCGGACTATGGACCGAGAACTTTCTACACCAGAACATGGTGCGACTATCCTCCGTTCAACATCTACTTTTTCTGGGTTTTCGGCTTACTTGCGAAAAACCTCTCGCTTTTCGGAACAAGTCTTTTCACCTACGTAATGAAGTTGCCACCTAATCTCTTCGACATGGCAACTTCGGTACTCATTTTCGCTTTCGTGCGGAAGCGCTTAGACTTCAAGATGGCACTTATAGCCACTGCGCTTTACGCTTTTAATCCAGCTGTAGTCTTTAACGCGGCAGTTTGGGGTCAATTCGACGCGATTTACACATTTTTCCTTGTTCTCTCACTTATGTTTGCTCTGGAATCTAAACCTGAGCTATCAGCCGTAACTTTCACTCTCGGAATTTTGACAAAGCCCCAAAGCATCGCCCTGTTGCCGCTGCTTGCCTTACTCGTTTTCAAGAAGAAAGGGTGGCGGCGTCTGCTAACCTCAACTCTAGCTGGAACGGCAACGATTTTCGCGGTAATCATCCCGTTTGAATGGAACAACCCCGTAACTTTCTTGAGTAATATTTACTTAGGAGCCTATGGCGGCTATGAATACACTTCAATAAACGCTTTCAACATATGGGCGCTAGGTGGCTTATGGGTGCCTGATGGAAACCTTTTCATTGTAGGGTGGATAATCTTTGGAGCCTTTACTGTTTTTACCCTGTATGTTTTGCATAAACGATTCAACGTTTCAGGCGAATTGCTCGTACTTTTCTCAGCGTTCATGCTTCTATTTGGTTTCTTCATGCTTCCAACGAGGATTCATGAGCGTTATCTGTTTCCAGCTATAAGCATTTTGGTTTTGTTGGTGCCGTTTTTGAAGAAAACTCGTTTCATCTATGTGGTGTTAACTGCCACTCTGTTTATCAACGAAGCCTATGTGCTGTCATTTTTGAATTCTGCTGACCCATTCATCAAACAGGGCGATTTGGTGGTTCTAACGGTAAGCTTGATTAATTTACTAGTGCTTCTATACGTTTTAGTGCTGATGTGGGACGAGTTTAAGGGGCGGCCGTTCAGAATAACAGACACAGCAACGGACGGAAGCGCCAAGCAAGAGGCAAAGGAGAATGAACTTCAAGATAGATCTGACTAAGAGAGATTTGCTAACGATTGCTGTGCTTTCGATCGTTTTCTTCTCGATTGCTGTGTGGAACCTCGGCTTGTCACAGACACCGGTTAATGGTTGGCGTACAACTGAAAACGAAACATTCTACATTGACCTCGGTGAACAAACTAGCACTAGCACGGTTTATCTCTTGGTTAAGAACGGCTCTGCCGAAGTTCAAATCTACACTGGCTCTCCTAGAAGTTGGAGCAACAACAGAAGCCTTAGCATCGCAGCCAGCTATTACGTTTGGAAAGAAGTAGCCCTTAACAGCCAGACCCGCTACGTGCACTTTGAAATTCAACCGCAGTCGTCTATTGAGATTGCCGAGGTAGCCGTCTTAAGTCCAGACAACCAACCGATTGCTGTTTCCGCGGTTACTGGAGAAAACTATTCTGATCCGAACTTGTCTCGTCTGATTGACGAGCAGAATCTGGTTCAGCTTCCGCCCACTTACTTGGGGGAAACTTTCTTCGACGAAATCTACTTCGTTAAAAGCGCAGAGCAGTACCTCAACCTTCAGGTGCCATACGAGTGGACGCATCCGCCTCTCGGAAAACTAATTCTTGCCTCTGGAATCTTGGCGTTCGGCTACAACCCCTTCGGATGGCGAATAATGGGCGTGATATTCGCTTTGTTGATGATACCCGTGATTTACGTTTTAGGAAAGAAACTTTTTGGAACATGGATAGGAGCTTCAGCCTCCGCTTTCTTGTTAGCCTTCGACTTCATGCATTTCACCATGGCGCGGATGGCAACCGCTGACACCTACGTGGTATTCTTTTCGCTGACATCACAACTTTTCTTCCTGATTTACCTCAAGGACGTGCTAAAAAACGGGTGGAACGCCCCTGTTCTGCCGCTGTTCTTAGCGTTCATATTTTTCGCGCTTGGCTTTTCAACTAAGTGGGTTGTGCTATACGGTTTTACGGCTCAGTTAGCTATTCTCGTGATGCTTAGGCTTAGAGAAGTCGCAAAAGTGAAGAAAGGCTTGTTGGATAAACTCAACACGTTCTCGAATCACCCATACACCGTGGTTCTCGGTTTCTCGCTGGTGGCTGTGCTTCTCTACTTTTTAACTTACATTCCAGACGTGCTTGCTGGCCGCTCATTAATCGAGTTAGTTAGCCTGCAGGGGTCAATGTACGGCTACCATTCAACGCTGACAGCTACTCACGCGTTTTCGTCTCCATGGTGGAGCTGGCCTTTAATGGTGGTCCCAGATGGGCATGTTCCACTGTGGCTTTTCGTATCATATCTGCCTGAGAACTTTAAGTCAACTATTGTTTTGCTGGGTAACCCAGCTGTTTGGTGGGTTGGCTTCGCGTGCGTAGTTGGCATCTCGGTTTTTGTGTTAGTTAAAATCGTAAAGACCGCTGGCAGACGACTAGGCAAAATAGGTTTACCTGCAATATTCATTCCAGTTTTCTTCTTTTTCCAGTGGGTTCCCTACATTGTCATTTCGAGGGTCACTTTCATCTACCACTTCTACGTTAATGTGCCATTTCTCTGCCTGGCATCAGCGTATTTCATAAGCACATACTGGAGCAACAAGTGGATGAAAGTGGCGGCGATAGCTTATTTCGCAGTTACCGCGGCTATGTTCGGACTGTTTTACACCGTTATTTCAGGGATGCGGGCGTCTAACACGTGGATTGAAAGTTTGAAATGGTTTGAGAGTTGGGTGTTCTAAACTTGAAAAAAGATGTGAATTACAGTCCCACAAAGGTTTCGGTGGTTCTCCCAGCTCACAACGAGGCAGACACTTTAGAGCCTGCAGTGGCGGAAATAACTAAAGTCCTTAACGAATACTGTGGATCCTATGAGATTCTAATCGCTGAAGATGGCAGTACAGATGGAACCGATAAAAAAGCCGATGAGCTTTCGGAAAGGTTGCCTGTTGTGAGACATCTCCACGCAGAAAAGCGACTTGGGAGAGGAAAAGCTTTGAAGAACGCCTTCCAACAGTCCAGCGGTAAAACCCTCGTTTACATGGATGTAGATTTAGCTACTGACGTGAGGCAGCTGAAAGAACTTATTAGTAGCATTGACGAGGAAGGGTACGACGTCGCTACTGGTTCAAGATTGCTTCCTGAAAGCAAAGTTGAAAGAAGCGGTACGAGGAAAATAGCTTCTAAAACTTACAATTCTATGGTTCGAGTGGTTTTGGGCTCTAAACTCAAGGATCATCAGTGCGGGTTCAAAGCGTTCCGGCGAGAGCCGCTTATGCAATTGCTTAACGAAGTAGAGGCTAATCACTGGTTCTGGGACACTGAACTTCTTGTTAGAGCTCATCGTAGGGGCTACAAGATAAAAGAGATTCCAGTGTTATGGAAAAGTGGACGCGAAACGAAAGTGAGGCTTATCTACGACTCATTATTTATGGTTTGGCAGATACTCGCGCTCTGGTGGCAACTTAAAGTGCAGTAGTATAGTTGTTCATTTTCTTTTAATTAAGAGAACAAATGCTCTGGCAACGAATGACAAGCCAAGAATAACTAATATTCCAGCCCAGAACACGAACCAATCGCTTATGTCAGTGGTGCTGTTTAGGTATGTTGTTATTAAGTAACCTGCTCCGAACCAGTAAACAAGGTTGCCCATTGTTTCTGCGGTTTTGCTGATTGGCGAGTTCATTGTGATTCTCAGCAGCAGAAGAATGATTTGCCAGATGGCGAGACCTACGCATAGCTGGAATAATGCTCCATATAGCAATGAATGAGCTCCTGGAAAAACAGGAGCTGGCAGAGAGATGCCTGTTGTAGGGACTTGGGTAAATCTGAAATTGCCTAAGAAATCGAATAATGCGTTCCAAAGGCTTGAGGGTAGGTTAATAACGTAAATTATTCCAAGCAGAATGAAGAAAGTACCGGCAGAGATTGCAGAAAATAGTCGTTCTTGAGCCTTATATGCGCTACTTCGCGTTTTGAGATTATTGTTCAATTTTCTTCTCACTACTCGATTATTCGTGGCTGGAGCACATAAAACTTGCCTTTTTAGGAGCAAGCAGGTGAATGCTTTTAAATACTTTTGCTTTAATAGGAGATTAGGAGAGGGTAAAAGGTTTGGTTTATTGTCCAAAATGCGGTAATGAAGTAGATGAAGCCACGGCTTTCTGCCCTAGATGTGGGGCTCCGTTGAAAGCAGGTGCGCCAGTTCCGGCAACTACAGCTCGCCCTATGAGCGAAAAAGCTGAGAAGAGTGAAAAACAGGAAAAACAGGAAAAACAGGAGCCGGAAAAAGGCGAAAAGCACGAGAAGGGCCAGTATGGATATGTAGGTTGGCTAGTTGGCGGTCTTATCCTTATACTCATCGGTTTCTTTGCGGTTCTTCGAATCTCTAGCATCATTACTTCAGAAATCGGCTGGGCTTTAGTGCTCTTGATAATAGGCGTTGTAGTCATTATCACTGCTGTTTACTTTGCCAAAATGTCACGAAAGCGATATCCGCCTACTTATTAGAGTAACCAGCCCAAAAAAAGTCGGTACAATCTGTGTTCAAGAAGTGTTAAGGTGTTTTGTCTCCCGAACACCCGAAAATAGTCTTTGCCAGCTGCTTCTATCATGTCACCAATAGCGTAACGGGGAAACATACATGAAGAAATCAACAGGCTACCCCACTCGCCGCGTTTAAGTTCATGCATCAGTTTCACACTCCGACCAGTGTCCACTTCAAAGAAGTAGCCATCATAGTTAGGCGTAATGTAAGGCAGATCATCTAGCTGCTGGGCGAATACTCCTTCTGTTGCCGTATACATCTCTACGACTGGCGCAGGTCCAAAGTACTTTCTGAGGACTGCAGCGTACTTGAACTGTATCTTGCGCACACTGGTGCAGAACAACACTTTAAATTTCCAAAGGTCAGCAGGCTTCTTCCCGTGTTTCCGTTTAATGTACTTGGCGAAAGCTAAGATTACGGGCGTGACGCCCATGGTGGCGGTGACGTTCTTGCCGAGCGCTTGCTGATATACCAGTTCGAATCTTTTCTCCCAGTCGGTTCTGCCTATTCCAGAACCAAGCTCGTCTATTGCTTCTTGCCGTGGTATCAGGCTGACCCTGTCGAACATAGGATTAAGTCTAGCGTAAGTTCCAGAACTGTAGCCATAAGTAACTTTGTGTCCTTGGGAGGTCATGGTGTGGACGCTAGAGGGAAAATTCAAGTTTAATATATCGCCTGTGAAGACTTCAAAATTCTTTTTTCTGAGTGCGTAGTTTATAAGCGCTCTTGCTCCAAACGAGAAAATTTGTTTCAGATGCGTCTGCGTGGCGGGCAAGACTTTTGCTCGCCCAGTTGAGCCTCTAGTCATCACCCAGCACTCTGGCGGTTCAGCTATGATAACGTTGTAGTTGCCCTCTTTAACCTGCGCAAAGTAAGGGAGGAGCCCTTTGTAGTCTATTACTGGAAAGGTTTTTTGATAGTCAACAATTCCTTTGATTTCTGAGGCACCGTGGTTTTTCCCGTAGTCGGTTTTCGAGTATTTCGTCAGTAACTCTTCGAGAACTTGCTCTTGCGATTTCTGCGGATTCTTCAGCGACTTGTACCACGGACCAATAATCGGTTGCAAAATACTGTTAATGGCGTCTTCGTTGAGCATCATTTATTTTCAAATAGCAACTTGTTTGAATTGCCTTATATGCTTCGCCGTGTATAACTGGAAAAAGGGTGTAGTTGTATGGCGCAAAAAGTTCGTGTTGTTGCGGATAGAATTCGGAAACTTAAGGTGCAGGGCGCTAGAAACGTTGCCATATCAGCCATTAAAGCTCTTGAAGCCTTGGTAGAAGAAACAACAGCTGAGACGCGGATAGAATTCATGGAAGAGCTAACTGAAGCCCGTGACGTGCTGTTCGCTTCAAGGTCGACTGAGCCACTTATGAGAAACGCTGTGCGGTGGATAATCAGCCAAGTGGAAAACAGTGGCAAAGAAAAAGTAGAAGACCTTGTTGAAATAGTTACTTCAAGTTCCATCCAGTTCCTGAAAAACCTCGAAGCCTCAAAAGAATGCATCGCCGAAATAGGCGCCAAGAGGATACGCGATAGCATGTTGGTTTTCACGCATTGTCACTCTTCCACGGTAACGAATATTTTCCGAAAAGCCAAAGAAGAAGGGAAAGAGTTTGAGGTGGTCTGCACTGAAACTCGACCTGTTTTTCAAGGCAGAATCACCGCCAAAGAACTCTTGTCACTCGGCGTGAAAACAACATTTATTGTGGATTCAGCAGCGCGTTCCTTGATACGCAAGGTTAACCTGGTGATTGTAGGCGCCGATGCTATAACGGCAGAGGGAAACATCATTAATAAAATTGGCACAGGCACCATCGCACTATTAGCTCACGAGGCAAGAAAGCCGTTCTACGTTGTCGCGGAACTGTTAAAGTTCGACCCGGCTACAGTCTGTGGAGATTACGCACAAATTGAAGAACGAAGCCCAAAAGAGGTTTGGGATGACGCGCCTGAAAAACTGGAAGTTCTCAATCCTGCGTTTGACGTTACCAGACGAGACTTCATTCACGGCATAATTTGCGAAGAAGGCATAATCCCTCCTCACGCAGTAAGTGAGGTCATCAACCGCAAATACCCATGGATTTTCTAATCCTAATAGGATTCCATTTCAGAAAAAAGTAGAAAAGGGTTATCTGCGCAACCAAAGTTTAGCGCTGCTAATGGTTCTTTTGAATAATGGAGTCTGTAGTCTCCGTGATTTCTACAGAACACGGACTTTGGTGAAAAACTGGTTTAAAGTTCTTGTATTTCGCATTTGAGTTTTTTGATGGTTTCTTCTGCGTTTAGGGGTTCTACTTTTAGAGTGTAAAGTTTTTTGGGTGTACGTAGTTTAAGCTTCACGGCATCTTTCAGTCGTTTGACTGAGCAGTACTTCGCGTTTTCGCTCATCTCCACGAATTTTTCTACGTCGAAGATTTCGGATGGCATGTGTAGTCCTCGTGTTAATTGCCTTGATGGATACAGAAGCGAGTTTTTATCTGTTTTGGTTCCAAAAGCGATTGGAGAACAGCTTAAATCTGAAAACGGTCAAATTAAAAGTCAAGGTCGAGAATTGTGAGCGAAGACAATGTTTTAGTTTCGCTGACTGCAAGCAGAGAGAAAGGCGAAATAGTGTATCGAGTGGAATGCGCTAGTGACCTATCGAAGGAAGAGTTTGAGTATTATCTTTCCGAGATTATCAAAGGAGTATGTGAGTGGAATGAAGGCATCTGCAAAGAAAGCTTGAAAAGCTTCAATGGTAAAATCAAATCGAAAAAGTAAAAGCTTCAGCTAAACGAACAAATCAAGCTTTTGAATCACCGTTTTAAATATGACTTTAAGTCTATGGCGGCAATTAAGAAGCTATATCCACACAAAACTCAAAACCGTCTGGAAAAGACAAGAAAAACATATTTTGGTAAATCCATAGTATAAAGCTTTTAATAGCAGAAATAATTGAAGTGACTAGCTTTTTGGAAACTGACGCTCTTCCTTTCATGAAGACGGAATATTTTGAGTTTAGTCTTATCTATTAAAACTTGCTAGTTGCGGTGCTTTGTGGGTATTGTTTGGAAAAGCATATTTAATCCTATGTTTAACAGGACAGATGTTGATTGGTGGATAGGCATTGGGAGTTTTTGTTACGAAGGCAGATGGTAGCCTCCAATTTTTTGACCGAGAAAAGGTTGTTAGGACTTGTTTGAGAATGGGCGCAAGCAGGAAAATTGCTGACGAGATTGTCCGGAGGGTGGAAAAACGGTTATATCACGGCATACCAACCAGTAAGATTTTACAGATGACTTTTAGGTTTTTACGTAGTTACAAGCCTGCCATTAGACATATTTTTGATTTGAGGAGAGGCTTGAGCCTTATGGATTCAAAACCTGAGTTTGAAGTTTTTGTGCAGGTTTTGTTGGCGAATAAAGGGTTTGAGGTGTCTCCCAATCGGATTTTGGCGGGAAAATGCGTGGAACACGAAGTTGACGCTATTGCAAAGAAAGGTGGTGTGACGTATTTTGTTGAAGTGAAACACCATGTTAATTATCACACACCGACTGGGCTTGATGAAAGCCGAATAGCTAGAGCAATTCTAGAGGATATTTCAGAAGGCTTTCAAGGTGGTAAATGCGATTTGAAAATTGAGAAGGCAATGATAGTAACTAACACCCGATACTCAGAACACGCTAGACGCTACGGTGAATGCAGAAATATCCTCCAAATCGGATGGAATTCGCCAACTTACCTTAGCTTACAAAGCATTATTGAAGAAAACAACCTTTACCCACTTAGCTGCCTCAGAGGCTTAAAACGCGCAATAAGAACAAAACTAGTCAACTCAGGAATAGTGCTCATAAAACAGCTACTTGAGGAAAAAGCTTCAACCCTTGCCAGGAAAACGGGAATTCCTAAAGAAACGCTTAGAAAGATTAAAGAAAATGCAGGGACTATCATAACAGCCACAAACCATTTCTAACTTAGCTTCAGCCTGTTGATTTCGCTGTCAACGTTTTAGCTACAAAAAAATTTTTAATTTTGATATGCCTGTTTTTTTTCCATTATTGGTGTTATAGCTTTTACAGGTGTTGTTTCCATAACGATTTTTGGTTTAAAACCTAGGTCTACTTCAAAAAACTTAAGCACTAAACATGGAGAATCAGTTTTTTTGTTTTCTATAACATAAAGATCGAGAGCATATAAGACAAGAGAATAAATGCAAAGTGCAAAATATTGCACAACAGAAGAGAAATATGATCCTTTTGAGGTTTCTATTCCTTTTTCAGGATATTCAGTGAAACTAGGCCATTCGTTTTATAAGGTTGTTAATGGCTCCGCCTCGGTAACCTGCTTCGCCTCCTGCAGCAAAGCTCTTCTTGATTTTTCCTTTGAAGCCCTTCTTTGGAGGATGTAGCTTGAAAACAGGTCGCACATTGGGCAGCTTTTGGTATTCTACTTTGCAGTTCACTATTGCTTCGGCAAGCGCATCTATTGATTTGTAACCGAACTTCGCCACAGTTTCATTTGAAAGTCTCTTGCCGCCGGTGAGCCTTCCACGTTTTTGCAGCATTAACGCCAAGGTTTCTTTGGAGATTTCTCCCCAAGTCACGTAGTTCTGTACGCGATACAGCATGCCCATGAATGACGGGCGATTATCAAGAAGTATCGCGTGATTGGTTCGAGCTAAACGGAGTAGCTCAAGGGTTTCTCTAGCTTCACGTTGAGCACTAATTGTTCCTCGGACTTTCACTACAGCAAAACATTTCCGTTCGGCGGTTTTTTCGGTCAACCTACCTCACCCAATCCGCCTGAGTAACGAGGCCATAAGTCTTCTTTAACCCATCAAAAATCGCGTAAGCATAAGACGGTACAGTTCTCGTGGAACCTCGACTTTGAATCCAAAGGTCCTTCACGCCAGCCAAGCCCAAAATCACCTTTGCAACTTCACTCGCCACAAGCCCTAAACCTCTTGGTCCAGGAACAATAACCACGCGCACACCACCGCATTTACCCTCAACCTGGAAGGGCACCGAATGAGGTTTTCCGCAACCGCACTCCCAGCTTCCGCATCCACGCTTGACAGGAACAACGTTCAACCTCGCGGCAGCAGCTGCTTTCTCTATTGCGGTTCGCACTTGGTTAGCTTTGCCAGCACCCAAACCTATGTAACCATCTCTGTTCCCTACAGCCACAATAGCCTTAAACCGTGATTTTTCACCTGCGTCAGTCTGCTTTTGAACCAAGTTAACATTTATGACTTCCTCTTGAAGGTCGGGAAGCAAAGCGTCAACAATCTGAGGCTCAGAAATCTTCAAGCCGCTCAAGAAAACCTCTTCGATAGAAGTTATCTTACCTTCCTGAATCATTTTACCCAAACGTGTTTTGGGAACCCATTCCTCTAAACGGTCTTCTCTATCCCGTCGACTCATGTTTTCTTTCCACTCTTCTTTTCAAATGAATTAGTGATGTCAGCTTTAACTTTCGCAACATGCTCCGGAAGCTTTTCAGGGGATAGGTTCTGCTCTGTATAATTCGAGAATCTAGCGGAGTAGAGTTCAGAGTTAACCTGTAAACTCTTTCCGTAAGCGGCAATATGCTTTCCTTCTATGCGTTCATTAACGATTTTTGTTTCATCATGAGGAACATCAACACCAGCATCCAAAACCCCGTTTAACGTAGCGAAAATCTTGGCGCCTTTAGTGGGCGCAGTCAAACCTATATCCAAAATAGCCTCTTTAACACCCTTAGCTTTGGCTTTCAAACCACAAAGCAAACCCGTAAGGTAGGCTGCTGGAGTGTTTCCCATAGGCGCTTTCCATCCGTACTTCCTTAACTCCCTGCTATGGGCACTAACCAAAACCTCGTCCCCATGTGGCTTAGCAACAATTATCTGAGCAACAACGTTTTTAACTGTGTTGCGAGCAACAAGTCTCGGTCTTCCCGATAAAACTAAGGCTTTCCTTGCTTGATAATCAGTTTTTCCTTCTCTTCTCCGCCTTAACGGAACCCGATAATTAGAACTTCTTGCCATCAACGTTTCCTCCAAAGATCATTAGCTCTTAAATAACGCTCTAACTCTGCAACCGACTCGAATTTTCCGCTTCCAGCCATACCATACATTTTCCTGTAGGTATGTTCTGTAATAACTCTGCTTGACTTCAAATTTCGAAGCTTTCTCCTCAAACAACGAATCTTGCTCATCCACGCCTCTTTCTTAGAAATCTTCGCGTGTGCAGATCCGGTTCTGCTACCAGAACCTTTACGCCGACCGAGCCGCTTCTTCTCACGAACCGCTTTAGCCCGAGACCTGCTCACGCCTTTCTTAGGCAAAGACATAATAATTTTCTCATGAATCAAACGTTTAACTTCTTCCCGAGTAATTGCCGCTTCAACATCATCAATTCTTTCAGGATTAATCCACACCCGATTTTGACCGACTTTCAATATTTGTGCTGCCAAACGCCGTTGACTACTTAGATTGGTCATAGTTTCGCATCTCCTTTATCAGCCTTAGCTTTTTTGCGCTTTGTCCTTGGCTTTTCAGCTTTTTTAGATGGCGACTTTTCCTTTCCCTTTTTCTTTTCAGAATCTCTACCAAGTAGCTTGGGTTTCGGTTTCCCCTCTTTCTTCACAGATTGCTTCTCTTCAACAGCTTCTTCTCCTTTGGCTTCTGCTGCTTCGTCGGCTTCTTCTTTCTCTTCAGTTTCAACTAGTTCTTCGACTGGTTTGAAATTCAAAATATAGACTTCGAGCTTTTTAGCTTCAGCTACAATCTGTACACGTTTTTTCTTGCCAACTGTATGAGCTATTCGAGCGGCTTCAAATTTCGGGTCAATTTTAGACAGTTCTTTCGCATTATGCACCAAAACTTCTCTGTATCCTGAAGGGTGAAGCCCTCTAGCAGCCTTTGGGCCTTTGTAACCAGTACTAACTGTTGGTGGCCACCCCTTAATCTTCCGTCGCATCTTGTGGTCTAAACCGCGGGGTTTACGCCAGCTTTTCTTCAACTTAACGTAACGCCAACTCTCTGATCTAGCGAAATCAGGCTTGTTCTTTTTTACCCGTTTTCTCGTTTTCAACGCTTTTTGCTGTGGATATACTCTCCTTTCCGCCATTAGTCTATGCCTTCCTTTCGTTCATACACGTATAGACCATCCAAGAAAACGCGCGGGTCTTTCTTTTTAACTTTCGTGGCTTGCTCAATGTTTGCGGCGGTTTGACTCACATCCTCCAAGTTTATGCCTTCAACAGTCACATCTTCGCTCTCAACTCTAACCTTAACGCCGCCAATTATCTTTGCTTTTCGTGCCTGTCTTTCGCCAGTGAAGTTCTCAATTAAGACCAGTTTGTCCTGAACCTTAACTGAAATCGGAAAGTGAGAGAAAACAATCTTGAGCTTGTATATAAAGCCCTTCTCAACACCAGTAATCATATTTTGAATATGAGAGTTAATAGTTCCTACTAAAGAGGCTTCCTTTTTGCGAGGCCACTCAGCCCAGATCCGAACTGTATTGTCATCTCTAGCTTCAAGTGATATTGGAACATAAGAAAAATCCCGCGTTAAAGTGCCCTTTGCGCCTTTAACTGCAACTTTTCGTTGTTCTATGGTTACTTCTACACCATCTGGAACTTGAATAATTCTGGAAATTTCTGGCAGCCTCATCAAAAACACCCCGCTAGTAGACGAAAGCTAGTAGCCTTCCTCCCATGTTCTTTTTTTCAGCTTCCCTGTGAGCTATCACGCCTTTTGAAGTTGAAACGACCAGTATTCCAACATCTCTTGACGGTAAAAATTTTTTCTCCCATTCTTCGAACTCGCCGACTTTAACAGAGAAACGCGGCTTAATAGCACCACACTTATTTATTCTGCCCAAGAGCTGAACTTTAAACTTGCCTGAACGACCATCATCAATAAATTCGAATTCCCCAATGTAACCGTTAAGTTGCATTATTCTCAATACAAGCCCTAAAAGCTTAGAAGCAGGGTTAATAATGCACTCACGCTTGTTTCGCATTTCGTTGTTGATGACGGTTATCAAGCCATTTGTTAAAGTATCCATCTTGCTACATCACTACTCATACTTTTTAAATCCGAGCTTTGGCGCTGCCTCCCTAAAACAGTGCCTGCATAAATATAGATTGTAACGTCTGATAATTGGCCCAAAAGAACCACATCTCACGCAAGGCCTTGAACCTTTACCATATTTCCTTTCTTTTTTGATCTGCTGTTTTCCCATACATTCACGCTCTAGTTTATACGACTTCTACTCCCAAAGTTTGCCTGATGAAAACAACCGAATCGTCAGGCGTTAATAAGTGCTTGGAACCTACATGCGCTTTCTTTTTTCTTCGGTTTTTCACGCGATAACCCGGACGATTCACGGAGACACAAACATCCATTCCGAAGATGCCAATATCTGGTTCATATTTAACTCCAGCAATTTCAATATGTTCCTTTATTCCAAAAGCAAAGTTACCTTGCCTGTCGAAAGATGAGCGGGAAATTTTGTTTTCGATGACTGGCAGAACTTTTCTGAGGAAATCAAGCGCAACCTGTTTTCTAAGTGTCACAACACATGCAATTGACTCGCCTTTCCTTAACCCGAAGTCTCTTATTGTTTTCTTGGCTTGCCTCTTAACAGGCTTCTGACCAGTCAACTCTTTCAACACGTTGGAGGCTTTCTCCAGTGGTTCACCTGATTTTCCAAGGTTAAGATTAACTACTACCTTTTCAATTCTGGGTTTAAGCATAGTCTGCTCTTCCCAATGCTTAAGCAACTCATCATCAGACAACAGAATCAGCCTCCGGCAAAGATATGAGAGATTTAGCTCCACCTACTGAAAAGACGAAGTCCAAGATTGTTTGGTAACGACTACCCTTTTCATCCTCAACTACTACAAGGGCGTTTCTGCGTTTTTTCGATTCAGTTTTTTCTATCTCAACAATTTTGCCCTTTTTTCCGATGTTCTTCCCGCCAGTTATAATGGCCATGTTGCCTTTTTTGGTTTTTATTTGGTCGAGAACCTGTTTTTCTGGAATTTCCACCTTCAATGTTGAAAAAGTTTCATAAACAACTTCCGACGGTTTTTCAGGTTCTTTCGCCTTTACGAGCATGTTTGTTCCGTCATTAAGAGAAACTTGAGAGTTTCCATCCCTGACTAGGGTTTTATTTTCAACCCGCAGAAGCTTGAAATGGGCTTCCTCTTCACTTATAGGATTAAGAAACAAGCCTTTATGTGATGGCAGTACCCTGTAGAACTTGTTCGGTTCAGACATCGAAATGACATCCATCAAGCCCACTGGAAAATTATCTTCAAGCCTAACTTTTCCGTCAACGTATACTTTACCCTGCGAGATTATCTTTTTAGCTTCTTTCCTCGTTTCAGCTACTTTGAGAATATCACGAAGAACAATTGAAAGGGGCAAACACTTCTCAAGAGAATGTGGTCCAGGTGAAGGGCGAACTGTCCAGACAGCTTCTTTTCGGTGAATTGGCCAAAACCTCGGGGCGGGGTTACGTTTTAATCTTCCTGTTTTTCCTTTTTTGCCCAAATCTATTTTCCTCCTTTGGTTTTTGAGGCAGCTTTATGCGTGGTTGGACTTTTCTTTGCTGCTTTCGGCTTTGTTTGTGCAATTGGTTTTTCTTCTGTTTTCTTCTTAGCTGCAGTTTTCTTCTTTCCTGTTTTTTTTGCTGGTTTCTTCACAGGTTTCTTTTGAACAACCGCTTTCTTGTCAACCATTTTTTCTTTCACAACTTTTGCTGCGGGTTTCTTCACTGCTTTCTTCACGTTCTCTTCTTTTTTAGAAAGCGCTAGTACCTTCTTTCTTTCAACAATTGCTTTTCGCCATTTATCGTCAAGCTTCAGGTTTTTTATCATGACCTTGGAAGGATGTACTGAAACAAATATGTTTGTTCCGTCAACTTTCTCGCGTGTTAAGCCTTCAAGGAATATTCTGTATCTTTTCAAGTCTACCCGATTGACTTTGCCTTCGAAACCTGCATTGTCTCCACGCATTACACGAACTGTGTCGCCTTTTTTAACTGGAAGGGTTTTTACGCCTTTTGAAGCGGTAAGTTCAGGTGAAAGAGGAGCAGCCATCAACTTATGACGCAGATGAGCAGGAGCTTTGAAGATACGTTTTCGCTGTTTTCGTGGGTCTTTTACGTGTTTTGTTGTTTGCATAAGATTTCATCTACACTATCATGCTTGAGGCACTCGCTATCCTTGGCCATCTTTCGGCAGCCTCTCTTGCCACGGGACCTCGAATTTCAGAGCCTTTCATTTCACCGTCAGGAGTTATTATCACCGCAGCGTTATCTTCAAACTGAACCCAGACGCCATCAACTCTTTTGTAAGGTTTTCTCTGCCTTACAATCACTGCTTGGAAAATCTTTTTTCGCATGTCTGGCGCGCCTTGCCTAACCGAAACAGTGACTTTGTCGCCCACTGTAGCGGATGGATAACGTCTTAACCTGCCTTTATAGCCCATAACTTGGATTAAGCGCAGTACGCGTGCACCAGTATTATCAGTACACCTCAGAGTAGAGCCTGCTGAGAGCCCTCTTGTAACTTTCTGCCCGTGAGAAAGCATGCCTTTCGCGATGAGCGCCCGTTGTTTTGCCTTTGCAGCCATGTTACTTCCTCTCCACTTTTTCAACGACAACAAAGGATACAGTTTTGCTTATAGGACGGCACTCCGCGATTCTCACTCGATCGCCTTCTTTTGCGTCAATGCACGGGGGATTGTGTGATGGAATATGACCGCGCCTTCGTTCATACCTCACGAATTTTGGTGAGAATTGAAGGTACTCACGTTCCACAATAACTGTTTTTTCCATTTTCGCCGTGACAACAACGCCCTCAAAAACGCGACCTCTTACAGAGAGTGTGCCATGGAACGGGCAATTCCTGTCGTCGCATGATTTCCTGGGTTTCTTGAAAGTTAGAGACATTACCATAACCTCTTAATTGTTTTTTTAAGGCGGTCTTCAGGTCGACCAATTAAGAGTCTGCCGTCGATTTTAACAATTGTTCCGTCGGAAAATTTGAAGTTGAAAATCGCTGAGTTTTTAATAACACTTCTAGTCTTGTCATTATACAGAAGCGTGAACGTGTTTTTTGTTTCATCAATTATTTTGCCATGAATCCCAACATAACCTGCGTGTGGGCTTTCAGCTATTTTTCCTTTGGTTCCTATGAACTCATGGCGTATTATGTCTGGGGTTATTTTCACTTGGTTTTCTTCTCCTTTCTAACTTTTTTCTTCTCTGGTTTAACTTTCGTTTTTTTGAGCCCCAGTTTATCTTCGTTTTCGACTGTGAGAATCTTGGCGATCGCCTTACGTAGTTCTCTTATCCGAGCAGGATTCTCAACGGCACCTCCAGCCTTAACCATGGTTTTCAGCCTAGCTAGTTCAGCCCTGAGCTCAGAAATCTTCTTATCACGGTCTTCAGCAGACATGTTTCTGATTTCTTTTAATCGAAGGATAGGCATTTACTCCTTTGCCTCCTTTTCTACAACTGGCTCTTTCACGTTTTTTGCTGGTGTTTCTCCAACCGGTTCGCCAACTGCCTCCTCCACCAATTTCTCTGAAGCTTCAACCTTCTCTTCAACAGCTGGCGCTTCTTCCTCAGCCCTTGCTGGGCTTTCAGTTTTTTCCTCATTTGCCTCAGTTGGTTTGGGTGGTTTTTCATGTAGTTCTTCGATTTTGATTGATTGCTCTAAAGTTTCTGCTGATTTTTCTGGTTTTTCTTCTGTTTTATCTTCGATTTCTTCAGGAGGTATTTCTTGAGTGATGTCGATTTTGTCTGGGAATTTGGCGTCTGGAGGCATTATCTTGACTCTTACGCCGATGATGCCTGGTTTGAGTTGAACGTGCGCTTCGGCTTTTTTCATGTATGTTAAAGCGGGGTGGCCACATCTAGGGAAGTAGCCGGCTCGGAACTTTTCGAAGCGGGCTCTTTCAGTTCGAAGCTTGCCGCTGATCACTATTTCTGCGCCTAACGCGCCTGCTTCCATGACTTGGTTTAGAGCCCAAAAACCAGCACGTCTAAAGTGGACACCTCTCTGGAGGGCGGAAGCTACTCGGGAGGCAATAACATGAGCGTTGAATTCAGGAACTTCAATTTCAGAAACTGAGATTTGCGGGTTTGCAAGTTTAAAGTTTTCTTCAAGGGTTATTGCGAGATCTTTTATTGTTTCTCCGCCACGACCTATGACTATACCTGGCCGCATGGCATAGATTACCACGTGGGTGCCCAGAGGGGTTTTGGAAAGGTCTACGCCCCCGTAGCCAGCACGTTCAAGCTTTTTCTGCAAAAATTCGTCTATTTCGGTTTTTTTGATTGATTCTGTTATGAAGCGTTTAACGATGGACATTAGATTCCTTCCCCTTGTCCGGGTTTTTCTTCTAGAACTATCTCAATATGGGTGGTGGTTTGGTATTTGGGTGAGGCTCTTCCATGTGCTCTTGGAGTGTAGCGTTTGATTTTTATCCCTGGGTAAGCGGCTGCATGGAGTATGCGTAGTCTATCTAAGTCCAAGCCTTTGTTTTCAGCGTTTGCTTCTGCGGCTTCGATTGCACGCAGGATTTTTTGTGATGTTTTCACGGGGTATCTTCCTGCAAAAGTTTTTTCAAGTCCACTGCGGTGCCCAACTTTCTTTTTATACCTTCTGAAGGGAACCGCTCTCTTCTTTTCAATAACGTCTCTTAGGTAAGTTTTAGCATTGGAGAGCATCATGCCCTTAACTGCTCGGCAGACTTCCCTAGCTGCCTTATGGGACACTCGGATTTCTCTACCGCTGGCTTTCGCTGTTTTTTCAGGGTCTAGTTCTTCCGCGAAGATGGAGTATCCCCATTTTGGCATTTTTTGTATGGTCTCCAATTGTGCAATTCAACAGCGTTATGGCGATTTATATGGCTTTCCGTATCAAAACTAGTTTAGCTAGTTCGAAAGTTGGCAAAGTTCTGAAATTTAAATGTTCGTAGAGACGTGAGGTGTATAAGCTCTAGCGGCAACTTTACTTTTATAGTTTTTCCGAAAAAAGTTTTGATGATGAGCAGTTTTTCACTGTTTCTACGATGTGTTTATTTTTCACCCTTGAAGTTACATATCTCAACCTGAAGGGGAGCTAGAATGACAGAAAAAAAGAATGCAATCACTATGCTGCATGGTGCTGGGGGCACTGTAATGCATGATTTGGTTAAGAATTATTTGGTAAAGTATTTTGGGGGCATGGACAACATTGAGGTACCGCTTGAGGCATTGGACGACGCAGCGGTCATAGGCAACATAGTTTTGAAAAGCGATTCCCATGCGGTAAAACCCATATTCTTCCCTGGTGGTGATATCGGGCGCCTAGCAGTATCAGGCACTGTTAACGATATTGCGTGTTTGGGTGCTGAGCCGTATGCTTTGGCGTGTGGGTTGGTTTTGGAGGAAGGCTTGGCGCTTTCTGATTTTGAGAGAATATTGGTGAGCATGAGGAAAACTTGTGTTGAAGCAGGTGTAGGTATAGTCACGGGTGACACGAAAGTGGTTGAGAAAGGTAGCTTGGGCGGATGCGTCATGAACGTTTCAGGAATCGGAAGAAGAACTTCAGCTTTGGAGAACAATCTTAAAATGATCAGGCAGTATCGAAAAGGCTTTGTGTCGCGTTGGTTACTAGACTCCAATCTTAACTTCGGCGACAAGATAATTGTGTCTGGCACGTTAGGCGATCACGGGTTAGCAGTGCTCTCAGCCCAGCAGGGATTAACTTTTGGAAGCGAGATAAAAAGTGACGTTAAACCCCTGAACAAGCTGATTCAAGGCATGCTTGGCGAAGTCGGTGGAGTCGTTGCCCTGAAAGATGCCACACGGGGCGGGTTAGCTGACGCCCTGAACGAACTTAGTGAAAAATCCAAGGTCGGGATACTCATTTACGAAGACAAAATTCCCATCAGAGAAGACGTGCGTACTGCATCTGAAATGCTGGGTTTGGATCCGCTTGAAGTTGGCAATGAAGGAAAAATCGTAATTGGAGCTGTGTCAGCTAAAGCAAAGCAGCTGCTGAACTGGCTCAAACAAAGTGCTGAAGGCAAGGACTCTCAGATTATCGGCGAAGCCACAAACGATTTCAAAGGTGTAGCCATGCAGACATCGATTGGAGGCAAACGGATAATCGCCCGACCAGTAGGTGACCCTGTGCCAAGAATCTGCTAGCGTACATCATGCTTCACTAATTTTGGGACATATTTAAATAAATAAGAGTCAGATGTCTTGGATATGAGCCCCGGAAGGTCAAGCAGACAAAGAAAATTGAAGCATAAACCAAGCAAAAGCAAAAAATTGCCCTTTGCAATAGGTTTATTGACCATAATATCAGTTGTCGCAGTGACAGTTTACCTATTCAGCATGAACACTGTACCAGCTGGAAAAGTGCTATTACAAACTAGCAAAGGAGACATAACTATCCAACTGCGAGATGACAGACCTATGACCACAAGCAACTTTAGGAACCTAATCGAGCAAGGCGTTTACGACGGCACAATCTTCCACCGAGTCATCGCCGATTTTATGATTCAAGGCGGCGACCCCACAGGAACCGGATATGGTGATCCGTCAATTCCCAATATACAAGATGAACTTGAAGGCGCCAACGAAAACAAACGCGGCACCATATCCATGGCAAATACTGGATTTCCGAACACGGGGAGCAGCCAATTCTTCATAAACGTTATAGACAACAACTACCTCGACGCCAAACATTCGGTCTTCGGTACCGTGATTTCAGGCATGGAAGTTGTCGACGATATAGCGGATGAAGAAACAGATGCAAATGACAAGCCATTGACTGATGTTGTATTAATCAAGGCAGAAATAATTAGTTAATCTTTTAAGCCGAAGCAGTTTTTGACCACACTCTGCATGTGCCTTCACTGCTGACCATGCAAGCCCCAATGGGCTTCGCAGGCGTGCAAGCCTTCATGAACATGGGGCATTCGTTAGGCTTTATTTTACCAATTATAACCAAATGGCACTCGCACCCTAGCAGAATATCCTTGCCCTGCTCAACGTGAACGCCATACTTTTCGTGGGCGTCATAAGCTAAAAGTTCATCACGCAGCTTAAATGCTGAATCAGGGAGGCGGCCGATACCGCGCCAGTTGCCGCCCGTAATCGCAAACGCTTGCTCCATCACTTTCAGTGCCTTGTGGTTTCCTTCCCACTTCACCACACGTGAATACTCGTTTTCCAGCCGAGCCGTTCCCTCCACATACTGCTTCAAAAGCATGTAGATTCCCATCAAAACGTCTATAGGCTCGAAACCTGCCACCACCGTGGGCATGCGGTAAACCCGCGGGAACAGTTCATATGGCTTCATACCTATAATAGTGCTCACGTGCCCCGGTGCAATGAAACCGTTGATTTTCAGATCTCCTATACCTAACAACAACTCCATGGCAGGGGGAATTAATCTATGCGAAACCAAGAAACTAAAATTCTTTGGTGGATTCCCAAGCGCCTCAACCGCGGTGGATGGGGCAGTTGTTTCAAAACCTACCGCCGAAAAAACGAACTCCTTCTCATGTTCGCGCTTTGCCATTTCAACGGCATCAGAAACGCTGTAAACAACGCGGACATCAGCACCCTCCGCTTTGGCCTCCAGCAGACTGATGTGGCTACCAGGAACGCGCAAAACGTCCCCAAAGCAAGTTATTACTACGCCTTTTTGAGCCAGCTGCACCGCCTCATCGATTTCAGCGGCTGGCACTATACAGACGGGACATCCTGGTCCCGCAATTACCTCAATGTTCTGCGGCAGGAGGCTACGTAAGCCGTAATGAGTGATTGTCCACTCGTGGGTACCGCAGATATGACAAAACTTCACAAGTTCATCCTTTGGCGTTACTTTTTGAATTTTCTGTACAATTTCTTTTGCCAGTTCGGGGTTTCGGAACCTAAGTTTCTCAGCCATTCCAATTCAGCTGCCGGGGTCTTTTTCAGCCACGAGAATCTCTTTCCACAAGGTTAACGTTTCAAGGGCGTCTTCTTTGTCCACGGTTTGGATGGCGTAGCCTGCGTGCACCAAAACGTAGTCGCCCACTTTGGCGTCTACAAGCGTCACATTAACGTCCCTTAGGACGCCTTCTCCGAAGTCTACTTGGGCTCTGCTGCCTTCCAAATCCATGACAAGCGCTGGAATCGCCAAACACATTGATGCATCATGATAAACACGGGAGTAAACAGCGATAAAAAGAGTATGGTTTAAACCTTGAAAAACCCACCCACAACAGCTTGACCTAATGAAACCCCGCCGTCACCCGCAGGAACAGAGTCGTGAACCAGAAACTTCAAACCTGAAGCCTTGACCGTCCGCCGCATAACCTTCGCTAAAATCTGGTTGTAAGCTGCACCACCCGAAAAACCCACAGCCTTGACACCTTGTTCAAATGCCTTCGCTATCGCTAAGGAAGCCAAGCCGCGGGCTAAGTAGACGTGAGCAGAATAAGCCAAATTAGCTACCGACTCCGCACCTAATTTCTTAAAGATTGTGTAAAGCATCTGCGATGTATCCAACGATGAGCCATCGATCATAGGCTCAATGTTCAACACGTCTTTGCCGTTAATTGCAGCAGATTCCAGCTTGATGGCGGGTTCACCCTCGAAAGTACGCTCGTAGCATACACCTAGAACAGCGGCAACTGCATCCAAAACCCTACCGCAACTCGTAGTTCTGGTGAGGCCGTCGCCGTTCTGGAGCTTCTGAAGGACCAATTTCGCCTCGGTTTCGCCGTGAAGCAAACGACTACTATGCTCAAGAAGCCAAGGTTCCACGTTCATGTTTTTGCTGAGCATTCCAGCCGCCATACGTACGGGGTAATAAGTAGCCATGTCTCCACCGATCAAAGGTTGCGGTTCCAGATGCGCTAACCGCTTGAAACCCGTAGATTCGCGCGTGCAAAACAGAATTTCACCCCCCCACGCGCCGCCGTCAACACCATATCCATAGCCGTCGCAGGTTACACATACTAACTCGTCTACCGCATATTCCATCATCAACGACGCAACATGGGCGTGATGGTGCTGCACTTGGATTAGCTGCCAACCGTTTTGTTCTGTCAACTCCTGTGCTAATCGCGTGGTGGTAAATTTCGGATGCAAATCACAAGCTACAGCTTCCACGCGACTGTTGGTTAAACGAGCCAGGTGGCTTAAAGATTTTTGGAGGAAAGAGCGGGTTTCAACGTTTTCAACGTCGCCTATGTGCTGGCTAATGAAAGCTTTGTTCTCTAACAGAACGCAGGCTGTGTTGTTTAGTTCGCCGCCTAAGCCTACGACACACTTTTCTGATTTTTCTTTTAGCATTATGGGTGTGGGCGCGTAACCTCTGCTTCGCCTAATAAACGCTGGGTGGTTGCCGTGAACTCGCAGGACAGAGTCATCACAGCGGTAGGCGATTTTGCGGTTGGTAAACAGGAAATAGTCTACAATTCCACCTAAGATTTTCAGTGCTTCATCGTTGTCTTTGACGATGGGTTGGTTAGGCGGGTTTGCGCTTGTCATCACAAACGCGGCGTCGTTCACGCGGTCGAAAAGCATATAATGCAATCCAGAGTAAGGCAACATAACTCCCACATTATGCAGGCCAGGAGCAACCAACGTGGAAAGGTTGTAGGCATCACTTTTATTCAGAAGCACTATCGGGCGGGCACAGGAAGAAAGCAGCATTGATTCCTTCGAAGTTACTTCGGCGAACTCTTTTGCGGCTTTCAAGCTTCGCGCCATTATGGCAAAAGGCTTGGCCCTCCTGTGCTTCGCTCTTCGAAGCGCCTGCAATGGGTTGTCTCGGGTTGCAGAAGCGGCAACGTGGAAGCCTCCGTATCCTTTCACGGCGAGAATTGCGCCTTCACTTAGCAATCTCCCAGCTTCACGCACCGGACTAGCGTGCTTAATGGGCTCACCGCTGTTTGCTGTCAAGTAGGCTTTGGGTCCGCATGTTGGGCACGCTATGGTTTGCGCGTGAAAACGCCTGTTCACTGGGTCACTATACTCATGTTGGCAGAAGCTGCACAGTGGAAACTTGCGCATTGTTGTGTTTTCGCGGTCGTACGGCAAGCGTTCAATAATGGTGAATCGTGGACCACAGTTTGTGCATGTGATAAAGAAATAGTCGTGCCGAGGGTCTCTTAGATTCCTTAATTCTCGCAAGCAATGGTCACATATAGCGACATCGGGCGGGATAACCGAACCTGAAAGCTCTGTTTCCTCAGAGCTCTTGTAGATGGTGAATTTTGCATGTTCGTTTTTGCCCACGACCGGCGTTTTGATTACCTTATGTACGAGTGCGAGGGGCGGCTTCTTTTCGTTCAGGTCGCGCATGAAATTCTGTATGTTTTGCTCATTGCCTTCGAGTAGAATTTCTACGCCTGCATCACCCTTGTTGCGCACGTAGCCTGCTAATTCGTTTCGCACTGCTCTCTGATATACGAAGGGGCGGAAACCCACGCCTTGAACGATGCCTGTAACGTTGATTTTAACGCGCAAGTGTTAGGCCTTCTCTGAGACAGAGGCAAGACATTTCTCTTATAGGTTTCGAACTCCAACTAAGGATTGTTCCCCGAGTAACAAGTGGCGGAAAGGTTATTATGGAATTAAAAAATTATTTGTTTTCATAGAATACGTGAGGTTGCATGAAGGGTTTAATGTTCGGTGTTGCCCTTGTCCTGACTGGTTGCATAGTTATCGGTGGCGTGTTGGTTACCCGCTCATCATTGGGAGGACGGTGAGGTTTATCAATAATTATGTTTTCAGTTTTTCGCAGCCACATTCTTGACGCTACTCATTATGAGGTGGATAAGAGAAAAAATCGGATAAAATAAGCAAAACCAAGAAGAAAAAATAAACACAGAGGATCAGCTGTGTTGGTTTCGTTTCTCTTCTTCCTGCAGCGTTCGCCTTAGGACTTTGCCTGAGGCGCTTATGGGCAACGTTTGCTTGAACTCTACTTCACGCAATACTTTGTAAGGAGTTACTTTCTCTTTGACGAACGCTATGATTTCTGCTTCCGAGGCTTTAGCGCCCTCTTTAAGCACAATGAAGGCTTTCGGAATTTCGCCGACAACTGGGCGGGGCTTACCGACTACGGCGCAAAGCTTCACGGGCGGATGCTCGTAAAGCACATCTTCAACTTCTCGGGAGTACACGCTGTAATCCTTGTACTTAATGAGGTCTTTCTTGCGGTCTGTTATGTAGAAATAGCCATTTAAGTCCATTCGCGCAATATCGCCTGTTAAGAGCCAACCGTCGCGAAGGACATGTCTGGTTTCTTCGGGGCGCCGCCGGTACCCAAGCATCACTTGGGGTGCTTTGACGGCGAATTCTTCTATTTCGCCCGGTTCAAGAGTTCTTGAGCCTGTTTCTATGTCGACGGTGCGAGCATCTGTGTCAGGAATGGGCAAACGATTGAGCCTACTCTTACGGTGAGCATGGACTTATCCACGGGGTTGCAATGAGTGACTGGCGACGCTTCGGTTAAGCCATAGTCTTCCGCTAGGAAACGGCCTGTAATTTGCATGAATTTCTTCTGGACTCGCGGTGGAAGCGGCGATGCACCTGAAATGCACACACGTGTGCTTGTTAGGTCGAACTTGCCAATCGCAGGGTTAGCCAGAAGCAACGAGTACATGGTGAGGACCACACAGAAAACCGTCACCCTATGCCTCGGGATTGTTTCTAAGACTGCAGTAGGTTCAAAGCGTGGAAGCAACACCATCTTGGCGGCTAGCTGTCAGGTACAGTCATGCTTGTGGTCATGCCTTAAATGTGGAATAATGGCAAAGCAGTAAGAGACCGGTCTTCTGCAGTGCCTCTTATCCAAGCCGCAAAAGCAAAAGCGTTCGAAACCAAATTCAGATGAGTCATCATGGCGTCTTTAGCGGTGCCTGTTGTGCCGCCCGTGTACTGCAAAGCAGCTAAGTCCTTTCTTGGGTTGATATCCAATCGAGGAGGCTTTGCATGGTAGTTCATCAGTTCTTGGAAGGAGTGAACGTTTGGGACTTGTGGGTTTTCCTGATAACGGGATTTTTAGAACCGTACTCTTCCATCTTCGTGACTACGGCGTTTTTTAGCTTGGTTTTCCGCCAAACCTTCTTTATGATTGGGTAAATCGTGTCCAAGGAGACTATAGTCTCAGCTTGAGAGTCGTTTAGTTGATAGGCAACTTCCCGTTCCTTACGCATGGGGCTTATGGCTGTTATAACTGGACCTGCCTTGAGGGCTCCGAAATAAGCGTTTATAAACTGGGGAATGTTGGGTAGGAAAACTGCGACCTTGCCATCCTTCTTCACACCCAAAGCAGCAGGTGCCGCCGCGAATTGGTCTGAAAGCAAATCTAACTCGGCATATGTAATTTCCCGTTCAAAAAAAACCAAGACTAAGGCTTCAGGATGCTTCTTTGCGCTCTTTCTGAGAAGTTGGTGAAGCGGAACCTCAGGGTAATCGAGGTTTTCAGGCACTGCTGCAGGCCAAAACTTGAACCAAGGTTTTCTCTTTGCAAACATCCAGTTAAATCCGACTTATAGGCTATGAGAAAAACTAATAACACTTTTTAAATATCGGAATGGTACAGACGTCCTGCTGTGTTTAGGGCGTCTTAACCGTTGTGCATCCATGAAGTTTATGCTTTTCATAGTGAGAGAACTTAATCAATATAGTCTGAAAGTAGCGTCAACAAAGCTCTTTAGAGAACAAGCAAATTCATGAAATACAATACCGCCAGATGTAGCGGATAGAAGACGTAGAAAAAGTACTTTCTCAGCGAGTAAGCAAGAGAGTTATTAGGAATAAGAATCTCTTTTCTCATCTTGTTTTTAATGTGAAGAAAGATTAGAGGTACCGCAAACAGCGAAAGAATTTGGATTTGGGTGTGAATTTCGGAGGAGAGTAACACAAATTGGAGGTTAAGGACGAAAAGAACGAGAGCTCCAAGTTTCGGAGTGTCCTTCAGAAGCTTCATGCCTACCGCGGTGAGCACCGCAAAATAGCTTCCTTCAGTCGGTAAAATCATTGATACTAATAGGGGAAAAAAAGCTAAGGGATTTCGCTTGGCATAAAAGTATATGGTTACGGCGCCTAGCAACAGTGAAAAAAGGATATTCAGCCTTTCAAAAGGCTCAATCCCAAAAGCCATAAAATAAGGAAACTGAGAAAACACTGCAAAAAAAAGAAGTGTCACCATATACTTCAAAGGTTTCTTCGTGCTTTCCACGCCGATAACTATCAGGTAAGCAAATATGGGAAAGGAAAGCCGGCCAATAATCTGGAGGAAAAGCAAGTCAGGGTAGAGAATATTTCCAATATGATCCACCACCATGGTCACAATTGCCAATATCTTAAGCAATTCCCGCCCGAAGTCAAATACTCTCATTGATGAAACCACTTCTGCAACGCTCGCTCCACTGATTCTTTTCAGGGTAAAATATTTGAAGTCTATTTGAGACTATCAAGTTTTTTTATTACCAACAGTGGCAGCCTTTGGAGTCTCTGCCTCAAATAGTTTCGCCGCATTACTGATTCATAAATCATTGTCAGGGTTTATTTTTTAAAGCTTACTGCTGCGTATCCGACAACGCTTGAGTAGTCGCCCGTTACGTCACCACTGCTTTTGTAGCAGAGGAGTTTTGCTCCTTTTGCGCCCAAGCCTTTTGCGGCGGTTATCACGGTAGTTATTGGCCCGTAGCCGCAGGCGGTTATATTTTGTGTTTCGATAATTGAGTAGAACCGCTTTTCATCCAATTCTTCCACAGCCTTGAGCGCCGATTTATCTTTTGCAGCGGCTTTTATTTGTGGTTCGTAATGGGTCATATCGGATGAGGCAATAACTAACGCGTTTTTTTTGGCTAAGACTTTAGCCAAAGCTTGTCCGACTTCGACGGCAGAGGATAAATCCTGCATCCGGAAGCATATTGGGACAAATTTGAATTCAGAACCGTAAAGGTACTGGAGAAAGGGTAGTTGAACCTCAATGGAGTGTTCAAAACGGTGCGCGGCTTCGTCCACGTCAATAATGCGTGTTTCCTGCACTATTAGATTGGATGTTTCAACATCAATTTCCACATCGCCTAAAGGAGTTCGCCAAATACCCTCGTTCATTGAAGATAAAGCGCTGCCGTAGCCTGTGTGGTTTGGTCCCAGAATCACTAGGGTATCTGGTTTGCCATCCTGAGCAAGTTCATAGTATGAGTGGGCTGCTACAGCGCCTGAAAACATGTACCCGGCATGAGGGCAAACCAAGCCAACCACTTTTCTAGGACCGCTTTTGTTGACTTGTGGATATTTCTTTGGACCAAGTTCTTGGAGGAAACAATTTTCAATTTGTGTTTTTAATGATTCGGCGTCACTCTCGTAGAAGGCACCTGCTTGGGTTGGACGCCGAATTTTCATCTAAGTTACGTGTCCTCCTCGTCCCTTGAGAGTTTAGCTTCAAAATCTTCAATTAACAATGGGGGGTCCTTGTCGATTGAAAGTTCGCCTCTTTCTCTCAGGATTTGTCTTGCGAGTAGCCAAAAGATAACTGCCAAGGCTCTTCTGCCCTTATTGTTTGTTGGTATAACTAGGTCTATTCCGGCGAACTCGTTGTCGGTGCTACATAAAGCAATTATTGGTATGCCCACTCTTGAGGCTTCTTTGACTGCTTGAGCATCTGCTCTCGGGTCAGAGACAACTATTATTTCTGGGTCGATCCGGTTCGGATACAACGGATTTGTTAGAAGTCCGGGTATGAAACGCCCTATCACGGGCTTGGCGCCAATTAATCCGCAGAACTTCTTAACTGGCTCGTGAGCGTAAAGTCTGCTTGCTGCCACTGCTACTTTTGAGGGATCAAAACGCGCTAAGAATTTAGCGGCAACCCTTACGCGTTCGTCAGTTTTTTGAACGTCAAGAACAAATAATCCATCTGGTCTGACACGGTATATAAACGGTTCCGTGTCTCGGGTTTTCATTCTTGTTCCAATATGTATGCCTGCTGATAGCATTGTGTCTCGCGGTAATAAAAGGTCATCTGCAGTTATTGTTTCTGGGATTGGGGCAGAACCCCTTTTTGGAGTCCTGTCTGGAACTATTTCAATTTCATTTTCTTCAACATCGTTTTCGATCGTATTTTCTTTTGATTCATCTTCTGCCATTTTGGTTCTCTCCTTAGATTTTTAAATCAGCCATTTTGGCTCTGTTCCCTAAGAAATGTTCAATTCTCACTAGCTCATTTATTTTAGCTATTCGTGCTCCCTCAACAACTCCTGTCTTTATTATTGGACACTTAAAGGCCACTGCCAATTGGGCTATGTGCCAATCGCATGTATCACCAGAACGGTGTGACATAACCGTTGTGTATCCGTGTTTTTGCGCGTTTTCGATTGTTTCCAAAGCATCTGTAAGAGTGCCGATCTGGTTGACCTTAATTATTATTGAGTTTGCCGCGTTAAGCTTTATTCCATAGTTTAATCGTTCATTGTTGGTCGTGAAAAGGTCGTCACCGCAGATCAAACAATTTTTAGATTTCTTAGTTAGTTCTTTGTAGCTTTCAAAGTCTTCTTCTTCAAAAGCGTCTTCAACATAAACAAGATGATATTTTTCAATCAGATCTAAAATGAAATCTAACTGTTCACCTGCATCAATCTTTTTTCCGTCACGCTGGTAAAAATACTTCTTCTCTTTTTCATTCCATAGCGAGGATGCGGCAACATCAATTCCGAAACCGCACTCAAAATCCAACTCGTTACCTACTTCTTCGCAGGCTTTGGATATAATTTCGAAGGCATCTAAGTTGCCGATGTTAGCAACCCATGCGCCCTCTGAGCCCTTTCCACCACTGAAGAGTTTATCTTTCTTTTTTAAGAGTTCACCTATCCTTTTGTGGATTTTAGCGTTTGCTGTCGCGGCTTCTAAGAATGTTTCTGCCCCGTTGGGAAGCGCTAAGTACTCTTGAATATCCGGGGTTTTACCTCGGGTGTGTTGCCCACCGCTTATAGTATTCCCAAGTGGAAAAGGAAGTGTGTTAGCTGCGTTTCCACCAATAAATTGGAATATAAGAAGGCCATGAGAGTTTGCCGCTGCCTCTGCATTGGCTAATGAAACAGCGAAGGCTGTGTTTCCACCAATAACTTTGAAGTTTTTGGTGCCATCAATCTCGTGGAGGGTATTGTCAATTTCTTCCTGGAAATCAGCGTTCAATCCTGCGAGTTCAGGAGCTATCAAATCATCAATTGCCTTAAGCGCCTGATCTACTCCACCTTGAGGGTAGTAGGCAACTTCGGCTTTACCTAGGCTTTTTCCAGCTGGAGCAGAAGCTCTTCCGAAGCCAGAAGTTGTTATAACGTCAACCTCTATGGTTTCGTCTCCTCTGTTGTTGAATATTTTTCTTGCAATCAGGTCTTCAATTATTGACGACACGCTTTCAGCCTCAAGGGCTATAACTCTTCTTTAGCTCTTATTTTATCTTTCGGCTTCTCTCTAGTTGTTGGTTGGTTAACTTGCTATATGCAGCTATCCATTGTCTTGCTCAAAGACTTATTTTTAGGTGAGAATTCTCGCTCTATATTTGTATGCTATTATTTATGTTTCTAATTTGCGTTTTAGGATAGCTCCTTAGTTTGTGTGTTTGATTCTGAAATCGCAAATGATAAAAGTAGGATGCTTTCAACCTCAAAGGGAAGGGGCATATCATGACTGAACGCGGGCTTTACGTTGGAAGATTTCAGCCATTTCACTTAGGCCACCTTGAAGCTATAGAAGATGTTTTAAAGAAAGTTAAGGAGATCGTAATTGTAATCGGCAGCGCACAGTATAGCCACAACATCGATAATCCGTTTACCGCAGGCGAAAGGGTGGTTATGATTCGTCGGGCTTTGCAGGAAGCAGGCCTAGACTACTCTCGACTTTGGGTTGTTCCCGTTCCAGATGTGCATCTGCATATGCTGTGGGTCTCTGCGCTGGAAGGTTACACACCACACTTCGATGTCGTCTATTCAAATGAACCTTTGACGCGAAGGCTTTTCATGGAAGCAGGATATAAAGTAAAGAACATACAATTCTTCCGAAGAAAAGTCTACAACTCAACTCTCGTCCGAGAAAAAATGCTTGCAGGTGAAAACTGGACAAAACTTGTACCGAAAAGCGTTGCTGATTTTGTAAACGAAATAGATGGGGTTAACAGGCTTCGAGATTTGGCGACAACAGATAAAGTTCAACCATAAAGCCAGTATATTCGCCAATATGAATGCACTTTGGTGTAATTTGGCTTTTCAAATAGAACTATAACACTATTATTTCTGAAGTTCGGTGGTAAAGGCGCCACGCTAAAAGAAATGTCCCGAACAAAATGAACATAGCAGGTATGTAAAGGAAGGAAACCTCGTCTGAGAACAAAGCAAGGAAGTTATAAACCAGATGAGCAAAAACAGCAATCATATAAAACAATAAAGGCTTCTTTTTAGCTATTCCGAAAGCAGTTATACAGGCGCTTGAGGCATGGAAAATTATTCCTAGTATTCTGCTAAAGAAAGGCGCGCCTAATGTGAAAACGTAAAGTGCGAACTCCGTTAAACCAAAACCTACTCCAACTAGAATCCCCAAATCAAGAAAAGATCTTTCAGTTTCTCCATGACGGTAAAACAGTGGAAAGACTTTGGCAACTTCTTCTGTGAATGGGGCAAAAATGACTATGGCGCAGACTTGCGCAAATAGGAGGGGCATTGCAACACACAACTCGTTTGAGAGGTTAGAGAAAAACAACGTGAAGGGCACGCTCATTAGCAATCCTGTACTTATGAAGAAAATTTTTTCCTTAATATCTGGTTTGTGAACCGATATTGTAGCTTTTTGCTCGGTTTCCATCACGAAAGGCCTTCTGCAAGTATACTTTTTGTTTTCTGACTTATCAGATTTACCGCAATCTGCTTATAAAACTAAAACCCAGCCATTATTGGCTTTTCTGGTTTCATTATTTCCCTAAGAAGCACCGTAGCGTAAGAACCGCGCATCAGCATGAAACTTAATTCAACTTGATTCTCGCTTTGGTATGGGATAGAGTTTGAAATGTCGTGCAACTTGAAGTCTTGAACTGGCGTGAGAACCGCGCGTAGCCCGCCTCTGATGCCGATCTTGAACATCTCTTTAACCCTAAAGTTTCCTGTTTGAATGCCTTCTTCGTCAAGGATTTGGCGCTCTATTCTTCCCATAGCACCTTGGGAGGGTTTCTGCTTTGTTCCGATTAGAGGCAAAGCAACTTGCATTTTTCCAGTCTTGACCCTTTCATTAGCTTCCACAACGGATTCTGCAAAAACCATTTTGTTTACGTTAACCATGGGTAAGCCTGAACGTTCCACGTTAACGACATAATCTCCTGGTTCAACCTTGTTCAAAGAATAATCGCGCTTAATCCTTTCACTTAAGAAACGGTTAAACAAATAGGACTGATACGATTGGACAAAAAGCACCTGAAGCTTAACAGGCAACCGTTTGAAGGCACCAACGAAATCATCTGGTTTCTCAACCAAGTGGCTAAGCATCAATCTTTCGAAACGGAGTTGTTTGGGAAAATTCTGCAGAGCCTGCTTGAAATCCTGTGTTGATTGCAGTTCTTTGCGAGCGGTTCTGGATGAAGGGTGTTCATGGGCGCTTGGCTTAGCCAAAAAAAGCATTGCAGCTTCTTCAAAGTCTCCTTCAATTATGGCTTTTCCCACGAAGTGTGTTATAGGGCGAGTTGTTCCGAAGCGTTGGTGCCCAAAAAAGTTGGGAATTCCACCTGCCGAGTTAACTGCTTCCGCGACTTTAACTACTAACTTTTTAACAGTTGATGCTGAATGCTTGGTTGCTTTGATTTTTATTATGAAGTGGTTACCCAGAAGATAATAAGATGATAGCTTTTCATGGACGTATCCGACAGGGTGGATTTCGATGTCTTTAACGCTAACTTTTTTAGCGTCCTCCAAGGAACAGTTTTCAACCGTTATATACTGGGCCGTAACAGCCTTAGCATCCTTTATGCCTGCAATTTGAATTTGCCTTTGACCTAGAGCCAACTGCTTCCTGATATTCCATAGCGCTATGAAAGTGTCCCAGTTACGCTTGACCAAAACACACAGCAAATACCTTCGCTTGGACGTTGACGCACCTAAAACACATTTATCTTGAGTTATTTTAATTTCAGCTTTGGAGCCGTCAACAAGAATTTCTTCAACCTTGAAATCGTCCACAGACTCCCGGATAACCCCACCCAAGCCTGCGGTTTCAGTGGCGTAAACTTCTAGTCCTAGTAGCTTGTCAATTTTTGGAACACTCAAGTTCTATACGCCTTTTATTATAACAATGAAAGCTTGCTAGTTATTCTGTCAACTTTTGCCGCTGGAGCCGGCCCAATTCCCAAACAGGTAACCGTGCCCGGAGGAATTTCCGTAAGGCCACTATCAACAATCAAAGCATTAGGCAAATCCAAATCATTAGCCTGCTCTTCAAGCTCCAAAAGCTCTTTTTCATCTTTCACCTTAACCGCCACCTTACGCTGCCCCTCGTAGATCCAAGCGTCCCACCAGCCTCTGTACCGGTTATGGGCTTTCTGCGCCGCAGAAACCGCTGCGTGCCCAGCTTGAGCTGCAATCTTTCCTTTACTAAGTTTCAAATCACTGCGAAAAACGATGACTTGTTTGTATTCGAATTCACCCATTTTTGATTTTCCCACTGTCTTTTAACAGGTTGTTCACTTGAGATTTTAAGGATTTGCTGACAAGTAAAGCTTAAGGAAATAAGCCATAGCCGCAAACATGGCAGGCTTCGTAAAGATTTTAAGCAGTAACTTACCCTGAAAATCTATTTCTTCAACGTTCTTCAACTTTTTATTCAAACCTATTCTTGAACAGAACCTCAAAACTTGCTCTATCTTTTCGTCAGAAAGAGAATCAAGAAAGCGTCTAAGTCTGAGCATAATCCTGAAGTCAAACCTCAATCTGTCTGCGCAACGTTTCTGGTAAAACTGCAAGAAATTCGAGGAAACATCATTTCTTCGCAGTGCTTCGTTGGCGACTTCCGCTGCGATTCCAGCACATGTTAATCCGAAAATCACTCCGCCTCCAGTGGTAGGTTTCACCTGAGACGCCACATCACCTACGGCTAGAAAACCGTTTGAGTAAGTCTTAGCGATTGGTCCGCCCAATGTTATGGGGTGAAACGTAGAGAATGTGATTTTCGCTGTGCCTAGTTGTCTTGAAGCCACGGGATGCTTTCGCACAAGTCTTTTCAAAAACTCTTTTGGGTTACCATTCTTCGTTGCTAGTCCCACCTTCGCGGTTCCGTCAAGCCTAGGCATAATCCAAGCGTAAAAACCCGGCGCATATGCTTCCCCCATAAAAACTTCAACCGCGTCCAACTGCACATCTTTGACGTTTTCTACTTCCGCTTCCACCGCGTAGACAAGGCTTTCAAAGCTAAGTGCTGTTAAGCCCGCTTGCCTTAATAGTCGGGAGGAAATTCCTTCCGCGTCAACGACAATTTTAGCTGGAAGGCTTTCAGTGCTAGTTTGTTGCTTGACCTTCACACCTTTTATGGTGTCGTCATCCATCAGCAGGGATTGGACTTTGGAGTTGAGACGGTAGTTTGCGCCTGCGGCTTCGGCTTTATCTGCAATGTATTTGTCGAAGGCTTTGCGGTTGACGGAGCATGTGACTGGCTTGGCAAGTTGAATAGAGAATTTAAAGCCTGAAGGGGCATAGAAGTTGGCTTTTGAGAAAGTGTTTTCCACGATTTTGCCGGGGAGCGGATATAAGCCCAAGTTTCTCAGACTTCTTATGCTCAAGTGCCCTGCACAGTGTGATGGAGAGCCGATTTCTTTGTGCTCTTCGAAAACTGCAACTTTGGCGCCCATTTTGGCTAATTTCAAAGCCGTAAAATTGCCGACAGGGCCGCCTCCGACAACGATGACGTCTGTCGCTTCTTTCATTAACTGCACACTTAGCATTAGTAACTGATATTTACTGTATAAGCTCGACGCGTCGTTTTCCGCGGGACATGGAAGTGGTGCGGATTTTTCCGCTGACTTCCAACCGCAACAGGATGTTGTTGAAGTCTTTGTACCCTAAATCGTTAAACTCTTCTTTTAGCTGACTAAAGAGGTCATCGTCTATCAAGTCACCTTTCTTGTTTAGGATTTCTAGTACAACGAAGTAGGAAGGTCGGATTTTCCAAGTCTTAACTGATGGCATACGCCTACTCTTCCTAAGCAACGGGAGTTGCTGGTTTCTGTATCTGTCGAATCTGCTGCATGAAGTTCTTGTACCATTTCTCCATCTCGGGCGTTACGGATGGACCTATCTCTTTAATTGCGTCTTGGAAATCTTTCATCGTAACTTCGGTAGCTTTGATATCTCGCCTCAGGGTGTGCATGGCTGCTTCCCGACAAATCGATTCAATGTCTGCGCCTGAATAGTATTTAGTTATTAAGGCAAGCTGGTTTAAGTTTACGTCTTTAGCTAGAGGCATCTCTTTCGTGTAGATTTTGAATATTTGAAGCCTGCTTTGTTCATCTGGCTCTGGTACATAAATCAACCTATCAAATCTTCCAGGCCTCAAAATTGCCGAGTCTACCATGTCTGGCCTATTAGTCGCTGCAATAACAACTATGTCCTGCAAGGTTACAATTCCATCCATTTCAGTGAGCAACTGGCTTATGACTCGTTCTGATACGCCACTGTCGGAGAAACCTAAACCACGACGTGGTGCAAGTGAATCCATTTCGTCCAAGAATACTACTGCAGGAGCAGCCATCCGAGCTTTCCTGAAGACTTCTCTAATGGCTTTCTCGGATTCTCCAACCCATTTTGAGAACACTTCTGGCCCCTTGATAGTTATGAAGTTGGCTTCGCTTTCGGTTGACACTGCACGGGCTAGCATGGTTTTGCCACATCCAGGAGGTCCATAGAGAAGTATGCCTTTTGGCGGCTTTATCCCGAGCCTACTGAAGATTTTTGGTTTTTTCAGCGGCCACTCAACAGCTTCCTTTAAATGCTGTTTGACCTCATCTAATCCACCGATATCATCCCAGTTTACAGAGGCGATCTCAATGTACACTTCTCGCATGGCTGTAGGAGTGACTTCTTTGTAAGCATTAACGAAGTCGTCCATTGTAACTTCCATTTTTTCAAGCACTTCAGGAGGTATGCGTTCCTCTTCCAGATTTATCTGGGGCAGGTACCTTCGGAGCGCTTTCATAGCGGTTTCCCTGCCTAGCGCGGACAGGTCTGCGCCTGTGTAACCGTGCGTCATTTCCGCTAGTTTTTTGAGGTCAACATCTTCGCCTGATTTTTCTCCTTCAGCTTTTTCGATGCCATGGAGAGGCATTCCACGAGTGTGAATTTGAAGCACTTCATGTCTGCCCTGTTTGTCCGGAACGCCTATCTCGATTTCCCTGTCGAACCTTCCGGGTCTACGCAATGCTGGATCAAGTGCACTTGGGCGGTTAGTCGCACCGATAACTATGACATTGCCTCTTCCTGACAAACCATCCATTAAAGCCAGCAGTTGAGCGACTACACGCCTCTCAACTTCGCCGGTTACTTCTTCACGTTTGGGTGCTATGGCGTCTAGTTCGTCAACGAAGATTATGCTTGGAGCGTTTTGTTGAGCTTGCTGGAATATTTCTCGTAATCGCGCTTCGGATTCTCCATAGAATTTGCTCATAATCTCTGGGCCGTTGATTGAGTAAAAATTTGCTTCTGACTCGTTGGCAACTGCGCGAGCTAACAATGTCTTGCCGCATCCTGGTGGACCGTGAAGCAGGACGCCTTTTGGCGGTTCTATTCCGAGCCTTTGGAAGAGCTCGGGATGTCTAAGTGGGAGCTCCACCATTTCTCTGACGCGCTGAATCTCCTCGTGTAAACCGCCAATATCTTCGTATGTTGTTCTGGGTAATCCCTTCGTCTCTGGTGCTGGCTCGTTTAGAATCGTGAGCCTTGTTTCAGCTGTTACTTTGATTATTCCGTGGGGACGGGTTTTCGTAACCGTGAAAGGGATGGCGTGTCCAAGCATCATGACCAGAGTTGTGTCGCCTTCTACGAGCGTGCGTTCCATAAGCCTATTCCTGACGAAGTTAGTAAAGTCCTCGTCAACGTTCAGCCGCATGTCTACCGGCGCGAGCGTTATGCTTAGTGCGGTTTTAACTCTTGCGGGTTTAATGACTACATACTCGTTTATAGCTGCCCCTGCGTTTTTGCGAGTAAAACCGTCAATCCGTATTATTTCTCGGTTTTGATCTTCACTGTAAGCTGGCCATGCTATCGCGCTGGTTGTTCGTTTGTTAACTATCTCTATGACATCTCCAGCGCTTATGCCTAGCTTCTGCATTGTTCTCTGGTCTATGCGAGCGATGCCTCGCCCAACATCTCGCTGGCGTGCATCCCCTACGCGTAACTGAACTTCACTCAACTAGAATCCTCCTAATATCACTTTGAGCGTCTTGAAACAAAGTTTTATTCCTATATAAAGATAGAGCAACACTCTTAATTTCTGACCTATTCAAGTCAGATTTTAGAGATGTTTGAAGCGTCTCAATCGCGCTTAAGTTGTTCATGGTTCTTTATCTCCTAAAGTGTTAGCTCAGAGGCTTTAAGAAACTTCTGAAGGCTAAATCTTTCGTATTCTCTCTTAAAGAGTTTTATTAGCTCTTTAAAGAATTCGTCTTTAGTTGTGGTCTTTGTCTCTCTGATTAGTTTCGCAATTTCAATATAATGTTTTTGGCTAAACATCTTAAGGCGCTCCGAAATTTTGATAAATTCTCTAATTAAATTTAAGGCTTAAAATTTTGATTTTTCACAGAGGGCAGGGGAGTCTTACTGTGACTTATCTGGTTTCTTGTTGAATTCCTCCATTTCTCTTGGAGATAACATGTCAACTAATTGGTAAAAAGCTAATAAGACCAAACTGTTAATTGTGCATCAATTAAAACCTTTGGAGAGCTACACGGATTAAACGCACTCCAAGAACTAGAAAAACTTAAAGAAAAAAAATTAAAGTTGTCACCGATGACAACTCCCCTCTTTTTTTAGTTTTATCTAAGATCCGGAGTTTCTTTTGTTGTTCTTCCAATTTTATTATCCTTTCTTCTGATACTTTTCAAGTATGAAATCTTCAATATCAAAAGCATAAAGAAAAAACGGGTTTTTTTGCTTTCTAAATTTTGTTGATGTCGTATTCCAATTTTTGTTCTAGTACCTTTATATTTTTGTTGTATTACAATAAATTATGGTTTTTTTAAAAAAATTCGTTCGTATTATGCGAAAGTTGAATCTTTAGGGTGAATGATTGAAATGATGGGATTCGGAGGATGGTGGGGCATGCTCTTTGTGCCTATATTAATTGCGTTGATAGCTTACGCCATATATTATCTAGTTACTAGATCATCAAGAACTGGGCGATCTTCACGTTACCGAAGTGGAGGAGCACTGGAGATTCTAAGAGAACGATATGCAAAAGGTGAGATTACAAGAGAACAATTCCTGATAATGCGAAAGGAGTTAGATTCGTACCCCTAGACGGTTACGTTGACACAAGCATGATAGATGAAAAAAGAAATTAAATATAGGGGAAAATTGATAATTAAAGAAAATAAAAAAGAAGAAACATGTCAGATTAATAATTCTGAGATGAAAAAAACTAATACGAAGAAAGCCTCAATTAACCTGATTGAAGAATCAGAAGCTACTGGAAAAGTAAAAGAGATTTATGATGAAATCAAAAAAACATTAGGTATCGCTTTCGTTCCAAACATGTATAAAGTCATAGCTAATAATCCGAGTTATCTAGAAATCACCTGGAAAAAAATTCAGGATATTATGAGTAAATCGGGCAAACTTGACAATAAAACCAAAGACATTATTGCACTTACGGTATCAATAATGAGCGGATGTGAGTATTGTATTAATGTTTATACGGAAGCAGTTAAACATGACGGATTAGACGATGAAGCATTGCTTGAAATATGCAATGTCATTGACGTATATTCTGGTCTCAACAGATTAAATATTGGAACACTAGTTACACCAGATGATAAACCATGGTATGGCTGTGGATCAAAATAGTATGTGAAAAAAGGTTTCAATGGATGTTTTTCTCCTCACTAGTCTCTTGGCTTAAGAGGAGCTTCCTCGAGGCATTTATCTACTCACAGGTCCATCGGGCGTTGGGAAGACAATTTTCTGCAAATCTTTCATAGCCAGAGGATTATTAAACCAAGAATCCACAATATATCTTTCTACAGATGAAGACTGTAATATGATCCAAGTCTCCATTCGAAACTTAATTGAAGACCAAAATATTGAAAAGAGTAACGTCAAGTTAATAGATGTGTATTCTTGGCGTATTGGTAATAAAAAGAATAATGAATCGTGTGTTTCGGTCAAACTAGCAAATCTTACAGAAGTAGCAATCGCGGTTCAAAAAGCCTGCAAAGTCTTCTGGCAATAACCGTTCATTTTGAAGTTGAAAACAAAATTGAAGCTGACAATAAAACTGAATGGTTCAAAATGAATTACACTGAACTTGAAAATTTAGCAGGAGAACTGAGTCTTCTAATTAATGAGGAATGCAACAATAGGATAGACGTAGTTAATGCGTGGAAGTTTTATGTAAACATCGCAAATACCGCAAAGTTTAGTTTGCTTGCTTTCGAAGTCGTTCTGGTGAATTTTGACAAGAACAAAAAAGGACAGGGTTAGACTATTAGCGTTTCTTTTTATCCACACATTATACACACATCTTTTCAAAAGGGGAATCAGCAAAAATTACTGACTATTATAGTAAGTTGTGTAGTAAGTTGTGTGTATATAAGTATAAATATAAACTAATTTTGATTTAGTTTACTTTAACTCGTTTTGATGTTAATTAGTTAAATTAAGGGTTCGTAAATTGAATGTAAAACGCATTTTTCCAAATTTGGTTATAAACTATTTTGAAATGACTTTTTATGGTTGTTGTTCTTTCGAAGTAGCCAACCGTGCAAAAATCTTCAAAATAGCGTCTACTTGCGTAGTAACCGACACCATGCTTAACTCTGTAGTTAGCTAAGAATTCATCTATGTCGTGTTCCATGTCGTAAGGCGAATTATATGTTTGTCCGTTATTTTTTTTAATCTTTTGAATAATGAAAGCAGAGATATCAACTAAGATTCTTGCGTCTCTCTTTCATGTCTTCTAAAATGTCATGACCATTAGAAGCTAAGTTTTTGGTCTTGCAATAGTTTAAGAAAATTTCCCATTTTGATTTATATTGCATCTTTGTTTGTTTGCTCTTAATGCTCTGAAGCCATTCTAAGACTTCTTTTGAGTTATCCAAATTAATCAAAGTCACTTTTCTAAATCTCCTATTAAGCGTTTAATTTGCCAGAAATTTAGAGTGACAATCTACTTTTCTATATAAACTTTAAAGCGTACTCAGAAAGACTCATCATTTAATGTTATAATCGAGATTTCGAAAAGTTGCTCTGTATTGCCTTGCCTTCTATAGATACTGAATTAGTCAAAAGACCCAAATATGATGGATTTACTGGAAGGTGCCATACATCATTTTGGAGTATTTTGGCTAAGAAATATTTTTTTCACGTAGTCGGCTATAGTTGCTTTTTGTTTCTTCGCTATCTTTTTAAGCGCATTATTTATCCCTGTAGAGTACTGCATAGCCTTTTTTGGTTTCTCTGTTATTGATGAGGGTAAGCCCATGTTCTCTGCGGCCTTCCTCAAGACAAGTTTTCTTTGTGTATCCGCATGCCTTTCGATTTTCAATTCAACGGGCATAGCCATAGCGAGTTCGACGATTTGGTGTGCAATAAAAGGCAAACGAAGATCCACGCTATGAAAATTGCAGATTTTCATGTCTCTTTCAAGGTTATTCTCATGAATCCTGACTACATCGTCAAACATGGTTTTCCTCACTTCTTTCTCGCCATCAATCAAGTACTTTTTGACGTAGCGTTGATAGCCCCCAAAAAGCTCATCTGCACCTTGCCCTGTGAGCAACACCTTGAATCCTGACTGAGCAGTTTTCTCCGCCGCCCAGTAAAATGGTATGCCAATGCTTGTCTTAACAGGGTCGGGTTCTTCGATAAGACCTACAACCTTTGAAATGATTCTTTCAACATCCTCTTCCCTGAATAGGCAAACTTGGAGCGGCAAGTTCAACGTGTCAGCCGCTCTTTTCGCTTCTTCAGTTCCAGGTTGATTTTCCAAGCTCACATGAATTAGGTTAACATTCACTGGATACTTCTTCGCCAGAAACGCGATAATGCTACTGTCTAAACCACCTGAGAATGCAATTGCAACCTCTTTCGTTCCCAAAACGCGTTCGTGAATAGCCTTCTCCAACAATTTCTGCAGTTTTTCCGTGGCTTTCTGCATAGTTATCTGTTTTGGTTCTGAGTAAACCAGGGTCTTGACAGGCTTGAATTTGAAGACTCCTCGACTAGCAAACGCCACATGTCCTGGTGGAAACGATCTCGCCTCGTCAACGCCAATGTTCCACAATGCCTTCCGATTGGAAGCAAAAGCAACTTTGTTGTTGTTCTCCCCATAGTACAGGGGTTGAACTCCTATTGGGTCTCTCCCTGCTATTATTCGGCTGGGCTCGGTTATAATGAATGCGAAGTCACCTTCAACCTCATCGATAAAGCTCTCGCTTGCCTTGAAGGAGTTTGCCTGTTGAAGTTTTTTAGCAATGATCTCTTTGCCAAAAGAGTCCAAATTTACATTGTAAATTTTGCCATCGAAGAAGACTATTGCCTCTCCAAAGCGTATACATCGCTGAGTATCATACGTGCTGAATGTTGTGTTGCCGCCTTTTTTATCTAACACCGCAATCGATGCCTCCAAGCCCAAGCCTCCTTCCCTTTAGTTTTACTCTGTCATTGCTGTGGTAAAACATTAATGTTTAATCTGCATATCCTTTTGTCGAGGGAAAATTGATTTGCCTATTCTGCCTATAGACACGGGTCGTTACGGAACCCCTGAGATGTTGCGGATATTTGAGGAAGATGCTCGTATTCAAAGATTACTGGATGTTGAAGCCGCGTTAGCTTTGGCACATGCTGAGGTTGGAAACATCCCGCGAAAAGACGCTGATAGAATCGTGTCCATGGCTTCCACTAAGCACGTAAAAGTGGAACGCGTGAAAGCCATTGAAAAGGAGATAAAACATGATATTGCGTCTTTGGTTCGCGCTTTGTCCGAGTTGTGCGGCTCAAGTAGCGCATATGTGCATTTGGGCGCCACGAGCTATGATATCGTGGACACCGCCAACGCTTTGCAACTTAAGGATGCTATAGAAATTATTCAGAAAAAATTGGAAGCGCTGAAGGACATCTTGCAGAAGCAGGCTGGGAAGCATAAGGAAACCGTGATGATTGGGCGAACCCATGGGCAACATGCTTTGCCGATAACTTTAGGTTTCAAATTCGCAGTTTGGGGCTATGAGGTTTCACGTCATTTAGAGAGGTTGAACGACTGTAAAACTCGGGTTTTGGTAGGAAAAATGAGCGGCGCAGTTGGCACTCAAGCCAGTTTCGCAAAGCATGCTACGCGTATTCAAAAACTCGTGATGAAGCGACTGGGTATTCGTGCCGCGGAGATTTCTACTCAGATAGTACAGAGAGACCGGTACGCCGAGTTTGCTTTTATCTTAGCTATGATTGCTTCTTCGCTGGATAAATTCGCAACGGAAATCCGTGAGCTACAGCGACCTGAAATCGGGGAGATCTTTGAGTCTTTTGAGAAGAAGAAACAGGTTGGCAGCTCCACCTTGCCTCACAAAAGGAATCCTGAAACATGTGAAAGAATCTGCGGCTTAGCCCGAATCATCAGGAGTTTGTGCATTCCAGCACTGGAGAATGCGGTAACGTGGCATGAACGGGATCTGACCCAGTCCTCAGCTGAACGCTTCATTCTTCCAGAATTGTGCATTCTGACTGATTACTTATTGTTTTTGATGAGAACTGTTGTGGTCAATTTGCGGGTTGATGAAGAACGAATGTTAATTAATCTGGATTTAACACAGGGCCGGGCTATGTCGGAAGCCGTAATGATGGCTTTGACGAGGAAAGGTTTGAATAGGCAAGAAGTTCATGAACTACTAAGGCAACTAACAATTAAGAGCGAGGTTGAAAAGCGGCACTTCCGTGAAGTACTCTTGGAAAACAAGGTAGTTTGCGACAAGCTGAACTCGAGACAAATTGATGAGGCTTTGAACCCTAAAAACTATTTGGGCACTGCGGTTAAACAGGCAGAAGCATTCGCGGAATATAAAGATTAGTAGTCGGAAAGAGCCTTCTGTTTCCACTCGTTGCCTTTCTCAAGCTTCTCCCATGTTTCTTTCTTGACGAAGCCTCCTACTTGCTCTTTGATTTTTTTGGCTAAACGTGGTCCAATAAGCGGTAGGTTAGTTAAGTCATCAAGTGATGCGTGTTTTATGTCTTCAATCGTCTGGAATCCAGCATCATACATTATGCGACCGCGCATTCGGCCTACTCCTTGAAGCTTTACGATTGGTAATAGCTCCTTCTTTATTCCTTTAGCTACGCGTTCAATCAGCTCTGAAGCTAAAGGCAACACTTCCTTGTTTCCCATAAGCCTCCCTAATTCGTGCGCAGCGTGAAGCAGCCACTTTGCGTTTTCAATAATCCTGTAGAGGTCACCAGGCTGTACTCTAAACCGCTCAAGCAGGTTTTCCTCGCTTGTCTCTTCAATCCAGCTTTCCAAAACCACGGCTGTTTTGACTTCACCGAGAAACTCCTCATAGGCTATGCGGTCATCCCACTCTTCGGGAACTTCCACAAATAACTCGTGCTTACGGTCTTCCATTGTAACCGCTAGGTCATCTAACTCGCTCGAGTATGGTCTCATTACAGGACCCATATCCGGCGTATGTGCAATCAAATGTAACAAGCTCAATTCGGTTAGGTGTTTAGGTTTGGACCTTAACGCGTCCCTAATTTCTACTCCTGATAATGGATCTATGTATAGTTCGCTTACCCGCTTTCCGAATCTTGTGGCATAAATCTCGCTGCCAAAAAGCTCTATCATTTCCTCGTCATACAAATACTTTAGAATCTTGGCTATGATGCTTTTGATGGCTTTCACGTCGTACTGATACGCATAAAAAGTTTTTCCGAAAAACTCGAAAATGCCGTTCTCAGTGTGCGCGAAATCCGACGCGATTGTCGCCAGCACGTGTCCGCGAATTATCTTTTCAACCGCCAGTCTTGACCATATTCTCTCTGTACGCGCAAGAACGTAATTCTGCATCAGAAAGTCAGCTTCGTCTGCGACTTTCGCGATTAGCACGGATTCACCAATCGTATCATATTTGGGTCTTCCTGCCCTGCCTGCCATCTGCTTATATTCCAACACCGTTATCGGGTAATTGCCGTATCCTGGCTCCCAACGACGGTAATCGTGAATTATGACTGTACGAGCTGGAAGGTTTACACCGAAAGCCAAAGTTGGTGTGGCGGTTAACACCTTTATTTTTCTCTGTCGAAATAAACCTTCAATCAATCGGCGGTGAGCGCTAGCCAGACCTGCGTGATGAAAAGCGGCACCACACTTCACAAGTCCAGCTAGTGAATCGCTTATATGTGTTCTCTCGCCCGCAGATAGAATTTTGTCTGCTTCATGTATTAATCCTCTTTTGAGAAGTTTAGACAAGACTTTGTCCGTATGAGCCGCAATCCTCTTTGCTAAAGCCACAGAACTCTTTCGTGTAGACGTAAAAACCAGCGCTTGACCTCCAGTTTTTATAGTATTCAGAACAATGTTTATGCTGGTGTCGCGCGCCTTTTTCTCGATTTTTCGCGCGTCTCCATCCTTATACTGGATTTCCTCATGCAAAAGCACGCCTTCCTTCAATGGGACAGGCCGCCACTCAGCTATTACGTAGGCAGCTTTCAGCCAACTAGCAATTTCGTTAATGTTATGGATTGTTGCGCTCAATGCTAAAACCTGAATTGCCGGGTTAATCTGCATGAGCCTCGCCAACACAATTTCGAGTGTGGGACCTCGGTCGCCGTCGTTCAAAAGGTGAATTTCATCTGCAACCACCAATGAGATATCATTCATCCACTTGACTCTATGCCTCAAAAGCGAGTCAGCCTTCTCGTTAGTTGTCACTATAACATCATATCTTCCCAGCCACGAGTCGCCGCTGTCAAAGTCGCCAGTGCTTATGCCCACACTCACCCGTTTCCCATTTGCCTTGCGAATAGAAGTATACTTTTTGAACTCGTCAAATTTTTCGTTCGCCAAAGCCCGCAATGGCGAAAGATAAACAACCTTACCGTTCTTTTCTAAAACATGTTTAAGACCGCAAAGCTCTGCTATTAGCGTTTTTCCAGATGCTGTTGGAGTTGCCAAAACAAGGTTTTTGCCTTCTAAAACCCCAACCTGCACGGCTTCTTCTTGCGGAGGGTACAACTCGCTGATTCCAGAACGAAATAATACTTCCTTCACTGATTCAGGCACTGGCAACTCGACTACTTTCACTTAAACACGCCATCATTTCATTAGTTGAGCCAAACTATAGGAACCCTGATTTATAGTGTTAATTGTGCAGTTTCCCTGTTTCTAAAGGTACATTTTTCTACTTGAAAAAGGGATACTAAATGCGATAGTTGTTTATTATCTAAAAAGGTCAGGATACAGCATGGTTGAAAATGTTAGAGACTTACTTAAGGCGCATGAAGACTTAAAAAGAGAAGTTTACTTGGACAATGAAAACTCGACTATAGTTCCTAAAGATGTAGTTGACGCAATGTTACCCTATTATGACCAGCGTGGTTACGGCAACCCCACGCTAACACATAAGCCAGGATGGGAAGCATTCGAAACCGTGATGGGAGCATCCCAGAAAATCAGCAAGTTCTTAGGCGCCAAAATCCTTGAAGAAATAACTTTCACACCAGGTTCAACAGAAGCGAACAACCTAGCCATAATGGGTTCTGCATTTGCCAATAAGGATAAAGGCAAAAAAATTGTGATATCAGCTATTGAACCCATAAACGTCTTGCACGTGACTGAAATGCTACAGAAGTTTGGATTCACTACAACAAAAATCTCAGTTGATCAAGAAGGCTTTATAGATCTCGAGAAGCTTAAAGAAACCGTGGATAAAGAAACTGTACTAGCAAGTATAGCAACTTTAAACAATGAGATAGGAACGGTCCAACCTGTGAAAGAAGCCGTAGACATAATTAAAGACAAAAATCCCGAAGCCCTGTTCCACACAGATGCTTCAGACGCGTATGGCAGAATTTCCTTCAACGTGCAAAACCTGAAAGTAGACTTGGCAACCGTGAGCAGCTACAAGATTCTTGGACCACGCGGCGTCGGAGCACTTTACGTGAAAGAAGGCGTGAACATTGATAAGATTCTAGAAGGGCAGATAGGAACGCAAAAGCTTTGGCCAGGAGTTGAAAACACTCCTCTTATAGTCGGCTTCACAAAAGCTTCCGAGTTGGCTTTCAACGATTTTGAAGAGAATACGAATCGCATGCGCATGTTAAGAGATATGCTTCTGAAGGGTGTATTTGAAAAGCTCTCGGAAATTAAGCTGAACGGGCCAAATGGCGATAAGAGAGCACCTGACAACGCAAACATAAGCTTCCTTAGATGCGAAGGCGAAGCGTTGACAATCGAGTTAAGTCTTGCAGGCGTTTACGTTTCAAGCGGCAGCGCATGCAGCAGGAGACTGCTTCAACCGAGCCACGTTCTCGTCGCCATAGGTCGCAAGTTCAGTGAAGCCCACGGCAGCATACTGATGAAAACAACACGATATCATACAGAAGAAGATATAACTCATGTTTTAGAAGTGTTACCTAAAGCAGTAAATAGAATAAGAGGAATAGTGGGCTCTACAGGAGTTGATTAGAAAATGTCCCGTATGCCTTTGCCTTACACCCAGAAAGTTCTTGATTTGTTTCGAAACCCAAAAAACCTTGGAAAAATGGAAGACGCTAATGTCATCGCGGTTGCAGGAAACCCTGCATGCGGAGACATGATAACTTTCTACATGAAAATTAACGACGAAGCCGTAATTGAGAAAATATCGTTTGAAAGTTATGGATGCGCAGCCAATATAGCAACCGCCAGTATAGTTACCCAGATGATTAAAGGTTTGAGTGTTGAGAGCGCTTGGAAAGACGTGACATGGAAGAAAGTTACTGAAGAAGTTGGTGGTTTGCCAAGTGTTAAATTTCACTGTGGCGTCCTTGCTGTAGGCGCTGTCAAACGTGCTATCCGAAAATATTATGATCAGAAGGGTTTTGCTCCAAGCTGGCTTCCAAAAGAATTAACTTTCGAGGAGAAACAAGCCCTGGAAGAGGAAGAACTAGCTAAGAGAATTTCAAAGAAGTTGAAAGCTGCGGAGGAATAGTAACTTTAGACCCCTACAGAATTCGCGAAGACTTTCCAATATTCAGACGAAAAATAAACGGCAATCCCTTAATCTACTTTGATAACGCTGCAACTACTCAGAAACCTCGACAGGTAATCGACGCCATACGGGACTTTTATGAGAGCCACAACGCGAACGTCCATAGAGCAGTCCACACGCTATCTCAGGAAGCCACAGAACTGTATGAAAACGCGCGGACAACCGTTGCGAAGTTCATTAATGCGAAAGATGAGACAGAGATAGTTTTCGTCAGGAGCACAACTGAAGCAATCAACCTAGTTGCATACGCTTGGGGGCTTCACAACCTGAAAAAAGGCGATGAAGTGATGTTATCTCTAATGGAACATCACAGCAACATTGTTCCGTGGAAAATCATCTCTAAGATAAACGGGTTCTCAATTAAATACTCTAAAGTAAAAGAGGATGGAACACTGGATTATGACGATTTCGCGAGCAAAATTTCCAGCAAAACCAAGATTGCAAGTATCAATCATGTTTCAAACGTCACCGGCGTAATCAACGACGTAAAGAGAATCGCCAAAGTCGCCCATGAAAACGGGGCATTAGTTTTTGTGGACGGCGCTCAATCTGTTCCTCACATGCCGGTTAACGTTAGAGCATTAGACGTGGATTTCATGGCTTTTTCTGGACATAAAATGCTGGGACCTACAGGCATAGGCGCGCTTTACGCCAAGAACTTCCTCCTAGAAACCATGGAACCTTTCCAAGGCGGAGGCGAAATGATAAAAGACGTAGCCTTCGACCTGAAGGCTGAACAGGTTGGCATAGACTTGAATGACCCGCCGTGGAAGTTCGAAGCTGGAACACCCAACATCTGCGGGAGCGTAGCATTTATGGAAGCAATTAAATACTTAGAAAACATAGGCATGGCTGAAATTTTAGAGCATGAAAAAACATTGACGGAATATGCTGTAACTAAGATGAAAAACTGTTGCACCAAACTGATGCTCTATGGAACCAGCGACCGTTCACTCAAGTGTGGAATAATGCCTTTCGGCGTTGATGGTTTGTCTTCACATGACATCGCCCTTTTCTTAGACAATTATGGAATTATGATACGCAGTGGCTTTCACTGTGCACAACCATTACACCAAATTTTCAAACTTCAATCTTCTGCTCGAGCAAGCTTCTACGTTTACAACACCCGCGAAGAAATTGACCGCTTCATAGAAGTTCTAAAGGAGATCGAGCAATTCTAATGGTTGGCGTTGAAGACTACGTGGCAAGAATCGAAGAAACCTGTGGCGAAGACAAAGGCGCAGTAGTCACATTAAAATATAACAAAAAAGATGAAGCCATCGCCAAAATTCTGAAGAAAGCAAAACTAAAGAGATCCCTTTCTGGAATCATTTTTGAATTGGACTTTCAAGGAATCTCGTTTCGCATGTTCTCAAGCGGAAAAGCCATCTTCAAAGGAGTCAAAAACAAAGAAGCACTTAAAAATCTCTTAGCTGCTCTCCTGCTGTGACCTGCACTAAGTGTGTTTTCATGAACTTCAAGCATACGAGTTTTTCTTTCCTCTAATCTCTTGCAGAATAGACTTCGGCAACATGCGCGCTTCCTTATCAATAGTCATCATTATAATCAAATATACCGCGGCACCTATTCCCGTTATGACCAAAACCTGCCCGATATTGAATAGGATTTCCATGGTGTCTGCAGTTGCTGGCAACCCTGCTGGATGAGGAAGAAGAAAAAGCACTGCACCCATAACCGCAGAAGCTAAAACATACTTGGATATGCTTTTCCAAGGGATGTCGATTTTGACCGATTTGCTGGAAAGATTATACAAGACGATAAGCGATACAAAACGAGCTATTAAAATAACTATGCTTACGTAAAACGCTGCTTGCAGAGGTTGGTTAAAAGCGTACGTTGTCAACACGAAATACGTTAATGGAAGCGCTATTGCTGAGTTGATGTAAGGCAAAGAGAACGCGATAAACAATCTGCTTTTTACTAGCTCTTTGAATGATATTTTCTCATCACGTTCCACTCTTTCCATCCCGAAAATTACTGCGCTAAAAATATTGAGTGTAACCGCAATTAAAACGTCCACAGCTGACACAATAAGTATAATCGAAGCATCTGGGTAGTCTTGCCGCAAAAGTGTAATGTACGAATCGGCCATAACCACGGCGGCAACCGTCATAGGGATTGAAAACATCAAAACCATCTTCAAGGCCGTTGTGATATCCTCTCTCTTTCTATCAGCTAAAAGCTTGGGATAAAGTGCAAAAGCCAAGAAAGAAGAATAAGAAATAACGTTTGTAATGGTCGCTGCAGCTCCGTATCTTCCTCGCGCCCCATCTCCTCCTATCTCATAGAGCATGATGAAAACGTAGGCTAAAATCTGCCCACCTATCACATTATAGATGTTTGCTATGGAACCTTTAATCCACTGTTTTACATATCCCAACTGAATCTTTTGCCTAAATTGGTTTGCGAGAAGCTTGAAGTAATAAAACAATTGAATGCTAATGGCTACAATAGTGGCGACTAAGGCGCCTATGAGCGGTTGACCCATTTGAACTATTAATACGTAACCCAGAGCAACTTTAGAAAATTGTTGAACGAGTAATCCATACCCTATTGTATGCGGCAATGTGGCTTGGAGGCAGCCTTCAAAGAGAGTGAGAGAGTATAACTCTACTATCTGAAGTGAAGCTACAAGGTAAACCGGCAGGAAATCCCCTGAAATTCCTAACATCGGAAGAACAAAAGGAATAAAAGCAAGATATATGGTGGTGCTTATTGCCGAGACAGCCAAATTTGTTAAAAAACCAGTTTTAGCCGCACCTTCTTTTCCTCTTGCGACGAACCGCATTACCCAGAAAGGGGCTACGCCCATCAATATCGTGAAGTAGGCCAAAACATCATTTAGGTTAAACCATATGTCATATTGTTCTCCTGTGGTTGACCAAGCTACCATAAACTGGAACATTAATCCAGTTATCACACTGAGCATTTTAGCTGCAAATATGACAAAGCCTGAATACTGCAATCTAATATCGCTTTTCGCCACAGTAGTAGCCTTCACTATTTTTCATTGCATACTATCATGTTGGTATTTAATGTTATGCAGCCAAACCATACTGATTGTCTATATTTGATTTCAAGTTCATAGCTAGTAAATCTCTATATGTTTTGAAATATCAATGTTGCAGCTCTTATAGGTTTAAAACCGTTTAATTCGTGTTTTGTTTCTGCTCATCCAATTGTAAACGTGAATTAATGCGTATTTCAATTGTTCAGGAAGAACATCCTTAATCTCTCTGTGCATTCCCATTTTTGCAGCGATTCGACCTTTCCTTGTGATAGGGACGTAAAACCGAGTTATGGAAAACTTTGAGAAGCCGTTATTTTGCTTGAACTTGTCCAAGGATGGGTGATTTCCTATTCTCCCATATATTATCCACATTATTTTTTTATTTGCACAAAATTCTACTGCCTTAGCAACTAATGCGTTATTTACTGCTTTGTTCAGATATTTTTGTAAGGATAGAATTTGTGAGATTACTGCTGTTTTGTTGTCATGGACGAGTTGTATGAAACCGGCAAGCTCATTTTGAAAGAATGCCCCTATGAACGTATATCCCTGTGCTGAAAGTACGCTTCTTCTAACATTCTTAATTGGCGTTCCATAATGTGGAAAGGCTCTTTTTTGTCGTATCGGGGTCTCATTATAGATTTGCCACATACCGTCAGCCAGCTTTTTGTTCGGCTCAGCTAATCTTGTTTTTAAGCCGCTTTTCTCTCCTTTACGGACCATGTTTCGTGTCTTCTTTCCAATGCCCTTCCACCATTCTTCATAAGACGATAATTTGAGAAGCGCAATGTTATCTTCCGTCTTCAACCATAAATGAGGTGGATTGGAGATTAGGTTACACCATTTTCTCTCGATAAAAGTGAATATGTCCACGCCTATTTCCGCAAGTTTTTCAATATAATCATCCACCGGAATCATGTCTTTAATATACTCCTGTTTGTCTCTTGCAACTTTGAAAAAAAGCTTCTTTTTTACTGCTATTGTTTTCAGTTCCTCATCTACTTCTAAAATTCTTCTAAAGGCGCCATAGAAGGGCCCTCTATGATTTATTTTCCCTCTTTGTAACAACCAAACTGGGTGAATGTGCAGAACCTTTCCCTCTCCGCTTTTCTTTTTTGCCATTTGAACAGCTTGGGCGTTATCATTTGCATAGCAGAACCAATCTAGTCCAAAAGTGGGAAACTGGTGGAAAGACTCAAGCGGAAATTCTTCAGGAATTTCAGGCGTACTTGAATTCCATCTTTTCCAAATTAATCGTGTCAAAAAACGCGCAGTGCCATGAGCAGTATAATACCTCAGTTTTCTTCCAGAAGACTTTTCTAAAAGTTTAATTTCTTCATAAGGCTTGTTTGCCACGTGAAGACCTATTTCATGCCTTTTTTTATCAAGCATGACTAACAATTCTCTGTCAGGAATCGTTTTTGCGGTGAAAAACCAGTATGCTTTTACTTCTTTTGGCGATTCGTTGATCATTCTCGCTATGATTTTCGCATTTTTCAAGTAGTTTCTGCTTGCCTTAATTCTAAAGAACGTATGAAAGAAACTTTTAGCTCTCGAAGGATAAGGATAGTCAACGTCAATTCGCAGCTTTATGATATTTCTCATTTTCCCATTCCAGTGTGGAAGATGTATGTTTATAAACTCTGTTTGGTTGACAGATATTTAAAACTGGTCTTTCTTGCCATCAGGAGATATCCTTAGGAATTTTCTTTTCAACATAGCCGTGTAGATGAAAGTGAAAGACTTCAAATGTTGATCAGGGTATCTGTTTTAAAAAAATTGGTTAATGCCATCGGACTGGGCGGCTCAGTCTATTCACAGTCTGCAAATCCCAAAATTTTGCCATTATTTAGTTGAGACAACTCCAACTGTATCCTGTCACAAACAAGAACAGTTTGCTTTCAGAAAGCTAGAACTCCGTTTTTTGTCTGCTCCTAATTCATAAATTCATTTATAGAGTTACCCGCTATTTGATAATGACAAGAAACATGAAACCTGCAAAGTTTATGTCAAGAAGGGTTGTTGCCTTCATCAGATCCAACTCTGGGAGATTGAGAGTTTAGGTTTGACTATCTTGGAAAAAAACAAGTTTACTCTTGAAAAAACGGGTTCTAAACCCAAGTTTAACCCCTTAGTTAGCGTTGTTCTACCAACATATAATAGAGCTCGTCTGCTGAGTCGTGCTGTTAAAAGCGTTCTGGATCAGACATATCCAAATTTTGAACTAATAGTCGTGGATGACTGCTCAACTGATGGTACGGAAGGCGTTGTGAAAGGATTTCAGGACGATAGAATACGTTATATTCGACATGAAAAAAATCAAGGAGCGCCTATCGCTCGTAACACCGGAATAAGGGCTGCGGAAGGTAAGTACATTGCCTTTCAGGATAGTGATGACGTGTGGTGTTCTACAAAACTCGAAAAACAGGTAAACGCTTTCAATTCTGCTTCTGTCGACCTTGGTGTAATCTACACCAGTTTTTGGCTGATAGACAACGATAAAGAAACAATGGTCCCCTCCTCTCTTGTGAAGCAGACAGAGGGAAAAATACACAATATACTTCTTGCGATGAATTTTGTGAGCTTGTCATCGGCAATTATAAAAAAAGAGTGTTTTGTGAATGTCGGCATGTTTGAAAATATTCCTCGCTTCCAAGATTGGGAATTATGGCTGAGAATTTCCAAATATTACTCTTTCAAACATCTTCGTGAACCGTTGGTAAAAGTATATCGTCAATCAGACAGTATCTCTCGTAACACAGCTGTTTTAATATTGGCGCGGAAATACATTTTATCAAAATATTTTGACGAACTTTCAAAAAACTCAAAACTACTAAGCAAGCATTATTCTGACATAGGCATCTTTCTATGTAGCAAAGGCGATATTAAGGAAGGACGTGAATATTTTGTCAAGGCCTTGAGCGCTCATCCTTTTAACCCTAGGCTGTTATTATGGACCATCGTCTCGATTTTTGGCTCAACAACCTACAACAAGTATTCTACAATCTATAAAACGTTGAAGAACTCACGCAACCTCAAACACAAAAACCTCGAACACTAGTTACTTCAACTGATCTGAATGCGCCCAACCTTCAATGAAATCCGCATGTTGCTACTGTTTTATAGTTTACCTCCAGTCTTTCATTGCAGCTCGAAGTGAATCTAACCTATGCTCTATGTGGCTATTTTTAGCCTAATAGTAGGAATTGTGTAAACAAAACCATTTTTCACAAGATAATCAATTGCTCTTGTGACGTCAAATTTGATTTAAGACCTCATTTTGAATCCTCTCGAACAAAAAGAGTATGGGGAGCCATCGTTTCTGACTCCAAAAGATTTTCCAATTCCATCAATGACAAATTCTCATAAACTCGTGTGATTCTTCCCAACAATCTATCCGTTATTATACCATATGCCGGACTATGTTCAAAAATTACATATCTTGCAAAATAAGCATTGTCGCGGAGAATTTTGAAAAGTGAAGAAACATCAATAGTCCATGGATGAATTTCAATGAGTAAAGGAATTCCTTTCTTCAGAGTTCCTGAACTTCCTTTTAAAATCTCCAATTCATAACCCTCTACATCCATTCGGACAAGATCAGGTTTTCTTCTTCCTTTAAGAAAGTCGTCTACTGTGGTCAGCTGAACATCTTCTACTCCTACAAATCCTTTTGTCCTTGCAGACGTTAAATTGAGGGTATGCCAATTAGGCTTGTGGGACAAAAACATCGTGGCTGTTTTGTTCTCTTCTCCCATGGCAATTTGTGTCACTTCTATGTTTGAAATACCGTTGAACCGAATATTCTTGGAAAGAAGTTTCAAATTATCAGTCACAGGTTCAACAGCATAAACAATTCCCTTATTTCCAACCAAATATGATTCAAGCAAGGCATAATATCCTATGTTAGCCCCGATATCAAGAACAACATCTCCTTGATGTAACAACTGAGTCTTGACCAATTCAGTCGCTTTTTTCTCCCTGAATTTGTTGAAAAACAAATCGTAATGTATCCCTTGCTTCTTTGGATAGACAAAAAGAGAATATCCTTCATACCGAATTATCTTCCTTTCAGATATGAAGAGATTCTTCCACTTAATCTTCACGACTTTCAAGAATGTTCCAAGAATTAATGCTGCTTTTCTTCTTCTTGAAACCTCAAGATTAAGAATTCTACTGAAAGGAATCTTCATCGATAACTTCTCCCAGCCTCAATGCATCTTCCTGTTATGCAAAGGCGGTCTTCTCTTGTTTCTTTCGTCTTCCATGACGATGTATTTCTCAAGGTCTATCTCCTGGTTTTCAGCAAGGTACATGATTCTTGTGCACAATCCAGCCAATTCCATAGCCATCTTCTCTTTATCTATGTTTCTGATTTCTTCACGAGCTCCACTGACTTCGCTGTGGAACATTTTTCTCGATATGTCAGTGTATATATAGATAAAAAGCTATGAGAAACATGCATGATACCTGTGGTCTTGGGGGCGTCGCTCAAAAGTGAGGCTGAAAGTAGTGTCGGATCGTTATAATAAAAACTATGATACGAAAGCACGTTTCTGTAGTTATTGGCATCAGATAGATGAGATTGTTACTCGTAAACCAACAAGGATATTAGAAATTGGGATCGGTAACGGTTTTGTATCAAGTTATCTATTGAAGAGAGGCTTTAACATTTTGACCTTAGATATAGATAAGAAATTAGATCCTATTGTGGTATCGTCTGTTTTGAATATTCCTTTTTTCGATGAGGCTTTCGATGTGGTAGCTTGCTATGAAGTTTTAGAACATTTGCCCTACGAATATTTCAAGAAAGCATTGGCTGAAATCTTCCGCGTTTCTAGCTCTTGTGTGCTGCTTTCTCTCCCAGATGCAAATAAAGTTTATCGAATACATGTTCAAATCCCAAAACTCGAGTTTACCGAGCTCATTCAATTTCCCAGACTTAAAAAAATACCCAATTATTTTGATGGTGGACATTACTGGGAAATAGGACGGGCAAATTACAAATTGGAGACTGTTATTGACGCCATTAACAAAGCAGGGTTTAAAATCGAAAGAACATATAGAGCCTTTGAAATGCCTTATCACAGATTTTTTGTATTGAAAAAATTCGGTGCTAAGTCTTGATTGGCAAAGTCGATTTGGCTATGTGGACTAAGAATGGTGCGAAGACTTTACCTTGTGTTCTAAAAAGAATTAGCGAGGTTATACCCGACGAGTTTGTTAACAACCGAGTAATTGCTGATGATCAAAGCACCGACGACACAGTGGAGATAGCGAAATCTTTTGGTTGGAACGTTGTTTTAAACGAGGGCGTAGGCATAAGCGACGGGGCAAATACTGCCTTAAAACATGTTACTTCCGAATATTTCATTAGTTTTGAGCAAGATTTGCTTTTAAATTCTGGATGGTGGGAGAAAATTCCTTCCTACCTTGAAAATCCAAAGGTTGCTGCGGCGTCTGGGATGCGTTTTGCAGATAAACCGGCAGGTATAATGAAGCTACAGCAGTATGTGGCGCGTAAATATCGAGGTGAAGCTGAGCTTGCCTCATGGCTAAGAACTAGGAAGCCGGCTGCCTTCACTTTGGGTAAGACTTTGGATAACACGATTTACCGTACCCAAGTGATTAAGACGATAGGGGGGTTCCCAAAGATGACTGTTAACGCTGGTGTTGATGCAGTTTTGGCTTACAAAATTGAGCAAGCAAATTACCATTGGGTCGTCAATTATGCCGTTCAGTCTGTCCACTTGAGACAGGGATTAAAACAGGAGTTGCAACATCAATACTGGTATGCCACACAGTTATATGATATATGGGAAAGAATAGAAAGCGTAACAAATCGGCAGCCTCCAATTACAAAGAATGGCATACTCTTCAGGTTTTGCATTTCACCTTTCACAGGCTTATTCATTGCATTTAAAACCAAAGAACCCACTATAACTTATATTCATCCTTTAATCCGATTTTACTACATAAAAGGCCTTTTAGAAGCATCAAAATTTAAAACAAAATCAGAGACTTCGTAGAGTTCTACTGCTACTTATTCCAGATTTTCATTAGATCTTTTTGAAACATTTCGGAGCGCTTTCTGACTTTGTCAACTTCTTTCCGAATATACGCATCTTTAATTTCTTTCTTTCGCTTTTCGTTAGATTCCAAAATCAAACGTAAAAACTTCGAATCATAAACCTTTAGCAGTAACTCCGTGTTTGGCACTAAACAGTGGCCACCTATAACGTCTGGAAACATAATTGGCCTATCTAATCTGACGCGGTGTGTATCTTCAAGGAAGGCGACTGCGTCGTCGAATTCGGCTTCAAAGGTTCTGGAGATTCTATGCATTTCTTGGAAGCAAGTAATCATCCAAGCACGGTAGGTTGTTTCAAAAAGTTTAGCCAGTTCAGTTTCTGCACAACTTTTAAGCGCTTTCACTTTTATTCCAATTTTTTCAAAATGTTCACACGCGGCTTCAGCTCCTTTCACGTCAACTCCGCCAACGTATTTAGTCCATCGTTTTATTTCCCACTTCATGTGCTCAAGACTTTGATGTACTCCACGTACTGGTGAGTGCGCCACGAGGGACTTGCAGTTTCTTTGAATTTCTTTTGTTGTTCCCGGAGGAACAGTGCTGTTAATTATGATTAAATTTGGCTTGAACTGTTTTGCGTAACTGGTGACAGCGGCTATAAAGTTGGACTGGTCTTTACATGGAAGACAAATGTGCATTGTATCAATTTTTTCGGGCAGCTTAACCAGGTCTTGGCGTGTTGCACGCATTTTTGCTTCATCTAAATCTAATCCATAAACGGTGAAACTTTTTTTTTCTTTTAAAAGTTCGAACAAAGCTTGACCGATTTCTCCTAAACCCAACACAATAACTGTTTCCATAGTCAATCTACTCTCTGCCTCTAACAAAAAAACTAAGTAAATTTTTAAACTATTTAAACGTTGAATTGCCAAATAGAAGAGTATGCAGCGGCCAAAAATTGGAAAAGGAGTAATAATTGGGGCAAACGTGCAATTTGGTAAAGACGTTGTTATTTGGAATTATGTCGTGATAGGTGACAACACGAAAATCGGCGATGGTACATGCATCGGCAGCTTTGTTGATATAGGCAAGAACGTGGTTATAGGTAAAAATTGCAACATACAGGCACATGTGACGGTTTCAAATGAGTGCATACTCGGCGATAGCGTGTTTATCGCTCCTAACAGTTCGCTTCTCAATGATAAATATCCTAAGAGCGAATTACTTTCGTCTCCTGAAGTGAAGGATAACGTGATTGTAGGTGGAGGAGTCACAGTGTTGCCCGGCGTCATTTTGGGGAAGAATTCCGTCATCGGCGGCGGAAGTGTTGTAACAAAAAACGTCCCACCTGGAAAGGTTTTGCTGGGGGTTCCAGCAAAGGAAGCCATGACTCGGGAAGAGTACGAGGCTAAACGCGAGTCGTTCATCAGAGCAAAAAAGGATGAAAGGTGAGTAATGGCGGTGAATGTCTGGTACGATGCCTGCACTGGGAAGCATATTAGATATGGTGTTGCTATAGCTAAGAGACTTAGAAAATCTGGTCACAGAGTAATATTCACCACAAGGGAACATCCTGACACGATAGGTTTAGCTCGCATCCTTGGAGAAAAACCAATGGTGGTTGGAAAATATGATCCTTCCAGTCTTTCTTCAAGACTAGAAGAAAGCGCCAGTCGCATCATACAATTCTCTAAAATGTTCAAGGATGAACCGCCGGACATAGCAGTTGCTCATCAGTCTGTTGAGCTGTGCAGGACCGCATTCGGCTTGGGGATTCCAATAATTTTGACGGCAGACACGCCGCATGCTAAGGCAGTAAATAAACTAACAATACCCTTCGCGGATACGGTCGTTGTTTCAGAGGCGTTGCCAAACCGATTTCTTAGAAAATATGGTCCAGATAAAATCGTTCGGTTTAAGGGTGTGGATGAGGTTGCATGGATCAAAGATTTGAAACCGCTAAAACGCTCTAAGTTTAAGACGCCTCTTGTAGTTGTTCGGGAGGTAGAAAAAAAAGCTGCTTACGCAGTTGAAACAACTGACCGTACATTAGAAATGGTTAGGAAACTTGAGTCGATTGGGGATGTGCTTCTTCTTAAACGTTACAGTAGTGAGGAAGAATTTGTGGATTCGGCGCGTTTAGTTGCAAGCGCCGATTTGGTGGTGAGTGCAGGCGGTACCATAGCGAGAGAGGCTGCCCTTCAGGGGGTTCCAAGCATTGTGGCATCCGAGTTTGGCCGAACATACGTTAATACTTATCTAGCAGACAAAGGCTTCCCCATCTTCATGTGTAATCCACAAGAGGTGCTGCAATTCTCTGAGAAACACTTGGGCAAAAGGGTTGAAGTGACGACTAAACTTGACCAGTTTGAGAACCCTGTTGAAATCATTGAAAAAGTTTTAATGCAGCTAAAATCGGCTCCGAAAGCTTAACTGACAAAGGTTTTCAAAACGAAAAATTAAAACTTAGCAAAGCAAACTTAATCAGAAGAATAAGAGTTGGGCCGGTCGTCTAGCTTGGTTAGGACATTGGCTTTACGAGCCAAAGGTCGCCGGTTCAAGTCCGGCCCGGCCCACCATCCACCATTTTTGCTTGTTGAATAGAAGTTATTTGCTGAATTACACGCTGAGAATTGTGTTATTAGCTTTTTTAAGTGGTTTTCAAACGTTTTACTGAGATTGAAGCCGAGTTTCTTCGACTTTTCAACAAGTTCCTTATCTAAATATAATACTATATTTCGCTTATTTGACATTGCGAATGCATCCGCGCGGGCACAAATAGAAGTTCTCTGTTATATGTTTGGTCTTTTTAGAAGGCAATGATTTTCTAATTTCAAAATTTCTGACATAGAAGAAAAAATGGAAAAAACAATTGAAGAAATGAACTTTAATTCGTTATTGAAGTCTACCTAGTATCTTCTAGGTGGTCTTCTTTTTCTGTAACATTCTCGGCAGTAAACTGGCCTGGTTCCGTCAGGCTTGAATGGAACTTCACATTCTTGCTTACAATCAGCGCAGACTGCCTTGTGCATCTCTCTGTTACCATAAGACATTCGCTATTTCAACTCCTACTATTTATTGCTGTGCAAAAATCGCTTTCTACACGTTACACCTAGCATATATGCTCCTGCTTATAAACTGATAGCACTACATTTCTTTTGTTTCTCATTGTGAATGCACCCGCGGGCATGCAGAGGGAAATTCTATGTTATATGTTTGGTCTTTCGTTCCCCTAATTTCCTAAATTTACAATTTTCAACATATTCCATTTTAGACAAAAATTCTGGTTTTGGAATTTCTAAATTTCTAAATTTCTAACTTAGAAAAAAATGTAAAAATCAATCTTTTTAAACTTGTAATTCAGCTTTTCTCATCATCTTTCTGAGTTAATGATCTCCAAATGGAGAGAAATTCTTTATTGCAGCCTATGTCGTCATGCATGCTGGGTTCTTAAGGTATTCCTGATTCTTCAATCTCCTAACTCGCAGAGATTTCCTGCATTCTGTGGAATCTTCAGTCTGCGCTATGCTGATTTCCCCATCAAACGAGTTAATCACCGCGTTTGCTTGGTCGGGTGGATGCATGTTTGGATCCAAAACCGCTAGCATAGTGAACCCTTTAGAACTTAGATCGGTTGTTAACTCTAAAATCCACTTGCACGTGGCTTTGGCTTCATAATTCAGCAGAACATTCGAAACGGTTTCAACACAGATCCGTTTTTTCTTCGACTGGTCAATGTTCCGGTAAGCTTTTACAAGCGATATGTTGAGGTTTGTTAGGTCGGTTGTGCTTTTAAGTCTGGTGACATTCGGTAGGTCTGGTACTTTGGTTTTAGGTTTAGGATTGCACAAGAACAGGTGGAAGTTCGTGTTTTCTAAGAGATTGCCAAGGTTATCTGCTTCTGTGGTTACATAAAACACAATTTCATCATTATTGGTTCCAGCTTCTAGGAAGTTTCTTAATAGGTGTGCTCGTTCGTCGCTTGGAGATCCTGTCAAGACCACAGCATAGTTTTTTGGGATTCCCCCTAGCAATAAGCCGTCGAGGTCTGAAGAGCCAGTGGCTGTCCGTTCCGGCAGAATTCTTCCATGTGCTTTTCTTGTTGCTCCCACGCCGCGAAGTGTGATCCCCCAACAACTATAACTCCACACATAAGGTTCTTGGAGAAGATGCGTAAAAGATATCTCCCCATATCCCAAAAAACCCATCACTTGGGTTGATGACAATGCCTCCTTCAAAATTTTAGGTTCGTTCTTTGCTGTGCAACCAGCTAATATTTCACTCATCCGTCGAAGAATACAAGGAAAAAGCAGAGTGACATCATTCTCAGCAAAACCTCTGTTCTCCCTTAACATATTATACACGTTGCAAGCTCCTTTTTGGACCTTTTCACAATCGACTTGAACGATGTAACCCGACATTTTAGGCTCGTAACATCTGACTGGACGTTGAAGTATGAGATTCTTCCCAATTGTTCTTATTGGGATTGCGGGAGCATAGTTGCCAAAAGGAAATGCCAAGGCGTATTTCCCACAGACTGGATGAAACGCTAAAGGATCGAATTCAGAAATGATTCCGAACAGCATCTTTTCATCAAGTACTGGCAAACCAATTTTGCGGGAAATCTGGGCCTCGTTTTTGTATATTGTTTTTGCGTATACCTCACGGGGGTCCTTATTGCCAATACTTTTTACATAAGTGAACTGCGGTTTTCCTTTAGGGTCAAAATGAAAAACGTGTGATCTTCCAATTCGCTGGATTGGTGCTGTATCAGCACCAATGGAAGGCTCGGACAAATTTGGTATTAGGGCGCATACGGCCTCTCCTTCCAGGATTCCTAATTCAGATTTCCTGCCGATCTTGCCATAAAACTGATAAATCGTTCTTCCAATGATGCCATCAGCACTAAGTCCACCCATTACATTCGCTATTCTTGCTTCCCGCGTGCAACCCATGAAGCCTGCGATCCCTTCGGCTAAGAAATGGTTCTGCCAAGGAATACTAGCGCCAACACCCGCCAACACGCATAGAGTCTTGCTGCTTTGACTGTGTTCCTTTCTATCAACTTTCTGATTAAAATCAACCCAAGCATCATGAACCATTTCTCTACCTTGTTCTGCGGATTCAGTCTCTGATTTTAGACCCCATGTTCTTCCAATGCCGATAGGGAGATTGGTCACCAAAGCCAGAAGTGACAGTCCATTGTAGCCAATTCCTGTAATTTCCTTCAAGACAAGATCTTCGTTTTCTATCTCTCCGGCAGTAGTATGACCAATCAACCTGAGCTTGTTTGGAGCTGTGCGTCCTTTGAATCTCTCTGTTATGGTGTTCAAAATTTCTTCGCATATGAGTCGATCTTCCTTTTGAGTTTGACCCCTGTAACTCTGATATAGAATTAGGAGCTTAATGTCCTTCAGATCATACCCAGCGTCAGAAACGTCTTTTTCGAGTTTATCAAGAACGTTTTCTGTTAATCTCTGGGCTTCCTCGATGGTGTTTGTCTTTCTTGATTCTATCTCGCTATTTGGATCGATTGTCAAGTCGCTCTTTGTATGTGCATGAGCTGCAAAACTCAGAAAAAAATCGCTAATGCCAATTTCACCTATGTTCAGATATTGTAGATCAGCTCAGATTAAAAATTTTTGCATTAGTTTTTTTTCAAGTGTAGATTTGTTTTAAATGAATCGATTACTAAGATTCTTTCCATTCAATATTTATGCCGATCTCAACGAAAGCAGTCATGGTTCATTTTGTTGCCAACCGCGACCTTTTTCCATTTTTTCTTTTAGGCTTTTGCTAAGCATATTGGGTTTTTAACGCATTCTTGTAATAGGCTGCACTGTAATCTTCTAATGTCTTCAAGAATGTTCTCAGGTCTTCTTTTGTGATCTCATTTGGGTTCTTTCCAATAGTCTTTAGCAGTTTTCTGATAAACCACACTTTCTCATACGCAGTCCTCTTAGCCCTCCTCAAATCAACAATCTGAAAATCATAAAACCTCCCAAGCAGTCCCTTCTGATCCTCAAACTGTAAATCTGGGGCTTTACGAGCCAAAGGTCGCCGGTTCAAGTCCGGCCCGGCCCACTCAACTTCATTTTC